>JAKSVU010000001.1 GCA_024413465.1 Alphaproteobacteria bacterium
GGATTGATTATAAAAATCATAATAAAGAAGATAAAACAAAAGCAGGAAAAGATTTTCTTAACGCATATAATGACGGAAATTTGTATCCCATTTTATTTAACATACTCGGTAGAGTCGCAATAGGTACAATTTACAGATGGCATAAAGAAATAAAAGAAAATAACGATTATGAAAATTTGATGAAGAAATTGATATTTGCCAAGATACAATAGTTGGTGTTACAGAAAAAATTAAAAAATTTAAAAGAGAAATTTATACCGCAAAAGTTAATGCAAATAGATGTTATAAAGACTATATCGACGAAATAATTACAACATTAAAACCAAAATATACAAATGCCGCAAATAATTTAATTAAAATTTTAAATGAATATATAACTTTAGAAAATATTCGTGATGGCAACGATTTTGTACATTCAAAATTTAATACTTCTAATATTAGAGAAATCCCAGACCTTGATAATGATATGCCTTTATTTAAGTACAAAAGTTATGATATTTATAAAAAATAATCAAGCCGATATCCATGCTAAGTATGATATACCTGTATTCCAAGTAGAAAAAATATCAATAAATGAATGTAAGTAATTTTTAATTTATAACTTTTCGTAAAACCCATTTAAAACCTTTTTAAAATGGGTTTTATTTTTTGTGGATAATTTTATACTCTAAACAAATAAAAATTAAATTTAAAACGAGTTAAAAGGTTTTTAAAACGCATTTAATTAATGTTTCCATAATTAATAAAAAATGCATTCATATAATCTGCATCTTTTCTTAAATTTGTAATAATTGGCGATAAATTATACAATTCCTCAATTTCTTTTTGATTTTGGCAAAAATAATCAATAACAACGACAGTGTTATAAATATTTTCAACTCGCTGATTTAATTCTTTAAATTCTTTTTCTGATATTTGAAATCCTTCTATTTTTTCCATATTAGCACCTATAATTTTTCTATATACCAAACCGAATTACCATGATTATTAAAATTCCATTGAAGATTGAAGTAAAAATCCGATTCAGTGGAATTTACAGTTTTAAAATATGGTTTAGCTAATTCTGTTCGCTTATAACTTTGATAAGCATTTTCAATTTCTTTTTTAAACTTAATTTTAAATTCCTGATGTGAAATTTCTAATTTTTCATGGGTTCTTTTATTTTTCAAAATCATCTTCAAAACCTATGATATTATCAAGTTCAATATTGTAGCGTTTACCGTTCTTATCAACACACGTAGCAAAATCAATTGTTCCGTCTGCAAACTTATTTATCCAAAGACAAATCAGTAAACTTATTTCTTGAGTTTTTAGATTTAAAATTTTTGTACCATATAGCATATAATCTTTTTCTGTCATAGCATTGCTCCTTTCTGCTATGACATTAATGCCTTTGAAATAAAGGAATTGGAACTGTTTGTGTCGAAAAGATACAAAAATTAATAATGTTGATATTATTCGCCCCGTCGAATATAATTAATTTAGATTAATTAAGAGAATTTTATTATGAATTTTAAAACAGCAAGCCAATGTGCAAAAGAATGGAATATTTCTCAACGCAGAGTGCAAATTCTTTGTGCTGAAGGTAGAGTTGATGGAGCATTTAAAATAGGGGGATTTTGGGCTATTCCTGCTGAAACTAATAAGCCTATAAGTAAACGAGAAAAGAAAAATGAAAAAACGAAAATATAATGTAATAGATTTGTTTTGTGGTTGTGGAGGCTTTTCAAAAGGTTTTGAAGAAGCTGGCTTTAATATTTGTTTTGGAATTGATTTATGGAAAGATGCGATTATAACTTATCGACATAATTTTCCTAATGCAGTTACATTGAATGATGATATCACAAATATAGATGGAAATGCCATTTTAGATAGAATTGGAATACAAGCGAAAGATGTGGATGTAATAATTGGAGGACCTCCTTGTCAGGGTTTTTCAGTTTCGGGAAAAAGAATGATAGATGACGAGAGAAACAAATTATACAAATCCTTTGTTCAACTTGTATCAGAAATTCAACCAAAAATTTTTGTTATGGAAAATGTACCCGGTTTGGTTAGATTATTTAAAGGGAAAGTTGCTGAACAAGTATTGGAAGATTTTTCAAGAATTGGATATAACGTACAAATGAAGATATTGTCAGCAGATAACTATGGTGTACCCCAACAAAGAAAACGAGTATTTTTTGTTGGTTTAAATAATAATAAATTTAATAAAGTAGAATATAAATATCCTGATCCGTTGTGCGGCAATGGAACAAATGTCCCTGCTTGGACTTGTAAAGATGCAATTAGCGATTTGGATTTTGTTCCAGATGACAAAGTTTTAGGAGAAGATATCCCATATAAAATTGCCATTCAAAACAAATACCAACAAAAAATGCGAGAAAACAGTAACAGCATTTTAAATCATTCTATAACAATACACAATGACAAAACAAAAAAAATTATTGCAATGGTTCCCGATGGAGGAAATTATAAAGACCTTCCTAAAGAACTATGGAGCACAAGAAAAGTTCATATTGCTTGGACTCGTATGGATAGTAAAAAACCGTGTTTTACGATTGATACAGGGCATAACCATCATTTTCACTACAAAGAAAATAGAGTTCCAACCGTTAGAGAATCAGCTAGAATACAATCATTTCCGGATACATTTAAATTTATCGGAATAAAAACGAGTCAATTAAAACAAGTTGGTAATGCTGTTCCTCCGTTGCTTGCAAAAGCCATAGGTGAGAGTATTTCAAACATTTTAAAAAGGAGTACAGAAGATGTATGATTATACAAAACAGTACAGGTGTACTATAATAAGAGGCAAATCTCAGAAGGAAATGGATGATTTGCTGCCTGCATACGCAAAGGTAATAGATGAAATTTGTCCTTGTACTCATAATGACTTTGAAGAGCTCTTTAATAATGCTTTCGAACGATTCTTATCAGAATATGATAAAGCTGATTCCGAAAGAAAAAAGAAAACCCTTGATAATCACAGAACTGAAATTTCTGGAAAATTGTTTGGAATGTATTATTTTGCAGAAGATGGAATGGTATATGAATCGGAAAGAACTTCTAAATATTTAGAGGATAACGATCAACCAGCATTTTTTAAGGATATTTGTTATAAGATGCAATTCCCTAATGGTTCACAAAAAATTGCGACAACTGTATTGGATAGGATAAAGAACAGGATTTCTATTAGACCAAATGCCTTTATATTGAAATTACTCCAAATTGCAAAAACTGCAAAAGTTGATATTTCAAAAAAAGAAATAGGATATTATGTTTTAAACTCGTTAGACGTACTGCAAGGAAATGCTAACCCATATGAAGTTTTAGATGTTATATCTAAAGCTCAGGAGGCAGGAATTGAAAGAGACATTATAGTTTCAGGAAAAGCTTCGTCATATTCATGGCAGCATATAAATGAGCAATTAAACTATTTAGAATTAGCTAATTTAATAAGAATTACTGATGATAAAAAAGTTATATTAAATCCTAAAGAAAATAATACAATAAATCTTTTTATAGAAGATTGTGGGAAAGCACCTGAATTTAATATTTATAAATACCAGTTAGAAAATATTGAAGATAGGAAACAATTACAATATGATTGGGACGCATATTATTCAAGACTTTCCTTAAATGCTAATTTATTTGTAACTCATTCAGAAGCTCTTGAATTCAAGCCAAAGAAAATAGAAGAAAAAGATGTGATAAAGAAAAAATCTACAATAAATCTTGTGGAATTTGGTGATGAAGGAGAAAATATTGTATATGAATACGAAAAAGCCAGAGTTGCCAAATTCAATCCTCGTTTAGTAAATAAGGTGCTCTCTCTAGGAAAAACAAAAGGCATTGGTTATGATATTCAATCGGTTGTTGCTGAACGTGGAGAAGAAGCCGAATTCGTTAAATATATCGAAGTAAAGACGACAAAACGGTATACTTGTCCAACATTAGAAGATGATTTATGGATTGATACTCTTAATGTTACAAGAAATGAATGGGTTGCTGCCCATCAGCATAAAGACTATTATTCTATTTTCCGAGTATATATAACAAGAGAAGGGACAACTATTTTTGTTATAAAGAATGTCGCAGACAAAATTAAAGATGGTAGAATACAAGCTACACCAATAACATATCGATTTGATTTTTCAAAAACAAGTATTGATGAATCTATTCCTTTAATTAAGGAGGTGGCAAATGTATAAAGTTGTATCATTATTTGCCGGTTGTGGCGGTTGTGATTTAGGAATTTTGGGTGATTTTGAGTATAATAACCAAAAATATAAAAAATTGCCTTATAAAATTATTTATGCATTGGATATTGACGAAAAAGCATTAGCAACACATTCGCTTAATTTTAAAACAAACCAATTAAAATGTGGCGATATTTGCAATATATTGTCAGATGAAATTCCCGACTGCGATATTGTCATTGGTGGATTCCCTTGTCAATCATTTAGTACAGTTAATCCAACAAAAGATCCTTTTGATGATAGAGCAAATTTATATAAACAAATGGTAAGAATTGTAAAAGATAAACAACCGAAAGCTTTCATTGCTGAAAACGTAAAAGGGCTTTTGACCCTGCATAATGGGAAAATTTTCAAAAAAATTTGTAAAGCATTTGAAAATGCAGGTTATACTTTATCTTATAAATTATTAAATGCTGCTGATTATGGTGTTCCTCAAAAAAGGGAAAGAGTTGTTATTGTTGGAATAAGAAATGATTTAAATAAAAAATATTTATTTCCCAAGGCGCCAAATGTTGGGAAATGGATTCCATTATCTAGTGTAATCAAAGATTTAGCAATGAAAGATCAAAAATATTATTTTTCTGAAAGGGCAGTTAAAGGAATGAAAAATGCAAAGCCAAATATGAAAAGAGGTCTGTGGCAAAATTTAGATGAGCCGTGCTTAACTATAACTAGTCATCTAGCAAAAGTAAGTTTAAATTCTAGAGACCCAGTATTATTAGTTGATTCAAAAAAAGAATTATACAGACGTTTTACGCCAAGAGAAGCTGCGAGGATTCAATCTTTTCCTGAAAATTTTAAATTTGCAGGAAGTGAAACAAGTGCTTATAGACAAATTGGGAATGCTGTACCTCCGGTTTTATTTTGGCATATTGCTAAAGATCTATCAAAGACACTCGTAAATGCATAAATATAAGTGAGGTTAATAAAGCAATGTATATTTCTCAAATTCAGTTAAAAAATTTTAAATGTTTTGGACCAAGAGCACAAAAAATAACATTGCAACCGGACCTTACATTTTTTATTGGCAATAATGGTAGTGGTAAGAGTTCTGTATTTTTGGCTCTATCCAAAATATTTGGGGCAACTAAAGAAGAACGAACTATAAAAAAAGAAGATTTTTATGTAGGCATAAATGAAAAAATTGATAATGTTAAAAATCGTGAGATGTATATTGATATAACATTTGATTTTCCTGAAATTACAAATACTAATCAATTGCCGGAGACACTTGCAGCTTTTGAACATTATATATTTGCGAATGATAAAAAAATATTTCAAGCTAGAATTCGTTTAGAGGCAAAATGGTCTCCTACAGAATATGACGATGATGTTGATACGAGCGTGTATTGGGTAAATACAGACAAAGATATTCCATTTGGAGAAAATTATGAATTTAAATCTTCTATTATAAGTCAAGATAGAAAATTAATAGAACTAAGGTATATTCCTGCTTTTAGACATTCAAACGCTATTTTGCGAAATAATATTTCAAAACTAGTTAAACTTATAACAGATTATGCGGAATTAGAAGATGAAAAAGGGAAAAATGATAAAACAAAAACAAAATCTGAAGAAATTGATGAATTTAATAAAGAGCTACAAGATGAAATAAAAGACATTGAAGCTTTAAAAAATATAAAAAATATTATTGATAAAAATTGGAATTCTACTCATGATAATTATTTAAAATGTTACTCAAAAACACAATTTGACGTTACTCCTAGCAATCTTAACGATTTACTCCGTTCTATAAGCTTAAAATTGGTGCCAAATGAACATGGAAATCCTGTTGATATTGATAATTTAAGTGATGGACAACTTTCATTATTATATATTACATTATCTTTAACACTATTTGAAATAGAACAAAAACATTATAGAAATGAAATACAAGGATTAAAACAATATGATAAAATACCTTCAATTTTAACTATATTTGCACTAGAAGAACCGGAAAATCACTTATCTCCATTTTATTTAACAAAGATTTTTGATTTATTTGAAAATATAAAGCATAATCAATATAATATGGTTGGATTATTTTCTACTCACTCACCTGCAGTAATAAAAAGGGCAAAAAACATAAAACAAATTAGATATTTTATGCAATATAATGGTAAAAAATATAGATTTTCTTCTGTCAAAGAGATCTTGTTACCAACATCTTTAAAAGATGATGATTATAAATATTTAAATCAAGCAATTTTAAAAAATACTGAAATATATTTCTCAAAGTTGGTAGTTTTAGGAGAAGGAGATTCTGAAGAAATTATTATTCCTAATATTGCTAAAAAAATTGATATAAATTTGGATTCAAATTTTGTGTCTTTTACTAAATTAGGAGGTAGGCATGTTAATTATATGTGGAAACTATTGGAAAATTTAAAAATACCATATATAACATTGTTAGATTTTGATTTAGGACGGTATGGAGGTGGTTTACATAGAATTCTATATGCAATAAATCAGCTAGAGGCTTATGGCAAAGCAATTGAATTACCACAAGGAATATCAATAGACGATATTAAAAATGGAAATATTACCAAAGAACAACTTATTGATCTTTTTAAAATATTGGAAAACAGTAATATTTATTTTTCAACTCCATTAGATCTTGATATGTATATGATAAGAAACTATCCGCAAATATACTCAGAAGAAAATAATGAAAACAATAGAGAAAAACTTTTGAGTTCCGTATTGAAAAAAAATGGTAATTATGCGCAATACGAAAAATTTGAGATTGAATTAAAAGATGAAGAATTAAAACGATATAAAGAGTATTTTTGCAAAAAAAGTAAAGTTTCATCTCATTATATAGCAATTGAAAAAATACTTGAAATTCCAAATGAGACTTTTAAAAAAACTGCCCCTAAAAATTTATGTAGATTTATTACAAAAGCAAATAATCTTATTAAAGGAGATAAATAGATGCCTTTAATAAAACTTGTGGATTGGAAGGTTAGTCCAGATATTAAAATTTCAGATAATATACTTAACGATATTATCAAGAATTATACTGATAACATATTAATTACTGCAGGTCCTGGTACAGGAAAAACTGAGATGTTAGCTCAAAAAGCTTGTTTTTTATTACAAACAGGACTATGTAAATTCCCTAAAAAAATATTAACTTTATGTTTTAAGGTAGATGCAGCAAAAAATTTAAAAGAGCGTATTAATAAAAGATGTGGGGAAGATGCAAAAAATCAATTTGTCTCATTGACATTTGATGCTTTTTTTATATCTATTGTAAGAAGATTTTCCTGTTTTTTACCAGAATGGATAAGTCCATTGAATCCAAATTTTGAAGTTGGAGCATTTGAGCAGATTAAAAATTTACCATTTGATCTTTCAAATAATATTGCAGAGAATATTAAAAATGATATAAATAGAAATATTATTACTAATAAGTTGCACTGGGATACATGTAAAAGCCTAGCATATACCATAATTAAGAATAGTAATGAAGTACGAAATCTCATTGCTAGTACATATGAATATGTCTTTTTAGATGAATTTCAAGATACAACTATAAATCAATATAAATTTATAAAACAGTTATTTAATGATTACAATAGTAAAATTATTGCTGTTGGAGATAGTAATCAAATGATTATGCGTTGGGCAGGAGCAAATAAGCAAGTTTTTGAACTGTTTAAAAAAGACTTTAGTGCTAAGCATAATTATTTAAGCATCAATCATAGATCAAATAAAAACATAGTGGATTTTATCAATTATATAGGAAAGAATATAACATCTGACAATGAAACATTTATAGAATATGAATCAATTAGAGAAAATTTATTAGAGCATTCTATTTTTGCAGGTGAATATAGTAATAAGCTTGACGAAGCTAACAATATAGCAATATATATAAATAAAATATTACAAAATAATAATACATTACATCCAAATGATTTTGCATTAATAATACGACAAAAAGCAACCCAATATGCAAATGAAGTAAAATCAGTATTCGAAAATTTAGGTCTTGAATTGAGGAATGAAGATGAAGAAATTTATAAAGGAGGTTTTCGAATTCAAGATGTCGTTGAAGAACCTTTATCAGATCTATTTATTAATATTTTCCGAAAAAAAGAAAAAATAATACCCCCAAATGATAACAAAGAATTAATATTTATGTATTCACAACTTCGTAATATTAATCTTTCTAACGAGAAACAATATAAAAAAATGATAGAAGAAATTAATAACATCATAAAAAATATTGATTATAATATGGGAATCGATAAATGTACTGATTATATAATTTCATTTTTGGGAAATAATATCAAGAGATATAAAATATTGAGTAATGAAGCAGATTATAAAAAAATCAAAAAATCTTTTGATATATTTTTTCAAAGATGTATGGATAATAGTTCAACATTAAATTGTGCTATAAATCAATACTTGGGTAAAAATCAAGTTAAGTTAATGACTATTCACAAAAGCAAAGGTCTTGAATTTGATACTGTATTTTTTATAGACTTTAACGCTACTAGTTGGTGGGGGTTAAATAAAGCTTATCAAGAAGATAATTTTGATAAAATTTTAGAAGAAAAAAATACATTTTTTGTTGGTGCTTCAAGAGCAAAAGAAAAATTAATTTTTACTAATAGTGAAAAGAACAATTGGCCAAATGTTATTACCGATATATTGAATAATTCAAATATGATTCAATCATTTGAATAATTTCTCAATATACCCTGTCACTTTTTCTCAAACTTGTTGTCACTTTATAGTAATCATATTTGCAAAATAAAAACTTTAGATTATGGCGGACAGAGCGAGATTCGAACTCGCGAGAGGCTATTAACCTCTGCTCCCTTTCCAGGGGAGTGACTTAAACCACTCATCCATCTGTCCACATGATTTATCTAAGCTATTTGTATAATCTCTTTTTATGAAATATCAAGATAAAAGATATATTTTTATTAATATTTTAATGAATTATCTTTTAAACTATGGATAATATGTAAAAGGATGTTTTGATGAAAGTTTTTCGTTTTTTATCTTATGTTTTTATAGGTTTTTCGTTGTTTTTGTTTGTTGCAGAAAATATTGTAGCGATTGGTACAGGAGAACGGATAGTTTTATCTTTAAATGAAATACTAACTTTGTTAGTCGGTCTGGATCAATATGACACCTCTGTGATGTTTACACCTATTTGGGGATGGGGATTGCTCATAGGCATTGTTTTTTACATTATTAGTTTATGTAAAAAAAGCCTCTGAATGAGGCTTTTTTTTTATGCTAATTTTCCATGACATTGTTTATATTTTTTCCCAGAACCACAAGGACAGGGGGCGTTCCTTGAAACTTTTCCCCAAGTATTAGGATCGTTTTTGTCAAAATTAGTATCTTTTTGATATCTGAAAGGACTATTTTGAATAGTATCTTCATCAGAAGATTTTTCATGTTTTTCATGCAATTCAATGTTTTTAGATTGACGTTTATTCTCTTCTAAAGAATTAACAGTTTCGGGTACTAGTTCGACATGCATTAAAAAGCGAGTTACTTGTTCTTGCATATTAGAAATCATATTACTAAATAGATAAAAGGCCTCTTTTTTATATTCATTTAAAGGATCTTTTTGACCATAAGCTCTTAAACCAATAGTATGTCTCATATATTCAAGTAATTGTAAGTGTTCTTTCCATAGTAAATCTAATGTTTGCAATGTAATATCTTTTTCCAAGATATTCATAAAATCATCACCAAAAGAATGTCTTTTGGCCTTCATTTTTTCATCACAAGCTAGTAAAATTTTTTCTTTAATTGATGTGCTACTCAAGCCTTCATTTAACCAAGAATCAATAGGAAGAATCATACCTAATGTTTTTTCTATTTCTTCTTTAAAACCACTGATATTCCAATCTTCTGTGGCTGATTTTTCAGGAATATAATTTTCAACGATACAATCAACGATTTCTTCACGCATACCAATAATAAAATCAGTAATACTTGAAGCAGTCATTAATTCTTTCCTTTGTTCATAAATGACTTTTCTCTGATCATTCATGACATTATCATATTTGAGAATATTTTTACGTAAATCAAAATTTCGGGATTCAACCTTTTCTTGAGATTTTTGTAATGTTTTTGAAATCCAAGGACTTGATATTACATCAGATTCATCGATACCACCTAATGGTTTTAAGAAACGTTCTATACGATCTGCTCCAAAAATACGAAGTAAATCATCTTGTAGTGATAAGAAGAATTTTGAAGCTCCGGGATCTCCTTGACGTCCTGATCTTCCACGAAGTTGGTTGTCAATTCGGCGACTTTCATGTCTTTCTGTTCCGATAACATATAACCCACCAGCTTTTAGAGCTACTTCTTTACCTTGTTCAATTTCTTTTTTTATTATTTCTATTTTTTTATTTTTTTCTTCCAGATTTTCGATATCTTTTAATTCTTGAGCAATCCGCATGTCAAGATTACCGCCAAGTTGAATGTCTGTACCTCTACCTGCCATATTTGTTGCAATGGTAATAGCTCCTGGAATTCCAGCCTGAGCGATAATATAAGCTTCTTGTTCATGGTGTCTTGCGTTAAGTACATTAAATTTTAAAGAAGTTTCATTCTTTAATCTTGATGCTAATACTTCAGATTTTTCGATACTAGTTGTTCCGACTAAAACAGGTTGCATTCTAGCATGACATTCTTTGATAAGCTCAATAACTGCTGTTAATTTTTGATCTTCCTTCCAATAAATTTCGTCCTGATGATCAACACGAATAATGGGTTTATTTGTAGGAATAGTAATTACTTCAAGATTGTATATTTCACTAAATTCAGCTGCTTCTGTCATTGCAGTCCCCGTCATACCAGCTAATTTAGGATATAATCTAAAATAATTTTGGAAAGTGATTGATGCAAGGGTTTGATTTTCAGGTTGGATTTTTACATGTTCCTTTGCTTCTAAAGCTTGATGTAAACCATCAGAAAAACGACGTCCAGCCATCATTCTTCCTGTAAATTCATCAATAATGACGACTTGATCATTTTTTACAATATAGTCAACATCCTTCTGAAACATTTTATGAGCTCTAAGAGCTTGGTCAACATAATGAATAATGTGGGCATTTATAGAATCATACATTGCTCCGGAAATTAAACCAGCTTCTTGGAGTAAATTTTCCATAAACAAAGTTCCACTTTCAGTTAAGTTGATTGTTCTTTGCTTTTCATCTTTTTCATAATGCTCAGGTTTTAATAAGGGGATAAGTTCATTTACTTGGATATACTTTTCAGATGAATCTTCCGCTTGTCCGGAAATAATAAGTGGTGTTCTGGCTTCATCAATTAAAATAGAGTCAACTTCATCGACGATAGCAAAATTGAAAGGTCTTTGCACCATGTCATCAATAGAAAACTTCATGTTGTCCCGAAGATAATCGAACCCAAATTCATTATTTGTTCCATACGTGATATCGCAAGAATAAGCGTTTCTGCGTTCATCTTCGTCTAATCCGTTAATGATAACCCCAACGGATAATCCTAAAAATCGATAAATTTGTCCCATCCATTCGGAGTCGCGTTGAGCTAAGTAGTCGTTAACAGTAACAACGTGAACTCCCTTCCCAGATAGGGCATTTAGATAAACGGCGAGAGTTGCAACTAAAGTTTTTCCTTCACCCGTACACATTTCAGCAATTTGTCCACGGTGTAAAACAATTCCTCCAATTAATTGTACGTCATAATGTCTTTGATGAATCGTTCTTTTAGCAGCTTCTCGAACAGTTGCAAATGCATCGGGAAGAATGTCATCGAGAGTTTCTCCTTTGGATATCCTGTTCTTCAACCAAGTTGTTCTAGCTTTCAAATCATCATTAGTTAATTTTGAAACAGAATCCTCTAGTTGGTTAATTTTTAAAACAATTTTTTGAAGACTTTTTACATATCTGTCATTAGCACTTCCAAAAATTTTACGTAATACAAATCCAATCATTTGAAACCTCTTAAAAATACTATGTTTAAATAAGCACAAGTACTATGAAGTGTCAATTTTATTTTAAGCTTTACCTTGATTCTAAAGATGATATGATATTCCTACTTTAAAGAAATTTAATGGGGAAAAAAGATGTCAAAAAAAATCTTATTATTAGGTGCTGCTATTTTAGTAGCATTTCAAGCACAAGCAAAAGATGTTGAACGTGTTGTTGCAGTAGTAAATGGTGAAAAAATTACGCTTAGTACTATTGAAAAAATTAAAAAATCAAATCCGCAATTATCAGCAATGCCGATGAAAGCAGTTTATCCATTACTTGTCGATAATTTGGTGGACATGAGTGTTATTTATCAAGCAGGTACAGCTGAAAAAATTCAAAAAACAAGTGAATATAAAGATACTATGAAAGATATGGAAAAAAATGTAGTAGCTCGCTTATATTTAGATAAAAAAATAAAAGAAAAGCAAACCAAGGAAAATTTATTGGCTGCATATGAACAATATAAAAAGGATAATCCTCCTGTAGAAGAAATGTCAGCTGCTCATATTTTGTTAAAAACAGAAAAAGAAGCTAGAGATATTATCAGTAAATTGGATAAGGGGGCTGATTTTGCAGAATTAGCGAATAAATTTTCAGAAAATAAAGGTTTAGAAGGAGGAGAACTAGGATATTTTTCTCGCGAATTGATGGTTCCTGAGTTTTCGGAAGTTGCATTCAAACTAAAAGAAGGGGAATATACAAAAGTTCCTGTAAAAACACAATTTGGCTGGCATGTTATAAAAGCAGGAGATCGCAGATTAGCTGAAGTTCCTTCCTATGAAGAGGTTGAAAAAGAATTGATAAGTTCACAACAATCAAAATTGATGGAAGAACTTGTAAATGATTTGAAATCTAAAGCAAAAATTACCAAAGAAAAATTGGAATTTGATGAACAAGGAAATTTGCTAAATAAATAAAGAAAATCCCCACTTTAGGTGGGGATTTTTTATTTTTAGGAGTGTAAAATTTATTTAAAATTCATATTTTACCTGAGCACCTAAAACATGAACATTCATATCATATTTTGCATCTAATGGATAGACGTTAGCTGGTACTCCATTTTTGTCATGGCGATCGTTTCTGATATGGTATTTTTTGAAATACATAAACATATACCCTAAATCATAGCTCCATTTTCCTGTTTTATATGTAAGGCCAATAGCTGTGTTATAGCGATCTGCATCAGGTAAACTTGCAATACGTTCATAAGAATTAGGAACAGGTGATTTGTCAAATCCTAAACCAGCGCGAAATGTCCAATTTTCATCATATTTATAGTCAGCACCAACGGCAAATTTCCAGGTATTTTTCCAATTTTGAGCAGTTTCTGTTTTAAAAGATTTATTGGTTCCTGGAATTATCTGATTTCCTGTAAAAGTTAATGCATCAAAACGATTCCAACGTGTCCATTTTGCTTCAAAGGATAAAGCGAGTTGATCGTTTAACTGATGATAAGCATTGATCAATACATGTTCAGGAGTATCCATAGTTAATTTTGTTTCAAAATTGCAAAATGAAGATAAACCATTCTTACAATAAGCATCAATAGAAGATTTGTCTTTTCCTTGATGTTGTGTTCTCGTTCTGTAAGCAATACCAAATCTCGTAGCTTCTGTTAATTGGTACATTAAACCGAAATGTTGACCAAATGCCCAATCTTCTGCTTTCATCCTATTCAAGTAAATATTAGCAGAAGTTGATGTTATTTCTGTTTTTTCATGTCTAGCAATTGCAGCGTAACCTAAAGATAATTTATCAGTTATTTTCACTCCAAAACCAGCAGAGTAATCTGCAATTTTTACTTCCGCGTCAATTCCATGATCTGTTGCCCCCCAATTAGGTCTATATTTTGAAGCTAATCCAAATGGGATGTACATACCAGCTCCAAGTGTAAAAGTGTCATTTAATTTGTATTGTGCAAAAAAATTTGGAATAGCAACTTGAGCTTCCATTGTCGAATCAATATGACCTTTTCCAACTAATTCACCTTTTACGTTGGCATGTTCATGAACATAAGATGCTCCGACTTGCATACCAGATTTTCCAAGTGTCATAGCTGCAGGGTTGTATGCTAAAGCAGAGTAGTCATCACCAACTAAACCGCCATCAGAATAGGCTCTGCCTAATCCGGTTATACTGTAATCATCTGTTGCCCATCCTGAAGCATTTGCCGTTGTAGTAAAGCAAATACTAGAAAAAATAAGAGCTACCGTTGTATGTATTTTTTTCATCAAAAATCCTTTCCTTATTTATTGACTTATATGATTTATAAACGATTTTACTTGAGTTAAGAGAACTTTTATTATTTTCTGATTGTTATTTTCTGTATATCCTTTCCAGTTCATATGTTGAATAATAGTTTTTTCTCTTGTTTTAAAAACAAATAAACTTGAAAAAAGAGGAAATGTGTAAAGCATAATCATTTCCTTCTGTTCTGGATGATTCTCAGAACATGAAGCTCTCACAATTAAATTTGTAAAAATTTCGTGAATAGGTTTAATTAATCCATGATATATGATCGGAAAAGCTTCTCCAGGATTCGTATATTCATTGAGAAAAATTGCAATTCCATTATAGGAAAAATCTTTTGAAAGGATAAAAGAACATAATGATGTAATTAAATTACAAACACATTCTTCAGCATCTTTTGGAGTTCCATTTTCGCTTATTTCTTTTGCGTAGGGAAGTTCATCTTTTAATGCCTCAGAAACCTTATCGACTAATTGTTGTAATATCGCTTGATATAGTCCTTTTTTCCCTTCGAAATAATAAGAAATAGATGAAATGTTTAATTTTGCAGCCGAAGCAATTTCTCTTGTAGAGGTTCCAGAAAAACCTTTTTTAGCAAAAATTGATTCAGCTTTTTCTAATAAAATTTTTTTTGAATCTTTTTTCATTTTATTTCCCATAAAAATTCATTTGATGTTTTTTTTTATACAAACGATTGATTGAAAAGTCAATAATAATTCAAACGATTGATTGAAAATTTTTAGACAATAAAAAAAGAGGATTTAAAATCCTCTTTTTTATAAGTTAGGCATTTTTTAAAATTTCAGCTTCTTTATCGATTACAACCATCATCTTTTTTAATGCTCCATAATAATCTCCACCTAAGATATCATTATTGATTAAATCTATTTCGGAAGTAAAACTAGGAGCAGCTGTGAGTAAATCATTAACATAACTAAAATATTCAGGATGAAGAATTTTAGGATCTGAAGATAAGTACATTTTCTGTAAAACAAAATAAACTCGCTTGCAAGGGGTGTCTGCTTGATCTTCTGTAAGAACGTATTTCTCACGCAAAATAGGAACATTACCATCAATAAATAATCTTGTTCTTTCGTGATCATTTGTAATCAATGCGTTTCCTAAGATTAAACGTTCATTTGGTTTTAATTCAATTTTTAAAGGCATAAAAAAACTCCAATATTAAAATAAAGATAGTACACTACTGTTAGCCTCTAGTGTAAGACTAATTACTTGATTAATCAACTGTTGTTGTGTGTTAATTGATAGTTGTTCAATAGCAACTTCATTTGCATCAGCTTCGGTTAATTTTGTAGCACTTTTCTGAAACGTTCCTGAAATAGCCGTCATAAAAGTATCTCTAGATTGTATCATGGCAGATGCTCGATCGAAAGAAGATGAGACGCGTTCTAATTTTTCAAGGGCAGAATCAATACTTGCTATTACATTTGAAATATCCGAAGGGTTTTGCCAACTATCTATAGCTGTTCCTAAGCCTAAAGAATTACTATCGAGCATTGTTCCATGAATCGTACGATAAGTATCTCCATTCTCAGAAAAAATAGCCTGTATGGAGTCTCCTTTTAGTAAATTTATTCCATTAAAGTAGCTATCATCAACTAGCGAATCTATTTGTTTTAATAAATCATTATATCTATTTGCATAATTTGCTCGATCACTTTCGCTAGTATCTGAAAAACCACTTATTCCAAAAGCATAAGCAGAATTTCCAATTTGATCAGAAATAACTAAATCTTTTCCATAAATAGATGTTACTTCAAGATGTCCATCTTGATTAATAGATGCAATAATATCACTAGATTGTTTGTTTATGCTATCCATTAAATTTTGAACATTCCAATCATCTTCTATTGATACTTGAAGCGTATTTGACATATCAAAACCAAAAGCATTAAGTGTGCTATAACGCTTATTTTCATCTTCATAATCTGTTGCGTCATCAATTAGTATTGGACTTAAATCAGTTGTCGTTAAGGTTAATTTCCCTTCTAGAATAGAAACATCAAAAATATCATCTCCTGGTATTTTTGTTGTACTTCCATCTTCATTTATTGTAGTTTTTTCTAGTTTATTAGAGATTTGTCCAAAAAAGTCAGTGACCTTTAAATCTAAATTATCTATTCTTAAAGTAATCCAATCATGTTCGCCAATTTTAATATTAAACTCCTCACCTTTTGTTAAACCTAAATCTTTTAAGGTTGTTTCTTCTGTCATCAAATAATCGGATTCTACTTTATCTGCATCACCAGTTCTTAATAAGAAAGTGTCCTTACCTGGAGGAGTTTTTTTATTTTCTGTTGCAACTCCAGTTAAATTTGAAAGCATGTCAGTTCTAGTGATTTCTAATTTGTTTCCTACAATGGGTTTAATATAATTTATACTGTCTCTTGCAGAATTTGCTAGCGATTTTGCCAGCTGTAGTAAATCCGATAAAGAATCAATGTTGGATGAAAATGCATTTAATTCTGTTACAATTGTGGAAAGTCCATCCAATACACCACTAATTCCTTCTGCACGTTCAGAAAGACGCATATCTTTAAAATATAAAGTCGAATTGTCGTAAGATGTATTAATTTTTTTTCCAGTAGATAATGCAACAGCATCCTTATCAAACTTTGATGTTATAGATTTATTTCTATACAAAGCTGACGATATTGCTGTAGAGCTTGATCCGGATAAGTTATACGGCATAGTTCTCATGATTTTACTCCCTATACATCTATTTTTAGAATACAATAAAAAATGTAGAAAGTAAAATCAAAAAATATATATTTTTCAATGTATTAGTAGGTAAAAATTGCCTAGTTGTTATTTGTTTCTTTTACTGTTACGTTGACAAACATTTGACTGTTTCCACCACCAAAAGTTACACCCTTTATTGGACTAATATCATCATAATCTCTACCATAAGATAGTGTTATATGTTCGGATTGTATGTATGTATTATTTGTTGGGTCTAAATCAATCCAACCAAAATATGGAACGTAAACGGAAAACCAAGCATGAGAGGCATCTCCACCGATGAAATTAGTTGAAGAATTCCCAGTTTTTATGTAGCCACTTACATATCTAGCAGGGATACCAAAGGATCTTAGACAACATATTGCAATATGTGCAAAATCTTGGCAAACACCACATTTATTTTCCATAATTTGATCTAAACTTGTATTTATATTTGTTTTACCTGAAGAATACGTAAAATCGTTAAAAATTCGGTGCATTAAATCTTCACAAATCGATAGGATAGAATAGTTTTTTTTGAAAGATTTTTGTGCATAGTTTTTGATAAAGTTTGATGTTGGAATGTATCTTGAGTTAAACAACATCAGTTCGTCAATTTTCGTAAAATTTGGATCACTTTGTAATAATTTGTAGTAATCTGCAAGTTTCGGTGTTTTATCGGCGTTGGGATATAAAGGCGAAGATATTTTACACTTAAAATTTGATATAAAATTAATAGAAGAATATGGAGTCAAAACTTGAACGTATTCTTCTTTATTTTTAAATAGGTCAAGATGTTTTTTTTGATAAGTTTGTGAAGGTGTAATTTTAAGAAGGGCACAAGAAATTTTTTGTGTTGTCAGATTTCGGGGACTTAAATGAATTAAGTGATACGATTTTTCAACAATATCTTGGTAAACATATTTTGTTTCATGGGATACTAAATAGCATTTCATTTTTTTACTCACTTATAAAAATGATATTTACCATTATTTAGAAAAATGTAATGCTTAGAAAAAAAACTATCATTAAAATTTTCCTTCACTTTTGCTATATATAACTCTGGGGCATTCCTAAATTCATTAATAGATATATCGATTTGTTTGTTTGTGTAAATATGTGTTAATTGAATTTTTTCGAAATTTTCTAAAATATATTCATAATCTTCTTTTATTTTTCCCCAATAGTAATGATAAATGGAAGAAAGTTGTAAGTCTTCTTTTAAGAAGAATTGACACAATATATTGATATTTTTTTGAAAAAAAGGAGTTTCTAATATTTGTGTCCCTATTGAATTGATTACGATTATTTTTTTTAATCTCAATAATTGAAAAAGTCCCGGTATTCCTACACAAGAATTAAGTTCTAAAGAATCACACAAATTATCTGCTAAATTTCTAAACATTATATCAATTGGAATTTTTTTATTTTCATTTTCAATAATAAAATTTTCTTTTTCTGTATAAAATTCATGAATAATAATGTCGTTTTTACTTTTATTTCCATAATAAAGGCACTGATTTCCATCGAAAAAAACAGAACGTATTTTATTGCTTTTTGTAATGTTTTTTAAAAAGTTATTTCTAAATTGATCAGAAAATTTTTCAAAAAAAGAAAAATCGGTGTTGGACAAATTATCTTCTTTTACGAAGAAGCTGTTCTTCTTATGAATAACATCTGGGGTGTAAACATAAATAAATTTCCGTGGATGAATTTTTGTAAAATCATTAAAGTAAAGAAGATTAGAATATAAAACAGATTTCGGAATAAGTCCTGTTTTAATTGATTTTTGAGGTCCATATAAATCAAAAAGAATTTTTTCATACAGAGAAATTCTTTGGATAAGGCCTTTTTTTAAATTGATATTATTCATTTGTATTCTCGATAAGTAGAGCTTGTTGTGCATTTTCTACATCATTTTTGAGGGAAGATTGTTTTGATTTTACAGCTTCGATAATAAACGTTTTTTGAATGTGAAATGTTGTAAATAGCCAGATTAAAACGAAGAACATTCCAATGTATGGAACCCAATATGTAAGTTGTTTTGTTCCTAAGAAAATTTTAAAAAAAATTAAAAGTTCTGAAGCCAAAACACCTCCGAGTGGATTAATTATTCCTTCTAAAATTGTCCTAATTTTCCCTCGCATTTTTTCCGGAAAAATATTAAATGAAACCGAAACAGAATTTGATTGAATAGTCATTCCAATTAATGTTTGCATGGACATCATTATGACAACAGAGATTAATCCTGGAATAAAAATTAAAGATATAAAACCAAGAATTTGGGAAATTGGAAGAAATATAAAACCAATTTTTATTCCTATTTTTTTTATTATTAATGCTCCAAGAAATAATTGAATAATCAAGGCTAAGCAATTCGAAATAAAAGTATAAATTCCATAAAAAGAAGCTATTTTTTCAGGTGTGCTGAAAGAAATATCTAATATCTGAGCATAGCAAAAATCAATGAGGGTACAAACAAACCAAAATAACATAAAAACAATACTTAAATCTTTTGCAAATGCTGATTTTTTGTAAAAAAGAATACCTTCAACAAAATTATTTAAAACGTCAATTTTTATTTGTTCTGTTTGTGAAAAATTTTTCTTATTTATACAATTAGCTATTGCACATAGAGTTAAGCAGGATATCCATATTATTATTAAAATATCAACTTCAAAATATCTGGGAAGATTTTGAGCAATAATTCCCCCAATCATACTTCCAACTAAAGGAGCTGAAGATAAAATAGGATATACGGATATTCCTTGATTTGTTGTGAAAGTTTTATTTATGAGATTCCAAAGTTGAATTAAATAAACTGAAGGAATTGCAGAAATCAATACTGCTGAGAAGATTAGACTACTTTTATAAAATGATAGTGGTATGCGCAATAAGTCTTTATATATGGTAATATATGTGCATAAAACACATATCGTTGCCAAAAAAGAAAAAGAAAGAAGTTTTGTACTTTTTAAAATGTTTGAATAAAAAAGCATTACAATATTGAGTACAAAACCAGCTAAGGCAGAATAAAGAAAAAAATGAGGGAGATTTTCAGTTCCAATTTTTTTTATCAAAATTGAATACACACCAGCCCATCCCGACGCGTATCCAAAATTGATGAAAAAAAGGATAAGCCAAAAAATAACAACGTTTCTTTTAATGGCAAACATCTCTCTATAAATGGTTTTGTGAAATCAAATCTAAAGCCTTTTGGAATGCTTGAGTGGCATTTAAATTTGACGTATCTAATATGTAGGCATCTTCAGCTGGCTTTAAAGGCGCAGAAGATCGATTAGAATCCCTAAAATCTCTTTCCTTTATGTCTTGTAGTATTTTTTCATAGGATGCAATTTTACCAGCATCATTTAGTTCCTTAAAACGTCTATTTGCACGGACTTCAGCTGAAGCAGTGACAAAAAATTTAATTTCAGCATTTGGACAAACGACAGTACCAATATCTCTTCCATCTAGCACAGCTCCTTTTGCAGATGTTCCATCTTCAAAAAAAGGATGTTCAGCAAAATCACGTTGTAAATCAAGCAATGCTGCTCGAACTTCAGGTATGACAGCGACTTTTGATGCTGCATTCCCCGTAGCTTCTTCTCGCAATAAAGGATTTTTTAAGATAGAATTGATATTTTTTGGATCAAATTTTTTTGCACATGTAATAGCATAATAAGGATCAGATGGATCTTGATTTTGCTCTAATACTGCAAAACCTACAGCTCTATATAATCGCCCTGTATCAAGAAAAGCATATTTAAAATGTTTTGCTAAATTTTGAGCTAAAGTTCCTTTTCCAGCTGCTGCAGGACCATCAATAGCTATAATCATGTTATACAAGCTCCTATACTGTTGAACAAACTTACAAAATTTGGAAAACTTGTAGCGATTGATGAAATATCATCTACCTCTACAGGATTTTCAGTTGCCATTCCCATTACTAAAAAAGACATTGCAATGCGATGATCTAGTTTTGCATTAATTTTCCCTAATCCGCAAGGATTTTTTCCATTTCCTTGAATTTCAATATCGTTATCATTGTAGTTACACTGAACGCCGTTTCCCCTTAATCCATTTACAATAGCTTCGAATCGATTACTTTCTTTTACTTTTAATTCAGATAAACCTTTCATAATTGTTTTTCCTTTAGCAAAAGAGGCTGCGATGGCAATAATAGGATATTCATCAATCATTGATGGAGCTCGTTCAGCAGGAATAGTGATACCTGTCAATTGTGAGTAAAAAACTCGAATGTCTGCAACAGGTTCTCCAGAAATTATACGTTTATTAAGATATTCAAGTTTTGCTCCCATTTCCTGTAAAGTATCTAATATTCCAATTCTCAAGGGATTAATTCCTACGTTTCTTACAGTTATATTAGAATTTGGGGTGATAGCTGCAGCAACAATTGGAAAAGCAGCTGATGAAATATCTCCAGGAATTTCAATATTGAAAGGTTTTAAATCAAGTCCTCCCTGCAAGGTAATTACATTTCCAATAAGGTCTTTTTTTACTTGAATATTTGCACCACAGTGAAGAAGCATCCTTTCTGTATGATCTCTGCATAATTCTGGTTCATGGATTATTGTTTTTACAGGGTGGATTATTCCAGATAAAAGAAGAGCAGACTTCAATTGAGCTGATGGAATCGGAAGTGTGTATTCATAATCAAATGTTTTTTTTGCTCCGATCATCTTTATTGGTAAGTTTCCATTTTTGGAAGAAAAACGCGAATCGTTTCTTTTTGTTAATGGATCAATTATTCTATTCATTGGACGTTTCGATAAACTTTGATCTCCCATAAAATTTGCTGTGATGTCAAATTGAGAAAGGGCTCCAAATAACAATCTTGTTGATGTTCCTGAATTCCCCATATAGAGATCTGTAGATGGGGAATGGATAGATGTTCCCCCTTTAACAATAATTGTTCCATCGAATTTTTTTTCAATTTCAATTCCGATTTTTTTTAAGGCAGTTGCTGTACAGATTATATCTTCAGATTCTAAAAGATTTTTAATCGTAGATATGCCCTTTGCAAAAGAACTTATAATTAAAGCTCTATGTGAGATAGACTTATCACTTGGTATAGATAAAGTTCCATTTAGTCCATTAGAATGTTTTGAAATTTTTTTCATAACTTTGACTCTTTTTTTATTTGACAAACCGGAGCTTAACATATCATATCATAAAATAAACAAATTTTATTCTAAGGAGATAAAACATGAAAAAAGCAGAATGGGGAACAAAAAGAATTTGCTTAAATTGTGAAAAGCCCTTTTACGATTTATTGCAAAATCCAGAATTAAATGATGAAATAAAATGTCCAGAATGTGGAAAATCTTGGAAATTAGAAGATTTTTTACTTTTGCAAGCAGCAAATTTAGAAAAATCTAAACGTGGTGTTCGTAAAGTTAAAGAAGATTTGGATGATTTTGTTGATGAAGATGATAGTTTAATCGATCCATCAACAGATAATTCATTAATGGAGGATACTTCCGATTTAGGAGATGATAATCTCGATATGGCTGAAGTTACGGATAATGCTTCTACTGTTGAAAAAGGGGATGAATAATTGAAAAGAAGTCTAATACTTCTTTTGGTATTATTAGCTCAAACTCATTTTGCTTTAGCAGAATGCGATTGGGCAGTGGATGCGGAGAAATCCGGAAAAATAGATGTAGCTCTAATGCAATATTTGTACTGTGCTGAAGACGAAAATGATGTTGATGCACAATATTCTTTAGGGACATTGTTCTATAAAGGTTTAGGCATTTCTGCTCCTGACTACAAAAAGGCAGCTTTGTTTTATTCTAAAGCAGCAAAGCAAGGGTATGCCCCAGCTCAAGTAAAATTAGGTTTGTTATTTTGGCGAGGAGAGGGCGTTCAAAAAGATCTCAGAGAAGCTTATAAATGGCTTTATTTAGCTCAAGAAGATAGTGAACTTAGGTGGTTTTATCCTGTTGGAGTAAGTCAATCTCCAGATGCGGAACAGATTTTTCATAAGATTGATAAATTTTTTGAAAATAAAGATCAAGATTTGATGGAGAATATATCAAGTTTTCAGTATGAGAATTTAAGAAAAAAAGCCGGAGATTATCTTACAGCTGATGAGATGAATCAGTTGGAAAATTATTTTAAAAGGTTGTCAGGTGCAATTCTTACCCACAAAAATTTTAATTATGATCAAGAAAAAATATTAAAAAAATTAAGAAAAATTGTAGATAAAGGTTCAAAAATTTGAAAAAAGTTTATGTAAAGACTTTTGGTTGCCAGATGAATGTTTACGATTCTGTGCGAATGTTGGATTTACTTAAGAATCTTGGATATGAAGAAACATTGATATTGGATGATGCTGATATGGTCATTTTTAATACTTGCCATATTAGGGAAAAAGCATCAGAAAAAATTTTTTCAGAGTTAGGTAAATATAAAGAGCTTAAATTAGATCGCAAAAAACAAAACAAGTCTTTTGTAATTATAGTTGCAGGATGTGTTGTTCAAGCTGAAAGCGAAGAATTTTTGAATAGAGCAAAATTTGTTGATATTGCAATAGGTCCTCAGTCATATCACCGTTTGCCACAAATGTTATTTGAACTTCAGAAAAAAAATAAAAAAAGAATAATAGATGTTGAATTCCCAGCGGTTCCAAAATTTGACTCTTTGCCAGAAACAAAATCAAGAGGAGTTTCTTCTTTTTTGGCAATTCAAGAAGGTTGTGATCGTTTCTGTTCGTATTGTGTTGTTCCATATACTCGAGGTGCTGAGTATTCGAGACTTCGTGATGATATTATGAGAGAAGCTTATCAACTAGCAGAGTCTGGAACAAAAGAACTTGTTTTATTAGGGCAAAATGTGAATACTTGGTGTGAAAAAGATGCATCAGGAAAAATTAAAAAGAATTTGGCAGATTTAATAGAAGATTTATCTCAGATAGATGAAATAAAAAGGATTCGTTATGTAACATCATATCCGTCTGATTTCTCTGTTGATTTAATGAATATGCACAAAAATAACAAGAAGGTAATGCCGTATTTGCATCTACCTATTCAGTCTGGATCTGATGCTATATTGAAAGCTATGAATAGAAAATATACGGTATCACAATATGAAGATATTATCTTAAATTTGAGAGAAAAATGTCCAGATATAGCTTTATCATCGGATTTTATTGTTGGCTTTCCTGGTGAAACAGAGACAGATTTTGATAAAACACTTTCTCTTGTAAAGAGGGTAGAATATGCTCAGTCATATTCATTTATGTATAGTCCTCGTCCAGGAACCCCTGCGGCAGTTTTAGCTAATCAAATTCCAGAAAAAATAAAAGGAGAAAGGTTGGAAATTTTACAGAAACTCCTTTTAGAGCAGCATTCGAATTTTAACAAAAAGTTTGTAGGTCAGTGTGTTGAAGTTTTAGTTGAAGAAAAAGCCAAGAAAAAGTCAGAATTACTTGGACATAGTCCACATATGCAAAATGTTGTTGTTTCTGCAGATCCTAAATATATTGGGAGTTTTATTTCGGTGAAAATTGTTTCAGCTGGCGCCACAACTTTAGTTGGAAAATTGGAAAATAATTTTTAGAAGTTCTTGAAAATAATTAAAAAAAATACCATACTCGAACTAGGGTGTGTGTAGAATAAAGGATTTTGGAAGTGTCAGAAGCTGAAGAAAAATATTCAATGGAATTTGATGATAATTTTTCATTACAAGTTGCTTTTGGAGCTTGTAACGATAATCTGAAGATTATTGAAAATCGGTTAGATGTCTTTTTTAAGACAAGGGGAAATCAAGTCCAAATTATAGGAAAATCACAGATTGTAAAACAAGCCTCAACAATTCTGAACACTTTGTATGATATTGCAAAGAAAAAAGGCAATGTCGATGAAGCTGATATCAAAAATGTTTTTAGTAAAGTTGTGGGAGTAAAGAACATGGAACAAGAAAATAAGTCAGATGATTTCTCAATAAAAACTAGGAAAAAACATATTCAACCCCGCTCTCAAACGCAAATAGATTACGTCAAGGCGATGGATAAAGATAATATGGTCTTTGGTTTAGGACCAGCAGGGACAGGAAAGACGTTTTTAGCAGTTGCTAAAGCTGTCGAATTGATGGAAAAGGGTGAAATTGATAAGATTATTTTATCAAGACCTGCTGTAGAAGCTGGAGAAAATTTAGGTTTTTTACCAGGTGATTTAAAAGAAAAAATTGATCCGTATTTGCGTCCACTATATGATTCATTGTATGAAATGCTCCCTCAGGATGTTGTGGATAAAAAAATAGAAATAGGAGAAATTGAGGTTGCTCCGCTTGCATTTATGCGTGGAAGAACATTGACCAATGCAATGATTATTTTAGATGAAGCTCAAAATACGACAGCTATGCAGATGAAGATGTTTTTGACAAGATTAGGAGAAAAGTCAAAGATGGTTATTAACGGTGATTTATCTCAAACGGACTTGCCAAAAGGTGTTCAATCTGGATTAGGTGATGCCTTAGATGTTTTAAGAAATATAGATGGTATTTCGTTTATAAAATTTAGCGAAAAAGATGTTGTTCGTAATAGATTAGTTTCTCAAATTGTAAAAGCTTATGATAAAAGGTATGAGACTCGTAAGGGGATTATAGGTAATGACTATTAAGGTTGCCATAAAGGTTCGAGAAAAGAAATGGCAGACTGATATCGAAAAAGTTCGTTCAATTGTTAGAAAAGCAGCATCGCAAGCTTGGAAGCTGGGTAATGTTGGAGAATTAGAGATACCTGTTGATGATGTCGAGATTAGCGTCCTATTGACGGATAATGAAGAGGTTCATGTATTGAATCGAGATTATAGGGGAGTTGATAAAACAACGAATGTTTTGTCATTTGCTTCGTTAGATGATGAATTTGAAATTATTGATTCACCACTTCTTTTAGGAGACATTATTGTAGCTTATGGAAAAACAAAAGAGGAAGCTGTAGAAGAAAATATATCATTACAGGATCATTTGTTTCATTTGATAGTACATGGTGTGCTTCATTTAATCGGATATGATCATATTGAAGATGCAGAAGCTGAGGAAATGGAAAATAAAGAGATTGAAATTTTGAATAAAAATGGGATTTCAAATCCATATGCTTGAATTTGTAAAAAGATATTCAAAAACGATTTCATTCTTATTAGGTAGTATTACTGTTTTAGGTTTACCTCCGTATCATTGCATCATTTGTTCTGTATTTGGAATAGCAGCTTTTTTTTATTTGATTAATGGTAATTTTAATCGAAAGTCTATTTTTTTTATTTCTTGGTCCTTTGGTATAGGATTTTTTGGATTCGGATTATCTTGGATTTCAGAGGCATTTTTTACAGAAGGGATGAATATTGAATATCTATCTCCACTTCCACCTGTTGGTTTGGGTGTTTTTTTGGGGCTATATATTTGTATTCCAGCTTGTTTATCTCTTTTTTTTGTCCCAGGTCTATCTAGATTAGTGGCTTTTTCAGCTTTTTGGTGCATAACAGAAATTTTAAGAGGTGTTTTATTTACAGGTTTCCCATGGAATCCAATAGGAAGTGTTCTTGCTAAATGGCCTGTACTTATCCAGACTGCATCTGTTTGGGGAGTGTATGGTGTAGGTTTCTTTTTTATAATGTTTTCATCTTCTTTTGGATTATTAAAATTAAAAGGCACATATAGAGAAAAAAAATTTTTAGTAATACCAATATCAATTTTATTATTTTTTGTGATTTTTGGGTGGAATAGGTTAAAAAAAGTGGATAGTACACTTCAAATTAATGGGATTATAGTTCGATTAGTTCAAGCCAATATAAAACAGGGGGTAAAGTGGGATAAAGGACACGCGGAGCGTGTTCTGATGGATTATATTCATTTAAGCAGATCATCTGGAGCTGAAAAAATAACACATGTTTTGTGGCCAGAAACTGCGACGCAATTTATTTTAGATCAAGATAATTTTGCTCATTCAATGATTTTATCTGCGCTGTTGCCAAGCTCCATTTTATTGGCAGGGTCTTTGAGAACGGAACGAGATGAAAATGGAAAATTAAAATTATTTAATAGTGTTGTAGCTGTAAATGATGTAGGTGTTAATCTAGGATATTATGATAAAAATCATTTGGTTCCCTTTGGAGAATATGTTCCATTATCTAAAGTTTTTCCATTTATTCGTCGTCTTGTACCTGGAAGTATAGATTTTTCAAGGGGGAGTGGTATCAAAACAACAAATATTCCAAGAACATTGCCCGTTGGAATTTTAGTATGTTATGAAATTATTTTTCCAGGAAACGTTGTTGATAAAAGAGAACGTCCTTATTGGATTATGAATGCAACTAATGATGCATGGTATGGAATGAGTGCTGGACCGTATCAACATTTTGTTTCTGCTCAATTTAGATCTGTAGAAGAAGGCATACCTGTTGTAAGAGTGGCAAATTCTGGGATTAGTGGAATTATTGATGCTTATGGTCAAGTGGTAAAAAAAACAAATTTGGGTGAAAAAGCAGTTTTGGATTCTGGAATTCCTTATAGGACTAAGAAAGCTACAATTTACGGTTTATATGGTAACAAGATTCCTCTTTGTATGTTTTTTATATCAATTTTATGCTTGTTGGTGACTCAATGGAGAAGAAAATGAGAAAGTTATTTTTAATGTTGTTGATTTTTGCATTGAGTGGATGCTTTAGTGTTTATGAAATGGAAACATACAAATCAAGTGATACTTACCAAGATGTGTTTAGAGGAACTTATTCTCCAAAGGACGTGAATTAATTACTAAAAACGCATTCCATTTTCAAAATTTTTTAAAGCATTTTCAATTTCATTTGATGATCTAAGAGTTAAGACGTAATTTGCAAAATTGCTCATATCTGCCATTGAAAGAGAACGAATTTTTTCTTTTATCATTGGAATATTGATTGCAGGCATCGATAAAGCGCGAATACCTAATCCGATGAGTAAAGGTGAATATTTATGGTTCGAAGCCATATCTCCGCAAATACATATTGGTATATTTTTTTTATTTGCAGCATCAATTGTTATTTTTATCAATTTTAAAACAGCAGGCGAGAGGGGATTATATAAATACTCAACGAATGAATCTGTTCTATCTACGGCCAATGTATATTGAATTAAATCATTTGTTCCAATTGAAAAAAAATCAGCATGTTCTGCTAAAATTTCAGCTTCTAATGCTGCAGATGGAATTTCTATCATGGCTCCCATCTTGGGAAGATTTTGTATATTCAATTTACCCTGTTGAAACAGTCTATTTGCAGTTTCTTCAAACAGATTTTTTGCGAAAATAAATTCATCTGTACAAGAAATCATCGGAATCATAACTCGAATATCTACTGAATTTGAAGCAAGTAGAACAGCTTCAAATTGGTCTTTTAATAACTGCTTATAATTTTTAGCATATCGAATACCTCTTAATCCTAAAGCAGGATTAACAGCTTGGTAATTTCCTAAAGTAGGGGCATACTTATCAGCTCCAACGTCAAGTGTTCTAAAGGTGATTGGGCCAGATACTTTTTTCCCAATTTCAAGAATAGAATTTAATTGTTCTTCTATAGATGGTGTGTCATTCCTGTTTATATACATATATTCGCTTCTAAATAAACCAATACCATCAGCTCCAGTTTGATTTAAAAAATCAGCTTCTTCTATAATATCTATATTACCATTTAAACTGATATAAACATTATCAGTTGTTGAAGAGGGATAGTCGCGTAATCTTGATAAAGATCTTTTCCAATGAAGAAAGTCTGATCTATATTTTCGGTATAGAGCAAGAGTTTCATTAGTAGGATTTAAAATGATTTTTCCGTAGGTACCATCAATGATTACAACGTCATCTGTGTTTGCCTGATTTAATAAATCAGGTGTATTTACAATTGCTGGAATACCAATAGATTTTGAAAGTAAGGCAATGTGTCCCTGTTTTGAACCATTTATTGTGATTATTCCAGAGATGTTTTTGGCATTTAATAAAGAAGTATCTGTAACGCTTAAATTTTTTGAAATAACAATAGCATCTTCAGGTAAAACGGAAAAATCATCATCAATATTTGTTTGTAAATTTTTTAAAATTCTAGATGCAATATTTTTAATATCCTCAATTCTTGCTGAAATATACAAATCGTCCATAGCTTCAAAAACTTCAGATAAAGAAGATACTTCATCTGAAATTGCAGCTTCAGCATTAATTAAATTATTTTCAATGCGAGAACACACGCCTCTCATTAATCGAGAACCTTTCAACATATGTTGATAAGCATCAAGAACAGAGCTAAGAGGATTGTTTTTATCTAAAGTTTTCTGAGCTTTTTTCATCAAAGCATTTATTTGATCTGTAGTATCTTGAACCGCAGCTAAAAATCTCTTTTTTTCAGTTGGAATATCTGAAGGAATAATATGCTTATATGAAATATTTTTTAAAGACTTATCATAAATAAAAACATGACCAATAGAAATACCTGGGGAAGCAGCTTCACCTTCAAAAGAAGTTTCTTTTTTATCTAAAGACTCTTTTATACTTCTAATCTTCGTAAAATTTAGCATCTATTAATTCTTCTAACAAGGATAAAATTTTATTGGCATTCGGAGAGATACATTCCACCTTGATTTTGGAATTACAGGGGGCTCCAAGCATCATTAATCCCATAATCGAATGTCCTGAAACAGACAAGTCACCTTTTGAAACGATTACATCTTCATCGGAAAAATCTTCAATTGTTTCTACAAATTTTGCAGCAGCTCGAGCATGTAGACCTTTACTATTCTTTATGGTGAATATCTTATTCATATTATTCTTTTCTCAACAGTTTAGATGCTACGTTGATATATTTTTTACCAGCTTCTTGAGCTTCAGTGACAACTTCTGATAAAGATTGATTTTTTCTGATTTGAGCTAATTTTATCAACATAGGAATATTTACACCTGCAATCACTTCTATATTCGGATTTTCCATAAAAGAAATTGCTAAATTTGAAGGGGTGCCACCAAACATATCCGTTAAAACAATTACGCCACTTCCATGATTTACAAGATCAATTTTATTTTGTATTTCTAATCTTTTTTCGCTAATGTCATCATCTACTTGGATTTCAACAGTTTCAACATATTCTTGAATACCAACAATGTGCTCCATTGTTTTTTTCATTTCAGAAGCTAAAAAATCGTGAGCAATAATTACCAAACCTATCATTTTGAAAATCCTTGTAACTCTATAGATGCCTATGCGTAATTATAGCTAGTTAATTTTAAAAAATCAATTTCCTTTCTGAAGATATAATTTCTAACAATAATTTTATTTTTTCTACTGCAGATATATCAAAAGGATAGAAATCAACTTCTTCATTTGTTTGTTCTTGGTTAGGAAAACGTTTTATGTCTTTGTGAGAGCTACATAAGTTTAATTTTAATGAAATTTTTGTTCTTTTTTTTGATTTAAATTTTAAAATGCCAACTCCTCTTACTTCTAATAAACCTTCTAATTTTTTTGGACAAGATGCGATGTTGTTTTTATCTACATTTACAATATCATCTGCAATCAAAATAGCTCCAGACATAATTAACCGTAAGGACAAATCAGATTTTCCAGATCCTGATGGTCCTGAAATTAAAATACCATTTCCATTATATTCTACACAAGAAGCATGAATTAGCATGAATTACTCTTTATCAATTGGTAATTGAACACTAAAAATAGCACCGCATATTTTTCCAGTAGAATCCTTTCTATTTTCAGCGGAGATAGTTCCATTTAATTCTGCTACTATTTTTTCGGAGATGGACAATCCTAATCCAGAATGTTTCCCAAATTTTTCTGAAGTTGGCCTTTGACAATAAAAACGTTGAAATAGTTTTTTTTCATCCCCCTCAGGGATGCCACATCCTTCATCCAAGATAGATACGTTGATAAGAGAATTTTGTTTAGAAACATTAATTGTTATCGTTCCATTTGTTGGTGAAAAAGAGATAGCATTTCCAATTAAATTATAAAAGACTTGAGCTATTCTACTTTCCATTCCTAGGACAAAAATATTTTTTTCGAGTTCTTGATCCCAATTTAGAATAAAACTTAATTTTTTACTATCAGTGTCAGCAGCAAGATTATATCCATTGATTAAAGAGGTTAGAAGGGTATGCATATTTACTTTTTCAAATTCTTCTCTAGAAAGTTCAGCATCGATTTTAGAAAGATTAGAAATATCAGTAATTAATCTGTTCATTCTAGAAACATCTTCTTTTACAATTGAAAGAAGTTGTTCTTTTTTTTCTGTAGAGTGAATATAATCAATAGTTTCAAGTGCACTTTTCATCGATGATAAGGGATTTTTTAATTCGTGAGAAACGTCACTAGCAAATTTTTCAGTTGCATCAATTTTTTCCCACAAAGTATCTGTCATTTTTATTAAGGATGCGGATAAAACGCCAATTTCATCTTTTCTTTTCGTTTCATTTGGAATGGTAGTTCTTCTTCCACCACTTGTTTTGATTTGTACTGCAGCTTTAGATAATTTTTCTATTGGTAAAATAATTGTTCTTATGATGAAAAGAGATAGGAGTAATGTGATGATTAATGCAGTAAAAAATAATCTAAATATACCAAATTGAATGGCTATCAGTGTAGATAATATATTATCGATAGAGCCATTTATTAAAATGGCACCTAAAATTTGGTTTTCAAAAATTACAGGTACAGCAACACTTAACATATAGCCAAAGGAGGGTGAAAAACGTATTTCAGAATTAACGGAACCATTTCCTAAAGCTATTCCAACCTCTTCAAAATCAAATGCATTTAATGAATTTTCATTTTCAAATTTTTTATGGACATTGAAAAAATAGGGTTTTACTATTTTTTTATTTATTTTTGATGTTTGAATTTGCGTATTTGTGTTTGCAATTAATAGACCATTATGATTAAAGAGGCGAACTTGAATTGAATCTAAAGATGTCAATCTTTTTAGAATACGATTAGATTCATCAGGAAGAAGTTTATAAATGGTTTTAGATTCATTTCTTTTAAAAAAATTATTATTTTTTTTTGTTTTAATTTTTTTTAATAAAATGAAACCATCAAGAATTTTTCTCAGGGATAAAGTTTCTTTTTTTATATTAAGTGTTTCAGAGATAACTGCACCTTCACTCAAAGCAATTGACATTAGTTCTGCTTGAGCTTTTAATGTTTTTATTTCTGCATTTATTAAGCCCGTTTTATAATGACCCATAGAAAGAAGTCCTACAACAAGCAAAATAGGGGCAACTAAATTGACAAGTAAAAGCTTGCGTACAATAGATGATTTAAGATAACTAAAAAAAATAGGTATTCTCTTTAAAGAGTTATTTATAAAAATCATTTTTCATCTCTGTAACGATATCCAACACCATAAAGTGTTTCTATGGCTGAAAAATCTGGATCAACTTCCTTAAATTTTTTACGCAGACGTTTTATGTGACTATCAATTGTTCTGTCATCAACATACGTATTTGAACCATAAGCAGAATCTATCAATTGATCTCTTGATTTTACCTGACCTGGATGTTCTATCAAAGATAAAACAAGAAAAAATTCAGTTACAGTCAAATCAAGAATTTTTCCATTAAAAGAACAAGTATGTTTCGTTTTGTTGAGAGATAAAGCTCCATGAACGTATATTTCGTCTGAAGAAGTGCTACCGTAAGAAACATCTTCAGTTGTTTCACTTCTTCTGAGTAAAGTTTTGATTCTAGCAATAAGTAAATTTGGCGAAAATGGTTTTTTGATATAATCGTCGGCCCCCATTCGTAACCCACACAATTCATCAATTTCGTTGTCTTTGCTTGTTAAAAATATAACAGGTATATTCGATTTCTCACGAATCTTTCGTAGTACTTCCAATCCATCAATTCTTGGCATTTTTACATCTAAAACGACAAGAGAAACATTTTCCTTGAAAATGCCATCGAGGCCTAAAAAACCATCTGTGTAAGAAAAAACTTCATAACCTTCTTCTTCAAGAAGCATTGAAACAGATGTTAAAATATTTTGATCATCATCTATTAGTGCTATTTTATTGTACATAGATAGAAACTCCTAGCTACAATTCTAAATTTTTTTAGCTCTTTTTTCAATCTTGATTTTATATTATTAATTTTTTTTAGTGTTAAAACTACTTTTCCAAGCTAATGGAAGTAGTACAACAAATACAGAAATATATTCAAGTCTTCCTAACATCATATCCGCAGCTAAAATCCATTTTGCAACAGAAGGAAAATCTGAAAAATTAGAAATTAAAGATAACTGTTGGTTAAATGCAAGTCCTGAATTTGAAAGGGCTGAAAGAACAGATGTTGTTGAGGTCATAAAATCAAGACTAAAACAAGATAATGACAATGTTGAAAATAAAAATGTAATTAAAAAAATAGCTATAAAGACGAATATACTTGAGGTAATTTCGCTGTTGATAGGAAGATCATTATATTTTGATACAAAAACAGCATGCGGCATTATTTTGTGTCGTAAATATTGGATTGAAAATAAGAAAATTATGTTTATTCTGAACATTTTTATACCACCGGAAGTAGAGCCACTACAAGAACCGACAGGCATTAAAAATATCAAAAGTAAAATAGGAAAAGTTCCCCACTGATCTATATTTTCAATTGTAAGGCAGGTTGAAGTCAATACAGATACGACCGTAAAGACACTTTGTCTTAGGATAAAAAAGAAAGAACGAGTAGGATAAACAGTGTTTAGCCAAAGATATAGCAAAAATGAAATGATAATAATTGTAAAAATGTAAGTTTTTATTTGGATGTCATTTTTTATGTTTATAAGTTTTTGTTTAGAAAAAGAGTAAAATATTAAAATTGGTAACCCAGAAATAAACATAAATAAAATGATAATCCATTGAGAATAAGCAGACAATTCTGATGCAGATTGTACGGTTGGAGAAAATCCTCCTGTTGGAATTGTTGTTAATGCAAAAATTAATGAAGTAAAAAGATTATGTTGATCTAAAAAAAGTAATAAAAAGCAAGATACTGTGTAAGTTATGTATATATACAACATTGTTAAAATCAATTGAGATGTTTTTGGCATATTCTTTTTAGATTTATCAGAATTTTCCATTGAAAACAATTGCATTCCGCCAATCCTTAAGAGAGGTAAAATGCCTAAAGCAATAACGATAATTCCAATGCCACCAATCCATTGCAATATAGATATCCAAAGAATTATTCCACGAGATAATTCTTCAAAGTTTTGAAAAATGGATGCTCCCATGGTTGTTAAACCAGACATCGATTCAAAAAAAGCATCTGTAAAAGATAAATTCAGCGGAGAAAAATAGAAAGGAAGTGCTGCAAAAAAACAAACAACTAACCAAACAATAGTTGTTGTTAGATACATTTCACGTATTGATAATTTTGAATACTTATCAAAAAAAGTACATAAAAATAAGCAACCAAAAAAAATAGTTAGTATGCTTGATAGAATGAAAGATTTTTCAAACGAGAATTTATCATCTATATGATCAATTAGAAAAGGAAACAGCATGGCTATTCCAAAAAGAATAAGCAGACATCCTGATACAAAAAAAGAAATTCTAAATCTCATAGTTTTTAATTTTCTAAAGAGGTGCGCAAGCCCACTCGAGCCACAAAGCTGTTTCTGTATCGACAAAAGGGGTAATCATTTTTCGGATTCTAGAATGATAACCATCAATCCAAGATCGTTCTCTTAAAGTTAAAAGAGATTTATCAATTAAACGCCTGTCAAATGGAGCTAATGTTAATGTTGATAACTTTAACATTCTTAATTCAGAGCCCATGACAGGTTGCATGGGTTCTACCATGACAACGTTTTCTAATCGTATTCCAAAAGAATGTGCTAAATAATACCCTGGTTCATTTGAAATAAGCATACCTGGTGCTAAAGCTAAATTACTTCCCTTTGATGAAATCCGTTGAGGTCCCTCATGAACACTAAGATAAGATCCAATGCCGTGACCTGTTCCGTGAGAATAATCTACGCCATCTCTCCATAGATATTGTCGAGCTAGTGCATCAAGTTGACTTCCAGATGTTCCTTCTGGAAAAGCAATTGTTGCAATTGCTATATGTCCTTTTAAAACCTGAGTGAAACGTTTTTTTTCCAATCCACCAACTTCTCCGACAGCGATAGTTCTAGTAATATCAGTTGTTCCATCAAGATATTGGGCACCAGAGTCAATTAAAAATAAGGAATTGTTTTTTATTTTTGAATTATTTTGTTCATCTGTATGATAATGAACGATGGCGGCATTTTCAGCACTTGCTGCTATGCACGAGAAACTTTCTCCGCGAAATAAAGGATTTTCAGATCGAAATTCATATATTTTTTTTGCAACATCTAATTCACAAAGTTCATTTTCTTTAATTGTTTTATCAAACCAAGCTAAAAATCTGCAAACAGCGATACCATCTTTTATATGGGCATTTACGGCCCCATTCCGTTCTACTTGATTCTTACACGCTTTTTTTATAATACATGGATTTTCTTTGTCATGAATAATTGCTCCAGTCGATTGAAGTTTTTCATATATCCATGATGAACACTGTTTTTTATCAAGTTGTACTTTTAAGTTTTGATGTCCAATAACTTCTAAAAAATTAGGAAATGTTTTTATTGAAATAATTTCAACCAAAGAGCTTATTTTTTGTCTTAAATTATCTGTAATTTTATTTTCGTCAACAAACCATTGTAATGAACCACTTTTATACAAAAGTACAAAAGATTGAATTATTGGAATATATTGAGTATCATTCCCTCGAATATTTAAAAGCCAAGCAATTGATTCAAGATCGGAAATAAATATCAAATCGTCATTATCAACTCCTAAGGAAGATGCTATATCTACTATCTTATTAGAGCTACTCAATCCTGAATATTTATCGGGAAAGGGAACAGCCCAAGTTGTTTCATTTCTGGGCTTGTCTGTCCATAAATAATCGATGGGATCATATGGAGTTGGTTTAAAAATAACATTGTTTTTTTTGGAAATTTTTTTGATTCTTTCGATATGGGCTTGTGTGTAAAGCCAAGGATTGTATCCAATGACACTTCCTTGAGGTAAAGCTGAATAGAAAAAATCTTCAATCTGAGCTCCTTGAGACTGGATGACAGTTATTAATTTAGGATTAGTTTCTTTTTCTGCTTGTAAAGTATATCTTCCATCAACAAACAAAAATGCTCTATCTATCATAATTAAAACTTCACCTGCAGATCCTGAAAAACCAGTTAACCATTTTATGCGTTCAGATGCTGGTGAAATGTATTCATTTTGAAATTCATCTGTTCTGGGAATGAGAAGGGCAAAATATCCGTTTTTTAACATCCATTCTCGTAAAAGAGTGAATTTTTCTTCCATTTTATAAATCTCCTTCGTCTTTTCCCATAATTAATGTGGACCAACCTTCAATGCGGTAACGTTTCTTCAATTTAAGCCCAGCACGTTTATGTGCAGAAATTACCCAATTTTCTTGTTTGTATAAAAGTCCAGAAAGAATTGCTACTCCATGTTCCGATAAATTTGCAGATAAATCCTTTGCCATCATCGTCAGTGGACGTGCTAGAATATTTGAAAAAATGAGATTATATGGACCATTTTCTTTAATTTCTGGACGAGCATAACCATTTCCGTCATAAGCTGTGATGAATTTTTCTAAGTTGTTCTTTTGAGCATTTTCTAGTGTAACACGGACAGATTCTGGATCAATGTCAGCACACACAACGTTTTTATGCAAGGTTGCCGCAGCAGCTAGACCCAAAATACCAGAACCACATCCCATATCTAAAATTTTATCGATATGTATTTTAGAACTTACTTCTTCTAAGCCAAGCAAACAGCCTTGTGTTGTAAAATGTTCTCCGGAACCAAATGCTGTAGCAGCATCAATCTGAAGTGAAATTTTATCTTGGGGGGGTAAATCTTTTATATGTGAACCATATATGTAGTAATTCCCAACAGAAACTGGTTTAAAGCTATCAAGACTTGCACGAAGCCAATCTTTTTGAACAATTTCACTGAGAGTATATTTGGGAAAGTCTATTTTTGCTAATGTGGTTGCAATTTCAAGTTTTGTTTCAAGGGCAGCTTTATCAGGTTTTTCTTGAAAAATAGCTTGTAATAACCACTTTCCTTTATTTGTTCCTTTTTCAATTAATTGAGCTAACAAAGCTGTATCTTCATCACCATCAAGGGCTTTTTCAAAGAATGGCATAGCTTGTTGAGATAAAACAAGATCAAGTTGCCAGTTATTATTTGTTTCTTCAGTCATTTTATTTCTTTCTGTTTATACTTAATAATTAAAAAAAGGTGTATCATAAAGACGATCTTTTTCATAATTCTGTTGAGCTAGGGATATCTTAACATGTTCATTTGATAAATTGTATAAAAAACGTGAAGGTTCTTGTCCTTCTAAGGATTTGCCATTTAAATAGCGTTTTGTTACGGAGGATATATAAACTTTTTCTTTTGCTCTAGTAATACCAACATAAGCTAAACGGCGTTCTTCTTCAAGAGCTTCTTCACCACCTTCATCTAAAGCTCTTTGATGTGGAAACAATCCTTCTTCCCATCCAGGTAAAAAAACACAGGCAAATTCTAGTCCTTTAGCAGCATGAAGAGTCATTATTTTTACACAATTTGATGAAAAGTCTTCCTTTCCATTCATTTTTAAGAGAATGTCTTCTAAGCAATCTTCAATTGAGAAGTAATCGAATAATAGACTTTTAAGTTCATTTAAATGTTCAAGTTTATTTTCTTCGTCTTTAATAAAATCATAGTAGTTAAATTGTTGCAGTATAAAATCCAAAATTTTTGAACATTTTTTTTCTTTTTCAAGATATTCTTTGCATATATGATAGTCTTCAATAAATTTTTTTATTCCAGCTGAACTTTTCCCTTTGAATAATTTTTCCTCATCCATTTTTTTTATTGCTTCAAAAAAATTCAAGTGGTTTTCTTCAGAAAAATCTAAAATTTTATTTATTGCTGTTTTCCCAATTCCAGAAATCGTCTTTTCTAAAATTCTTTCGAAAGAAAGACTATATTGAGGTTGAATAAGCATTTGAATGTAAGATATAGCATCTTTTATTTCTTCTCGTTTTGAAAGAGCAAAATTAGATATGACCATAAATGGAATTTTCCAATTTGATAAAGCATCTGTTATTGTTTTTGATAATGAAGAGGTTCTGATTAGAATCGCTACATCAGAATAAGAGATATTATTTTGATTTATTTTGTGTGCAATATCTCTAGCTTCATCTCTATCGGAGTAATACATTGAAACTTGAACTTGTTCTCCGATAATGTTTTCTCGTTCAGGGGCTGTATGAATAGTTTTATTTAGTCTTTCTGTGTTATTAGAAATTAAAGATGCAGCCGCTCCTAAAATATGTTGAGTTGATCTGTAATTACTCTCTAATTTTATAATCGTTGCATTTTGATAGTTGTTTTCAAAATCTAAGATATTTTTAATCTCAGAACCACGCCATGAATAGATTGATTGATCATCATCTCCGACACAGCATATATTATGATGTTCTCCTGCTAAAAATTGTAGCCACTGGTGTTGAGCAGGATTCGTATCTTGAAATTCATCCACTAATATATACTTAAATTTTTGTCGATATTCATTCAAAATATCTAGATGTTCCTTAAAAAGCGTCAAACAATGCAAAAGTAAATCTCCGAAATCAACAGCATTTAACGAAAGAAGGTCTTGTTGATAGCTCTCATAAATATTTTTTATGTAAGGAAATTTGTCATCAGATTGACAGTTTTTGTATGAAAATCCTTCATCTTTTTGTTTTTGTATTCGATCCAGAACAAAACTTGGAGGAAATTTTTTGATATCAATTCCTTTTTCTAACAATCTTTTTTTGATGATTTTTTCTTGGTCAGTTGTATCAATAATGTTAAAATTGTCACTCAAACCAATTAAATTGGCATGTTTTCTTAGTATTCTAGCTCCTAATTTATGAAAAGTTCCTAACCAAATATCTTGTGCGCTTGACCCAATAATGGAAAATAAACGTTCTCGCATTTCATTTGCAGCTTTGTTTGTAAATGTTACAGCTAAGCAATTAAATGGAGGAGCCAACTTCTTATAAATAATATTTGCTAGTCTATACGTTAAAACTGTAGTTTTCCCAGAACCAGCACCAGCCAAAACAAGAAGGGGGCCTTCTGTTTTGTTGACAGCTTCAAGTTGTTCATTATTAAGATGCGAAAAATTTAATTCAACCATAATGCCTCTAATAAAAAAATCCCTTGCGATAATACAAGGGATTCTTTTTAAATAAAAGTATTTTTAGAACCCATCACGTTCCAAACGTTTACGTTCCAATTTTCTAGCGCGTCTAATTGCTTCAGCTTTTTCACGAGCTTTCTTTTCAGAAGGTTTTTCAAAATTTCTACGCAACTTCATTTCACGAAAGACACCTTCACGTTGCATTTTTTTCTTTAAAGCTTTCAAAGCTTGATCAACATTGTTATCACGAACGACAACTTGTACCATTTTATTATATCCTTTCAAAAATTTTAATGTAAAAGAGTGAGAAATATAACTTTCTCTATATTAATTCCAAAAACTAAATAAAAAAGCTAAGAAAAACATACCCCCTTTACAGAAAAATAGCTCTGTAAAGTGTATAAACTTATAATGAAAAAAAAACAATACTTTTTTTAAGCAATTGCAATATTATTTTGCCGATCTTTATTTTCTTTTAGTGCAGAAAAAGCCCTCATCATTAATAAATCGATAGAATTTTCATCTTTTATTCTGGATGCAATGCTAATGCTTGTTGTAACAGAAATATTTTCATCATCAATTGATAAATTAGTTTTCATAATGTCATTTCTTATGCGTTCTGCAACAATTTTAGCTCCGTTTAATGGCGTTTCTGGTAAAATGAGAGCAAATTCAATGTCGCCAATTCTTCCAATATAATCTGAATCTCGAGTTGAATTTCTGCAGGCAGTAACAGCAACTTGGATAACTTTATTACTAAATGCGATTCCGAGGTCTTTGTTTAAGGAATCAAATCGATCGATAGTTAGGAGTAATACGGACAATTCCCTATCGTACCGAACAGCTCGCTTCATTTCACGAGCTCCTTCTTCAAGAAATTTTTTTCGATTTAATACACCTGTAACAGGGTCAATCATAGTCATCTTTCTTAAATTTTCTTCTAGCATTTTTCTAGGAGTTATATCAAATCCAATTGCATGAATTTGTTTGGGAATTCCATTTTCATAGATAATTCTATTTGTCCAAGATACCCAAACTTTTTTTCCATCTTTACGGATGTTTTCATTTTCAGTATCTACATATAAACGAGGATTGTTTTTAATTTTTTCTAAAAGATCACACATATTTTGTCCTGTAGAATCTTTCAATGGGACTATTGTTCCTATAACTTTTTTTCCGATTAATTCTTCTTGAGAAGAATAACCAAAAAAATTAACAGCATATTCGTTTAAAGATAAAAGAGTTCCATCTACACTTATTCCAAGAAAAATACTTTGATATTTATTTTCATCAGAATACGGATCAAAAAGTAAATTTTTTTCTTTATTTGCTTTTTCTAATAGTTTTTTCTCCTTCAATAATTCTTCATTTAATTCGATTATTTTATTATTTTTTTCATCAAGCAAAAATTTATTTTTTCTGAGGAGATATAGCTCTATAAATGCAAGAATAAACAAAATAAAAGCAGAAAGTATAGCCGTATTAAGTATTGCAGAGTTTAACATAAATTATATTCCTAAGTATATGTATTTTTAATCTGATAATGATTTTACTATTAATTGTGTAAATTAAAACAAAAAAATATACTTCTAAAAAAAAGGTGATATAAGATTAAGCAAAAATTGTAAAAAAAATATTGGAATTTTGGATATGACTGAAAGTAAAGATGCCCTTCGTCAAGTTGTTGAAAATGACGCATATAAGTATGGTTTTGTTACAGAAATTGAATCTGATGAATTTTTAAAAGGAATAAACGAAGATATAGTTCGCTGTATTTCTCATAAAAAAAATGAACCAGATTGGCTCCTTGATTTCAGATTAAAGGCCTTTAGGCATTGGCTTACTATCAAAGAGCCTCATTGGGGGAAGATAGATTATCAGACAATAGATTATCAAGATATTTGTTATTACTCTGCACCTAAAAATGCTGCAAAAAAAACGATGGATGAAGTTGATCCTGAGTTGTTGAAAACTTATGAAAAGTTAGGAGTTCCATTACAAGAGAGAGCTGTTTTAGCTGGGGTTGCTGTTGATGCTGTTTTTGATAGTGTTTCTGTAGCAACAACTTTTAAAGAACGTTTATCTCAACAAGGGATTATATTTTGTTCAATTTCAGAGGCAGTTCAAAATCATTCAGATCTAGTAAAAAAATATTTAGGTTCAGTCGTTCCATATACGGATAACTTTTTTGCTTGTTTAAATGCGGCTGTTTTTTCTGATGGAACTTTTGTTTACATTCCTAAGGGGGTAAGATGTCCAATGGAATTGTCGACTTATTTCAGAATTAATGCGAAAAAAACAGGACAATTTGAAAGAACGCTAATTATTGCAGATGATAGTTCTTATGTCAGTTATCTTGAAGGCTGTACAGCTCCGCAAAGAGATGAAAATCAACTTCATGCAGCTATAGTTGAGATAATTGTTCTTGATAATGCTGAGGTGAAATATTCAACGGTCCAAAATTGGTATCCAGGTGATAAAGAAGGACGTGGAGGTATATATAACTTTGTTACGAAAAGAGGTTTGTGTGCTGGTTATAATTCAAAATTGTCATGGACACAAGTTGAAACAGGATCAGCATTAACTTGGAAATATCCATCGTGTGTGTTAAAAGGCGATAATTCTGTTGGGGAGTTTTATTCTGTTGCAATTACCAATAATTATCAACAAGCAGATACTGGTACGAAAATGATTCATATCGGAAAAAATACAAAATCGACGATAGTATCTAAAGGAATTTCTGCAGGAAAATCTCAAAATACGTATCGCGGTTTTGTAAAAATTGCAAAAAATTCTGAAAATTCAAGAAATTATTCGCAGTGTGATAGTTTGTTAATTGGAAATCAATGTGGAGCCCATACGTTGCCCGTTATGTCAGATGAATGTCCATCAGCATGTGTAGAACATGAAGCTACAACTTCAAAAATTAGTGATGAGCAATTGTTTTATTGTAAACAAAGAGGTTTAGATGCAGAAGAAGCAGTTTCATTGATAGTAAATGGTTTTTGTAAAGAGGTTATGCAAAAATTACCAATGGAATTTGCAATGGAAGCTACTAAGTTAGTGGCAGTTACGCTTGAAGGTAGTGTAGGGTAAAAGGAGTATTAAAAATGTCAGCTTTTCTAGAAATAAAAGATTTATATGTAAATGCTGGAGAAAAAGAAATATTAAAAGGATTATCCCTCTCTATTAATCGAGGTGAAATCCACGTCGTTGTTGGCCCAAATGGAGCAGGGAAAAGCACATTATCGAATGTTTTGTGTGGAAATGAACTTTACAAGGTAATTTCTGGAAATATCGATTTTAATGGCGAAAACTTATTACCTATTTCAGTTGAGGATAGAGCGAGAAGAGGTATATTCCTATCTTTTCAATCTCCTGTTGAAATTTCGGGAATTTCGATGTCAACTTTTATGAAATATGCATTAAATTCACATAGAAAATTTAAAGGATTGGAGCCTTTAGATGCTATCTCTTTTGCAAAACATCTTAAAATAAGGGCAAAAGCTTTAGGTATATCCGATGAAATGTTAAAAAGGCCGGTTAATGTTAATTGTTCTGGTGGAGAGAAAAAACGTTTAGAAATATTTCAAATGGCCGTTTTAGAACCAGAATTGTGTATTCTTGATGAAATGGACTCAGGAATGGATGTTGATGCTGTAAAAATAGCAAGTAATGGTGTGAACATTATGAAGGATTCAAAACGTTCATTTTTAATTATCTCTCATAATAATGATTTCCTGTATGAGCAAATTAAACCAGATTATGTTCATGTTTTGGTAAATGGAAAAATTGTAAAAACAGGTTCAAAAGATTTGTTATTGGATATCAAAAAATCTGGTTTTTCACAGTTCCAAAAGGAAATTTAAAATGGAACAAGTAAAATCTCTTAATAATTTTATTTCAGAAGTAAAAGGTAAAAGTGAATTTTATGAGAATGTGGTGGACACAGATACTAATATAAAAGTATCAGATGATTCTCAAGTTTTTCATTATAGAATTTGTAAAAATGTAAAAAATACATTAAAAGTTAGTCTTGGTAAAAATTCTGTATATCAATTGATTACGTTAGTATTGGGTGATGCCGAAATAGGTGTTGATATTGATATGAAAGGTGAGAATAGTTCTTGTAAAAGTGATGTTGTTTATGTTGAAGGAAAAAATGGTAAAGCTACAATTTCAACATTTTTACAGCACAATGCAAAGCGAACAAAATCTTCTCAATTAATAAAGGGAGTTGCTTTTGAAGATGGAAAAGCAGATTTCTTAGGGAGAATTTATGTTCCATATAATAAAAAAGAAATTGAGGCTTCTCAACAACATAGGGCTTTACTTTTATCAAAAAATGCCTTAGTGAAAGCTGTTCCTATGTTAGAAATTTATTCGGATGATGTAAAATGTGCTCATGGATCAGCTATAGGTTCACTTGATCAAGAGCAACTATATTATATGAAAACAAGAGGAGTTGATGCTTTAGAAGCTCATAAAATTTTGACATATGCTTTTTTAAATGAAGTTTGTGAAGGTATTCTTAGTGATGATTTGAAAAATACCTGGGAGATTTTAATTCAGGAGTGTTTAGGTCAGAATGTTTGATGTCGAAAAGTTGAGATGTGATTTCCCTGCATTATCTGTTTTGAGAAATAAAAAAAGAATAATTTTTTTGGATAGTGCAGCTTCTGCACAGAAGCCTAAGATTATTTTAGATAAAATGAATTACGTGTATCAGCATGAATATGCGAATGTCCATAGAGGAATGTATTATTTTTCAGAAAGAGCTACAGAATTGTATGAAGATTCTAGAAAAAAGATTCAAAAATTTATTAATGCTAAAGAAGTTGAAGAAATTATTTTTACAAAAGGTGCAACAAATTCAATTAATTTGGTTGCTTATACGTGGGCAGAACAAAATTTAACAGATAAAGACAATATCATAATTACAAGAGCAGAACATCATTCAAATATTGTTCCATGGCAAATTATGCAAAAACGAAAAAATTTTAAGATAAAAGTAGCTGAAGTGGATGATGATGGAAATTTGGATATTGAGTATTTGAAAAATTTAGTTGACGAAAATACAAAGTTAATTTGTTGTGCACAAGTATCAAATGTTTTAGGGACTATTTTCCCTGTAAAAGAGATTACAAAATTTGCCCATAATCATAGTATAAAAGTGTTAGTTGATGGTTGTCAGTCTACACCACATATGGCAATCGATGTTCAGGATTTAGATTGCGATTTTTATGCTTTTTCTGGACATAAAATTTATGGTCCGACGGGGGTAGGTGTTTTATATGGGAAAAAAGAAATTTTAGAAAATATGGCTCCTTTTGAAGGTGGGGGAGATATGATTAAAAATGTTTCTTTTTCAGGAAGTACGTGGGCAGATATTCCAGCTAGATTTGAAGCAGGAACACCGATGATAGTTCAAGCAATTGGTTTAGGATATGCTATTGACTATATATCTTTGATTGGTATGGCTGATGTGTATGCAGAAGATAGAAAATTGTTGAAGTACATGCAAGATGCTATTGAAGATTTAAAAGATTTTAAGATACTTGGAAAGAGTACAAATAAAATAGCAGTGGTTAGTTTTGTTCCAACTTTTACGCATCCACAAGATTTAGCAATGATTTTAGATCAGGAAGGAATTTGTGTACGAACAGGACATCACTGTGCTCAGCCTTTGCATGAAAAATTTTGTACGAAATCATCGGTAAGGGCTTCATTAGGCGTATATTCCGACAAAAATGATGTTGATGCGTTGATTAGTTCTTTACATAAAGCCAAAAAATTTTTTATTTAGAAACGGGGAGAAAAGTATGGAAAAAGAAAATAGTAAAAATCTTCCTACAGAAATAGAAGAGGAATTGAAAAAATTACCAGCAGACTTTAGTGGAACAATAGAAATTCCAATAAATACAGACACAAAACAAAGTTTTCAAGAAGTTTTTCCTGGTTCAAAACCGTTGCCAGAAGAAATAGAAGATTTTGAAAAAATATTGTGGGGTGGAAATGCACCGGCTGATATGCCAGTAATTAATTATGGAGATGAATATGTCGTTGTAAAGGGGGAAAAGTTATCCTTAAATAATTCTCGAGAGATTGCAACACTTGATGAAGTTATAAATGCTATAAAAACTGTATCGGATCCTGAAATTATGGTGAATGTTTTTGATATGGGACTCATTTATAGATTAGATAGATTAACTAATGGTGATATTGAAATTGATATGACTGTAACGGCTCCATCTTGTCCTGTTGCAGGTTTGATGCCTAACCAAGTAGCTGAAGCAGTAGCCACCCTGGAGGGCGTAGGACAAGTTACAGTTAAACTTGTATGGGAGCCTGCATGGTCTATGGATAGAATGTCGGAAGATGCTAAATACGCATTAGATTTGATTTAAAAAATCCTGTCTAAATGACAGGATTTTTTTTATTATTTAATTATCTTGATATAGCTTTTTTAGCTAAAATCAATTGTGAATCAATCGCTTTTGATTTTGTATTTTCAACTTGTTTTAATCTTTCAGGAGAAGTAAATCTATAAAACTTATTCAAGTCCATGAAACTTTCAAGCACTTCTGTAGGACGGTTTGTCTCATTCATCTGAGATAAATGTTCCTCCGTTGTTAATTTATAATTAGGATCTTGGCAGAAAACGTTATAACATCTTTTAGTTGGTTCATCTATGACTGTACCACCTTTTTGCCAAGCATAATTCATGCCGAGTGTGATTGCAGCTGTCCCATCAGAACGAATATTATCTCCGACCATGACAGTTGTACTTGGATCGGTTATTCCCATATCATCTAAAATTTTTTGCATGTTTTTTGGATTCGGTTTGTTTGATTTAGGAGGCAGCACAACTAGTTTATCACCTAAAGCATCCTTTAACTCTTGAGCAGGGCCTTTTACAGGTTTATGAATAACTTCACCATCTTTCAAATCAGGAAGTACATACAAACCGTCTAACATATCAGCGGTAATTCCCATTTTTGCTAAACGGGGAATACAAACTGACTCACGAGAATCAGTGTAAAGAACAAATTTTGCACCAGTTGCTTTAATCTTTCGTATTGTTGCAGCAGAACCTTCATATAGTTCGGCTTTACTTTTATCAATATCCCATTCGTGAAAAATCTTTTCCAAAGCCTTTTCTTGTTCAGGAGAAGTCGGTTTTAAAGATGGTGTACAAGCCACGTCAGATCTTAAATCTTTTCCGATATATGGTCCAGAGATGTGTTTCATACTTTCTGGAACATGAGCCAAAAGATCTTGTTCAATATCTGATCTTTCACGACCATAAAGTTTTGATAATTTGTCCATTGCAACGTCAAGAGAATTTCCCCAAGTGCCAAATTTATCAGCGATCGTATTATCAATATCACTTACAACAAGAGTAATATTTTTCTTTTGTTCCATAACTAATTCTCCCAAATGAATTGTATTTGTTGAAAATATACAAAATTTTTGTCTAAATGACAAGCTTTAATAACAAAAATTAGTTTTTTTTTTGAAAATTAATATAGTACAATAAGTTTTAGAAGTTCTTTGATTTATAAAATGGTGATGTTTGGGCTATGCAGTATTTTAAAGTCTTGGTAATGTGTTTTTTGTGTGAATTAATGTCATTTCCAATATATGCTCAAGATGATTTTTTGAATATTGATCAAGATGATCGACATTGGAGAAAACATTTGGTTGATTCTACATATGTAGGAGGTGCAAAACCAACAGTGCAAGTCCACTTTAAGTTTAATGATATTCGTTTTATTTCATCCCAAAAGGTATTTTGTAACACCCAAAATGCTGCGGGATGTGCGCATTATCGTTTAGCTTATGAAATTGATCATGATTGTTCAAAAAATAAAGTTGATATTACACTTATGGATCTGAAAAATTATCCATTTATTGAAATTTTGGATAAAGCATCTAATACGATTTTTTATGATCAAATTTTAAAACATGAAATGACACATATTCAAATTTATCGTGGAAATGTAAAAAAAATTGCACCACAAATCGCATCTAATATTATAGCAAAATATGATCAATTGTTAAAACAGGGAAGCAATAACTGTTTTGGTATTAAAAACAATATACAGGGGCTTTTTGCGAAAATGTTTTATGAAATGTTAGAGGAAATAGAAAAAAAACAAAAACTAATAGATGGTGATGAAAATTACTCATACCAAGATCAGCAAGTTCTTCAAAAAATAAGAGAAAAAGAATATTCAAGGTATAGTAAAGAAAGCAAATAACATCTTTCATTGACTATAAAAATAAAAGACTAAAAAATTAAACTTTCAGCAAGTTAACAGAATTTTTTATTAAAGATTGATGGTCTTCTTTTTTTAATTTGTCTTTTATCATTAAGCGACAAGTCTCAACAGATACGTTTATTGCCTTGTTTGTTACATCACTAATGGCATTATTCAAAGAATCAGATAATTGATTTTCTAAACAAAGTTTTTTATTTTTCATTGAAATTAAAACATTCTCTTCATTTTTCTGTCTTGTTTGTTCAGCTTGTTTTGCAACTTTCTCAAGCTCATTTTTCATAGTTGTTTCGAAGTTTTCCTTTTTACTTTTCAATTCAAGCATGAGTTTTTCAGCATCGTCAGATAACTTTTTTGTTTCTTCAAGCTTCTCCATAATGTTTTTAGTTCTATTATTCAATGCTTCAACGATAGCTTTTTTTGCTGTTGCTAATAACAAAAGAACTGTTAATAAAAAAGCAAAAGCAACCCAAAAAGTTGGATCTTGAAAAATATTACCAGAATGATGGGCGTTTTCAACGGAAGCATAAGCAGGTGAAATAAACATAGCTCGATTATCCTTTCAGAACGTTTTCGATTCGATCTTGTATTTCAGCATCACTTGCTGTCAAATTTCCAATTGAAGAAAGAATCTGTTTTGTTAAAGTTTCTGCAATAATTTTTACATTATTGGATGCTTCATTTTGAATAGCTTCAAGTTTTTGAGAATTTTCTAAAATAATTTTATCAAATTCTTTTTTGTAATCATCTTCCAATTTTTTTTGAGAAATCTTCGCATCTTCCATCATTTTTGAGAAAGTTTCTTGTGTTTTTTTATTTAAATCATCTACGCATTTACTATATTCTCTAGAATATATCTCTGCTTTCAATTTAAAATCTTCAGCGTCTTTTAAATTTTTATCAAGAATGGATTGTCGATAGTCAACAGTAGCCTTACACAATGGCATGATAAACTTCCATACAATAATAAACATTGCAATAAAGGAAATGATTAACCAAAAAAACTGAGAAATATACCAAGTTGAATCTAACTGTGGCATCGACAATCCCCTTAATTATTAACCAACAAATAACATAATTAACGCAATAACTAATGCATACAATGCAATAGCTTCTGTTGCAGCGAACCCAATTAAACCAAAAGCGTTTACATCTTTTTTCACTGTTGGATTTCTACCTACAGTTTCGATTAATGTTATCCAAATTTTTGACACACCCTCTGCAGCTGCTTTCATACTAAAAGCACACAATCCTGCAGCTAAAAATTTGGCAGCTAATGCAATATGTTCCATCTTTATATCCTTTCGTAAAAATTAAGACGTTAAAATTTAATGTGAGTGAATAGCATCACTGAGATAAACACAAGTCAGTATAGTATAAACATATGCTTGTAAAACTGCAATCATCATTTCAAACAATGTTAAACAAACAATAAAAGCTAAAGGAATCCAACCACCCCAGAAACTCAAATCATAAACAAAACCCGCAATAACTTTCATCATGATATGTCCGACCATCATATTTACAGATAAACGAACAGTTAAGCTAAAAGGTTTTGAACAAAAAGAAATGATTTCAATCGGTACTAATATTGGGGCAATTGCTACAGGAGTTCCTTTTGGGAAAAAATTTGTAAACCAATTTAGTCCACGACTTTTTAATCCAGCGACAACAGTAACAAGAATGGCGAAAACAGATAAAGCTCCTACTGCGGAAAAATGACTAGTATACGTGAAACTATATGGACACAAACCAAGCAGATTACCGATAACTACAAACATAAAAATTGAAAAAACAAATGGAACGTAGTGGGTACCTTCAGGACCAACCATTTCAAATGTCATCTGTTTTATCATTTCATAGATAATTTCTACTGCTGATTGGGCTTTCGACGGAATTAATAGCTTTTTTCTTAATGCTAAAGTAAATAGTCCACCAACAACAACCACTCCCAATACCATAAAAAGAGAAGAATTTGTAAAAGAAATATCTAAATTTCCAATTTTTGGAATAGATATCAACGGTTTTATTTCGAATTGTTCTATAGGACCTGACATTTATACAACCTTTTTATCTGTGGAATCAGAATTATTTTGCTCAAAACGTTTTACAAAAGCAATAGCATTCATCATTCCTGCAATACATCCCATTATCAAAAAAATTGCAATCATAACTGGCTTTGTATTAAACACGTAATCTAATCCATAACCAAATAAAAGACCACAAAAAACACCAGCAATTAAATCAGACACAACATTAAAGGAAATCCATAACATTCCTCCGATTGAACTAGAATGCTCCCCACTATCACAACTATTGCTAGAAATTTTTTTTTTTAAAGAATTAATTTTTTCAGCAATATTTTGAATGTCTGAAGAATCTGATTCTATTAATCTTTCGTCTTTCATCATTTGCTCCAATTCAAGATAGTTAAATTGGTTGTTTTTGTCAAGATTTCAATTCTGTTGCTTTTCAGGTGCAATATCAACCTTTTCTTCATATAGTTTTGCAATAGCATCATGAATTTCCTGAATTGATTGCAAACCAATCAATTTTTCAGATCGATTATTTCCCTTGATAATAAGAGTAGGGGTTGCTGTTAATTTATATTGCATAGTATTCAAATTTCGAATCCTGGTCATTTCGTTAATACCGTATTCGTTAGTAGCGCAATCCAACATTTGTTTTTCTGTCAATCCAGCGAGTTTTGCATACGGAAGTATAGCTTCTTGCAAATTATTGGCAACAATCCACTGCCTCTGGTTTTGGTAAAGTGTTGTCATAAATGCAAAATATTTATCACCTTTTAGGCAACTTGCAATCAATGAACCTGTCATTGCTCGGACTTCTAAAGGAAAATCTGCCAAAATAACTTGAGCTTTTTTTGTGTCGATTAATTCTTTTTTGATGATTGGCATCAAATTTAAATGAACACCTGCACAATGCGGACAAGTCAAAGATGTAAAAATGATAATTTTTACTGGAGCATCATTGTCTCCTAATTTTTTTTCAGAGAAATCATAGTCAGGATGTTCAATATTTGAAGAAAGATCTCCCTGTACATTATCCTGTTGAGTGTTTTCATTATTTAGGAGTTGAGGGGATGAATTATTCTTTGAAAAAAAATTCTTGAATTTATCTTTCCAACTAAGTTCATCTGCTGAAGCAGAATAAAAAGTAGATAACACAAAAAATAAAAACAAAGCGAAAATTTTTCTCATAATCTTTATTCCTTCGATATAGATCTAGTCAATAAGATGCCATTTTTTTTTATAGACTTCAATTTATTTTTTTAAATTAAATCCTTGTGTAATTTTTAAATCCGAGACAATATCCTTAGCAAAAAAGGAGTTTATTTTAGTAATAATATTTGTTTTGTTTAGAGATAATTCTGTAGCAAATGTTCCAGAAGAAACTATAATGTGTAAAGTAGCACTTGTAAGATTCTCTGTTTTAAAAGTAATATCTTTAATTTTTGAGTTTTCTGAAATAATCTTACCTACAAAGTTATCCCAATGCCGAATTACTTCAAAAAGAACATACTCTTTGAAATCCATTGCAGAGTTTAAAACACGATGACAATCGCCTCCGATAGCTTTCAAACAATTTCTATTTTTGTTAATTTCGTCAATTGTCATTTTTTTCATTTAATTATGCCTGAAAATTTTTTGCAAATTCTTCAAAACAATTTTCTGAGATAGCTTTTCGGATTCGTTTCATAAGATCCTGATAATAGGCTAAATTATGCCATGTTAACAACATTCCAGCCAAAACTTCACTAGCTCTAAATAGATGATGAATGTAGGCTCTGCTATAGTTAGTGCATGCAGGACAACTACATTTTTCATCAAGAGGAATATCAGCGTCAATATGGCAAGCATTTCTCATATTTAAAATGCCTGTACTTGTAAAAGCTTGGGCTGTCCTTCCTGATCGACTTGGCATAACACAGTCAAACATATCTATTCCTCTTAAAACAGCTCCAACAATATCAGAAGGCCTGCCAACTCCCATCAAATATCTAGGAGCATCTGTTGGAAGATGTGGAGTTGTTAGAGAAATTGTATCGAACATTAATTCTTGTCCTTCTCCAACAGCTAATCCCCCGACAGCATAGCCATCAAATTTAATTTCTTTTAAAGATTCACAGGATTCTTTTCTTAAGTATTCGTGTATGCCACCTTGGACAATGCCAAAAATGCCATATCCATCTCGATCAATAAAAGCATCTTTTGAGCGTTTTGCCCATCTCATTGATCGTCTGGTTGATTCTTCAATGTATTTGATATCACATGGGTAAGGGGGACATTCATCAAAACACATCGTTATGTTGCTGTCCAGTTTATGTTGAATACCTATCGATATCTCAGGCGAAAGTCTATGTAAACTTCCATCAATGTGTGATCTGAAGTCGACTCCCTCCTCAGTGATTTTTCTTAATTTTGATAAAGACATAACTTGAAAACCACCAGAATCCGTCAAAATTGGTTTATGCCAATTCATAAATTTGTGTAATCCACCTAGACGCTCAACTCGATCAGCTCCAGGACGTAGCATTAAATGATATGTGTTTCCTAATAAAATTTCGGCACCAGTTGCAGCAACAGATTCGGGCATCATTGCCTTGACAGTGCCAACCGTACCAACAGGCATAAAAGCTGGAGTTTGAATTGTCCCATGAGCAGTATATAATTTCCCTAATCGAGCTTCTTTTTCAGTTTTTAGTAATTCGAATTTTAACATTGTGAGTAGTTTTCCCAAAAGTTGTTTATTAAATTGATTGCATTTTCCCCAGATAAAATAGCGCCTTCGATTGTGCAAGGCAAGCCTGTTGAAACATAATCGCCTGCATAAATTATTTTCCCAAATTTCTGATGAGGACGAATAGCCCTTTTTGTTTGTTCTATCGTGGCTCTATAGTTTTTTACTATTTTATGTGGGGGAAGTTTTGTCTTTGTTGATAATATAGTGGATAGTTCTTCCCATATTTGCGGGGCAATGTCAGTATTTTTTAATCTGTCGGCAGCACTAATAACTACAGATAACATATTTTCTTTTTGAATAATCCAGTGTCCGGTACATTGAGAAAGACCAACTACCTTAGCTTGGTTAGGAAGTTTTATGTCTGTTTTTAAATAAAGATTTAAAATTGTTTCAAATTTAGTATTTACCGGTTGTATAGTTGATATGATAAAATCATCATTTTTTAATTGGATTGTTGCATTTCGTAGCTTTATTTGTCTTTCATTAAAAAATAAAACTTGTTTTGATAGATGAATGTCAATTTTATTTTCTAAAAAAGATTGAATTGGTATAACTATATCTTCTTTTAGGGAGTTTTGTGCAGTATACAGATGTTTATTTTTGCTAAAAAAGCATTTTGTTAATGTTTTAAAAAAAAGACGTTTATCTGCATGATTTGGGGTGGTATTTAGTATTGATGCTATTAAATTATACGAGATTTTTTTCCAATTTTTTATCAATGATAGTGGTGAATTTAGGTCAATTGAAAATTTATTAGCATTTTTATCGTAGAAATCGAATGTAGTTCCTAAATCTGAAAGATTAGGAGAAAAATGACAATTAGAAATTAATTTAAAAAAATTGAAGTTTGCTCCAGAAATAAAATGTGTACCGTTGTCTATTTCAGTATTTAATTCTTTGTCAAAAAAGGAAAAGCATCTTCCTCCCAAATGATTTGATGCTTCAAATAGAGATACACTAAAACCCTTTTCTTGGGCATAATATGCAGCACTTAGTCCAGCAATTCCTCCACCAATAATGTAAATAGTCATTTTAAGTCCTAGATAAAAAAGGATTTTAGAATAATTAATAGAATGTGAAATTTTGACTTGTTTATTCGAGGAGAAATATGATCCCATCCTCTTTTTTCTAAACGCTTAAATAAATCATAGTAAATTTCCTTGATGATAATGGCTGGTTTCATGTTTTTTTTATTTAATTTTTGCAACATAGTATTTGCTTCTGTATATCGAAGTTGAGCTATTTTTGCTAATTCATATCTTGCCACACCAATATTTTTATTGTTAATAAAATAAATTAAAGATTTATTATTATCTATTGAAATGTTTGCTTTTTCTATAAATTCTTTAGGCATATATAATCGCCCTAAATTAGCATCTTCGTCCATATCTCTTAAAATGTTAGTAATTTGAACAGCTTCACCAAGAACAATTGCAAAATTAGTAGCATTTTTGCTAGAATCTCCAAAAATGTAGACTGATAAAATTCCGACAGTGCCGGCAACTCGGCGGCAATAAAGTTCTAATTCACTTAATTGAGGAGCTACCATACCATCAGGAATATCCATTTCCATACCATCAATTAGTGAGATAAATTCTTCCTTTGGCAAATTAAATTCTTTTATATGAGGAACTAAAGCTTTTGCAATTTCTTGATCTGGTGTTTTATTATCGTATATTTTATTTATATCGTTTCGCCATTGAAATAAAGCTTGTTTTTTTTGTTCTAAAGGAGCAGGTTCATCTGCAATATCATCAATTTGTCTGCAAAAGGCATAGACAGCATACATAGCTTCTCGTTTTTTTTGAGGCAATAATCGCATAGCCCAATAAAAAGAAGTTTTAGAAGTTCTAACAATATTTTCTATTTCTTTTGTAAAATTTGCTTCTTGTCTAGGCATTTTATTTTTTTCCTTCTTGTTCCTAAAAAAATTCCGTAGAAAAAGGATAAAAACCAATCGAATTTGTTTAAATCGACATGTTTTTCAAGAATATCCTTTGTCTTTAAATGATTTAATAAAAGTTGAGCCAGTTTGTATATTGTACAGACTTCCATTCTCAATCCTCTATTTACGATTACGAGAGGAAGAGGAGAACTTTCAATTAGTAGGGCATCAATACCGTTACACATTTGATTAAAAATATTTCTTAACGGGCCTGATGTTTTAATATCTAATAATGCATCATAATTTGTATTATTTTCTTTAAACCAGTCTAGAGGAAGATAAACCCTTTTTTTTGTCAAAAAATCGTCTTTACAATCTTGAAGGTGATTATTTAATTGTAATGCTGCACATAAAGCATTTGATGGCCAGTAGGTGCTTGGATTTTCTTGATGTAAATCAAGCATAAAACGTCCTACAGATCCTGCTGAATTATAACAATAAGCCATTAGATCATTCCAATTTTTGTATGTATAACCAATCGCATCTTGCTTAAAGGCTTTTAATAAATCTAGTGCAGATTGAATAGAAATATTTTTTTCTTTTAAAGTTTCTCTCAACTGAAGAGCGCAAATAGACTGTTGAGTCGTTGGATTTTCACCTAAAATTACTTTCTCGAATTCATTTAGCAATTCAATTTTTTCTTGAGAAGACAATTCTGATGAATCCGCAATATCATCTGCGTTTCTAGCATATGTGTAAAATGTAAGGATAGTTGTTCTTAATTTTTTAGGGATTAAAAAAGAGGCAACAGGAAAATTTTCTTCTTTATAAGTTTTTGATGGAGTTTCTGTCATAAAATTTCTTCTGTCCATTTTTTTATAGCTTGTATTGCTATTGTACTTTGAGCTTCTTTTCTATCCATTCCCTTTATTTTCTTTTTCCCTTCAGGAATAGGAGGAGGAGGGAGTAAGCCAAAATTAATATTCATAGGTTGAAAAAGATCAGTTTCTGCAGAGACTGTTAAATGTTTTAACATTGAACCAAGGGCAGATTGTTCAGGTGGAAGAACAATATTTCTGTTCAAAAAATCAAAAGCAGTAAATATACCAGCTAATAAACCAACACTCGCACTTTCAATATAACCTTCACAACCAGCAACTTGTCCAGCGAAGCGAATATTTTTTTGTATTTTTAATTTAAGAGTTTGATCTAGTAATTCAGGAGAGATAATAAAAGTATTTCTATGAATTCCTCCTAATCTAGCAAATTCGGCATGTTCTAATCCAGGAATTTTTCTAAAAACCCTTTTCTGTTCTCCATAAGTCATTTTTGTTTGAAAACCGACTAAATTAAGCAATGATCCCTGTATGTTTTCTTTACGGAGTTGAACAACGGCATAAGGTTTTTCATTTGTATGTGCATTTTTTAATCCAACAGGTTTTAAAGGTCCATAAGCAAGGGTTTCGTGACCTCTTTCTGCCATAACTTCAATAGGAAGACAACCTTCAAAATATGGAGTTTCTTTTTCCCAATTTTTAAAAGAAATTTTTTCGGCATTGATCAAATCCTCAATGAATTCATCGTATTGTTGTTTATTCATTGGGCAATTGATATAGTCATCGCCATCCCCCTTATCATAACGAGATTGTTTCCATGATATATTCATATCAACAGAATCGGCGGTAATAATTGGGGCTATTGCATCAAAAAAATGAAGTAATTTATCACCGGCTTTTTTTTGAATATCTTCTGCCAACGTATCAGATGTCAGAGGTCCAGTTGCAATAATATACATATTTTCTTCATTATATGTAGGCAGTTCTGTTAATTCTTCGTTCTTAATGGTTACAAGAGGATGTTGTCGTAATTTTTGTTCAATGTATTTTGAAAATTGTTCACGGTCGACAGCTAATGCTCCGCCTGCAGGAACTTTCGATTTATCTGCAGCTTCCATAATTAATGATTTACACAATCTCATTTCTTGATGAAGTAATCCAACAGCATTATGAATAGGGTCATCTGATCTAAGAGAATTTGAACATACTAATTCAGCAAAAGCAGATGTTTTGTGTGCAGGGGTAGTTTTAATCGGACGCATTTCTTGAATTGTAACAGGAATATTTCTTTGAATTAATTGCCAAGCAGCCTCACATCCTGCTAAACCAGCACCTACGATTGTAATCGTTTTTTTTGTCATAAAATACATTACCTTATTAAAATGGGATAAACTTGTTTTCTTTTCCTAAAATATATAATATATGTAAAACAAAAGAGGTAAAAATCAAATGCAAAATTATTTTTTTGTGGCTTTAGCTGTTCTAGCTTTTATATATTTTTTATTTGTTCGTATTATTCCAGCGATTCGTCATAATGTATATGGAAAAAATGTAAATTTTATTGATCCTATAGAACTGGATAAAATGTTTTCTGATGAGAAAGAATTATTAGTTATTGATATTCGTTCAGAAAGTGAATTTTATAATTTATTTGGTCATATAGATCATGCTATTAATTTGCCCTATAATAAATTTGTTTTGAGATTTAATGAAATTTCAGACAATCTCACTGATTTTAAGGATGTTTCAATCGTTATAGTCGGTTTGCAAGAAGAAAAAAATATATATAAAGCATACAATTTGCTAAAAGAAAAAGGACTTGAAAAAATTTTTATTCTAAATAAGGGGATGTCTGGTTGGCTTCGGGCGCAACTACCTACGGTAGAAAGAAATGTCAAAAAAATATAAAAAACAGAGTATAATTTCAGTTCTAATAGCATTGTTTTCTAACGTTGCTACCGCATCGGTTGTTAATAATAATATGGTAGTTTACTATTTACCTGCGACAGATGTTTCACACACAAATGATATAGAAAGATCTTTGAATAAAAAAACGATTAAAGGATCATTGTTTTCTCCTGTAAGTAATCAATCGTCCGTATCAAATAAGAATGATCATGAAATTTCTATAAAAAGTGGAGTTTCTCTTGTAGATAAACCTGAGACAATTTCAGAAGAAGATGCTTTAGATAAAATTTTGATACCTGCTAAAGTCGTAGTTTTACCAGATGGAAAATTAAAAAAGCGTTCAAAATCAGTCGTAAAAACAGGAACAGAATTAGATCCTATTTCTGTGCAGATTTTCCCAATAAAACCTGAGAAAGTTCAACAAGAAAGCAAAGGACAAATTTTAGCGAAAAAAAAACTTCTTGTTAAGCAAGTTCCTCATAGTAAGAAGGGGGGGCGTCCTAATGACGAAAAAAAGTGGACTGCTTGGGTGCTAGATGAATTAACAAAGTGCAATGTTAATAAAAAAATAGTACTGCCAACATTATATTGGATGTTGGACAATAAAAAGTTAACGGATGGTCAGACTGATTGTTCTATGAAACAGGCTGTAGCTGAGTATTTGCAAAAATGTCATCCTTGGCCTGTAAAATATTATACGCCCATTAACAATGATGTTGTTGTAAATGAAAATGTTCAAATGAGTGTGGAAATTTTAGAAACAACATTTGATACAAAAGAATGTCCTTTTATTGATGTAAGTCATGTTAATTTTGAAAAAGTTGATTTTATAAATGGAAATTTGAAAGGTGTTTTATTTTCGAATTCATATTTTAAAGAAGCTAATTTCCAAAATACAGACATTTCAGAAGCTTCTTTCGAAAGATCAATTTTGGATAATGTTTTATTTAGAGATGTTGATATGAGTGCAACATATATGCCTCATGTCATGTTAAATTTTTCAAAATTTTATAAAACTAATTTATCAAAAACAAACATGGAATTTTCAAATTTAGATAATGTGCAGTTTGATGACGTCGATTTATCTTTTGCAAAATTTAGAGAAAGTAAGGTTAATAATACTTTTTGGCGAGACGTTTTAGCTTTTAATTCAAATTTTACTTTTTCTGTTTTTAGGAATTCGTCTCTACAAAATGTTTTATTTGACTATAGTCTTGCAGAACGTGCTGATTTAACAGAAATTTTTTGTGATAAATGTTCATTTAGTTATGTAAATTCTCAATATACATTGTTTGATAATTCTTTTTTGAAAAATACAAGTTTTATGGGAGCTCAACTTCTTTATGCTTCCTTTAAAAATGTACAATTAGATGATAAAATAGTTTTTGATAAAGCGATGATGGCTAAAACTGATTTTTCAGGGGTTGATTTATCAAAAAATAAGGAAATTTCTTTGGATAAATTGAAGAATATAGTTATTGATGAAAAGACAAAAGTTAGTTTTCCTGATTTTGAAGTGGCGTCGTATGATTTAGAATATATGCACAAGCGATATCCTAAAAAATTTGTTTGTTCTCAAAATTATTGTTCTTCTCTAAAATACGGGCGTGTTAATGCTCAAAATGTAGCAGTGAGAGCAATGACTGTCTTATCAAAAGACTCTGATACATCTATGAAAGAAAATTTATGGGCTGTTTGTACATTAGGATGTTTAGCAAATGATTCAAAGACCTTAGACCATGAGTCTGCGGATGTTTTGACATATTTTATCAAGAAAAAAATACCATGGAATACAGAACAAGATTTGTTTTCATATGCTAAACCTATTACAGAAGATGTCCAGTTGGCTATGAAGATGTTATTAGATAACTCGTTGAAGAAAGATTATGGATATGTGGTAGATTTATCTTTTCTTGATTTGAGAAATTTTGATTTTAGTCATCTTGATTTGAGAAATGTCACCTTTGCAAATTCAAATTTGAGTGGTGCTATATTTTCAGGTTCAAAAACAGATCTTGAATTTAAGTATTTTGATAAAGTTGTCATAGATCAATTTACCGTTTTACCTCAAGTTATGAGGGATTTTTCACCATTCAAATTACCGGAAAATGTGATGCCAAGTTGGTGGAAACCAAACTCTGTAAAAGTATTGGTTTATGGTGATGTTCCATGGAAAAAAATTACAGAAGAAATATCTTTTATTGATGAATACCTAGTTGCTGTAAAAGATAATCTAAAAGAAAAAGATGATGAAGATTAGAGAAATTAAAAAATTTCTTTTTACATTTATATTTCTTTTGATTTTTCAATTTGCTTATGCAGACGAAATTGAATTAACTGTAGACGATAATTCTTTATTATATCAACGTGGCGTCTATCTTCTATATCAAGAAAAAGATTATATTCAAGCGGAACGCTATTTAAAGGAAGCTGAACGGCTTGGAAATATTGATGCAAAATATGATTTAGCTAAATTGTATGATTTAACAGCTTCAGATAATCACAAAATAATTTCTTTACTTCAATCTTCTTCTGAACAAGGAAATGTCAATGCTTTAGTTTGGCTTGGCAAAATTTACCAATTTGGGCGTAAAGGAATTTTGAAGGATTTAAGTAAATCTAAATATTTTTATGAACAAGCAGCCTTAAAAGGATCAACAGAAGCTATACAGCTGTTAGAAAATTTAACTTCAAGTCAAAAAAAAGTTTATTTAAAAGATGAGATTAAGTGGTTAGAATTAAAGATTAATGCAGGAGATAAAGCTGCTGCAACGGAATTAGCTCAATTGTATGAAAAAGAAAACAATAATGAATTTGCTTTAAAATATTACTTAGTTGCTGCTCAAAATAATGAAATAAATGCTCAAGAAAAAGTTGGAATGTTTTATTTGCAAGGTCGAGGATGCGAAAAGGATCTTGAAAAGGCATTTTATTGGTTATTAGAAGCTTCAAAAAATGGAAATCCATCGGCTCAACGTCAAATATCTAATCTATATATTTCCCATTTGGGAAACTTATCAGCAGGGTATGCTTGGTTGGTTTTATCATTATCGTCAATGTTTCCTAATGTTGAAAATTTAGTAGCAGTTTCTCCGGATTTAGAAAATTTAATGAAGATTATGACTGTCAATGATTTAAAAAAAGGGCAAGATTTAGCAAATGAATATCTGATTTTAATTAAAAACAACAAAAAATAATTGACAATAGTTTTTTTTTAATGTAAAAGCCTCCCTCGAAGGCAGTTAACTTGTCTTTCATTTTGATTGTCGCGGGATGGAGCAGTCCGGTAGCTCGTCAGGCTCATAACCTGAAGGTCGTGTGGTTCAAATCCCACTCCCGCACCCAATAGTTTAAAGGTTTTGAGATAATTCTTGAAGCCTTTTTCTTTTTCCTATGGGGCATTAGTTAAGACAGTTATGAAAAATTTCAGATAAAGACAAAAAAGTTTAACTTCAGAAATATAGGATAGAAGTATATAACATTCTTATCTTTTTAGATGAAGGCATTTGTATGGGAATTAGATTAACAGATGAAAATAGATTGTCGACTACTTATCCAGAATTAGCTACTGAATGGCATCCTACAAAGAATAACGGATTAACACCAAATGATGTTTCATTTGGATCACATAGAAAAGTTTGGTGGCTCTGTAAAAAGGGACATGAATGGATCGCAAATATTAGTAATAGAACTAAACATGGTAGAGGGTGTCCATTCTGTAGTCACCAGAAATTAGAAGTAGGAGTTACTGACTTTGAATCAGTATGTCCAGAGGCTGCAAAAGAATGGCATCCTACTAAAAATGGGAATTTAAAACCTTCAGATGTGATGTTTGGTACACACAAAAAAGTATGGTGGTTGTGTAGTAAGTGTGGATTCGAATGGAAAGCAGAAGTAAAATCTCGGTATTATGGTTGTGGTTGTAGTAGATGTAATAAAGGTGCCTTTTTTAATATTCCTATTGTTGGCATTAATGATTTGGCAACAATAAGGAGTGATTTAGTTAAATATTGGGATTTTGAAAAGAATAGTCCATTGACACCAAAAGATGTTACTTATGGTAGTGGCAAAGTTGTATGGTGGAAATGTAAAAATGGACACGAATACAAATCATCTATAGATAGTAGATTAGTGTCGAATAATTGTCCTATATGCCTTCGTAGAAGAAGAACTTCATTTCCAGAACAAGCTATTTATTACTATATAAAACAAAAGTATCCAAACGCTATAAATAGTTATAAAAATATATTTGATAAGGGAATGGAGTTGGATATTTATATTCCAGATATTAAAATAGGAATAGAGCATGATGGTACATATTTTCACAGTAGTCATATAAATATTGATAGAGACAGTCGGAAATATGAGATATGTAAGAATAATAATATTAGACTGATTAGAATAGCTCATAATAGAAAGTGCAACAAACAGAATGCTGATTGTATAATTGAATATAGTAGAAATACTGATTTAGAAATTCAGAAAGCAATTATTTCTCTCTTTGAAATTCTTAATCTTGATTTTTCAGATATAAATATAAAAAGGGATAAATTTGAGATTCTTCAATACTTGGAAACTATGGATTTATCATTAGAGTCAGCATATCCTTCAATAGCAGCCGAGTTCAATATTGAAAAAAATAATGGTTTGTTGCCTTCTTATTTCCATCCAGGTTCAAATGAAAAAGTGTGGTGGAAATGTAATGCATGTGGACATGAATGGAAAGCAACAATTTGTGGTAGAACAAGAGATGGAGATGGATGTTCTTTATGTGGACGTGTACGAGGGGCAAAGAAAAAAGTTTTATATCACTTAAACATTAATGGTAGTTTGGAAGAAAATAGTCCAGAATTATTAGAATTTTGGGATTATGAAAAAAATGATATTTTACCTTCAGAAATTATTGCTACATCAACTAAAAAAATTTGGTGGAAATGTAGTTTTGGCCATGAATGGAGTAGAGATTTAGCTAATATTTTAAGAAAGGGAAAGGGGAAAAATAAATGTCCTTATTGCGAAAACAAGCGTATATTACCGGGATTTAATGATTTAATTACAAAAAATCCAAAACTTGCTAGTGAATGGGATTATAAAAAAAACACAGATATAGATCCAACGACAATAGGAGCAGGATCTAGTAAAAAGGTATGGTGGATTTGTGGTAAGTGTGGGTATAGTTGGTGTGCGTTAATTTGCAGCAGAAATCAGGGGTGTGGATGCCCTCAATGTGATAATCAAAGAAAACGTGGTAATCAATATGCGAAAAAATATATCGAAGAATAGCTATATAGGATGGATTGTTTTTTTTAGTTGAAGCAATTCTTATAAAACTGAAAGTCATGATGTTCAAATTCCACTCCCGCACCCAATAAAAAAACTCAGGATTTAATTCTGAGTTTTTTTTATTTTTAAGTACTTGCATAAATTTTATTTCGTACTTCTTGTCTTAATGTGTCTATAACTTCTAAGTCATGATGATTTTTTTCAAAATACCAAAATGTCCATCCATTACAACTCGGAGCACCAGTTAATAAAGCTCCAACTTTATGAATTGAACCAGAAAATTGATCTGCTATTAAACTTCCGTCAGCACGTACCTTTGCTGTAAGTTTGTGTTTTGCGTCAAATAGTAAATCTCCGGCTTGCAATAAACCATATTCTAAAATACTTCCAAATGGAATACGAGGTTCTTTTCGTTTGCATGAAATATGTAAACTAGATAAATCTGAAATAGGAACAATAGAATCGATGCGTTTTTTTGCGCCATCAATATATTTTTGTTCTCGTTCAATGCCAATAAAAGAACGCCCCATTCTTTTTGCAACAGCACCTGTTGTTCCTGTTCCAAAAAAAGGGTCAAGTATAGTATCACCAGGGTTTGATGCCATTAACAATAAACGATAAAGTAAAGCTTCAGGTTTTTGTGTTGAATGAAGAGCTTTATTGTTTTCATTCATTAAACGTTCATGCCCACTACATATCGGCAAATACCAATCTGAACGCATTTGTTTATCTTCATTAAAGATTTTTAATGCTTCATAGTTAAAAGTAAATTTTGATTTAGGTGTTTTTGAACACCAAAGCATAGTCTCGTGAGCATTGCATAATCTTGTTCCATTCATGTTTGGCATAGGATTGTCTTTTATCCAAACAATATCATTTAAAATCCAAAATCCTAAATTTTGAAGTATTGAGCCAACTTTAAATATGTTATGATAAGATCCAATTACAGTAATGGTGCCATCATCCTTTAAGACACGACGAGCTGCTGTCAACCAAGCAACAGTAAATTTTTCGTATTCTAAAGGATTCTCGAATTGATCCCAATCATCATCAACTCCATCTACAATGGAATTGTCGGGCCGACGAAGTTCCCCTCCAAGCTGTAAATTATATGGAGGATCTGCAAAAATCATATCAACAGATTTTTCAGGTAATTTATTCATTTCTTCGATGCAATCACCTGATAATATTACGTCTTTTAATGTCTGACTCATAGCTTTTCCCTTAAATATTCAATTCGTATACTTTAAAGGATAAGCTTTGAGTGGTTTTTAAATTGTTAACAAATTAAAGAAAACTATAAAAATTTTTTAATAGGGGAAAATGAAGTTCTGTGATGAGGACATATTCCATATTTTTCTAGAGCTTCAAGATGATCTTTTGTTCCATATCCAGCATTTTTATTCCATTTATATTGTGGATATTGAAATGATAGATTATTCATTAATCGGTCACGAGTTACTTTTGCGATAATAGAGGCTGCAGAAATAGATAGAGATAGGGCATCACCTTTTACTAAATATTGGGCAGGACAAGGAAGATGTTTTGGAAGTTTATTTCCATCAATAAGACAGTAATTGGGTAAAAAAGCTAAATTTTGAACAGCTCTTTCCATTGCCAAAAGGGTTGCTTGTAATATGTTGAGTTGATCAATTTCTTCAACAGAAGCTTGTCCACAACCAATAATTGCTGAAGATTTGTGAAGTAAATCAAATAAATAATCTCTTTTTTTTGCAGTTAATTTTTTAGAGTCATTTAAGTTTAATCTTAATTCTTCAGATATGTTTAAATCTGGAAAAATAACAGCAGCTGCTATAACGGGACCAGCAAGAGGTCCTCGACCAGCCTCATCTATTCCTGCAATTAATTTTTGTTTAGTGTCTACAAGTAAATCATTAATGTTTTTCTCATAAAAAAAATCGGGCATTTTATCTCTCCAAAAGTTTTGATATTGGTTTTTAAGATAAGGTAAAAATAAAAATAAAAAAAGATTGAAGAACGATATTTTGTAGGTTAAACTCCGGAGTGTTATCGTTTTTAAGGTTTTATTAAGAACCTTAGTTTTTTTTAATTAATTTTTGGAGAATTGATCCATGGCGGATAAATCAATGAAGATGATGGATGCTAACGAAGCTGCTGCTTCTGTTGCTCATCGTTTGAATGAAGTTGCCGTGATCTACCCAATTACACCTTCTTCACCAATGGGTGAATGGACAGATGCTTGGGCAGCTCAAGGTATAAAGAACATTTGGGGAAAAGTTCCTGAAGTATTTGAAATGCAATCTGAAGCAGGTGCTATTGGCGCTGTACATGGTGCATTGCAAGCTGGGACATTGACAACAACATTTACAGCTTCTCAGGGCTTGTTGTTGATGATTCCAAACTTGTACAAGATTGCAGGTGAATTGACACCATTCGTAATTCATGTTGCTGCACGTGCTGTTGCTACACATGCTTTATCTATTTTTGGTGATCATTCAGACGTTATGGCTTGTCGTCAAACTGGTTTGGCAATGCTTTGTTCAAATAATGTTCAAGAAGCTCAAGATATGGCAGCTATTGCACAATATGCAACATTAAAATCAAGAGTTTCATTTATGCATTTCTTTGATGGTTTCCGTACTTCACATGAAATTAACAAAATTGAAACAGTATCTGATGATGTGTTAAAAGCATTTGTTGAAGGTTTGCCAACTTCATTTAATCGTGAACATGCTTTGACACCAGATAAACCATTATTACGTGGTACAGCTCAAAATGCAGATGTTTTCTTCCAAATTAGGGAAGCTGCAAATACTTATTATGAAAAAGTTCCAGGCATTGTTCAGGAGGCTATGGATAAGTACGCAAAATTGACAGGTCGCCAATATCATTTGGTTGAATATGTCGGTGCAAAGGATGCTGAACAGGTTGTTGTGATTATGGGATCTGGTGCTGACACAACAGAAGCAACTGTTGCTCATTTGAAAAACAAAAAGTATGGTGTTGTTAAAGTTCACTTATATCGTCCGTTCCCAGCCGAAGAATTGGTAAAAGTATTGCCATCTACTGTTAAAACAGTCGTTGTGATGGATCGTACGAAAGAAGCTGGTTCTGAAGGTGAACCATTGTACTTGGATGTCATGTCATCAGTTGCAAAGGCTTTCAGTGAAGGTAAATTAGCTTCAATGCCACGAGTCATTGGCGGTAGATATGGCTTATCAAGCAAGGAATATACACCGGCTATGGCTAAAGCTGTTTTTGAAAATGCAGAAAGTGCAAAAGCAAAAACAAAATTTACAGTTGGTATTACAGATGATGTAACAAAATTGTCCTTAGATGTTGATTCTTCATTTGATATTGAAGATGTTGATGTTAAACGTGCAATTTTCTTTGGTTTGGGTGCTGATGGTACTGTTGGTGCGAATAAAAACTCAATTAAGATTATTGCTGGTCGTGATGGAACATATGGTCAAGCATATTTCGTATATGATTCTAAAAAATCAGGTGCAATGACAACATCTCATTTGCGTTTTGCTGATCACGTAATTAATGCTCCATATTTGATTAATAAAGCATCATTTGTTGCTTGCCACCATTTCCCATTCTTGGAAAAAATTGATATGTTGGCACAAGCAGATGAAGGTGCAGTATTCCTGTTGAATGCTCCATTTAAGGAAGATGAAGTTTGGGATCATTTGCCTGTAGAAGTTCAAGAAGAGATCATTAAAAAGCATATCAAATTGTATTCCATTGATGCTGTTGAAGTTGCAAAAGCAACTGGAATGGGTCGTCGTATTAATACAATTATGCAGACATGTTATTTTGCTTTATCTGGTGTTTTACCAAAGGATGAAGCAATTCAAAAGATTAAAGATTATGCTGCAAAAACATATGCTAAAAAAGGTCAAGCGGTTGTTGAAAAGAACTGGGCTGCTATTGATGCTTCTTTGGCACATTTGCATGAAATTAAAGTATCTGATAAACCTACCAGTAAATTACATCGTTTGCCAGGTGTTCCAGCATATGCTCCTGAATTAGTTCGTAAAATTGAAGGAACTATTTTGGAAGGTCGTGGTGAAGAATTAAAAGTATCTGATTTGGAATGGACTGCTGATGGTACATGGCCAACAGCTACAACACAGTATGAAAAACGTTGTATTGCTTCAGATATTCCTGTTTGGGATTCTTCAAAATGTATCCAATGTGGTAAGTGTGCAATGGTATGTCCTCATGCAGCTATTCGTGCAAAAGTTGCAACGAATACAGATTTAGCAAAAGCTCCAGCTGGATTTAAGTCAGCAGCTTTCAAAGGAAAAGAATTTACGGATTCTGCATTTATCATTCAAGTCGCTCCAGAGGATTGTACGGGATGTTCTTTATGTACACATGCTTGTCCAGTTAAAGATAAAGAAGATGAAACAAAACATGCAATCAATATGGAACCAATTGCAGCTCACTTGGAACAAGAAAAGAAGAATTTTGATTTCTTCTTGAAGTTACCAGATGTAGATAGAACGAAAGTTGAAAAGAAGTTGGTTAAGAATGTCCAATTGTTGCGTCCTTTGTTTGAATTCTCTGGTGCATGTGCGGGTTGTGGTGAAACACCTTATGTAAAATTGTTAACACAATTGTTTGGTGATCGTTTGTTGATTGCTAATGCTACAGGTTGTTCATCAATTTATGGTGGTAACTTACCTACCACACCTTATGCAAAAGATGAAAATGGTCGTGGGCCTGCTTGGTCAAACTCTTTGTTTGAAGATGCTGCGGAATTTGGTCTCGGTATGCGTTTGTCTGTCGATTTCCAAAAGAATTATGCAAAGCAATTGTTGACTGGTATGGAAGCTGATTTGGGGGGTGATTTGGTTAATGCCTTATTATCAGCAGATCAATCAGATGAAGCTGCAATTAAAGCACAACGTGAACGCGTTGAAGCATTGAAAGCAAAATTATCATCTAAATCTTCAACAGAAGCTAAGGCTTTGTCTCAATTGGCTGATTACTTTGTAGAAAAATCAGTTTGGACAATTGGTGGTGATGGTTGGGCATATGATATTGGTTACGGTGGTTTGGATCACGTATTGTATTCAGGTAAGAATGTAAATATTTTGGTGTTGGATACAAACGTATATTCAAATACAGGTGGTCAACAATCTAAAGCTACACCTATTGGTGCTTCTGCTAAATTCGCAGTTGCTGGTAAAGCAATTCCTCGTAAAGATTTAGGCATGATTGCTATGGCTTCTGAGAATGTTTATGTTGCTCAAGTTGCTATGGGAGCTAATGATGCTCAAACAATCAAGGCATTTGTTGAAGCGGAATCTTTCAATGGTCCATCTTTGATTATTGCTTATGCTCATTGTATTAATCATACATATGAAATTGACAAGGGTGGTTTAGATCATCAAAAAGCTGCTGTGGAAACAGGTTATTGGCCATTGTATCGTTTTGATCCTCGTTTGGTTGCAGCTGGAAAACCAGGCTTGCAGTTAGATTCAAAAGCGGCTACAAAACCAATTGCTGATTTTATGGCTAACGAAGGACGTTTCCAACAAGTGAAAAAAGCAAATCCAGAACGTTATGATAGCTTAGTTCAATATGCTCAAGAACAAGTTGAAGAACGTCGTAGATTATACGAACATTTAGCTGCTGGAAAATAATTTCGGTTTTAGTTAAATAAAGTAAAAGCCACTTGAATAAAGTGGCTTTTTCTTATTTTTACAAGATTTTTTAATATTTATGTTGCATAATGTGAAAAAAAATGAGGGGAAACTATTATGTTAGCAATTTATGCAACGGATCCAAATAAAACAAGAGGAAGACTTTATCCAGAAAAAGAAGCTGAATATAGAACGTGTTTTCAAAGAGATAGGGACAGAATACTTCACTCTGAAGCATTCAGGAGATTGGAGTCAAAAACGCAGGTGTTTGTATATCATGAAGGATCGAGCTTAAGGACAAGATTGACGCATTCGTTAGAAGTTGCTCAAATTACGAGATCTTTATGTAGAATGTTAAATTTAAATTCTGATCTGGGTGAAGCTATTGCATTAGCTCATGATTTGGGGCATCCTCCATTTGGTCATGCTGGTGAAATGGCATTGAATGAATGTATGAATGAATATGGAGGTTTTGATCATAATGCTCATTCCTTGAAAATTGTAACATACTTGGAGCAAAGATATCCTAAATTTAATGGTATTAATTTGTCTTGGGAAACGTTAGAGGGATTAATAAAACATAATGGACCTTTGTTGAAAAAAAATAATATGGTTGTTCTTCCCGTAGATATGCAAGAATTTAATAGTAAATGGGATTTGGAATTAGATACATTTTCTGGTGCTGAAGCTCAAATAGCAGCATTGGCAGATGATATAGCTTATTCTAATCATGATACGGATGATGGGTTAAAAACGGGATTTACCAATGTTAAAGAAATGTTAAATGTTGATTTTTTTAATAGGCATTATAAGAAAGTTTGTGAAGATTATTCTGATATTGATAAATCGAGAATAGATGCGGAAACGGTTCGCCGCATGATAAATGATATGATACTTGATGTGGCAAAATATTCAAAGTTAGAAATTGAAAAAATTAATCCTAAATGTGTAGAAGATATTAGGCATGCAGATTCTCAAGTAATAGTTTTTTCAGAAGGAATGAAAAAGGATTTACAAGAATTAAAAAGTTTTTTATTTTCCAACGTTTATAGACATTATAAAATTAATCAAATGACAAGTAAGGGAAAAAGAATTATAAGGGACTTGTTTGCTTTGTTGCTTTCTGAAAAAAATATATTGCCTCCTTTTTGGCAGATGTTAGTAAAGGAAGCTCCAGATCAATCTGCAAAAGCTCGAGTGATTGCTGATTTTATTGCTGATTTGACAGATGCTTCTGCAATTGAGTTACACACAAGATTATTTAACCCACAGGTGAGAATTTAAGATGAATATTTATAGAGAAATAAGAGCGGAAATTATTGAATGTTTGAATTTATTAGTAGCAGAGAAAAAACTTCCTGAAGGTTTGAGTTTTGATCGAGTAGTGGCAGAACCTCCAAGAGATGAAAAAAATGGAGAAGTTGCAACAAATGCAGCAATGGTTTTGTCTGGACAAGCTAAATTAAAACCAAGAGATTTAGCAGAACTTTTAAAAGAAAAATTGCTTTTATTGCCCGAAGTTGCTGCTGCAGAAATAGCAGGTCCTGGTTTTGTAAATTTAAGACTTTCATCATTTTTCTGGAATAAATGTTTACAAGAAATTTTGGTTTTAGGAACTGAGTTTGGAAAGTCGACAATGGGAGTTGGAATTAGAAAAAATGTTGAATTTGTTTCTGCGAATCCAACAGGACCAATGCATATTGGACATAGTAGGGGGGCAGTGTTTGGTGATGCTCTAGCTTCATTGTTACAAAAGGCTGGATATGAAGTTGTTCGAGAATATTATATAAATGATGCTGGTGCTCAAGTAGATGTCTTAGCTCGTTCTGCATATTTGAGGTATAAACAAGCTTTAGGATTTAAAATTGAACAAATTCCAGAAGGTCTCTATCCTGGTGAATATTTGATTCCAGTTGGTCAAGAATTAGCAAAAATTTATGGAAATAAATGGATTGATAAACCAGAGGAAGAGTGGTTGGAAGAAATTCGTGCTTTTTCAATCTCAAAAATGATGGATTTGATAAAAAGTGATTTGGCTGCTTTAGGTGTAAAGTTTGATGTTTTTTCATCAGAAAGAAATTTAGTTGAAAGTGGAAAAATTGAAAATGTGATTAAAAATTTGAAATCTAAGGGGTTGGTATATGAGGGAATTTTGCCACCTCCAAAAGGCAAAGAAATTGATGATTATGAACCACATCCACAGACGTTATTCAAAGCGACTTTATTTGGAGATGATGTTGATCGGGCTTTGAAAAAATCCAATGGTTTTCAGACATATTTTGCATCAGATATGGCTTATCATTTAGATAAATTTGAACGGGGGTTTGATGATTTAATTAACGTTTGGGGGGCAGATCATGGTGGTTATGTTAAGAGAATACAAGCTGCAGTGAATGCGTTAACAGCTGGAAAAGCAAAATTAGATGTAAAGTTATGTCAAATGGTAAATTTGATGTGTAATGGGACTCCATTAAAAATGTCAAAAAGAGCAGGAAATTTTGTTACATTAAGAGATATGGTGGATGCTGTAGGAAAAGATGTAATTAGATTCATTATGTTAACAAGAAAAAATGATGCTCAACTAGATTTTGATGTTGAAAAAGTAAAAGAACAATCAAAAGACAATCCTGTTTTTTATGTCAACTATGCTTATGCTAGAGCAGCTTCTGTAAAGAGAAAAGCAAAAGAATTATTTTCGAGCTGGAGTTTAGATTGGAAAAGTTTAGCTCAGGCTGAATTTTCATTGTTAACAGATGAGGCAGAACAATCTTTAATAAAAATTTTGTCTCAATTTCCTAGACAAGTTGAAGTTGCAGCAAGTGCACATGAACCGCATAGAATAGCATACTATTTAAATGATGTAGCTCAATCTTTTCATGCATTGTGGAATAAAGGAAGAGATAATGTGCAATTACGTTTCCTGGATACTGATAATGAAAAAATTTCATATGCAAGATTAGCTTTGGTCGAAGCCACTTCCATTGTTATATTTGCTGGGTTAGATATATTTGGTGTAGTTCCTCCACAGGAGATGTAATTATGGATGAAGAAAATTTAAATTCTTTTCGTGAAGAACGTTTAAATTTGAAACAACGTAAACCAATAATATTTACCAGTGTTTTTTTGGGTACAATTTTAGCAATAGTAGTTGGTGTTTCAACTTTTGGAAAGTATATTACGTTCTCAAGTGGAAAAAATTTAGAAGAATTACCAGTTATAAAAGCAGATTCAAATTCTTATGGTTTTGTTCCTGCAAATCCAGGTGGTTTGGATGTTCCCAATAGGGATAAATATATTTACGAAAGTTTGAGAAATAAAAATTTCAAAGAAGTTGAACGTTTGTTAGAACCAACTGAAAAACCAACTTTATCTGGTGATTTTAAAAAGTTAACAGAGAATGATAATGATAAATTATTGAAAAAGTCAGAAAGCAGTAAGCAACAGGTCGAAATGTTGTTTAAGGAAGATGTTAAGATACAAAAAAATGAAAAAATTGTACTAGATAAAAAAGTTCTAAAAGAAGAAGAAAGTAGTAAAAAAATAGAAGGAAAAGAAGTTAAAACGAAAAAAGAGAAAAATAGTGAGTTATTTTATATCCAGTTTGCTTCTGTTCGTTCTAAAGAAATGGCAGATGCAGAAGTGAAAAGACTTGAGAAAAAATATATAGATCTTTTTAAGAATTTAAAGTTAGAAATTTCAGAAATCGAAACAGAAAAAGGTGCTTTTTTTAGAATAAGAACAGAATCTTTTACAGATAGAGAAAATGCAAAAAAAATGTGTCAAAAATTTAAAGATAAAAAACAGGAGTGTATAATTGTCAAATAATCCATCAGCAGTTATTTTTGGGTGTTCGGGATTAAAATTAACAGAGGAAGAGCGTGATTTTTTTAACTCGATAAATCCTGTGGGGTTTATTATTTTTTCAAGAAATATCGATAATCCAAAGCAAGTTAAATCATTATGTGAAGAATTAAGATGTTGTACGGATAGAGAAGATACACCTATTTTAATAGATCAAGAAGGGGGGCGTGTCGCAAGATTACAACCACCATATTGGCCAGTTTTCCCTCCAGCAAAAGTTTTTGGTGATTTGTACAAAAATGATCAAAATAGGGCATCAGAAGACTGTTTTAAAAATTTCTTTGAGATAGGAAATGAATTAAGAAAAATAGGTGTAAATGTTGATTGTGCCCCAGTTTTAGATTTACCTGTCCCAGAGGCTAATGCAAAAATTGTCGGAGATAGACCCTTTTCTACAGATAAAAATGTTATATCAATTCTTGGTAAAATAGCTTCTGAAGCTCTTTTAAAATCAGGGGTTTTACCTATAATGAAGCATATTCCAGGACATGGAAGAGCAAAAACTGACAGCCATTTTGAATTACCAATAGTAGATGTTGATGAAAATGTTTTATTAGAAACAGATTTTGAACCGTTTAAAAATTTGTCAAAATTTGTTCCATGGGCGATGACAGCACATATATTATACCCCTCAATAGATCCAATATATCCAGCGTCATTGTCAAAAAAAATAATTAAAGGATATATTCGTGAAAAAATAGGTTTTGAAGGTTTTTTGATATGTGATGATCTTTCCATGAAAGCGTTAAAAGGTGACTTTTCTTTGTTAACGCAAAGTGTTTTGGATGCAGGTTGTGATGCTGTTTTGCATTGTAATGGTGATATGAAAGAAATGTTGCAAATTGCAAAATCGATTCGCCCATTATCTATAGAATCGATGAAAAGATACATTCGTGGACAGAATATGCTAAAGTTAGCTGTTAAGGAGTAGATATATGGGAATTAGTGTGCCGCAATTATTATTAATTTTACTGATAGTATTAATTCTTTTTGGTAGAGGAAAACTTCCTACTTTGGCAGAAGACTTAGGGAAAAGTTTAAAAGCTTTTAAAAAAGGGTTATCTGAAAATTCTGTTGAAGAAAAATCAAAAGATGAAAATAATAAAGAGTGATATTAATTGTTTGGAATAAGTTTTTCTGAATCTATCTTAATATTTTTAGTTCTTTTGATCGCTGTTGGACCAAAGCAGTTACCGACTGTCTCTAGGAATTTTGCTATCTTGTATAAAAAAATTAATTTATTTGTCAGACAATTGAAACAGTCTATAGATGATTCTTTGTATGACTTAGATTCTATTAAACAAGATTATTCAGATAAAAAAATAGAAGAAAATAAAGATGACAAAACGGACTAATTAATGAGTAAAAATGAAAAATCTCAAAATGTTATGCCATGGATGGATCACTTTGTTGAACTACGAAGAAGGATGTTACTAGTTCTTGTTTTTTTTATATTTTTTTTCTTAATTGAGTATCCATTTTCAAAATATTTTTTAAATTTTTTATTATCTCCGTTACAAAAAGCATCAGATTTTTCAGGTAACCAGGTTCATGCTATATTTACGAATGTAACAGAAGGTTTTTTCTCTCATATAAAAATAACTTTTTTTTCATCTGTTGTTTCTGTATTTCCGATATTTTTACTCGAAATGTGGGGGTTTATTAAACCAGGTTTGTACACGGTTGAAAAAAAAATTGTAAAAAAAATTTTTTTTATTTCTCCGATTTTATTTTTGATAGGGGATTGTTTTGTTTTTTACATCATAATGCCATATGCTCTTGAGTTTTTTCTTTCATTTCAACAAGGTGGAGAAAATTTTTTTGAAATTTTATTAACAGCAAAAATATCTGAATATATATCATTTGTTACCTCATTGTTACTTGCATTTGGTCTTAGTTTTCAATTTCCGATTATTTTGGTGATTTTATCTCAGTTTGATTTGATTGATTCTAAAATTTTAAAAAAAGGAAGGCGATATTCTTTTGTTTTAGTTTTTGTTTTGGGGGCCGTTTTAACTCCCCCAGATATTTTTAGTCAAGTAGCATTAGCTTTGCCTTTATTCTTTTTATACGAAGTCTCAATTTATGTGATTCAAAAACTTGAAAAGAATAAAAAGAGGGGTTATAACGAGTAAAACTTTTTTTTAGAGGTGATAATATGTATGATATAAAGTGGATTCGTGAAAATCCTGAAGAATTTGATAAAGGACTTGTTCGTAGAGGTTTTGAACCACATTCTGCGAAAGTATTAGAGTTAGATAAGAAGTATCGTTCTTTACAGACTGATTTGCAAGATATGCAGTCTCGTCGTAATGATTTGTCAAAAAAAATAGCTGAAGCCAAGAAAAATGGTGAAGATGCCGATGTTTTAATGCATGAAGTTAGTTCTTTAAAAAGTGGAATGGCAGATATCGATGAAGAAGTTCGTTCTGTTTGTGAACAAATTGAAAAGGTTTTAGAAATTTTGCCAAATAGACCAGCTGATGATATTCCAGATGGATTAGATGATTCTACGAATAGAGTTGTTAGAACATGGGGTGAACCTCGGAAGTTTGATTTTAAACCATTAGAACATGATGAATTAGGTGAAAAATTGGGATTAATGGATTTTGAACAAGCTGCGAAAGTTTCAGGAGCACGTTTTGTTTATTTGAAAGGCGATTTGGCTAAATTAGAAAGGGCTTTAGCTCAGTACATGTTGGATATGCATACTGAAAAACATGGTTATTGCGAAATGGAAGTTCCATTGATGGTTAATAGTAGTGCTGTTTACGGAACTGCACAATTACCTAAATTTGCAGAGGATTTGTATAAAACAACAGACGGTTATTGGTTAATACCAACGGCAGAAGTGAGTTTGACTAATTTTTTTGCTGGAAAAATCTTAGATGAGGAAAAATTACCTTTGAGAGTTACAGCTTTGACTCCATGTTTTCGGTCGGAAGCTGGGGCAGCTGGAAAAGATACAAGAGGAATGATTCGTCAACATCAGTTTTATAAAGTTGAGATGGTTGCTATTACCACACCAGAAAAATCTTGGGAAGAACACGAACATATGACAAATAGTGCAGAAGATATTCTAAAGGGGTTAAATTTACCATATAGAGTAATGTGTTTGTCTGCTGGAGATATGGGATTTAGTTCAAGAAAAACGCATGATTTGGAAGTGTGGTTGCCAGGACAAGATAAGTATCGTGAAATTTCAAGTGTTTCAAATTGTTGGGATTTCCAGGCTAGACGTATGGATGCTCGTTGTAAGAGTAAAAATCAAAAAGGTACTAGATATGTTCATACTTTGAATGGATCTGGATTAGCAGTTGGAAGAACATTAGTTGCTGTGATGGAAAATTACCAACAAGCAGATGGTTCAATTTTGGTTCCAGAAGCATTGCAAAAGTATATGAATGGGAAAAAGGTTATCACTACATACAAATAAAAAAAGCGGTTTTAAACCGCTTTTTTTATTATCTATCTATTGCTAATAAATGTTGTTGTGCTGCTAGTAAAGGATTTGATGCTCCTCCCCGTTGAAGTGCTCTAATTGTGAGATTATATGCTTCCTCAGTGTTGTTTTTTGAAATTTCAATAGAAGCTTTTGCAGCAAGACCTTCCCAAGAAGTAGGAGTTTGTTCAACTAAACTTTCAGCTAATATTTCAGCAATGTCGATAAAGCCAACTTTCGACAGTAAACGAATTAATCTATAATGCGTTGAGGGAATTTTAAATATATTGGCATCAATGAAGTCTGTAGTTAAAATATCTAAAAGATTCACAACCGAAGAAAAATTCTTTTTTTCAACGAGCATTTCGGCGACAATTAAATAAGTTTCCTCTATATCTTGAGTATCTTGGATTACATTTTTTGCGATGTCATTTTTTCCATTTGCTGTTAAGATAGCTGCATAGTATGAATTAACTAACAAATCCTTTTTTTCAAGATCTAAATATGCTTTTTGGAGATATTTTTCAGCTTCAGATGTGTTTCCTTGAATAAGTGAACATAATCCAATTTGAGCAGAAGCAATTGTACATTTAGTATCAAGTTCTAAACATTCTTTTAATGTTTTGATTGTTTCATCTAATTGAAAATTCTTTTTAAAAGAAATTGCTTGTTTTAGTAAATCATCTAAATTTTTCATAAAAAAACTCCATCAAAATTAATGTTGTCATGTATCAAGATAAGCTAAAATCAATTAATAAAAGATTTAAGTTCTTTTTTTTATTTTCTTTTAATATCTTTATACTTTTTTAGTTTTTTTTTGAAAAAATAAAAATGGAAAAGGTCATTTTATGTTGATAAAAAGAAAAACTTTATTTTTTTTGTTTTTTTATATTTTAACAGTATCAAATGCAAATGCTGTTGAAAAAAGATATTTTTTGGATAATAGAATTTTGCCATATTCTTGGGATAATGCCTCTAATCAAAATGCTTTGAAAAATGATTTAGAAAGATATCTTTTAAAAAAAACATCAGAAGAAAAATTTTTGGATAAATATTTTCATTCTCAAGATGCTTATGATGATGAAAAATTATGGAAGGAACAACAAGAGGACATGTTAGAACAAGTTAATGTTACTTCCAAAATTGCTGAAGATATTTTTCCTCAAACAGATTTATTAATTGATGAATTTATTAAAGATGTAAATCATGCTGATGCAGTTTTTTCAAATACGTTAATTTCATTTGTTAGTGATAGAGAATTAAATAAACAACTTAATGAAATTGAAGATTTTAATACAAGTATTGATGGAATAGGACTTATTAGTTATTATTATTCAGTGTTCAATCGTATGGCAAATAATGATGATACTTTTGTTTTATCTGATTTAGATGACCTAGATGTCTTTGAAAAGAATACGTATAATAAGGATGTTTATATGAGACATCCTGAATCTAAAAGTGGAATTGTATTGCAACAATATGATGATGATCTATGGTCACTGTGGTTAACAGATATGTTAGATTTAAGAATGTCTTTAGATATCAATAAAACTGATGAGAAAATATGGGAAAAAGTTGTTTTTGATGAAAATGATATTGATATATATGATTCATTTTTGTCAGATAGGAAAATTGAAATTAATCAAGATGTTGTGAAATTGCAGAATATTTTACAGGCGATTCTTAAAACATCTTTTGAAAAAATAAAAGATGTTGATGTTAAATGGTTTTTTAGGCAGGAATATTAGAATGAAAACAGAAAGTATTAAGAAAATTTTGAAGACAACGACATGTTTAACAATGGGAGTTGTTGTTTTGTCTATGGCTTCTGCTTGTAGTGTTGAAACAGAACCGTCTAGCGATTGGGAAAGAGCTGTGCGCGTGGATCGTGATATACAAGAGATGTTTGGAGATCAAAGAGTCAATATTATATCAAGACCATTTACAATTTATGAAGCAATGGCTAGAGCTTTAAAATATAATTTAAATGCAAGATTGAAAACAATGGAAACTGTTCTTGCAGCAAAAAATATAGATATATCAACAACAAATCAATTGCCAGGATTGTTGGCTAAAGCCGGTTATGATAGTAAACAAGAATATGAGGCAATAGTTTCTAACTCTCTGAAAAATAGTTATAAGAAACAAAATGATATTGATGAATCTAGTGTTCATGTATCTTGGAATGCTTTAGATTTTGGTGTAAGTTATTATCAAGCAAAACAAAATGCAAATAATGTATTGATAGTAAATGAAAGTCGCAGAAAGCAATTACAAATTATTCTTCAGGATGTTCGTAGAGCTTTTTGGCGAGCAGTTACAGCAGAGCGTTTAATTCCTGAAATTGATAATTTATTTGAAGAAACTACGTTTGTTTTGGAAGAATTAAGAGCAGTAAAAGAAAATAATCCATCAAATACTGTTTTATCATTTGAGCTTTCATTGATGGAAACTATGCATGATCTTAGTGAAATGAAGACAGAATTAATTAAAGCTCATGAAAAATTAGCATCTTTGATGAATTTAAAACCAGGAACAAAATTTAGATTGGTTGCTTCAGAAGAGGGAAATTTTGTTTTACCTGAGATCCGGTCTAGTTTAGATAGGTTAGAATGGCTTGCTTTGATGCATAGGCCTGAATTAAGAGTTCAAGATTATCAATTAAAAAATATACAATTAAGTGCGAAAAAAAATTTATCAAGATTGTTCCCTAATTTTAGATTTTTTATGTCAGAAGTTCATGATAGCGACTTGATGTTTGAAGATGTGTCGTTGTTGCAGAAATTTTCATCGCAAATAGGATTAAATTTGTTAAATCCGTTGAAAATGCAAAAAATAGTTTCAACAAAAGAGATTGCTGAAGATGTTCAAAATTTAAATAGACAAGTACTTTCAATGTCTATTTTGTTACAAACTCATTTAGGATGGGCTGATTATCAAGGTGCAAAGGAAACATATCAATTAAGTGCGGAAATAGCAAAGGTAGCAGAAGAATTAGCTCAAAATACATCTGAAAATACAAAATCAGAAGATGTTGTTGCAAAAGCAATGGTTGTTTCTGATGCGGCCAGAGCTTTATTTGCAAAATTAAGAATGATGATGGATTTTGCTAAATTACAAGATGCAACAGGAAAGGTTTTCGCAACATTAGGATTAGATCCGTTGCCACAAGATTTTTTAAATGATGATGTTAAAACTATAACAAAAAAATTAGAAACAGTTGTTGCTTCTTGGGATTTAGGACGTTTTACAATAGAAGATTTGCCAAAGATTCCACCTGTTCCATTGCATAGACCTTCAATATATTTAAGTATTTCAGTTCCTGTTAAAACAATTGTGGAAGATATGCGATTTGTTTCAACAATTCCACCTAATGCTTTCCAAGAAGCTGATCTTGGAAATGATATTGTTTATTCAGCAATGTTGTTTGATGGACGTCCACTGCCTTCATGGATGCTTTTCGATGATAAGACGATAACCTTATCAGGTAGGCCCCCAGCTCAAGCAGAAGGTGTATATGATGTAAAAATAGTTGCAAGAAATAGAAAAAAATTGTCAGCTCATATTTTAGTGACGATAAAGGTTGTTCGTGGTTATAGGACTATTATGGATATGCGTGGGGCAGAACCAGATTCGAAAGTTACAGTTATTCAAAAATGTATCGAAGACGAAACATGTCAGAATAATATTAATGTTCGAGAGATTAAAGTGTTTCCTGAAAAAGTTAAAGTTGCTCCATTAATTAAGAAACAATAATTTTATTTCTTTTTCTTTATGCAAGATTGACATTTATTGTAGAATATGCAATTTGAACATGCTTTTTCGTTTTTTATTTTCATTATAGCTAATATAATGAAAACAAAAATTATTAATATTAGAGTATAATCTAAATATGTCATGATAATGAAAATAGAATTAGAGATGTTCTATAAGTTAAAAAAGCAAATATCCAAGCAATTGAGCATTGCCATATAATGAAAGATAAAGTTAAAAATTTCCCAAATTCTCTGTTGATTGCAGCAATAGAAGCAATACAAGGAGTATACAATAGGCAATAAACAAGAAAACTTAAGGCTTCTGCTGTAGTTAATGAATGGGATAAATTCTCATTTAAAACCATAAGTGTTGAGACTACACTTTCTTTTGCTAACAATCCAGTGAATAAAGCTGAGATAAATTCCCATCTTCCAAAACCTAAAGGTGAAAATAAAATAGAAAATTTTGTTGAAATGCTTGATAGTATGCTTTGTTTTGCTTCTGCAACAATTCTAAAATGCCAATCATACGATTGTAAAAACCAAATAATGATTGTTGCGAGAAATATAACTGTAAAGGCTTTTTGTAAAAAATCTTTAGTCTTTTCCCATAACAAATAAATAGTACTTTTTAAACTTGGTAATCTGTAATTTGGTAATTCCATAACGAAAGGAATAGCTTCACTATTGAGTAAAATTTTTTTAAACAAAAAGGATATAAGTATCGCAACAAATATTCCTAAAAAATATAAGAAAAATAAAATTTGTAATTTTTTTTCTGGAAAAAAAGCTGAGATAAAAAAAACGTAAATAGGTAATTTGGCAGTACAACTAAAAAATGGAATTAAAAATGTGGTAATTCTACGATCTTTTTCTGAAGGAAGGGTTCTTGTGGACATAATGGCGGGAACAGAACAACCGAAACCAACTAACATTGGGACAATACTGTGACCAGATAATCCCATTTTTCTTAAAGGTTTATCCATAAAAAAAGCTATTCTTGACATATAACCGCTATCTTCTAATAAGGATAAAAAGAAAAAAAGAACAATGATAATAGGTAAAAAAACAATGACTCCACCAATGCCAGAACATATACCTTTGGTTATTAACAGGTGAAGAGAAGTGTTTATTTTTAGATTTGTTAGAAAATTGTCTAAGTTGAAAATTAAAAATTGTATAGTATCAGAAAATTTTTCTTGAAAAAAAACACCAATAACATCAAATGTTAACCAAAATATTAGCAACATTATACATATAAATACAGGAAATGCCGTATATTTCCCTGTTAAAATTTTATCAAATTTTGAACTACGGATACGTTCTTTACTTTCTTTTGAATAAATGACAGTTTGATAGCATATTTTTTTTATAAATGAAAAACGCATGCTTGCAATAGCTTCAAATCTATCTAATTTTTGTTCTTGTTCAAAATTAAGGATAATTTGTTCAATAGTTTCTTTTTCGTATGGAGTTAATTTGAGACGATCTATTATTAGCGAATCTTTTTCTATAATTTTTGTAGCAGCAAATTTCGCAGAAATATCATTTTTTTCTGCATGGTCTTCTATAAGATGTGTGATAGCATGGATACATCTATGTAAAGCACCACTGTTTTCACTTGTATCGCAAAAATCTTGTTTTATAGGAGGTTCTTGATATTTAGCAATATGAATAGTGTGCTGAATTAATTCATCTAATCCTTCATTTTTTATTGCAGATATAGGAATCACTGGAACACCTAGTAAATTTTCTAGTAAATTTATATTTATCGAACCATGGTTGTTTTTTACTTCATCTATCATATTTAATGCAATAACCATTGGAATATTGAGTTCTAGTAACTGCATAGTCAAATATAAATTTCGTTCAATATTTGTTGCATCTACGATATTTATAATGGCATTAGGATGTTCATCTAAAACGAAATTTCTAGATAGAATTTCTTCATTGGAATATGGAGAAAGTGAATATATTCCTGGTAAATCAGTTATGTAAACATTTTGATATTTTTTTATTTTACCAGTTTTTGTTGAAACTGTTACGCCAGGAAAATTTCCTGTATGTTGATTCGTTCCAGTTAATTGATTGAAAAGGGTAGTCTTTCCACAATTTTGATTACCAACTAAGGCAAAGGAAATATTATCATTGTCAGTAAATATTATTTTGTTATTTTGATCGTGAAAACGCCCACCTTCGCCTAAACCAGGATGTTCTATTTTTTTATGGTAATTGATATTTTCAGTATGAATTTGAGTAGAAAGATTTTTTATTTTAATTAGTTCTGCCTCAGATTTTCTAATAGCTAATTCATAACCATGTATTGCAATTTCTATAGGATCTCCCATAGGAGCAATTTTCTTTATTGTGACTTGTTCTCCAGGAATAACTCCCATGTCTAATAAATGTTTTCTCAGCTTTCCATTACCTTCAATTTTTACTATTTCAACAGTTTTTCCAACAGGTAACCTATTTAAAGATGTCATTTTATGGTAACCTCCTAAGTTCTTTCAATTTCATAGGATGATAGTATTTTAATGTAAAATCTGCTAGAAATATTTGTTTTTTTTTGAAATTTTTATATTATAAACTCAAAAAAATGTGGAGTTTAGAAATGTTTCAAAATAATAAGATAAAATATATCTTTTTAATAATATTTGCATTTTTGAATTGCTATATGTTGTTTAATTTATCAGCAATGTATAGATTGGATGGACATTTCAAAAAAGAAATACCTTCAGTGATCATTGGTGGGCAAACTGCCGGAGATTATTCAGTTGCTAACATGTTGGAAAGTCAGAAAAAAAATCAAGCATATAACCCTAAACAGCAGATTGGTGTGTTAGAAGGTAAATTTGGGTATAAGGGAGTAACTTTTTCAAATTCTAATCCGATTAGAAGTTTTTTAATAGTTCCTTTTCTACAAAATAATTTGATTTCTTTTTTTAACATATTGTGTTTTATCAGTTTTTTTCTTTTTTTTGTTTCGATATATTGTTTATTTTCATGGAAGATAAGTTTTTTATTAAGTATATCTTTACCTGTGTTATGTATTGCATTTTCTCAGGGAATTTTTGAATTATTTTTAGCATCGATTTTGCTATTTTTGATAACAAATCATCCAAGAAATTTATATGTAAAAGCATTCCTTGGTGGACTATTATCTGCAAATATATGTATATTTATAAGTTATTTGATAATATTAATGTTTAATAAAAATTATAAAGTATTAAGATATACTACATTGTTTTTCTTGATATTCTTTTTTTTATCGATTTATAGATATGATTTTGATAGTTTCGCTTGTTGGGTACAAATGTCCACAAAATTACTTAAATCAGCTCCTTTTTTATTTGATTCTTTTTTGTCTTATTTTTTTAAATCATCATGTAATTTGTTTACTATTTTGTTTTTTTGTATTTTTTCAGTTATAGCAATTTTTTTTGTAAGTAAATCTATAATTAATAATCAGAATGCAAATCAATGTATGAAAATTTGTGAAATAATATTGATTACACTGATGTTAAATCCTTGGTTAACTGGTGCAGATTTCGTATATTTAGGGATTGTTGTACTAGTCTATATTTACGATTGTGAAGAAAGAGGTTGGCTTTATATTGATAAAGTTTCAATTTGTTTGTATTTTTCAGTTATCTTTTTAGATGGATTGTTTGCAAAAAATTTCTCAATGCAGTATTTAATGCTATTACTTTTTGCGCATAATTGCATAGCGAGAACAAAGTAGGGGAGACTTTAATATTTATGGAACATACAGAAAGCTTTCAAAAAATAACATCGTTAAAAAAATATTTAATGGACTCTATCGTTGGACAAGAAGCAATGGTAGAACGATTGTTAATAGCACTATTGGCAGATGGACATTTGTTAGTAGAGGGTGCGCCAGGTTTAGCAAAAACTAAAGCCATAAAAAAGATGTCTCAAGTTATTGAAGGTGATGATCAACGTATCCAGTTTACGCCGGATTTGCTTCCTTCGGATATAACAGGCAGTGATATCTACCGTCCAGAAACGAGTGATTTTAAATTTCAAGTCGGTCCAATTTTTCATAATTTAATATTAGCTGATGAAATTAATAGAGCTCCGGCAAAAGTACAGTCTGCTTTATTAGAAGCAATGGCTGAAAAGCAAGTAACTGTTGGTGGAAGGACATATCCATTACCAGAGTTATTTATTGTTATGGCAACTCAAAATCCGATAGAGCAAGAAGGAACATATCCTTTGCCAGAAGCTCAATTAGATAGATTTTTGATGTATGTTCGTATTGATCAGCCAGATGCTATATCTGAAAGAAAAATATTAAAAATTGTCAGAAAAGAATTTCAAAAGGATGAAATTGCTTATACACAAAAAATATTACAATCAGATATTTTTCAAGCCAGAAAAGAAATTGCTAACGTTTATTTATCTGATGCTCTTGAGGAGTATATCGTTCAAATTGTAATGGCGACAAGACATCCTGAATTTTATGATTCGTCTCTGAAAAAATATATTTCTTTTGGGGCAAGTCCTAGAGGCACAATAGCTTTAGATCGTTGTTCAAGAGCGTTAGCTTGGTTATCAGGAAGAGATTTTGTTTTGCCATCGGATGTACAAAATATTTTATTCGATGTATTAAGACATAGGGTTATTTTAACATTTGAAGCAGAAGCAGAAGGTGTTACCCCTGAAATCTTTTTAAAAACTATCATGGAAAAGGTTCCAACACCATAAAATGACATTTTTATGTGAAAAAAAAGAAGATAAATTGTCTAAAATTTTTGTTTCTTTCCAAGATTTACTTTCTTTGAAAAAATATGCAAAGTTACTGAATCAAGAAAGTTTCAGAAAATCTAGAAGCATGGGGATAGGGACGCACAAATCTTTTTTCAAAGGTCAAGGAATGGAACTAGATGAGATTCGGGCGTATCATGCTGGAGATGATATACGTTCTATAAATTGGAGGATAACAGCAAAATTTGGCAAACCATATACGAAGATTTATAGAGAAGAAAGAGATTTAAATGTTTATTTTTTATCTGATTTAAGATTGAATATGCATTTTGGAACTCAAAAAACGTTAAAATCTGTTCTAGGTATAAAGATTTTAGCAGCTTTAGCTTGGGCATCTTTTGATTATGGCGATAAAATTGGGGCCATCATTTTAAAAAATGATGGGTGTTTGAAATTTAAACCAATGCATAAATCATCAACTTTGATGGCAATACTTAATAGCTTAGTGAATAATCAGGTTCCAAAGACTTTAAAAAAAGAAAAAACTTTATCGGAAGGGCTAAAGGAGTTATCTCAAGTTTGCTTATCAGGAGGAAGAGTTGTTATATTGACAGATTTTTCAGATTTTGATGATTCTGCAAAGGAAAATTTATCTAAAATAGCATCAAGTTGTGAAATTTTATGTATTCATTTGTTTGATGATATGGAAATAAATGTACCACCTAGAGGCGTATATTCGGTTGCAAATGGAGAGTATCCAATAAAACTTTCCTTAGAAAATAGATTATTAAGAAGTAAATATCAGGAAATTTTAGTACAATCTAAAAATAATATTGTGGATTTTTGTCTTGCTCATAAAATAACATATATTCCAATTTCAACGAATGATAATATTTTAATGGAATTAAAGAAAAAATTTAGAATATAGAGGGATGTCATTGAGGTCATTAGAAGAATTAAAAGACATACATTATCCTGTTTCACCGATATTTGTGGATATACATGTGATACTTGGGATATTGGTATGTTTAATAATGATATTCGTATTTGCTTATTTTTACACAAAAAAAACAATAAAGAGAGATACGTTAAAAGAATTAAAAGTGATTTTTGACGCCTCTTCTGAGGATAATTTTACAAAAATCCAGCATATTTTGTATGTTTTTAAAAAGTATTTATCAGTTAAATATCCATGCACAAAGGGATTGTCTGAAGAAAAAATGTTTTTGTTTTTAAAAGAAAAATATCCTAAAAAAATATCAGAAAAGATATCTATTCTTTTACAAGAAGGGAAATTTTATTCACCTTACGAAATGGATAAAGATACATTGATAGAAGCGTATAATTTTATTCGTGGATGGATAGAATTTCAAAAATAAATTAAAATAATCTTGATAAAAAATATGAAAAAGTATTAAAAATAACGAAAGATTTTTTATTTAGAAAGGTTGAATATGACAAAATATTTAATTACGAGTGCATTACCGTATATTAATGGAATAAAACATTTAGGTAATTTGGTAGGTTCGATGCTTCCTGCCGATGTATATAGCCGTTTTTTACGTCAATCAGGAGAAAATGTGTTATTTATCTGTGCAACAGATGAACATGGTACTCCAGCAGAATTAGCTGCATTAGAAAAAAATCAAGATGTTGAAACTTTTTGTACAGAACAACATGAAATTCAAAAAAATATTTATAGTAGATTTAATCTTTCGTTTGATCAATTTGGTAGATCATCCTCAGAACATAATTTACATTTAACACAGCATATGTGTAAAAAATTAATGGAAAATGGTTTTATTGAGGAACGGATTATTAAGCAGGTTTATTCTATTGATGATGGTCGTTTTTTGCCAGATAGATATATTGTTGGAACATGTCCTCATTGTGGATATGAAGCAGCAAGAGGAGATCAATGTGAAAATTGTACAAGAGTCCTTGATCCAACAGATTTGAAAAATCCTCGTTCTGCAGTATCAGGTTCAGATAGACTTGAAATTAAAGATAGTAAACATCTGTTTTTAAAGCTTCCAATGTTGGAAAAAGAACTTGAAAAATTTATTGATGAACATGAAGCAGAATGGCCAATTGTTGTTACATCAATTGCTCGTAAATGGTTGAAAGAAGGATTACGTGAACGATGCATTACACGTGATTTGAAATGGGGGATTCCAGTTCCATGTGATGGATATGATGGTAAGGTATTTTATGTGTGGTTTGATGCTCCGATTGAGTATATTGGTGCAACAGCAGAATGGGCAGATAAAGATCCTGAAACGCGTAATTATAAAAATTGGTGGTATGATACAAAGGATGTTCGTTATGTTGAATTTATGGCAAAAGATAATATTCCTTTTCACACAATTATGTTTCCAGCAACATTGTTAGGTGTTCGAGAACCTTGGAAAAAAGTTGATTATATTAAAGGCTTCAATTGGTTAACTTTTTATGGTGGTAAGTTTTCTACTTCACAAAAACGTGGTATTTTCACAAATCAGGCATTAGACGAGTTTGAATCAGATTATTGGCGCTATTGGTTAATGGCTAATGCTCCAGAAAATTCAGATTCCAGTTTTACATTTGATGGTTTTGCATCAATGATTAATAAGGATTTGAATGATGTTTTGGGGAATTTTGTTAATCGTGTTTTAAAAATGACTGCTTCAAAAATGGGGGCAAGAGTTCCAGAAAAGTTTGAATTGCAAGATATTGATAAGTTATTTATTGAAAATTTATCTAAACGAATTTCTACTTATACAAGGTGTTTAAAAGATTTGGAATTTCGTAAAGCTTTAGTTGAATTACGTGCAATTTGGACAGAAGGTAATAATTATTTAACAGAAGCGGCTCCATGGACAGTGATTAAAACGGATAAAAATAGAGCTTCAACGATTTTAAATTTAGCAATAAATATTATTCGTTTGTATGCGGTTTTGTCTGCTCCGGTTATTCCTGCAACTTCAGAAAAGATGATGTCTTTACTACAAATTGAGAAACCAGATTATTTTTGGCCTAAAGAGGGAAAATTATTTGAAGAATTATCAAAATTATCAGTAGGTAAAGAATTCTCTGTTCCTGAAAATCCATTGTTCCAAAAAATAACACAAGATAGAATAGACGAACTGTGTGAAAAATATGGAGCAAGTGTTTAATAAATTTTATAATTTATCTAGCGTTAAAAATAGCGAGATTAATATCTCGCTATTTTTTTTGTAAAAATTGTTGTGTATCAAAATATGATTGATTGTAAATATAAAAAAAGAAGCGAATGTTTCAAATTCGCTTCTTTGATTAAATGTATAAAATATAATTATTTTAACAACATCTTGAAATCAACAACGACAGCACGATCTTTTGTTACCAAAACAGGGTTTCCATCAATAGATTTGATTTCAGGAATTTCCAATACTAAGCGTTGAACTTTTGCTAATGTATCGGCCAAAGGACCTACAGCTTTAGGTTCTTCACCACGAACACCATTTAAAATGGTTCCAACTTTTGTTTCTTTGATCATAGCGTCAAAATCATTTGCAGGTAAAATACGCATTGTTGTATCACGCATAACTTCTGTATAGATGCCACCTGTACCAAATACCATGACACGACCAAAGTTTTTATCGGAATTTACACCAATGATTGTTTCTGTTGCTTTGACTATCATTTCTTGAATTAAAACGCTAGCACCTTTTAATTGGAATTTAGCGATAGTTGCAGTTAAAGCATCAAAAGCTTCATTGAATTTAGCTTCACTATCAATATTTAAGTAAATTCCCTTCATTTCAGTTTTATGTAAAGCATCTGGAGCAGATAATTTTAATACAACTGGGGCTGGGAAAATCTTTTTGCAAAAATCTAAAGCAACAGCTTTATCTGTGAAGTTTCCACATTTTGGATAATCAATGCCATAATGATCCATAATTAAATTCATTGTGGCCTGAGGTAAAGATGCGAGACCTTCTGAAACAGCTTTAGCAACAGCAGATTTAATATTTGCCGGAACTTCTTTAGTATCAGCTTTTACTTCTGGTAAACCCTTGAATGCCATCTGAGCTTTCATTAAACCGATTAAACGAATGCAATCAACAGGATAATCATATGTTAGAATTTTTGCATCTTTTAATTTCTGAACACCTTCACGGACACGAGCACCACCAATAAATGAACAGAAAATATTAACATTTTTATACTTTGGAGCCAATTTAATGATGGCATCTGCAGTTTCTGATGGTTCTGTAGACATCTGAGGCGTTAAAAGAACGATGATGTTTTTATATTCGCCAGATTCACACATAACGCGTAGAGCATTTTCATAACGATCTGCTCTAGCATCACCAACAACGTCAATAGGGTTACCAATTGAAGCTTCTGCTGTTAAAACAGCTTTTAATTCAGCAATTGTTTTTTCGCTTGGACGAGCTAAATCTAAGTGAGCATCTTCACATAAGTCAGAAGCTAAAACACCAACACCACCAGCATTTGTTAAGATACCAACAGAGCCAGAGAAGTCTGTATGATTTACATATTGCAACATTTCTAATGTTCCAAATAAATCACGTGTTGAGTAAACTTGAATAGCCCCACTACGTTGTAACGCAATTTCCAAAACACGATAGTTTGGAGCTAAAGAACCTGTATGGGATAAACTTGCAGCTTGAGCTTTACTTGATTTACCTGGTTCCATGATAACACAAGGTTTTGTTTTGCTAACTTCTTTCAAAACACGTAAAAATTCTTGACCTTTTTTCAATCCTTCAAGGTAGAAAACAAATGCTTTTGTGTTTGAATCGTTTTGAATGAATTCAAGCAATGAAGCTTCGTTTAAGTCTGCTTTATTACCGATGGAAATAAAGTGAGAGAAACCGATTCCCTTTTCTTCAGCCCAGTCTAAAATTGCACTACAGTATGCTCCAGATTGAGAAATAAAAGCAACATTTCCTTTTGAAGGAAAACTTGGGGCAAAGCTTGCATTTAAGTTATCGTAAGTGGAAATATGTCCTAAGCAGTTTGGTCCAAGTAAATTAATGCCGTGATCTAAACATTTTTTAGCAATAGCTAATTCTAATTCCGTATTTCCAACTTCTTTAAAACCAGCGGTAATGATACTGATATTTTTTGCACCATTTGCAATAGCGTCATCCACAGCAGCATCACAAAAACGAGCAGGAACTAACAATACAACTAAATCGACAGGATTTGGAATATCACGAACAGAAGCAAAGCATTTTTTGCCTTTTAACTCCTGACCAGCTAACTTTGGATTAACACCATACAAATCACCATCAAAACCAGCTTCAATTAAATTTTTGAAAACAATGGCCCCCAATTTTGTTTCGTCAGCAGATACACCAACAACAGCAACTGAGTGAGGTTTGAAAAATGTATTTAAAGACATAAGATTTCCTTTCATTAAAAATACATTAAAAAATTGCAATCATTATATAAATAGAAGTGCAGAAGTCAATATGAAAAATGTATAAAAATGCATGATAAAATAAGTTAAATCTTTAAAATATCTTTTTGAAAAAAAATAATTTTTTTTATTTAAAAAATAAACTTTCTTTTTTTTTACATTTGTAGTATTTTATCTCAAAGTTTTTATTTAATAAGAGGTATATCATGGCAGGAAGTGTAAATAAAGTTATTTTGATTGGAAATGTTGGTAAAGATCCTGATGTTCGAAGTTCTACAGAAGGAAGGGAAATGGCATCTTTTACGTTAGCAACGTCAGAGACATGGAAAGATAAAAGTGGAGTGCGTCAAGATAGAACAGAGTGGCATAATATTGTTATTTTTGCTCCAGGTCTTTGTAATGTTGTTAAGAACTATGTTCGGAAGGGGGCAAAATTATATGTAGAAGGGGCCTTGCGTACAAGAAAATGGCAAAAAGATGGGGTCGATCGATTCATAACAGAAATTGTTGTGGCAAATTTGACAATGTTAGATAATAAAAATTCATCAAATAACTCATCCATGTTTGGAACAGATGCATTTGCTTCTGATGTAGGAAATTTTTCTTCTGATGGTTGGGATTTAAATCAAAGTGGTAGTGATAATTCTGCACCTATCGAAGACGATTCAATTCCGTTTTAATTTTAGTTAACCATATAGTTTTTTTTAAGGTATTAAGTTCGTGGAAAATTCAGTAAAAGATTCTTCAGTTTCTTTAGTGGGAATTGAAGACGAAATGAAAAATTCGTATTTGGCATATGCTATGAGTGTTATTGTTTCTCGTGCATTGCCAGATGTTAGAGATGGGTTAAAACCAGTACATCGTCGTATTCTTTATGCTATGGACGGTGAATTTGATTATAATAAACCTTTCAAAAAATCAGCTCGTATTGTTGGGGAGGTTATGGGGAAATACCATCCTCATGGGGATTCGTCAATTTATGATGCAATGGTTCGGATGGCTCAGGATTTTTCCATGAGAGTTCCATTAATTGCTTCTCAAGGAAATTTTGGATCAATTGACGGAGATTCTCCTGCAGCTATGCGTTATACGGAAGCGCGTTTAGGAACTGCAGCGAGAATGTTATTAGATGATATTCATAAAGATACGGTGAACTTTACACCTAATTATGATGAATCTCTTGAAGAGCCTACAGTTTTACCTGCAAGATTTCCAAATATTTTGGTAAATGGAGCAGGAGGAATTGCTGTTGGTATGGCAACAAATATTCCACCGCATAATTTGGGTGAAATTTTGGATGCATCAATTGCTTGTATTGATAATCCAGAAATTTCATCAGAAGAATTATGTGAACTAGTTCCTGGTCCAGATTTTCCTACCGGTGCAGTCATAGTTGGTCGCTCCGGTTCTAGAGCAACAGAGATGACAGGACGAGGGACAATTATTGTTAGAGCAAAAACAACTATTGAAGAAATAAGAAAGGATCGTTGGGCAATTGTTGTAACAGAAATCCCATATCAAGTGAATAAAGAAGTTCTTGTTGCAAGAATTAGAAGCTTAGTTAGAGATAAAATTATTGAAGGGATTGCAGAAGTAAGGGATATATCTGATCGGCATGGAATTCGTATAGAAATAGAAGTGAAAAGAGATTTTCATCCAGAAATTGTTTTGAATCAATTATTTAAAAACACATCTTTACAAACAAGTTTTGGTTCAAATATTATTGCATTAAATGGTGGTAAGCCACAATTGATGAATTTGAAGGAGATTTTAGCAGCTTTTATTGAATTTAGAGAGGAAGTAATTAGAAGAAGAACGATTTATGATTTAGCTCAAGCTCGCAAAAGAGCTCATAAATTGGCTGGGTTAGCAATTGTAAAAGAGAATATTGAAGCAGTTGTTAATATGATTAGAACTTCTCAAGATAAGGTTGAAGCAAAACTTCGTTTGATGAATGAAAATTGGATTGCTGGTGAAGTTGAACCGTTAATAGCTTTGATTGATGATCCAGAACATGAAGTTATAGATGGACATTATAAATTGTCAGATGTTCAAGCAGATGAAATTTTAAATTTACCTTTGGGTAGATTGACAAATATGGAACGTCAAAAAATTCATGATGAGTTGACGGAGTTAGGTGGCCAAATTAAAGACTTTTTGGCAATATTGGCATCTCATGACCGTATTTATTCGATTATGCGTCAAGAGTTGGTGGATGTAAAAGAACGTTTCGCAACACCAAGAAAGACAGTTTTTGAAGAATTGGAATATGAGCAAGATATTGAAGATTTGATTCAACGTGAGGATATGGTTGTAACTGTCACGAATACAGGATACATAAAGAGAGTTCCTTTATCAACATACAAAGCTCAAAAACGTGGTGGTAAGGGTAGAGCAGGAATGAATACCCATGAAGAGGATTATGTTAATACTCTTTTTGTGGCTAATACACATACTCCAATATTATTCTTTTCTACCTATGGACTAGTTTATAAGCTTAAGGTGTATAAGCTTCCGTTAGGGACGCCTCAATCTACAGGAAAAGCTTTGGTTAATTTGTTGCCTCTAAAAGAAAGGGAAAAAATATCGACTATTATGCAATTACCTGAAGATGAAAATGAAGCTGCAAAATTGGGTGTTATGTTTGCAACAAAAACAGGTGGTGCTCGTCGAAATAAGTTGGCAGACTTTATTGATGTTCGAGCAAATGGAAAAATTGCTATGAAGTTAGATGAAGGAGATGTTTTGATTGATGTAAAAATTTGTACAGATGATCAAGATATTCTTTTAGCTACAAAAAATGGTAAAAGTATTCGTTTTCCTGTTTCTGAAATAAGGGTATTTTCTGGCAGAAATTCAACAGGTGTTCGTGGAATTAAATTAGCTAAAGATGATGAAGTTATTTCGATGTCTGTTTTGAAGCATGCTCAAGCTGATAGTGATAAACGTAATGCATATTTAAAAATGTCTAAATCTTTAAGAAAGGATATTGATGAAAATGATGTTGAAGATGTAGAAATTTTAAATGCAACGGTTTCTTTATCAAGTGAAGAATTTGAAAAAATGAAACAGGATGAGGAATTTTTATTAACCGTAACTGATTCGGGATACGGAAAAAGAACTTCTGCATATGAATATCGTATTACAGGTCGAGGAGGGCAAGGGGTAACAAATATTGATAACACAAAACGTCAAGATAAAGTTGTTGCAACATTCCCAGTTTCAGATAATGCGCAAGTAATGTTGGTAACAGATGCTGGTAAGCTGATTCGTATGCCAATTAATGGAGTTCGTGTTGCTGGAAGAAATACTATGGGTGTTATTATGTTTAGATTAAATGATAATGAACGGGTAGTATCTGCAACTTGCATAGGGGACTTTGAAGAAGTTAGTGATGAAAGTGAAGATTTTCCTTCTTTAGAACAAGAAAGTGATTTGGAAAATTTGAAAAAAGAATAAAGGATTTTTTTTATGAAAAATCGTATTGGTGTTTATCCTGGAACATTTGATCCAATTACGAATGGTCATTTGAATTTGATAGATCGTGCGGCAAATTTAGTTGATAAGTTAGTTATAGGGGTAGCTCTTAACGAACATAAGAAATCTCTTTTTTCTGTTGAAGAACGAATGCAAATGGTTGAAGAAGAGATTCAAAAATTCAAAACTAAAAAAGTTGAAATTGTTGTAAAACCTCTGGTTGCAACTTTGCTTGTAAATTTCGCAAGGGAAAATAATGCAAATGTTATTTTTCGAGGGCTTCGTGCTGTTTCGGATTTTGAATACGAATTTAAAATGTGTGTTATGAATCGTCGTTTGGAAGAAGATATAGAAACAGTTTTTTTGATGGCTTCGGAAAAACATCAATTTGTTGCATCTGAATTTGTAAAAGAAATTTGCAAACTTGGTGGAGATATCTCGACTTTTGTTACTCCAAGAGTTGAAAAAAAACTGATTGATAGATTTAAAAAAATGGGAGAAATATGATTATGGTAAATGAAGTACTGTTAATGGAATTAAAAGATGGACTTGTCGAAATTGAATTACGTCCAGATTTGGCTCCTAATCATGTAAAAAGAATAAAAGAATTAGTTTCACAAGGTTTTTATAATGGTTTAAAATTTCATAGAGTAATAGAAGGTTTTATGGCACAAACTGGTGATCCTGATGGAACTGGATGTGGTGGTAGTGGTCAAATGATTCGTGCAGAATTTTCTAAAGAACCGCATGTTAGAGGAACATGTTCTATGGCAAGAGCCATGGATATTCATAGTGCGGATAGTCAATTTTTTATTTGTTTTGATAAGTGTCCTTGGTTAGATGGTCAATATACTGTTTGGGGAAAAGTTATTAAAGGGATGGAATTTGTTGATAAGATTAAAAAAGGAACGGGAGGAAATGGTGAAGTTTCTGATCCGGACGTAATTGTTTCTTTGAAATTAAAATAAAAATCTTAATTATTTTTTACAATTTTTTTTACAGCTCTGATTTTTTTAGAGCTGTTTTTTTTATCTATATTGTATGTGTTTAATATTTGTATTAAAAAGTAATATTAAAGTATAAATAATAACACATTGTTATTATTTGTAGTTTTTACAAAACTAACATAATATACATTATGCGACAATTTTATGTATAAAACCATGTTAAATAAAGAATTTTTATTTCTGTAAAGTCACTGTAAATATATTGTTATTTCAATTTGAAATATATAATATCTAAGATATGATTATATCCATTCCATCATAACCTGGTTCAACATTTTCAGGTAGAATGCTTTTTAAATAATTATAATCCATTCCTGTAGCCATGTGTGTTAAAATTGTCTTTTTAGGTTTTAATATTGATACCCAATCTAGAACTTTTTTAAGATTTGCATGACTTGGATGATTTTGGATAGATAAACATCCAACTATAAAATATTCAATCCCCTTTAATATAGAGAAAGAAGAATCAAAAAAATTAACAACGTCTGTGCAATAGGCAAAATTATTAATTCTAAAACCTAAAGTTGTAGTCCATTCGTGATCTTGGTTAAATGGAATTATTTTGATTTTGTTAATTTCAAATGGATTACCTGGAATGATTAAATTAGGTTCAAGCCATGGATGAAAAAATGGTTCATTTAAAATATCTATTGGTTTGAATGCATAATCAAAACGTTTTTTTAATGTTGATAAAGTTTTTTTATTTGCATAAATAGGGATTTCTTTTTTCATAAATCTATTTATTTCTCGTAGTTCATCTATTCCATGAGTATGGTCAGCATGTTCATGTGTAAAAAGAATTGCATCAAGTTTTCTTATATTTGAGTTAAGAAGTTGCTCTCGAATATCTGGGCCAGCATCAATTAAAATATTGGTATCATCTATTTGTAAAATTATAGATGTTCTTGATCGTTTATTTTTAATGTTGTGAGGATCACAATCACCCCACCCTTTACTAATGGAGGGAACTCCCCCAGCAGCTCCACATCCTAAAATTTTTACTAACATATTTTTTTTGCCTTAGTAAATAGATTATAAAAATTTGTTGTTGTAACATTTGATATATCTTGGACACTTATTTGTTTTATTTCTGCAAGTTTTTCAGCAGTTTTTACTAAAAAAGAAGGTTCATTTTTTTTTCCTCTGTATGGTGTTGGAGCTAAATAAGGGGAATCTGTTTCTATTAAAATTCTATCTAAAGGAATTTTTTTAAAAGCAGTTCTAACTTCTTCAGCTTTATTAAATGTAATTATTCCAGATGCTGAAAAATAAAAATCATTTTCAAGACCATAATTTAATAAATTTTCATCAGAAGAAAAACAGTGTAACAGTATTTTTTTATTTTCTTTATGTTTTGATAAAATGTCAATAGTGTCTAATTCTGCAGATCTTGTATGAATTGAAACAGGTAAATTTAATTTTGAGGCAGCAATTAAATGTTGTTCAAATAAGTATTTTTGTTTATTTTTGTTAAATCCAGGATAATAATAATCTAAACCTGTTTCTCCAATAGCTATAGTTTTATCCAAGAATTTATTTACATATTGAATAAGTTCGTCAGATGTTTTTTGTGAAATTTCTGCATATTCAGGGTGAATTCCTATAGATATATATATATTATCAAAACGTTTTGCTATTTGATAATTCTTTTCAAAATCATCAATTTGAGTTGATATTGTTACGAAAGATAAAACATTTTGATCTTTAGCAGAAGAAATAATTTTTTCTATTTCATTTTGATCGAAACTTAATAAATGACAATGACTATCAATAAAAAACATAACTTTTTGAAATCCTAGAAAAACTTTAATAAATTATTTATACAAATCTGTTTTTGATCTAAGTCAATATCTAAGAATTCATTTGATATTTCTGAAATCATAGGTATTAAATCATAGGGTGTAGTCTTTTTACTTAAATTGTCAAAGACGAGATGTTCACCTTCCGTTACTTCAAGATAGGAATTTTTATCTGTAATGTAAATTAATAAATTTGATACAAAATGATAGAATAATTTTTTAAAAACATTTAAAACTTTTTTATCTTTAGAATATTTTTCAATTGAATTTATTGCATCAAGTGTAGATTTCCTTAAAATAGAATCTATTATTTGCTGATAAATTTCAATGCCTCCTAACCTATTTAATTCAATTGCATTTCCAATACTTCCCTCCGATAGCAATGCTAAACTACGTAGGTAATTTTCTTTTTTTTCATAAAAATTTTCTTTTAGAAAAATCAGTTCATTATCATAACTTAATGGATGAAAATTTATTATTCTACATCTTGATTTTATTGTAGAGAGTAATTTTCCTATATTATGTGAAATTAAAATGATAATAATATTCCTAGGAGGTTCTTCTAAAGATTTTAATAAAGCATTAGAAGCTTGAGAATTCATATCATCTGCACTATCAATAATTAAAATTCTTTTTTTATTCCCATCCAATGTCATATGCAAGAAACTATCTATATTTCTAATATCATCGATTCTAATTTCTTCGTATTTTTCTCTATTGTTTTCAATAATTGGATCTAATTTTTCACCTTTAGATATAAGTTCATCTCGTTCTTTTTGTTCTTTTGGTTTTAAAGCTTTTTCAATGATTTTTATTCTAGGATTGCTCTTTTGGATTAGACTCAGAACCTCTTTATTGTTAGGATCTGTTTTAAGGTTCGTTGTATTTTTTAAGTCAACACTGCCTATATTATAGGATACAATAAATTTAGATAAACGATATGCAAAAGTTGCTTTTCCAATTCCTTTTGGACCTGAAAATATCCAAGAACCATCAATTTGATTCTTTTTTATTAAATTCAAAAAAAAATGCTCAATATCTTCGTGTCCGATAAGTTCAGATTGTTCTTCAGGAAATTTATTTAATTGAAAAGCCATTATTTTGATAACAATTTTAATTCTATTATATTACAAATTTCATTGTGAATATCATCTATCGATTTTGATGCATCAATGACAACACATCTTTCTTTATTATTTTTTGCAATATCTAAAAAAGCCAAACGCAATTTTTTATGGAATTCAATATCCATACATTCGTATCTATTTATACTATCAATATCTCTTTTTTTTATACGATGTAAACTTTCTTCGACTGAAAGATCCATTATAAATGTCAAATGAGGGGTAAAATTTCCTAAAACAATTTTATATAAATCTTCAACTTTTTTTACTCCAAGTCCTGTTTTCCCATATGCAATTCCTTGATAAGCCATTGTAGAATCTGCAAAACGGTCACAAAGAACAGATATTCCATTATCAAGGTTTGGTTTTATCTTTCTTATAAAGTGATCTCGTCTTGCTGCAAACATTAAAAGCGCCTCTGAAGTTGCATCCCAACTGTCCACTTTCCCCTTTAGCACAATGTTCCTGATTAACTCAGCGTTTTCTGTTCCACCAGGTTCTCTTGTGATGATATTTTTATACATTTTTTTTTCAAGGTAATCAGAGAGTATTTTTATCTGAGTAGATTTTCCAACACCCTCTCCTCCTTCGAAAGTTATAAAAAAAGATTTTCCCATATAAAACCTATTTAAAAATCTGTATAATGAAATTTTTCAAAACTTCTTTTAATTGTCCTAATTTCCCAATTTTTTTTATGTTTTCTGCAGCATAAATAGGAAGTTCTTGTTGAACTTTATCATCAAGCATCACCTGAATAGCTCCCACTTGAGTGCCTATTTTTAAAGGAGCTTTTACTGGTTTTTTATATTTTATAACAGCAGAAATTCCTTTCTGTTTTCCTCTTTCTAACGTAATTACGATGTTTTCTTTTGTTTGAACTGCAACATTTTTCTTTTCTCCGAACCAAACAGGAATGGTTGTAATTTTCTTACCTGCTTCAATTATTGTGTAATTATCAAAGTTTCTAAAGCCCCAGTTCATAATCTTTTGAGATTCTTCACTACGTTCTCTCATGGATTGTAATCCATTTACAACCATAATTAATCTTCGATTATCTTTTTTTGCAGAACCAACTAAACCAAACCCTGAAACGCTAGTGTGTCCTGTTTTCATACCATCTGCAATATCAGGCATACTAATTAACAGTGGATTCCTATTTTGTTGAACAATATTGTTATATTTAAATTCTTGTTCAGAATATATGCTATAATATTCTGGAAAGTCCATAATTATTCTATATGCCAATTTAGCTAAATCTTTAGCCGACATTTTCTGATTTGGATCAGGCCATCCTGTTGCATTTGCAAATTTTGAATGAGTAAGACCTAATTCCTCCGCTTTTTGATTAGCAAGTTTTGCAAAATTTTCTTCACTTCCAGCGATATTTTCTGCTGCAACAATGCAAGCATCATTACCAGAAACAACAATAATTCCACGAAGTAAATCACGCACTTTTACTTTTTGATTGGGTTCTAATGCCATTGTAGAACTACCCGACTTGAATCCTCCCTTCTGCCAAGCATTTTTGCTAACAGTAAATTTTTCATCAAGTGATAAACTGCCATTTTTCAATCTTTCAAAAACAAGATAAGCTGTCATTAATTTACTCATAGATGCTGGAGGCATTTCAACATCTGCGTTTTTCTCGTAAAAAAATTGCCCTGTTTCAAAATCCATTAAAATAGCATTTTTTGCTTTTGTTTCTAAAGCGCTAGCAGAATGTACTGATAGCAAAGATAAACAAAAAAGAGGTGTAAAAATTATACTTTTATTCAAATTTTTCATAATTTATTCCTTGCTACTTATATTTTATTTTGAAGATTTTTCTTCTACTAATCTTGCATCAGAAAATTCAGTTTCTTTTTTCACATTATCGATAATATTCAAAGCTTCTTTTGCATTTGTAGGACCTAAACGAACGCGATATAATTTCTTGTTGTTTACCGTAATTGGGATAATGATAGTTGAACCATATTTTGAAACTTTTCTACGAACATTCTCTGCTTTATCTTCATTTCCAAAAGCCCCAACTTGAACATAATAACCAGGCTTTAATTCAAGTTTCTGTTTATTTGCACTTGCTGTAACAGAATTTCCACCTTGTGTTTTCTTTGAAACAACAATCTTTTTCTCTGTTGTTTTTTGTTTTTGAATAATACTCTGTTCTACTTTTGGTTGTTCATCTTTGTCCCAATCGTTATATTTATTAACCTCTTTTTTTGTTTCGGTTGAGTTTACTAAAGGAACATTCATAGAATCATCCGAATTATCAGATATTATTTTTTCATCAATATTTTTTACATGAATATTCTGAGGAGAGTTTAAAACTTTTTTCTCGAGATCAAATAAATCATTTTTATTAGAAGTTTCGGATAAAAGTTCTTCTTTTAGTTGTTTGCTTTCATTTGCCAAAATTTCAACTTTAACCTGTGTTGTTCCTTGTTCTTCAAAACCTAATAGCTGAGCTGCATATTTTGAAACGGAAATAATTTTATCATTAGAAAAAGGACCACGATCATTTACCCTTAAATTTAAGGTTCTTCCATTCTGTAAATTTGTCACGCGAACCATACTAGGTAATGGTAATGTTTTATGAGCAGCTGTTGCTGCATGTGAACTATAATATTCACCATTAGCAGTGATACTGTTGTGAAAATCAGCGTCATACCACGAAGCCACTCCCGTTTCTTGGTATGAATAATCTTCCTTCGGAGTATAAAATGTTCCTTCAATGGAATATGGTGCTTCAACCTTATAATATCCAACATTCTTCGATGAAGATTGTTGTGGAGTTAAGTTGGGGTTTGATGAATAAACAATTGCACTATCAGAACATCCAACAATTGGTAAAATTGAAGTAAATAAAAATAATCTAAATGTCTTTCTCATAAAGAACCTCTCTACTTCCCTAAGAATAAACTAATATACATATAACAATCAAGTAAGATAGTTTATTTTTTTTTTATAATTTTTAATTTTTTTTTAAACATTTTTACAATTGAATCGATTCAATTGATATTTTAAATTTTTTCTAAATTTCGATTAGACTGCATTTCAATTTTTATGAGCAATAATCTATCAAATTTTGGCCAAGAAATACCATAACTTTTTTTAAATTTTTCTATAGCTTTCTTTGTGTTTTTTCCTAGTGTTCCATCAATTTTTCCAGTGTAATATTTTCCTTTTTTTAAAATTTTTTGTAAATTTTTCACATCTGTTTTTGATAGTTTTATATTAAGCGGATTATTTTCTGAAACGATTTTCATAAATTCCAAAAGCGCCTTAGTTGCATATCCATCTGTTGGAAGATCATAAATTTGTTGAAAATTACGGATAGCTTCTCTACTTTTCTTTCCAAGAACACCATCACATTTATCTGAATATAATGAAAATTTTTCTAATAACCTTTGAATTTCAAAGGCTTCCTTAGAAGATAAATCAACGTTTTTCTTTTCGTATTTTTTTCTGATGGATGTTCCTCCTTGAATCCTATCTGCAAGATGTCCAACTGCAATTGCATAATTTATGGAATTGTTCCATTTTAAAATTACATCAAAATTAGAAAATGTTAAAAAAGCTGGCCCTTGAATCCCTGTTGGTAAATATAATTTTGCAAACATTCTCTGTTGAATATTTTTATTGAAATCAATAATAACAATTCCCTCTTCAATCCATTCATGAATTGTTTTTATTTGTTCGACATTATTCCAATTAAATTTTTTTGGCAAAAAGACTTCCATTCCCCAAGGTAATGAATGCTTCCATCCTTCTGATTTTAAATAATTTGCAGCAGATGTTATTGCATCTGGAAAACTTTCCCATAAATCTTTCTCTCCATCAAAATCTGCGTCAATAGCATAATTTAAATATGTCGAAGGCATAAATTGAAAGTTTCCAAAAGCTCCGGCCCAAGACCCTTTCATTTTATTTTCTGAAACTCCAGATTGAATCATTTTTAATGCAGAAACAAGTTCATTTCCAAAAAAAGAAGACCTTCTTGGATCAAATGCCAAAGTAGTTAGAGAATCTAGAATAGGGATATCGCCTTTTGCATTTCCGAAATTAGTTTCCATGGCCCAAAAGGCAATTAAAATCTCTGGTTGCACACCATATTCTTTTTCAATTTTTGATAAAATATGGTGATATTTTTTTTTGTAAAACTGTGCTTTTTTTATTCTTTGATTGGTAATAGAATTATCTATGTACGATTGAATATCTTTTCGAAATTCTGGTTGATGTTTATCTGCACTTATAACACTTTTTAAAATATGTCTGGTAAACATTGTCTTATCAAGAGTTTGTATAGATATGGATTTTCTTAAAGCTGTTCTCCTAAATTCTTCATTCCAATCATTATAATTAGTATACAAAACATCCGCATTTGTTGTTGAAAAACAAAAAAAATAAATGAATATATAAAAAATGACAGAAATTTTATAACGCTTAAAAAACATATATTTCACAGTATTTCTTTATTTAATTGTTCGTACAGAAGTAAAAGTGAAAAATAATCGGTTAAGCTTGTTATAGAAATTTTCAACTCACTGTTTGTAAAATTGACAATGAATTTGCCAGCAATTTCATTTCGAGGTGGAATAATTGTAAAGGAAGAAATTTGTTTTAGATTATAAATAGTTACTCCATACTGATCGGATGATTTAAAAAAATTGAAAATTTGTTTTTTTGTTAAAATTATAAATTCACCAGAATTTTCTAATTCAATAGAAAAAGTAATATTTTCGATTTTTTCAAAATCTGAAAAAAGAAGATTAACTTGTTTTGATAATATTTTGTTTTTACTTAATATATTGTTTTTTAAAGTGGTAATTTCATCTGCAGAAATTTCTTCTCTTGGTTTTATATTTCCTGAAGTTTTGCCAAGATTTAGCTCATTAGCTTTATCTTTTACATCATTTAATTTTTGTTTTGCTTTTTCTGTAAGTTCATTTACATCAAGATTCTTAGCTTTTTCAACAACTCCTCCTAAAAAACCTGATAATTTTTTCCCAACTTCTTGAACTTTTTCATTTGACTGCAATTCTGCCATGTTTCCTCCATTTAAATTCTTGATGAATTAACAATATTACATATTTTTTTCATTGAACAATTATCTTTTAAATCTTCTAATTTTACAGGAAGTTTTATTCTCCAATTAGGATATTCATTTGTTGTTCCAGGAACATTCATTTGTTCTTTTTGAGATAAAACATCTTCAAGTTGAACTAAAAAAACTTTACTGGAAGTGGTAGACAAATAGCGATATACCATTTCTACCATTTTTGGAGGAATTTCACCACCAGTTATCTGTTTTTCAAAATTTTTCTTATCCATAAACCACAATCCTTGCTTTGACAAAGCTTCAATTAAAAATTTACGATCAGATTTTCTTGAATTTGTTGCATTTTCATAAGAAATTTCATCGGCAAAACATCCCAAAGTTTTGCTAAATTTTATATCATCTTCAGCCCAATATCCCAACAATGTTGGCATATCATGAGTTCCTGCAGCAGCTAATGCTGAAGATGGGTAATTTTGAGGTTCAATATATGACCCATCTTGATTTTTTTCAAATCTGCATACTTTAAAAGAAAGAATACCTGCCTCGTGTAAAGCTTCTCTGAAAAAGTCAGGAACGACCCCTAAATCCTCACCAATAACAAGACATTTGTTTCTGTGGCTTTCTAGTGCAACAATTCCTACAATGTCAGAAAAAGGATACATTATATAGGCTCCAGGCTCATTTTTGGGAATACAAAATAATCGAGCTAGTCCCATCGCATGATCAATACGAACAGCCCCTGCTCGTTTCATATTTGCTTGTAAAATCTTTCGGTATGTTTTGTAGCCTTCTTTTTTCATTTCTTTCGGACGCATTGGTGCAACTCCCCAACTTTGCCCATTAGCATTAAATATATCAGGAGGAGAACCTATACTTAAATCAACTGAAAATAAATCTTGATTACTCCAAGTTTCTGAACTTTCTGATGCGACACCTACAGCCAAATCTTGGTATATTCCTATTTTTAATCCAGCAATATTCACTTCATCAGAAGCCCTTTTTAATTGTCTATCAGCAATCCAAAAAAGATATTTAAAAAACATTATTCTGTCTGAATGTTCTTTTGCAAAATTTGATACAGTTTCACTATTAGGATCATGAAAACCTTTATCCCAAGAAAGAAAACCAATGTTTTTATTTTTCAAAGCAAAATTTTCAGCTAAAACTTGATATAGGGCAACATTCTCGAGAGATTTTCCATTTTCAATACAAAATTCATCAAAATCTTTATCTCCTTTAAAATCTGCATATAAAGCTTCAAGAGCCTGCATTTTTAATTTACCAACAGCCGTATAATTTACAATTTTACTTTCTCGAACACATGTAAGATCTTTCTGAAAATCCGATGTTTTTATGAGATTATCAAAATGTTTTCCTTTGTGTTCTACGGAAAAAATATCAATATACAATGGGTTTAAAAATTGCCTTGTAGATGAATAATATGGACTTGCTGTTTCTACTGACGATAAAAATGCAACATTTACAGGATTTATTCCTAAAATATCAGCACCAAAAGATGCAGCAATTTTTCCCATTTTCCCCAAATCAGAAAAATCACCTATTCCTTGGCTATTTTCAGAATGTAAGGCGTATAATTGTAGAGGGAAGCCCCAAGGCTTTCCACCTTGTTCCATAAATTCAGGTTGATAACATTTTTGTGGTACTACAATAAAAGAACATTCCTTTCCTTTTGAAGCAAAATTCTGTCCAAAAACATTAAGAGTATGATATCCTAATTTCTTAGGAATTTTTAAAGAAAGAATTTTTTGTTCAAATTTTTCATTTTCTTTTACAGTTTTTAACTCATCTAAATCTAATTCTTGTGTATATTTCTCACCATCTTCAAATGTAATAAGATATGATGTTTTTTTCTTGCAAACGGATTTTTTTATATTGACAGGAATATCAACGGTCTCTTTTTCATATCTTGCGACAACTACGTAAGGTAAAGCCCTGCTGAATTCATCTTCTTCCATTTTTTCAAGAGATTGTTTTGCTTTTTTTTCGGAAGAAATATCTACTTTTAAAGAAGTTAGTAAAGCTTTTTTTGTTTCTATAGAGGTAGTATAAAGTTTTCCTTCTGCAAAAAATTCTGGCAAAATTCCCATTTTTTCCGCTAAAATATTAATAATATCATCGTAAGACATCTATTCCTATACCTCTTTATTATTTTACAAAAAATAAATCAGATAAATCTTTCGCTGTTGCTACTGGTCCAAAAGCCCCATAGGTTATGTAGTCCAATTTATCTAGATCTGTTATATTTGCAACGATTTTACTTAAATATAAATCTTTTGCATCACGATTTGTTGAAAAATGTTCATTTTTATATGGATTTTCTGTTGAAAAAATAAGAAATGACCAAGCTGGAACTGAAATTTTTTCACCAACGTTTACAGAATTTTTTATCTCAAAGGAAATATCTGTTTGAGATGTATCTAAAATCAAATTCCATTTGTTACATGCTGAGTATTCAGGAATTGTCCAATCAATATTTTCATTTTCAGCATTCAAAATAAAAAGTAAGTGATCTTGGAAAGTAAGGATATCTTCTCTTTCTTGATTTCCAGATATAATAAGTCCCAATTTTTTTAAACTAGAGTCATTCCATTCTGTGTTTGTTAATTCACATCCGTTCTGAGCTATCCACGTGATGTCTTTTGTTCCGAATATCTTTTTTCCAGAATAGTAAGTTCTTCTTTGAAAAATTTTATTTTTCTTTCTAAATTTTATGAGTTTTTTCATAAATTCAAAAAATAAGATATCTTCACTAGATTTATCATCCCAATTGAGCCAACTAATTTCACTATCTTGGCAATAAGCATTATTATTCCCTTTTTGAGTACGACCAAATTCATCTCCAGCTGTAATCATAGGTGTTCCTAAGGACATCAATAATGTAGTCATCATTGCTTTCATTCTTTTATATCGCAATGATATGATGTTTTTATCATTAGAAACCCCCTCACAACCACAATTCCAAGAATTATTGTCATTTGATCCATCATTGTTATTTTCGCAATTTGATAGATTGTTTTTATTATCATAACAAACAAGATCTTTTAATGTAAAACCATCATGAGCTGTAATGAAATTTATACTTGACCAAGGATGCCTACTTCTATAATTGAAAGTTTCACTTGATCCTGATAAACGACAAGCTAAGTTTCCAATTTGACCAGAGTCCCCTTTCCAGAATTTACGCACAGTGTCTCTAAAACGATCATTCCATTCGCTCCACCCTGGAGGAAATGCTCCAATTTGATAACCACCCAATCCTACATCCCAAGGTTCTGCAATCATTTTAACTTTTTGTAAAATAGGATCTTGTTGAACAGCAGAAAGAAAAGGTGAATTTTGTGAAAAGCCTTGAGAAGTTCTAGCTAATGTTGTTGCTAAATCAAATCTAAAACCATCAATATGAAATTCTTGAACCCAATATCTTAAAGAATCCATTACTAATTGTAAAACACGAGGATGTTCAACATTAAAAGAAGCTCCACAACCAGTCGAATCTTCGTAATATCTAGGATTATCATTATTGAGTCTGTAATAAACAGCATTATCAATACCACGGAATGATACGGTAACTCCCATTTGATTGCCTTCACCAGTATGGTTATAAACAACATCCATAATTACTTCAATTCCAGCATCATGAAATATTTTTACCATATTCTTTATTTCAGAAATATCATTGCTATGTAAATATGGTGTATGTGGTGCAAAAAAACATATAGGGTCATATCCCCAATAATTTGTTAAATTATTTTTTAACAAATGTTGTGGTGTAAAAAATGCTTGTATTGGTAATAATTCAACAGAAGTAATCCCTAAATTTTTAAAATAATTAATGGATGTTGTAGTTGACATAGCTTCAAATGTACCACGAACTTCCTTATCAATTTCGCTATTTCTAAAAGAGAAACCTTTTAAATGAGTTTCATATATAATTGTATCTGACCATGGAATTTGGGGATACACATCTCCATTCCATAAAAATTTATCGTCAACAACTCTACATTTAGGTACATAAGCAGCACTATTGTTTCTATCTAGTGTAAGATCTTCTTTTGCAGTTCCTGATCTGTATCCTTGCATAGATGGATGGAATATAAGTGGTCCCGTAATAGATTTTGCATAAGGATCTAATAATAATTTGTTATGATTAAATCTATATCCTTTTTCAGGCTCAAAAGGACCATAAACGCGATATCCATATAATTGCCCAACAGAAATATTTGGAATGTACACATGCCATACTTCATCTGTTTTTTCTGGCATTAAAATTCTGCATAATTCTTCTTTGCCACTTTGGTCAAATAAACAAAGATAAACTCGTTCAGCATTTGCAGAAAAAATTGCAAAATTTACCCCAAAACCATCCCACGTTGCCCCTAATGGATATGGAGAACCATTCAAAATTGTTAAATTATCCAACATACCAAAAATAAAGTTCTGTATTTATTGTTGAAGAATAAACATTACTGTTGCTAATGGTGGTAATCTAAATGACAAAGAATATGGTCGATTATTCCACCCATCATTTTGTGTTTCAAGTTTTACAGAGTTAACTACTCCACTCCCACCATAAATTTCTGCGTCAGAATTGAAAATTTCAACATACTTACCTTCCTTAGGAACACCAATTTTGAAGTTTTCGCGAGGAACAGGCGTAAAATTTGAAACGACTACAACCATATCTTCTCTATTTTTACCATATCTGATAAAACTAAATACGCTTTCATCACCATTATTTGGGTCAATCCACTCAAAGCCATCTGGAGTATAATCTTGTTGATACATTGCTGGCAAATCTTTGTAAAGTTTGTTCAAATCTTTTACAGTGTTCTGAACCCCGCGATGCATAGGATCATTTAATAAATGCCAACTCAAAGAACCATTGTAATCCCATTCTCTATCCTGAGCAAATTCTCCCCCCATAAATAACAATTTTTTACCAGGGAAAGCATACATAAATCCGTAATAGGCACGTAAGTTAGCAAATTTTTGCCAACGGTCTCCAGACATTTTATTTAACAAAGAACATTTTCCATGAACTACTTCATCGTGGCTTAATGGTAAAACAAAGTTTTCATTATAAGCATACAACATTCCAAAGGTCATTTTATTATGTTGATATTTTCTGTAAACAGGATCTAAAGACATATAGTCTAAAGTATCATGCATCCATCCCATATTCCATTTATAACCGAATCCAAGTCCTCCCATATAAGTTGGTCTTGAAACCATTGGCCATGCTGTTGATTCTTCTGCAAAAGTTGCTGCACCTGGAGCATTTGCATATACAAGCTCATTTGTCTTTTTCAGAAATTCAACAGCTTCTAAATCTTCATGTCCACCAAATTTATTTGGAATCCATTCACCAGCTTTTCTGCTGTAATCAAGGTAAAGCATGGAGGCAACAGCATCTACTCGTAAGCCATCTATTTGGTATTCTTTGTTCCAGAATAAAGCATTTGATGTCAAGAAGTTACTAACTTCGCGTCTATCATAATTGTAGATTTTTGTTCCCCAGTCACGATGTTCTCCACGTCTAGGATCCGCATGTTCATATAATGCAGTTCCATCAAAGTCAGCTAAACCAAAAGAATCCTTTGGAAAATGGCCGGGAACCCAATCCATAATTACACCTATTCCTGCACTATGAAATGCATCGACAAGTTCCTTAAATTCTAATGGATTACCAAAGCGACTTGTCGGAGCATACAACCCCGTAGCTTGATATCCCCACGATCCATCAAAAGGATGTTCATTTACTGGAAGCATTTCAACATGAGTATATCCCATGTCTTTTACATAATTCACTAAATCTGAAGCCATTTCTTTATAAGACAAATAAGAGTTATCTTCAAAGTGTCTCTTCCATGATCCTAAATGAACTTCATAAATTGAAATAGGTTCATCTAAGGCATTTAATTTTTCACGTTTTTTGGACCATCCTTTCGATTTCCATTCATATTGATTGATATCAAAAACAACAGAAGCTGTGGAAGGTCTCTTTTCTGCATAGAATGCAATTGGATCTGCTTTTAAAGGCAAAATATTACCATCTGATGAAATTAATTCATATTTGTATAAAGCTCCTTGTGTGATGTGTGGAATAAAGATTTCCCAAATTCCAGATGATCCACGAGGTCTCATCATATGTCTACGACCATCCCACTCATTAAAAGGGCCAACCACAGAAACGCGTTTTGCATTTGGTGCCCAAAGAGCAAAAACAACTCCATCAACGTTATCATGTTTTATGACGTGAGCACCTAGTCTATCATATTCGTCTAAGTGTGTTCCTTCTGACATATAGTACAAATCCATTTCACCTAATACTGGTGGAAATCTGTAAGCATCTTCAGTATCGTAACTTTCTCCCTGCCATAAATCGATTCTTAATCTATATTTGAAAAAGTCCCAATTTGAAGGAAATTCATATTGGAATAAACCTGAATTATGTACACGCTCCATTTGAGCCATAATATTTCCAGTTTCATATTCTAAGATATATACATTCTGAGCTTGAGGTTGAAAGGTTCTTACAACTAATTCTCCATCTGTTCCTTCTTTATGCATACCTAAGATAGAGAACGGATCACCATAACCAGATGTAACAAGAGCTTCAACAACATTTTCATCTAAAAAATTTTTCATCATATTATTCTCCATCAAAGTTAATTAATCTGGTTAATCCATTCATTGGAATAGATACCCAATCAGGTCTATTAGCAACTTCATAAATTACTTCATAAAGAGCCTTTTCTAAAATAAACAAATTCAAAAGATCATTAGCAATTTTTGAATCATTTGGTACCGATTTTACACCGAATATTGTTTTAAAATATCCATCTAAATAAGCATCAGTTGTTTCTTGTTGCCATTTTTTTGCTAAAAGATATTTTTCTTTTATCTGTTCTTTTGAAACGTACATATAAAGAGAGCCAAAAGCAGCATAATCAAAGGAACGAACCATTCCAGCTACATCTTTCAAAACACAATGAGTATTCTGACGTTCATTAATAGGTTTTAATGGTTCTCCTTCAAAATCAAGAAGATAAAAATCATTGTTTGAAATGACAACTTGTCCTAAATGATAATCACCATGATATCTTGTTTTGAAGCAAGATATATCTTGAGGAAGAAGTTTATTAACCTGTTTTTCAATTATATTCATACTTCTAATGAGTTTTTCTACTTGTGTTTTTACTTCACCTGATAAATTTGTAATATGCTCTTTTGCTACAGCAATTGTTTTCTCAGCCTGATTCAAAACTTGAGATTTCCAATCTTGTAAATCTTTAGTTGAAATCTTTACAGGGGAAAATATTTTATCAGTTCCCGTCGAAAAAGCTTTGTGCATTTCTGCAGTTCTTACACCTAAAAGATATGCTAATTTCAAATAATTAGCATGATCAGTGAGGTTGTTTTCGTAAACATTTTTAAGATAAGATAATGTATAATTCCAACCATCTCCTTCATTTTGAACAAACTCTTGTAAAATAGCTAAAGCAAGTTTTTTACCATTTTCTAGTTCAACTTCTATTTTGCCAAGATAAGCAGGAATATTTTCGAAATGAGCGTTTTCTGTTAAAAATGAAGAAGTTGTAATCTCTGGATTTTCACCATATTCAATTCTTCTGTAAACTTTCAACATCACTTTTTTACCAACAATTAGAGATGTATTGCTCTGCTCTACCCCCATTTTTTTCTGAGGTAATCCTCTTACAAGGTTTAATAATTTTTTTCCATAGGAAGTCGTATAAGAAATTAATTTACTTTTGTTTGATAGATTTATGGTCCTATCTTGTTCAAGGAATTGAAATAATTTTTCTGAAAAATTCGTAGCACCAGAAGCATCATAAATAATACCGACTTTATCATCAAAAGTTATATTAGCTATAACATCAACAGAATCTATGTTATTTTCTTCAGAAAACGAAATACCTAGTGGTAAAACGAACATTGGATTTAAATTATCAGATAAATATGTTTTTAGGATAACGAAAGCAAAGTCATTCTGTAAGATGAAAGTATTTTCAATTGAAATAGATTTTAAAACAGAGTCTTTTGCGCTATACCAACGTTTTGTTGGTATAAAATCTTTTAATCTTAAAGACAAATCAGAAATAAATTTACTGTTTTGTAATAATATATTTAAATTATCTGACAACACACTTATTGACATTTCAATCTCCTTACCAACCGTGATCAATTACAGTTACCCGATATATTTCTGCTTGATTTCCTGCTGGATACAAATTTATCCATAATTCGTTACCACGAACATCAAATTCACGACCACTCAAAAGTTCCTCAACATGAAATCTTCCGGCCCAAGCAACATTCATTTCTTCTGTCGGGAACCAGATTCTTCCTGATTGACCATTGTAAGGATCCAAACTCAAAGCAACAAAAATCATATTGCTACAATCTTCTGTCATTTTCCCGTAGAACAAAATATTATCGTTTTCAGAAGTATAAAATCTTAAATTTTCATAATTTTGCAATGCAGGATTTTCACCACGAATCCAGTTTATAGATGCTATTAAATCTTTAATATTTCCTTCTTGATTCCAATCTCTTGTCCTAATTTCATATTTTTCTGAATTATTAAATTCTTCTTTTCCGTATATACCGTCATTTTCGCATAGTTCATATCCATTCAACATGCCGTAGGATGGAGAAAGAGTTGCTGCTAAAATGAATCTGATAATAAATGCGGATCTTGGAGCATCATGTAGGTAAAACGGCATGATATCCGGTGTAGTTGGAAATAAATTTGGCCTAAAAAATTCTTTCAGATGAGATTGGGTCAATTCTGAAAAATATTTTGTTAATTCATATTTATTTTCTCTCCAAGTGAAATAAGAATACGATTGAGAGAAACCAATTTTTGCAAGCATTTGCATCATTGGAGGACGAGTAAATGCTTCTGCTAAAAATAACGTATCTGGATATATTTTTTGTACTTCTCTAATAACCCATTCCCAAAATGGAACAGATTTTGTATGAGGATTATCTATTCTAAATATACGAATTCCCTCATTGGCCCAAAATAGGAACGTATCTCGAAGTTCTATCCATAATGCCTCAGAATTTTTTCCATAAAAATCAACATTAACAATATCCTGATATTTTTTAGGTGGATTTTCAGCATATTTAATTGTTCCATCTGGTCTAAAAGTAAACCATTCTGGATGTTCTTTTATCCAGGGATGATCAGGAGAACATTGAATTGCAAAATCTAAGGCAACTTCCATTCCTAATTCTCTTGTTTTTGAAACAAAAGAACGAAAATCATCCATAGTGCCTAATAAAGGATTTATTGCCTTATGTCCTCCATCAGAATTTCCAATGGCATACGGAGATCCAACATCATTAGGATTACACTCTAAAGAGTTATTTTTCCCTTTTCTGTGTGAATATCCAATTGGATGTATTGGTAATAGATATACGACATCAAAACCCATTTTCTGAATATCAGGTAATCTTTTTTCAGCATCTTTAAAAGTACCGTGTTTCCCAGGAATTGAGCTTTGACAACGAACATTCATCTCATACCACGCTGAAAATCTTGCTCTTTCACGATCAACGTAAACTTCTAATTCTCGGTCATATCTTGTAGCCTGATTTCTGTCAGGCCATCTATCCATAGCTTCACAGACTTCTGGATGCATTAATAATCCTGCTCTATCGTACATATCTGTAGATTTATCAAAATAAAATAAAGCTTCTTTTAACAGGTTTAAATCTGCTTTTCGAGTCAACTCATCTCTAGAATCGTTCATGTTTTCTAAACGTTCTATTGCTTTTTGAACCATTCTAGATCCTTCGATTAGCTCTAGAGATACATCTTGGCCAGCTTCAATTTTTTTACCGGTTCCATCTAACCAAGTACCATATTCATCAACCCAAGCTTCAATCGTATAGACATATCTTGTATTAGTTCCAAACCAAAGAGTTCCTTCCCATTCTGCTAGTCCGTGATTTGTTTCATACATAGGCGTTTCCCACCATTCATCAGAATCTGCATAACGGCAAAGAATAGCAGCTTTTAACAGATCATGACCATCTTTAAAGATATTAGCAGAAACATGCATTGTATCACCAACTTCACGTTTTACTGCAAAACGACCTTCATCAACCTGTGGATACACATTCTCTATGGTAATTGGTGAACTAGCGGCTAAATCCATCAAATGGTTATGTTTTTCCTTAATTACCCAACCTCTTTTGCTAACGTCTTTTATATCTGAACCAGATAAAACAGGTGTTCTTTTGGGTTTAATTTGTCGGATATTAACCATTGCTATTTCCTCATAAAAAATAAAAATTTTCAATAGTATAATCAATAATAAATTGAAATACTATAAAATATTCTTACAACTTTTTTATTAATTGAAAAAAAAAACTTGATTTTTTGATATATATACATAATATGTTCCTGTATCTGGATGGATAGGTGGCAGAGCGGTTGAATGCACCGGTCTTGAAAACCGGCGACTCTTTACGGAGTTCGTGAGTTCGAATCTCACCCTATCCGCCAAAAAAAACTTCCCTTTTGGGAAGTTTTTTTTATTTAGAAATGATTTGTTTTTGGAAAACCAACAGGTGGCATTTTCCCAATTTGAGCACGATGACCAAACCAACCTGTAATATTAGTTTCTGTTCGTATTCCACCTGTACATGGATATGAAAGCCCCTCTTCTTTATTAAAAACTTTGATATCAGTCATACAAGAACCTAATGGATATTTTTGAATTAGAACACCTTGTCCTTTACTCATTTCTGGAATTTCATTTCTATCAAAAATTAATAACTTCCTATTTTGACCAATAACAGCAACAGTATCCCCCTTACAAGGTAAACAAAATTTTGCTGAGGCATTTTCAGGTAAAATTAAAACAACTTTTCCTGCTCTCGTTTGAGCAAGTAAATCACTTTCTTTAACAATAAATCCTTTTCCAAAATTTGAAACAACCAGCCTTTTTGATGATTCGTCGTATATAAAAGCAGTGAGTATATCATCCTCTTCTGGTAAATCTATTGATAAACGAATAGGTTCTCCAAAACCACGACCTCTAGGGATTCTATCTGCTAATAAAGTAAAGCATCTGCCATTTGTAGAAAAAAGCATAATTTTATCTGTTGTTTGCATATGCAATCCTATTTTAAAGGTATCACCTTCTTTAAATTTCAAATCGTCATTTAATGATATATGTCCCTTGATAGCACGAATCCAACCTTTTTGTGAGATGATTACAGTAATAGGCTCTTTTTCGATAAATGCATCAAGTGGAACATCAATTTCATCAACAATACCTAAAATTTTTGTTCTCCGTTTTCCTAATTCAGTTTTTTGTCCAAATTTTTTCTTCATCAAATCAATTTCAATTGAAATTTTTTTCCATTGTAAATCTTCATTAGATAATACGTTTTGAAGTTCAATTTTTTCATTTGTTAAATCTCTTTGTTCATTCTTTATTTGTATTTCTTCAAGTTTTCGAAGAGATCTTAATTTCATATTTAATATTGCTTCAGTTTGAATTTCAGTTAAATTAAATCTAACCATTAATTCTTGAAAAACATCATCTTCTTCTCGTATAATGCGAATTACTTCATCCAAATTTAGATAAGTAATCAATAAACCATCTAGAATTTCAAGCCGATGATTAATTTTTTCCAAACGAACTTTAGATCGATTGATTAAAATTTCTCTTCTGTGATTTAAAAAGGCAACAAGAACCTCTTTTAAAGAACGAATTCCTGGAACATGATCTTTATCAAGAACATTCATATTCAGATTAAAATTAATTTGTAAATCTGTTGTCTTAAACAACTGACTCATAATAACTTCAGGTTCAATATTTTTATTTTTAGGTTCAATAATTAGGCGAATAGTATCGGAGGATTCCTCTCTAATGTCTGCAACTAGAGGAAATTTTTTATCTTCAAGAAGATCTGTTAATCTCTTGTATAACTTGTCTTTTTGAACGCCATAAGGAATCTCAGTGACTACAATTTGATAAGTTCCTCTTGGCAATTCTTCTTTTATCCAATTAGCTCGAACTTTAATTGCACCACGTCCTGTTTCGTAAATTTTTACAAGGTTTTCGTGACTTTCTATAACAGAACCTCCTGTTGGGAAATCAGGTCCTTTAATAAATTGCATTAATTCTTGGATTGTTGCTTCAGGATTTTTTATCAGATAAAGTAAAGCATCAGAAATTTCTCCCACATTATGTGGAGGAATTTTCGTAGCCATTCCAACGGCAATTCCCTCAGCACCATTTGCTAATAAATTGGGAAATGCACAAGGCATTACACTAGGTTCTTGATTTTCACCATCATATGTGGAATTAAAACTTACAGTTCCTTCAGAAATATCTTCCATAATAGCCATAGCAACATCTGTTAAACGAGCTTCTGTATAGCGCATTGCTGCAGGAGAATCTCCGTCTATATTTCCGAAGTTTCCTTGACCATCAACTAATGGATATCGTACTGCAAAGTTTTGAGCAAGTCTAACCATGGCATCATATACAGAAGCATCTCCATGAGGATGATATTTACCAATGACATCTCCAACAACACGAGCACATTTTTTGAAACCAGAAGTTGGATTCAATTTTAAATCATTCATAGCATAAAGAATTCTTCTGTGTACAGGTTTGAGACCATCTCGAACATCAGGTAATGCTCTATCAGCGATAACACTTAACGAATAAGCGAGAAAACCCTGTGACAAAATCTCTCTGAAATCTTGATTTTTAATTTTATTTTCCTCATCCATTATTTGTTCTTCAGACATCTGTCACCTCTAAAATAGAATTAATTAGCAAATTTCTTGCATTAGGTACGGTATAGTTTAGTGTTTTTGATACATGATTTTCAAGAAAAAAACCTGTTAAGTATAGAGCTTTTTTTATTTCAAACAAAGAGGGATTTATTTTTTTATCAATTAAAAAAGATGGTAGCTCTAATAATTTATTTTTCCAAGGAAGAGCTGCGTTTTTAGAAATAGCTCGACCACTTTTAGGAGAAACAAATTCTAAATTTTCAACTGTTTCTGTAAAAGCACACTTAGAAAAATCAAGCCCAAAACCCAATGCGAATAAAAAATCTAATTCCCAAAAAGAATATTCTTTTAAAAAGTTTTTATCAGTTAAAGATGTAAACAGAAATTTTGTTTTTAGATAAAAATTCGTATTTACTTCTTTTTCTGGTAATAAGGATAAGAGTGAACATACTGAATTTATTACATTTAATCGAATTAAATCATTAAAAATTTTATTTGAATAATTTTGAAATAAACTACATCTAATATTTCCTACGGAATTATCAGATTTTGCATAATAATAAATATGTAACAAATTTCCTTTTTGAAAGGTAGATAAATTTTTTTTTGTAAAACATTCTTTGCAAAAAGATTTTACATACCCATGATTTTTAGAAAAAAAAGAAACAACTCCATCAAAATCAGAATATTTTATTTTATCCAATAAAATGCCTTCATCGTCCCATTCAGACATTAAAATTAAGCCCCCAAGAATGATATAACTCTGGATTCTCGTTCCAATTTTCTTTGACTTTTACGAAAACAAAAAGATGTATAGTGCAATCAAAAATCTTAGACAATTCAATTCGAGATTGAATACCTATTTTTTTTACCATTTCTCCATTTTTTCCCAAGACGATTTTCTTTTGATTTTCTTTTTCAACAAATATAGTTTGTTCTATTCTTACAGAATTATTTTTTAATTCTTGCCATGAATCTGTATTTACGGCGACAACGTATGGTAATTCATCCTTTAAATTATAAAATAATTTTTCTCTTGTTATTTCTGCTGCTAATAATTTATTTGGTAAATCTGAAATTTGATCTTCTGGATAAAGAAAAGGTCCTTCAGGAATTTTTGAAAAAAGCCATTGTTGAAAAATATTTAATCCTTCTTTCGTAAAAGCAGAAAGAGCAAATATATCTTCAAAAGGTTGAATTTCTTTTATTTTACTAATTAACTCAGCTACTCTAGTTTTTTTTACTAAATCTATTTTGTTTAAAATTATTGCAACATTTTTATTTTTAATTGTTTTTAAAATAGAAAATGTATCATCATCAATTCCTCGTTTTGAATCAATAACAACAATTCCTAAATCAGAATATTCTAATTCCTCCCACGCAACACTTACCATTGCCTTTTCTAGTCTTTTTTTTGGTTTAAAAATCCCGGGTGTATCAACTAAAATTACTTCACTATCATTTTGAATAGCAATTCCACGTACTCTAAAACGAGTAGTTTGAACTCTTGGGGATACAATCGAAACTTTTGCTCCAACTAGAGCATTAATTAAAGTAGATTTTCCTACATTTGATGAACCAATTAAAGTTGCAAAGCCACATTTAGTCATTTTTTTTTGATTTCCCAAACCATCTTTTCTGCTGCTTTTTGAGAAGCTTCTTTTTTTGATTTTCCTTCGGCAATACAACTACAAAAGCCCTTCACATTTACTTGCATTTTAAAAATTGGATTATGATCTGGACCGATTCTTTCAAGCTCTACATAAACAGGTAGAGGAAGTTTTTTAGCTTGAACAATTTCCTGTAATTTTGTTTTACTATCTACTGGTGGTTTTATTTGAGAATCAATAAATGGCATCCATAAGGAACGAATAATTTTTTCTGCTGTTTCAAAATTTGAGTCAATGTATACTGCAGCAATTAAAGCCTCACATAAATCAGACAAAACAGAATCTGTTAAATTTATAAATTTTTCATTGTGAGCACAAAAAACATATTTTTCAATATGAAGCTGTTTCGCTATAATAGCAAGCGTTTCTGCTTTTGTTAATTCGGCAAAACGTCTAGCTAAACTCCCTTCTTCTTCTTCAAATTTTTCAAATAAAATAGAGGCTATTGTTAAACCTAAAACTCTATCTCCTAAAAATTCAAGACGTTCATATCCCTTAAAATGATCACCAAAGCCAAGTGTCAAAGCATTTTTTAAAATCTCTTTGTTTCTAAAATTGTAATTTAATTTATCAAATAACTCTAAAAAATTGGAATTCATTATCTACTTAATTCCATTAAACAATCTAGACCAACGCACAGCTAATGGCCATTTCCAAAATTGCCACCAAGCAGCACTATCATCATGTGAAAAAAATAAAAATTTAGCTTTACCCATTAAATTATTTTTAGGAACAAAACCAACCTGGATAAAACGACTATCTTGAGAATTATCTCGATTATCTCCCATCATAAAAAAATGATCTTCAGGAACTGTAAACTCCTCAGTATTATCACTTGGAGAAGAATCAGATACTTCTATAATCGTATGTTCTTTGCCATTAGGCAAAATTTCGTTATATTTAGAATAGCGGACAGCATTACCATAACGATCTCTCATGACAAATTCTTCTAAAAATTGACGTTGTATAAGTTTCTGATTGATATATAGACGACCTTCTTTTAATTGGATTTTATCACCAGGTAATCCGATAACTCTTTTTATGTAATCTGTTTTATTATCAGAAGGAAGTTTGAATACGATAACATCTCCATATTCAGGATTTGTATAAAATAGTCTATTTTTTATTAAAGGCATACTCAATGGTAATGAATGTTTGCTATATCCATATGACATCTTCGAAACAAATAAATAGTCTCCAACTAATAGGGATGGTATCATTGATCCAGAAGGAATACTAAATGGTTCTGCAACAAAAGACCTGAAAATCAGTGCAATAACAATTGCATAAAAAACTGACTTAAAATTATCCCAAAAACTTTTTTTTGTTTCTTCCATAATTCAATCCTTGTTTAATCTTGAGATCTTCTAACACTGTTTATTCCTGAACTTGCGCGAAGCGCCATCATGATATCTCTTAAATGTTCAACGTCCTGAACTTCGATATCAACAGCTAATTCAAAAAAACTAACAGTTCTCTCTAGAATATTTAAATTTGAAATATTACCATGATTTTTTGCAATAACATTTGATAAAGTCGCTAAACTACCAGGTCTGTTTTCTAGAACTATACGCAATCTAGAAATATGCGTTTCTTGATTGGAGGAATCTTCATTCCAAGAAACGTCTAACCATCTTTCCGGTTCTGATGAAAATTTTTCTAAAGTTGAACAATCAATTCGATGAATTGTTACCCCCTTACCTGTCGTAACGATACCGACGATTCTATCACCAGGAAGAGGTCGACAACATTTTGCAAAATTTATAGCCATACCTGGAATTAGACCATTTATTGGACTTTGCTTCTTATTGTCTGACTTATCACCAATCCGTTTTGCACTACGTTTAATCGCATCAACAACTTTAACAAATTTTGATTTGTGGTCGGGAAAAATAATATCCAATATATCAGATACAAGAATAAGACCTTCGCCAACTGCAGCAACTAAATCTTCGACAGAGGACTGCTTAAAATTTGCCAAGACGTTTTCTAATAATTTATCGTTATATTCAAAGCCATCAGCTTTAAATGCTTTCTGTAGTATTTGTTCACCAATTTCTAAATATTGTTCTCTCTTTTGAGCTCGGACAAAACGTCTAATGGCAGCTTTTGCCTTTCCAGTAATAACAAAACGTTCCCATTCTGGAGAAGGAGTTTGTGTCTTTGAAGTTAAAATTTCGACCTGATCACCATTTGTTAATTCAGATCGTAAAGGTTTTATTTTACCATTTATTTTGACTCCGACACATCTATTCCCTAAGCCAGAATGAACGGCATAAGCAAAATCAACAGCGGTGGCTCCTTTAGGTAGAGGGATAACATCCCCTTTTGGAGAAAAACAAAAAACTTGATCTTGAAACATTTCTAGTTTGGTATGTTCAAGAAATTCTTCAGAATTTGATGATTGATCCATTAAATCAAGTAAATCTCTTACCCAAGGAAACTGGTGTCCATCTGTACTATAGTCTCCTTGTTTATATCTCCAATGCGCCGCAAGACCAATTTCAGCAACATCATGCATTTCTTTAGTTCTAATTTGTATTTCGATTCTATGTTTTTCTGGACCAATAACACCAGTATGAAGCGATTTATAACCATTGGGCTTCGGAGTAGATATATAATCTTTATATCTGCCTGGAACCATAGAATATTTAGTATGAATTACACCTAAAACATGGTAACAATCAGCAACAGAGGGAACAATAACACGAAAAGCCATAATATCACATAATTGTTCAAAAGTTGAGTTTTGCCTCTGCATCTTTCTAAAAATAGAGTACGGAGATTTTTCTCGTCCAGTTACTTCAATTTCTAGTCCTTCATTTTTGAGATCATCTTTTAATTGATTAATGATTCTACTAACTAAATCTCCACCTTGTTCTCTCAAAAAGGATAATCGTGCACAAATAGAAGAATATGCTTCTGGATACAGTTCTCTGAAAGAAAGTTCTTCAAGTTCATTCTTCATTTCTTGCATTCCAATTCTCTCGGCAAGAGGAGCATATATTTCTAATGTTTCTTTAGCGATTCTTTTTCGCTTTTCTTCTTTTTTATGGAACTTTAAAGTTCTCATATTATGAACACGGTCTGCTAATTTGACTAACAAAACTCTAATATCTTCGGATATTGCAAGTAGTAATTTTCTAAAATTTTCAGCTTGTTTTGTTTTGTCTGATTGCAATTGCAATTTATTTAATTTTGTGACACCCTCAACGAGTTCAGCAATTTCATCACCAAACATAATCTTTATATCTTCAATTGATGCTGCTGTATCTTCTACAGTATCATGAAGTAAAGCGGTAATAATCGAAGCAGAATCAAGTTTGTATTCTGTTAAGATGCCTGCAACCTCAACAGGATGAGAATAATACGGATCACCAGAAGCTCTTGTTTGAGCTCCATGCATTTTTACAGCAAAGACATAAGCCCGATCCAAAGCTTCTTCATCAACATTTGGATCGTATGAACGGACTTTTTCAACTAATTCAAATTGTCGAAGCATATCCTAAATTATTCATCAATAGAAATAGTGTCAGAAGGATTTTCTACTTGTGTAAAACCATCATTTTCTGAGAATTCAGATGAATTTGCTATATTTTCGCTATCTAAAGATGCTAATTCTTCATCTTCTACATCTTCAGTTTCTTTAGTTTCAATTACTTCATTTGTTACCTGAACTTTGCCGATCATTTTATCAGTCAGTTCTTCAAAATCGAGGAGAGCCCCATCGGTTTTAGCAATTTCACGCAAAGCAACAACTGTAGGTTTATCATTCCATTTTCTACCATCTGGACGTGAAGATACAACAGCTTCAGCACCTTCAATCAAGTTTTTAGCTCTTTCTGCATTTATAAGAGTTAATTCATATCTATTTGGGATTTTTAAAATACAATCTTCAACAGTTACACGGGCCATTTTTTTTCTTTCAAAATAAAGTTAACAGATAAAATAATTAGAAAAATATAACAACTTTTCACCTTAAAAATCAAGGAGCTTTTAAATTTTTATACCAAAAATTAATAAAATAATTTAGAATTTTTCAATGTTAACTAATTTAACCTCGAGAAGAATTATGATTGAAAATTTTGAATTATTATCGAAAAAATGCGAAAAATGTTCTAGATTATGCTCTTTTTTGGAAACAAACAGAAAAAATTTCCCCGATTATTTTAATAATCCAGTTCCATCTTTTGGAGAAATAGATTCAGAATTCCTTATAGTAGGACTAGCTCCAGGCTTAAATGGAGCAAACAAAACAGGTCGCCCTTTTACAGGAGACTATGCTGGAGATATTTTGTATAATGTTCTTACAAAGCAGGGTTTTACTAAAGGGACATATTTAGCAAAAAAAGATGATAATTTTAGCTTAATTAATACAAGAATAACAAATGCAGTTAGATGTGTCCCACCTGAAAATAAACCTACAGGAGAAGAAATAAAAAATTGCAATAATTATTTAAAAAAAGAAATTGAGAACATGTGTAACCTAAAAGTAATTCTTGTATTAGGCCGAATTGCGCATGAAGCTGTATTACGAGCTTTAGAACAATCAACTAGTAAATTTAAATTTGAACATGGAAATATACATTTGATAAATATTAATTCAAAAAAAACAATCTTACTTGTAGATAGCTATCATACATCTCGCTATAACATTAACACAAAACGTTTAACATTGGATATGTTTGAACAAATTGTTCTGCAAATAAAGGAAAAACTTAAATAAATTATCTTCCTGAACTAATGAGAGAAGTAATAATATCATTTAATTTAGGTTTTGAACCAACTTCAGAAGCCTTTTGTTTAGCTTCAAGTTTTGCTTTATCGAAATCACTTTTTTCATGAATAGGCTTACCAGAACCTCTTGTCATTGGCATTCCAGTATCCCCTGCAAAATATGTAGCAACTGTAGCTCCCAAAACAAGAGCATCGTTCCTCACTTCTTTAGTATTACCTTTTCCAATTACAAGTCTACCAATAGACTCTGCTAAATGTGTAGCTTCTGGTAAAGCAAGTAGAGATGCTTTTCCTACACGAATTCCATCTACAACAGCTTGAGCGCCTAAAGAATTAGCTATACAGTTAGCAATACTTAAAGAACCTGAAGTTAATGTAAAACGAGCTTCATTCTTATGATCTTTTATATACTGTAAAATGCTAGTTGTTTCATTTTTTTGCTTAGCTTCATAAGCTGGCTTGAGAACTGAATACAATTTTTCCCCTGTTTTGTACGCACACATAGCAATAGCACCAGGGATTCCGAATAATTGAGCAGCAAGAATAGTTCGAGTCCCATTTTTTATAGAATCTCTCAATTTTTTGTAAGGCCCGCCCCACTCGCTACGCTCAGCTTTTCGATTAAAAGCCTTTAATTTTGTATCTAATTTTCGTAAAAAAGGAATTGAATGTATGAATTTATCCTTTTTCTGCTCTACACGAGTACTGACAGCATACATTGCTCCCGCAACTGTTGACAATAATAAATCAGCTGTATTTCTATGGACAACCACCTTTTTGGATGTTTGTTCGGTCTGTCCAGTTGTTTTATTGACTATTTCCATTATTCAATTGCTTCCAAAAATTTATCGATTTCCTTTTCCATACTTTCTCCACTAAAATTTGAACTCCCTAATTCTAGCATCAACAAAGATACTATTAACTTTTCAAATTCTGCTTTTAGTGTTGAATAGTACAACTCTGATTCTATTCTATACAAATTTAGACACAAACGCAAGTATGTTTTTACTTTTGCTGAAAATTCAATCTTTTCTTTTAACTCATTGATATCTAATAAATTTTCGTTCTCATCTCTAAAATCTATAACATCAAATACTTTTTTTATTTGTCTAAAATCTGGACGCTCTAGTGAAAAATTTTCCTCAAAATAATTGATGTCAGTTAAATTTTGTTCAATTTGTTCTTCAGAAATTTCTTCTTTCGAATCCAATCCGTAATCTTCGTCAAATTTTTTTAAAATAGGGATAAGTTTTACTTCAGCTTTTTTTAATAATATTTTTAAATCTGTATTTGACGTTTCATTAAAAACTCTTAATAGATTAAAAAAATACGGAGAAGCTTCTGTATCGACATAACAATTTTTTGTTAAAAATAAATCTACTCTTTTGGCAACTTCATTCTCTAACATAGAAATATCATTTATGTTATTTTCTATTTTTGATTTTTGATACAATGAGAGTAACTCATCTTCGCTACAATCGCTATACATAGTGATCCTCCGAAAAAAAATTAATTAATCGTAATATGAATCTTTTTTTAGAAAAGCTGGAATCTCTGAAGCAGAAATAGGTTTACTTATAAAATAACCTTGTATAACATCACATCCTTGTTTTTGTAATAGTTCAAGTTGTTCCTTTGTTTCGACCCCTTCAGATACAATTTCTAACCCTAAAGTATGTCCAAGATTAATAATTGCATGAGCAATTTCAGCGTCATCATAATTGTTTGTCATATCTCTAACAAAGGACTGATCTATTTTTAAACGATTTACCTTAAATTTTTTCAAATAACTTAATGAAGAATACCCTGTTCCAAAATCATCAATTGCTAATTTTATTCCTAATTTAGATAGTCTTGATAAAATGTTATCTGCTTTTCTTGCATCTTGCATGACGACACTTTCTGTTAATTCAAGCTCTAATTGATCTGTTCCAACACCACTTTCGTCGAGAGCCTTCTCCACAACACCGACTAAATCCTCTTGTTGGAACTGAACTGCAGATAAATTTACAGCAACAGAAATTTTTGGAAGTCCCATTTCTTCCCAAATTTTTACATGACGGAGTGCTTCTTTTAGAATCCAATCTCCTAAAGGAATAATCAAACCTGTATCTTCAGCAATTGGAATAAACTTCATCGGGGACACCATTCCTCTCGTAGGGTGCATCCACCTAATCAAAGCTTCTGCTGACAAAATTTTTTTTGTTTTAACATCATATTGTGGTTGAAAATATAAAACAAATTCATTTTGCAAAATAGCTTTTCTAAGATCTCTTTCTAACGCCAGATGGTCTTCTGTTTCTTCATTCATTTCTTGAGAGAAGAAAAAATAACTGTTTGGTGAAGAATGAGATGCTGTCCTTAAAGCCATATCTGCATAGTTTACCATTTTATCAGCATCATCACCATCATCTGGAAATATTGAAATCCCAACACAAGCACCAACATTAACTTCAGTATTTTCAATTTGAATCGGAGCTAACGTACTTTCAATCATTAACCGAGCAAAACTGGCGGCAGCCTCCGCATTTTTAACGTTTGAAACAATTACAGCAAATTCATCACCACCGATTCGTGCAACAAAATCCTGATCTGAAAAAATTTTTATCAGTCTGTCTCCAACGATTTTTAATAATGTATCGCCAGCTGAATGCCCTAAGGTATCGTTAATTCGATTGAAGTTTGTCAAATCAGCAAATAAAACTGCTACTTTTTTTTCATTATTTTTTGCTCTAGTGAGAACAGATTGCAATTTTTCATAGAACAAATTTCTGTTAGGCAATCCTGTTAATTGGTCATAATTTGCCAACTTTAGTATGATACCTTCAGCATTTTTTCTTTCAGTTACATCTTCCCGGACAAAAATGCAGTTCATAAGTTTTTTATTGCTGTTTAGTATAGGCGTTATACATTGTTCAACAGAATATAAAGCTCCTGTTTTTTTTCGTTCAATAATTTCATTTTTCCACGTTTTTCCTGCATTTAAGCAATCCCACATGTTTTTATAAAAGGCATCATCTTGATTTTCATAGTGTAAAAAGTTTAAAGAATAACCAATGAGTTCATCACTATCGTATCCACTTAATTCACAGAAAGCAGGATTAACCCATAAAACGATTCCGCTTTGATCAGTAATTGCAAAAGCATTGTGAGATGTTTCTAAAGCTGTTCTTTGTAATCTTAAATTTTGTTGGTCATGGGACATTTGAACAGCCATGGCTATACGTAAAGCAAAAGTCTCCATTCGCTGAATCATCATATCGTCTAAGCGACCTAATTTTGAATGAATTTCTAGAACGCCTTCAACTCCATCATGTGTAATTAATGGGAAAACAATAATTTGACGAATATGTTCTCTTCCGTCATCATCAATGACTTTATCATCATCTAGAGCAACAACCACTGTTTTTCTTGAACGGATTGCCTGTCCTGTAGGACCAAATTTTTCCGTCAAATCATCCCAATGTATGTCGTGAGATGGAAAATTCTTGGATAAAAGTCCCTTTGCTGATTGAACTTCAACCAATCCAGTTGATAATTTTTTTCCTAACCAAACCAATGGAAAATCAAATAAACTCACCAATTTTTCACAAATAAATGAAGCAAATTGACTATCTGATTGTCCTCGCATTACTCGACGTAATACAGTATGAAGAATAGCATCTAAACTTTCAGAAGCTTGTCTTCTTGAAATATCTCTTACTTGACATAAAAAATTTTTTTCAGTTTTTGTTAAGATTACCTCAACTGAAAATTCAGAATCATCTTTTCGAATGCCTGTGATTTCTATGGTATTTGCAATTTCCATTTGATCCAATAGTTTTACAACACCACCCCAATTACCTTTGTCAGATGTAATGCTAGGAAACAGTGTTTTTAATGGTTTGTTGTATAACTCACCATCTGCATATCCAAACATCTTGAGACATGCTGTATTCGCAAAAAGGATATTTCCAAAACTATCAACGGAAATAACCGAACTTTGATTACTTTCTAGAATTTGAGACAGAACACAATACTCCAAAATAACTTATTGATTTATATACCTTAAAAAAAATTTTTGCAATCGAATTTATAACATGTTAATCGAAATAAACTATTTTTTGAATTGATTTATTGTCAGTTACAATGTAAAAAGTATGAAAATATACACTAAATTTTGTGTTAGGAGCACATAGATGAATAAGAGTTCTTTGGTAGGAATTTTACTTGGTTGGGGGATTATTTTCGGAACGATCCGTTTGTCAACACCAGACATCTTAATGTTTTGGGATTTTCCTAGCTTTTTGTTGGTTATTATTGGTCCATATTTTGCAATGTTGATGGGATTTAGCGGTAGAGACGTCAACTTGGCAAACAAACAGTGGTTGTCAATTTTCAAATCCTATCATGATAGCGATCTTTCTTACAAGGAGGAAATTGGTCGTTTAGTTCACTATGCTTCAGTTGCTCAAAAAGGTGGTCCTACAGCAATTGACCAAATTATTACAACTCTATCTGAAGATGATAAGTTTACTAGATTTGGTTTTGAACTTGCGAGCACTGGTTTTAGTGCTCAAGATATTAGAGATCTTTTAAAAGAAGCTGCATATAGCACTTATTCAAGACAAGGAAAACCTGCTGAAATTTTAAACCAAATTGGTGCAAATGGACCTGCTTTTGGAATGGCAGGAACATTAATTGGACTTGTTGTTATGTTAGGAAATATGGGGGCAGATCCTTCAGCTATTGGTTCAGGTATGGCTGTGGCTTTGATTACAACTTTCTATGGTGTTTTAGCTGCTAGATTGATTTATTTACCAGCTGGTATGCGCTTAAATGGAAGAAATGATGATACTCTCTTTCATAACCTTTTAATTGCTGAAGCAGTTGCTCTAATTGCTGACAGAAAGCAACCTCGTTTTATTCAAGAAAAATTAAACGCTTTCGTTGATCCATCTGAACGTTTCAGTATTGATGATGATCCTCAGAAGTAAGGGAGATATTTCTAATGGGAGCTCCTAAAAAAAAGGAAGTAAATGCAGATGATTGGCAAGGAACATACGGTGACTGTGTTACACTGTTACTCTGTTTCTTTGTTATGTTATTAGCTGCTTCAAAAATGGATTCTGTTATGTTTGAACAGATCAGGACAGGTATTGCAAGAGATTTAACTAATGAAAAAATTGATCAGCCAATTCAAATGTTAATGGCAGATTTACAATCTGATATTCAGTCTATGAATTTGAATAACGAGGCTTTAATTGGTAATGATCATATGGGAATTATGTTAGATTTGGAAACAGATGCCTTCTTTGATCCAGGTTCAGCTGAATTAAAACCAGATGCTATAAAAATCATTAAAAAAATGTCTGCCACTTTACGTGAAGAACGTTACAATATGTTTAAATTCGAAGTTCAAGGGCATACAGACGATACGAATGTTATTTCCGAAAAATACCCATCAAATTGGGAATTGTCATCAGCAAGAGCATCTTCTGTTGCTAGAGCATTAATAGAAAATGGTATTACAAAAACGAGATTACGTGCTGTTGGTATGGCTGATATTCAACCTAAATATCCAAATAGAGATGCAGATGGTATGCCCATTCCACATAATCAAAGAAGAAATCGGCGCGTAGTACTTAGGATGGATCCTGTATACAACTAATAATCCATTGAATATCTTTTTTTAGACAATCTAGAGCATCATTATCTGATAATCGATGATTTGATTTTTTTATAAGTGTTAATTTACACTTATTGCTTTTTATCAAATCAATTAATTTCAAAGAGTTTTTAAAGGAAACACAATCATCTTTTTTTCCATGAATAATAGCAATGGGGATGTTTAATTTTATTGTTTTATTCGTTAAATAATACTGTTTTACACCTGTAAAAAGATTAATTCCCCAAGGTTCTCCTTCTTTAGACCAATCACATGGAGTATAAATTATACCTTGAGACTTTATTTTTCTTTTTTGATAAGTTGAAAAACTTTTCCACAATTCTTTTGTAAAATCCAATGCTGGTGCTAAACCTATTATACCAACTATTTGTTTCGGTAATGAAATTGCTGCTAAAAATGCTATCCATCCCCCCATAGAACTTCCAACTAAAATGATTTTGTTGCTTCTAATGCTTTGAATAACATGTATTGCATCTTCTAGCCAATCGCTAATAGAACATTCTGTATATTTTTTATTGGATAATCCATGCCCAGAAAAATCAAATGATAAAAAAGAAATGTTATTTTCCTGGCAAAAATTTTCTAAGAAAAAAGCTTTTGTAGAATTCTTATCAGATAAAGTCCCATGCATAAAAACAACAGTAAAATCTCCACCATTTTCATTATAATGGTAAGATATTTTTTTATCTGAAAATTGAAGAAAATCGTCCATTTTTTTCATTATGTCGTATTAAAAATCGAAAAAATCATCTGAATCAGAAGTTTTATTTGTTTCTTTCACAAGATCATTTTCTATTTCATCTTTTTTTTCAAATTTACTTTTGATTTTTGCTAACAAACCTTGAGACTGTTGATTTTCTGGGATTTTATTATATTCATCTGCTAATTTTTCTCCTGTTTGACGAATTTCTAAATCGAAACTATCATCTAACATTTTTAAGGTTTCATCAATAAATGGTGCTGAATTATCATCAGTATATTTTTTTGCAAGTAATACGTACATGTAACATTTTGCCAAATCAGGATCTACAACATTTCCTTCACAATATATTGGAGCAAGTTTAAAAAAAGCTATGGGATTATTTTTTTTACTAGCTTCCGTATACCACTTTAAAGCCGTAGATTCGTCGGATTGTAAACCTTGACCTAACATGTATAAGTCTCCCAATGCTATTTGTGCAATCACATTTCCACTACTAGCTGTATTTTCAAGTTTTGTTAAAATTGGCCTAAAATCATTTTTTTTAATAGCATCATTTAATTCTTTTCTACCAATTCCGGCTGCAACCAACATTGTTTCCTTGTCAGTTTTTACAGTTAGTTCGATTTGTTCTTGTTCTGCCTTTGATGAATTACTTTTCTTTTGAGGTATATCTTCATCTAGAAATGTTTCACCTTGTAGAGCTGGAATGGATTCAGAACGACTTTTTTTGTGCCATTTTTGAGCTCGCCTTTGAGCTTCAAGTATTTCCTCAGGCTTCATTTTTTTTGTAATCTCTTCACGTCTTAAAGATGCTTCATCTTTTAATGTCTGTGTAGTTGCATATGCAGATACAAGGTTGTAGTACGTATGTGCCCCTGTCATGCTGTAGGGTAAACCTCTCATACTTGTATTACTGAACAATTTAGCTAAATCCATTTGAGCATCAAAGTCTCCCTGATCTGCAGCTAACTTATGCCAACGAATTGCAGCATTGAAATTTTGAGGTGTACCTTCTCCTTTTAGATACATCTTTCCCAAAGCATATTGAGCTGGACCATATCCTTGTTCTCCTGATTTTTTATAATATTCGAAAGCTTTTATTATATTTTTCTTAACACCAGTTCCTTCTTCAAGCATTAGACCTATATTATATTGAGCAGCATAATTTCCTTTTTGTGCTGAAATCTTATACCACTTCAAAGCGTCTGCATAATTTTTTTCAACGCCTCTCCCCATATAGAAAGCATTACCTAATTTTAAGGCTGAATTTTCGTTTCCATTTTCTGCTGATAATTTATACAGCTGTAAAGCTTTATCAGAATCTTGTTCAACGCCCCAACCATTTTCATACAGTCTTCCTAATTGATATCTAGCTTCTTCATTTTGTTCAACATCAATTAGTCGATTTAATTCTTTTAAAGCAAAGGTATAATCTTCTTCTTTTATAGAATCTAACGCTTCCTGTAATGTAGCGTTTACTTGAAAAGGTAATGATGAAATTAGATAAAAAAGAAATAAACTGTTTTTTTTCATATAATAAACCTTTATTTGAATATAACTGTTCGTACACCATTTAGTAAAATACGTCTCTCAATATGGTATCTCAATGCCCTAGATAATACAATATTTTCTAAATCTTTTCCCATTGCCACGAGTTGCTCAGGTGTATTTGTATGATCAACTCTTTCAACAGCTTGTTCAATAATAGGTCCTTCATCAAGATTTGCAGTAACATAATGAGCTGTGGCTCCAATTAACTTTACCCCACGTTCATAAGCTTGGTGATAAGGTTTAGCACCTTTGAAACTAGGTAAAAATGAATGATGGATATTAATACAATGTCCTGCTAATTCAGAACACATTTCATCAGATAATATCTGCATATATCTTGCCAAAACAACCAAATCTACGTGTAAATCTTTGTATAATTTTATAATTTTATTTTCCTGAATGCGTTTTTCCTCAAAAGAAGATCCTTTTGGAAGAGGAAAGTAAAAATAAGGTATTTTGTGCCATTCTACGAAATCCCTCATATCTTCGTGATTAGAAATAACTCCTGCAATTTCAATGTTTAATAATCCGGTTCTGTATCTTTGAAGGATATCATTTAAGCAATGACTTTCTTTTGAAACTAATAACAATAATCTAGCAGGTCTATCTGCATTATGGATTTTCCAATCCATTTTAAATTCAGCAGCTAAAGGCTTTAAGGATTCTTTTAAAACAGACCTCATACTCTCACTATTTTCAGTTGTAAAAACGATCCTCATAAAAAATCTTTTGCTTAAATCATCCCCAAATTGAGCAGCTTCTTTTATGAAGCCACCTTCTGCTGATATTTTTGTAAAAACTTTAGCAGCAATTCCCATTCTATCTGGACAACTCAAAGTTAAAACATGTGTTTCTTTTACCATATCGCCCTTAACCCTCTGTATTAAGTATAGTAGTTATCATTTTGATTTTTCAGAACTTATCTTAGATAATATGGATACTATTTGCTGAATACCCCTTAATTGTTTTTCAGGTTCATCCCACTTTTGTAAACATAATATTTTTTGATCAGATCTGACTGAAATTTTTTTATTATTTAATGTAATGAATTTAATCAATCCTGCTGGATTTGCAAATAAATTATTATGAAATGTTATTAAAGCTCCATTTGTTCCAGCTTCAATTTTTTCAATATTTATTTTTTTACACTCTATTTTTATTATTATAACTTCAATTAAATTTTCAAATTCTTTAGGTATTTTTCCAAAACGATTTTCCATTTCGAATTTTAGATTATTAATTTCTGATACGTCTTGAATATCTGCTAATCTTTTATATATTCCCATCCGAATTCCTAAATCTGGAATATAATTTTCAGGAATAAGAACCGAAACACCTGTTGATATTTGTGGAGACCAATAATTATCAGATATTTCTGCCTCTTTATTACAATTTTTGATTACGTTAATTGCATCTTCAAGCATTTTTTGGTAGAGCTCTATTCCCACTTCTTTTATATGACCAGATTGTTCTTCCCCTAAAAGATTCCCAGCTCCTCTTATATCTAGGTCATAGCTAGCTAAGTTAAAACCTGCACCTAATGTATCCATTTTTTGCATAAAATTTAGTCTTTTCATTGCAACATCATTGATTGTTTGATTTGAAGGTATTGTTAAATATGCATAACCTCTATTTTTCCCACGCCCTACTCTTCCACGCAATTGGTATAATTGAGATAAACCAAACATATTTGATTTATGGATAATAATTGTATTTACATTTGGAATATCTAATCCAGATTCAATAATGGTTGTAGCAAGAAGTAAATCGTATTTTTTGTCTAAAAAATCAGACATAATATTTTCTAACTCATTTGAAGCCATTTGACCATGTGCTTCAATAAGTTTTAGATCAGGAATTATTTCATTAAGAATTTTTTTTACGTTAGGTAAATCAGATATTTTAGGGCAAACATAAAAAATTTGTCCTCCTCTACTTCTTTCTCGTAAAATAGCATCTTTAATAACAACAGGATCAAATGGTAAAACAAACGTTCGGACAGCAATTCTATCTACAGGAGGTGTTGTTATTACGCTCAACTCTCTAATACCGGTTAATGACATTTGTAATGTCCTTGGAATTGGCGTTGCTGTTAATGTTAAAATGTGGACATTACTTTGTAATTGTTTTATTTTTTCCTTATGAGAAACGCCAAAGTGTTGTTCTTCATCTATAATTAGCATTCCAAGATTATGATATTCTATATTTTTTGACAGTAATGAATGGGTTCCAATAATAATATCAATTTTTCCATCAGCTAATTCTTTTTTTATTTCTAAAGACTTTTTGGAAGAAACTAATCTAGATAATTGAGCAATTTTTAAAGGATAATCCTGAAATCTTTTTGAAAAAGTTTCATAATGTTGTCTTGCAAGTAAAGTTGTCGGAACAATAACAGCAACTTGAAAACCATTTATAGCGCAAATAAAAGCAGCTCTTAATGCTACCTCTGTTTTTCCAAAACCAACATCCCCACAAATTAATCGATCCATTGGTTTGCCACTATTTAGATCAGAAACAACATCTTTTATGGCATTTTCTTGATCCTCAGTTTCTGTATAAGGAAATTTAGAACAAAAATCATCATATATATGACTTGGTACACTCAAAATTTCTGCTTTTTTTAGATAACGTTCTGCTGCTATTTTTATCAATTTTTCTGCGATTTCTTTTATTTTTTTCTGCAAACGTTCTTTTTTTGCTTGCCAAGCATGTCCACCTAAAACATCCAAAGTAACATTTGTGTTTTCAGAACCATATTTTGATAAGACTTCAATATTTTCGACAGGAACATACAATTTATCACTATTTTGATAAACTAAACAAAGACAGTCATGCAAAGCCCCACAAACATTTAAGGTTTTTAAACCTGAATATTTCCCAATTCCATGTTCAATATGAACAATTAAATCGCCATCCGAAATAGTAGAAATATCTCGGATAAAATTCTTATTTTTTTTATTTTTCTTTTTGGGTGAAACTTGAATTAAGCGTTCCCCTAAAATGTCAGTTTCAGAAATAATAATAAAATCGTCTGTTTCAAATCCATTTTCTTGTGGAAAAATTAAACAAGGAATCTGTTTTTTTAATTTAAAAACTTCACTCCATGAAGATACTTCTGTAAGATTTAAATTTTCTTCTTGTAGTAAAGAAGTGAGGCGAATTAAACTACTTTTGCTCCATGCTGTTAGTATGATTTTTTTATTTTCATTCTTTATAAAATTTGAAATTTCACGATAGATATTTCTTTTATCTAAACATGTGAGAAAAAAATTTCTACTATTTTTCCAATGAATATTATTAAGTTGATTCGAATTTGGATAATCAAAAGGACAAACATCATAATTAGGCATTAACGATATTTTCTCTTCTAAAAACTGTTTATCCATAAACAGCATTTCTTTAGGAACAGGTCTATAAATATTTTTTTCATCTGACTGATGTGTGTTTAAATTTGAAATTCTTGCCTGATAAAATTCATTAATTTGTTCTATCTTATATTTTAACATTTCTTCAAATTGATAATCTTTCAAAATTGTATAATTAGGGATAAAATCAAATAACGAACTTAAATTGTCATAAAAAAAAGGAAGCCAATTTTCTATTCCAGGATATTTTTTCCCTTCAGAAATATTTTGATATAAAATATCGTCCTCACCTACTCCATAAATAGAACGATACATAGTTCTAAAATGGGATATACTTTCTTTGTTTAAAATGATTTCATTTGCAGGTTTGAAATTAAAAAACGTTATATTCTTTGATGTTATTTGTGTAATAGGATCAAATAATCGAATGGATTCTATTTCATCTCCAAATAAATCTAATCGTACAGGCTCTTCAAATCCAGCTGGAAATATATCTATAATTCCCCCTCTAATTGCATACTCACCACACTCCATTACTTGTTCTGTTTTTTGATAACCATTATTAGCTAAATATTCCTTTAGAGACAAAATATCTAAATTGTTCCCGACTTCTATTTTATATGATTTTTCAAAAAAATTTTTGGGTGGTAGTTTTTGTAAAATTGCAGGAATTGAAGTTAACAATAACGTGTTTGAATTTTCATCATCATTATTTAGAAAAGATAATGTGTTTATTCTTTTTGAAATAATGTCAGAACTAGGAGAAATTCTATCATAAGGAACTGTATCCCAACTTGGAAACACAAGTAAATTAAAGTTAATACCATAAAACAAAATTTCTTGTTCAATTTGTTGTAATCTTTTTTCATCTCTACAGATAAAAACTATTTTTTTTACTTGATGAGTTAACTGATTTAAAAAATAAGCGGTTGATGCTTCTGGAATTCCAGATAAAATTTTACAATCAGAATTGTCGATAATTTTCATCATTATACTTGCTCCAATTATCAAAAATTAATACAATATATTGTGTAGAAAATCATTATTTATTTTTTTTGAATGCAACTATGAGACCAGAGATTATTTTCCCATTTTTTATGGATATAAATACGTTAAAAGGAATTGGAACAAAAACAGCTCTGTTGTGTGAAAAATTGTGTGGAACAAAAATAATTGATTTATTATTTCATATCCCTTCTCATTATATAGATCGAAGTATAAAAACAACAATTACAGAAGCTCCCAATAATGAGATAGTTACTCTAAAAGTTGAAACTGTTCAGCATATTCTTCCATCTTCAAAAAAAAGTCCATATCGTGTAATTTGTAAAGATGAAACAGGAATAATATCTGTTATTTTTTTTCATGCTTATGGAAATTATCCAGAAAAACAATTACCTATTGGACAAAAAAGATTCATTTGTGGAAAATTTGAAAGAAATAAAAGTTCTTTCTGTCAGATGATTCAACCTGATTATATCGTTACTGAAACAAATTTAAATCAGATACCAATTATAGATCCAATTTATCCATTAACTGCCAGCCTTTCCTGCAAAGTTTTGAGTAAATCAATTAAATTAGCTTGTGAAAAAATACCTGATTTACCTGAATGGCAAATCTTAAATCAAACAAACAATATTACTTTTAAACAAGCATTAAAACTTATTCACAATCCTATTGATAAGAAAAATTTTGAGTCGATTAATTCTTGTATTGAAAGACTAGCTTATGATGAGCTGTTAGCGAATCAGTTAGCATTGGCAATTATTCGAAATAAAATAAAGTTATCAAATGGATTAAAAATAAAATCAAACAAGAAATACTTTAAACAAGTTCTTAATAGTTTACCCTTTTCATTAACCGCTGCACAAAATAAAGTATTACATGAAATAATTGAAGATTTACAATCTTCTAAAAAAATGACTAGAATAGTACAAGGAGATGTTGGTAGCGGAAAGACTATAATTGCACTTCTTTCTATGCTTTTTGTATTAGATGCGGGATTTCAATCTGCTTTAATGGCTCCTACAGATATTCTTGCAAACCAACATTATGAAAAATTTAAAAAATATATCGGTGATGATATTCCTATTGCTCTTATAACAGGGAAAATTAAAGGAAAAACTCGTAAAGATATTTTAGAAAAAATTTCAAATGGAGAAATAAAGTTAGTTATTGGGACTCACTCTATTTTTTCTGAAGATGTTACTTTTAAAAATCTGGCTCTAGCTATTACAGATGAGCAACATAAGTTCGGAGTAAATCAAAGATTACTTTTATCAAAAAAAGGAGAACATGTCGATGTCTTAGCCATGACAGCTACTCCAATTCCAAGAACATTAGCCTTAACAGCATACGGAGATATGGATATTTCAAAAATAGATATGCTTCCTCCTGAAAGAAAAGAAATTCAAACAAGTGTTATGTCTATTGAAAAAATTAGCCAACTTTGTCAATCTTTAACTAAAATTATAAATGCGAAAAATAAAATTTATTGGGTATGTCCATTAGTTGAAGACAATGAATCTTTAGATTTTGCTGCCGCAAAAAAACGTTTTGAAGAATTATCTAAATTTTTCCCAAACAGAGTTGGTTTACTTTATGGTAAAATGACTGTTGAAGAAAAGAAACAAGTAATGGATGATTTTATTTCTGATAAATTGGATATTCTTGTCTCAACAACTGTTATTGAAGTTGGTGTCGATGTTCCATCAGCAACAGTGATTGTTATCGAAAATGCTCAACGCTTTGGATTAGCTCAACTACATCAATTACGAGGACGCGTGGGCAGAAATTCAACTCAATCGTATTGTATTTTATTATATAGTACCCCTTTAACTGATATTGCAAAACAAAGATTAAATATTATGAAAAATTCACAGGATGGATTTTATATCGCAGAACAAGATTTAAAATTAAGAGGCTGTGGAGAGATTCTCGGAACCAAACAAAGTGGACTTCCTGAATTTAAAATTGCAGATTTAGAAAAGCATATTCATTTATTAAATAAAGCTACAACAGATGCAGCAAATATCATAAAAAATGATCCGCATCTTATTTCTAGTCGTGGAAAAGCTTTGCGGTTACTTCTTTATTTATTCCAGAAAGAAAATGCTATTCAACTATTATCTGCTGGCTAAATAATTTAATGGATTAACGGCCTTTATACCTTTTCTTATTTCAAAATGGAGCTGAGCTTCTTTTGCATTCCCGGTTTTTCCAGCCTTTGCAATAATTTGTCCCTTTTGAACAATGTCTCCCCTTTTAGCAAGAAAAGTTTGGACATGAGCATAAGCAGTCATCCAACCGTCAGAATGTTTTACTAAAATCAAATTACCAAATCCCTTTAGTTCATTTCCAGCGTAAGCAATAATACCATTTTCTGCAACTTTTACAGAAGTACCCTCTTTTACTTTTATGTTTATTCCATCATTATGCAGACCAGAACCTGCGGGACCGAACTTTGTTAAAATTTCTCCATTCACAGGCCAATCAAAATTTTTTCCACCCCGTTTAGGTGGATTTTTTAATTGGGCAATCGTTACTCTGCTTTTCATAATTTTTTGCTTTGATACAATTTTGACACGCTTTTCTTTATTTGTTTTTATTGTTTTTTGTTCAACAATGGCAGCTGGTATCTTTAATTTTGAATTTATCGATAAAATATATGGTTCCTTAATATCATTAACCTTTATCAAAGTACTCATATCAACAGAATACACTCTGGATATACTGTAGATTGTATCACCTCTTTTTACTATATGAACAGCTAAGGATTTTGCTGGAATTCTTAAACACATACCTTCTTTTAAAATAAACGGAGGTGTCAAATTATTTTCAATAATTATATCCCTATTTGAAACATTATATTTTCTAGATAACGAATAAACAGTATCACCTTTTTGAATAATAATACTTTGATTAGATTTCTGAAAATATTGTTTCTTTTTTGTCTTGCTGTTTGAATAATATGTTGGACTTCTATATGTACCACCATTAATGATTACAGAAGAACATCCTGATACAAAGAAAATACAGGAAATGGAAACTGCTAATAATGTTTTTTTTAGATATCCCATTTTTTCAATCACAGTAAAAATACATTTCTAATTCAAATTATCTTAAAAAAGTTTAAAAAATATAAACTTATTAAAACTGATGGGTTAAAAGATATTCAAAACTCCATGGGAAAATAAAATTAGGTAAAATTTGATTGTTTCTTCCTGTATAAATAAAACCTAATGGTAAAACATCACTTGTAGTATTTTCTACTTGATTACGAATCCATTCGTGATTATACGGTAAAGAAATACTTTTAATTTTAGATATTTTTTTTCTACTTAAGATACGAGAAATTATACTTTTTTCTATTTTACAATATAAACATCCATTTTCATTAACAGAAATTAAAACAGTATTACCTAATGACGTTTCATTTCTTATAAAGTTATCGATATCTGTAGTTATTTGAGGATCGCTGTATTGCATAGGTAAGAAAAAAGTATTTAAACAAATAAGTATAATAAAATATTTTATACCTATTTTGTTTAACAACGTAAATAAAATAAAAACACAAAAAGCACATAAGGTAAATTGCAAAACTGTACATTGAATAAAAATTATACAAGTTAATAAAGTACAAGAAATAAATAGCGGAATATAAATTAATTTTTTTATTTTAGAATGATATTTATCCATAAATTTAATTCTCATAGATAAATAAAACAAACTACTCATAATTATAAAATGAATAATGTATATTGTGACTATATAAAATATTGGGCTTTGCTTTATGAGAGAATATAAATTGTATTGTATTGATAATAATGGAGAAATTAAAGGTAAAATTACAGTAAAAATTCCAACAACAAAACCTTGCTTTTGTGATGACCATTCTACAGACTTCTTTTTCAAATTGATTAAAATAAATATGAAAAACACTAAATATAAGTAGTTTAAAAATATATAATTAAATTGCATTCCCCAAAATATTTTTGAATAGTGTAATGTAAATAAGGTGGCTACTATAAATAAAAACGAATACGAAAAGGATTTTATATATACATTGAAAAATTCTTCAGCTTCTTCACTATGCTCATTGTGTATGATTTTATGAAGAAAACTAAAAGCTCCCATTGAAAATGGAGTACATAAAAATAAAACAAAGAAATAAATTAAAAAAAATGAAATATTTTTTAATGAAAAAGAATAAAAATGGTTGCGTACTTCCTTTATTTGTAATTTTTGGTGAAGAAGATGTGTTGATCGTTCTTGGTGAATATAGACATCAATATCGCTAATACCTTTTGATATTTGATCTGAATTTAATATTGGGAACTTATAAACATAATTATTTCCATCAGATAAAATAATTGGTGTTCCTGTAATAATATTTGATCCAAATAAAAAAATATTACTCTTATTTGATAAAATTTTTTTTGAAATAGACAATTCTATTGTCTTTCTGTTAGGATAAATAAAGATTTCATTCAAGTTTATTTTCTTTCCAGAATTATTTAAGGATAAATATTTTGCTTGTTCTAATTGTATACAACTTTCTGAATAAACTGGAGATTGTTCAATTTGTAAAGATGTTGTTGGGAATGTAATATTTTGACATTTATTATTAAAACAGATTGGTAAACTTAAATTAATATTTAAATTTACTTGTTGATTTTGATCTAAAATGTCCAATTCAAAAGGTAGAATCATTTCTTTTTTAAATATTAGATCTCCAGAAGAATTTTGTAGTGGAATAGGATAATAAAATTTATTTACATGAAAATTCTCTGATGAATTGTTAAAATCAAGGTGAATGAGATTATGCAATTCATTATTTTTTTTGAAAAGAACTGAATAACCATCATCTAATAACACCATTATTCCTGATAAAATTTTAGTTTGTTCTCTATTTTTTACAGCACAGGATGCTAAAAGTAATGCAGCTCCATTAATATATGTAGGTTTAGAAAAACACTTTTTTTGGATAATTGATTCAAAATATTTTTCTGTTGGATTAATTTTTGGAACGACATATTTTACATTTTTCCATGTATCCCTATCATCAATATCTACAAATTTTTCAGGTTGATTTGGATGAGTATTTTCAATTTGTTTATTTATTTCAGCAATAGCGTACTGAGCATATGTTTCAAAATCCTGTACTTTTTTGGAAATATTAGAAAGATATTCTACAATTGGATCCGAGTTAACTTCGTTAATTTTTAAAATTTCATTTAAAATTTCTCCATCAGAAGCTCCTAAATTTTTATTTTTTTTATAAAAATCATATATATATTTTGTTTTTTGAGCTCTAGTTAGTTGCATATATTGCTCAAGATCTCCATATGTTAAAGGAATAATTTCAGCTTTTACTGAAAAACTAAATTGCAAAATAAATAAAATAGAAATTAAGATTGATTTAAGCATATTAAATCCTTTTTTAAGTTATTTATATTTTAATAGTTAAAGTACTTTTTTTAAAGAGGATTTTTTATGTCATTTTTAACTGGGAAATTTTTAATTTCAACTCCGACAATAGATGATGGCCCTTTTAAAAAGAGTGTCATATATATTTGCCTTCATAATCAAGAAGGTGCTATGGGATTAATGTTTAGCAGCAAACTTTCTCATTTTACTTTTGAAAATTTATTACAGCAATTAAATATCATCAAGAATAAATACCCAAAAACAATTACTCTTTTGTCTGGAGGGCCTGTTGATCCAAGTCGTGGCTTTGTTATTCATTCTCCTGAATTCAAAACAAAAACATCAGTTCATATTGAGCCAGATATGTCATTTTCATTATCAACAGAAGTAATAAAAGCAATTGCTGAAAATAATGGCCCTGAAAAATTTTCAATTTTTTTGGGATATTCAGCCTGGAAAGCAGGACAACTTGAAAACGAAATTAAAGAAAATTATTGGCTTATTGCAGATTTATCTTCAAATTTTATTTTTGATATTCCTGTAGAAAAAAGGTGGGACTATGCCTATAAATGTATAAACATAGCCCCTATCAATTTATCCAGGAAACAAGGAAATACTTAATTATCTCCCACTCCTTACCGCTTTTAACTCAGCAATTTTTCTAATATTATTTTTCTTTTCTTCAAACATTCCTGATATTGGTTTTTCCCCCATTTTTGGGCGTTCTCGCTTCATATAATCTGGGCGAGTTGGAATACTTCTTAAAGATGGATCAGGTTCCATTCCAGTCAATTCTTTTCTTAATTTAAAGAAATCGTTCATATCATCCATTGCTTGTTCTGCAACATCTAAAAATTTACCACCTTCTAGACGTTTTGGATCATTAATGTAATAATTTCCATTTTTTGTCCAACCTGCCATTGCAATAGCTTCTTCGGCAGACATCGTTTGTTTATTATAAAATAAAGTCGGTTCTTTTCCTTGTTTAATTTCATAAATTTCCTTTGTCATTGGTTCTATTTGGTAAGCTTCCTCATAGACAGTCTTTGTTCTTTTTTGATCATACCAACCTTCAAATGTTGCTGTCATAACCGTATGATTGATTTCCCCTTCTTTTTGATAAGCTAAGCTAAAAGCACTTTCAATTTCCGGATATCTTGATTTAAATATTTCATAAGGTTTTGTATCTCCCTGAAGAGCCAATTCTTTGCAAGCTGTTATTGCATACGTTTGGGCATCAGCTTCCATTGCTCTAAAAGAAATCAATTCAGAACGAACATCCATTACTCCAAAAGCTTCATGAGCACCACGAACAAATTGTCCTGCATGGCGGCATTCATGACATAAAGTTCCTACCAACTTAGAATCAGATTCTTCTGGATTTAAGCGAACCCAATGTCCTGCTTCATCGCAAGCACCACAACAACGAACACCTGGTTCAAAAAAACTAAATTTAAAACCATTTTCTGCAGCAATTTGCAAAGTTTCTAAACCACAAGAAGATTGTGCTAAATTGTTTACTAAAGCAATCATTCTTGGTTTATCTGCTTCTTTACACTCTGTCATATCAATAGCAACAACAGGTTTTACGCTAGCATCATATTGTTTTGTTTTATTCTCATTTTCAAAGATATTATTAAGAGTCATTTTTTTCATCCATATTATCAACGAATTTTTGTAGCTTTTATTTTTGCAATTAAAGCAGTTTTCATATCCTTATTTGAATTTGCAATTTCTTTTCCATCATTTTTATGATGTCTTGTTTTTGCTGGTAAATTATATACATCACGCACAGGCATATCTAAATAAGAATTATCCATTTCAGATCCATACCGTTTATTTCTAGTAACAAAAAACTTATCACAAGCTGTAATTGTTTCAGCACATACGGATAATTTTTCTTTTTCATTTAAAACATCTTTATTGTTATTCCAATAGCATTTACCTTCAGCATTTTGACAAAACATTGTTACTATATCTGCCGAAGAAATTTTTTTATCATAAGGATAAGATTGTTCATCTTTATACTGAACAGCTTCATTCATAACATCTTGAATATAGCCTTCTTCATAAGCTTCAACCATATCGGTTGCTTTATACCATCCATTAAAAGCAGCCTGTAACATTTTGTCGGAAACAGGAGCATCTTTTGACGAAGCTGCATTCATAAATTCAGTGGCAATTTCAACAGAATCTGAAGAAAATGATTTCCAAGGACCATCGTTTCCACTATTTATTCGTATTTCATGACATGTCGCAGCTGCAGCTGTTTCAGCATCGGCTTCTTCAGCACGTGTATACATGATTTCACTTTTTACATTATATTGACCGAATTCTGCAGAAGCTCCACGACAGAACTGTTGAGCATGTCTTGCTTCATGAGCTAACGTAGCAATCAATAAATTATCTGGCAAAGTTGGATTCAAAACAATCATTCTACTATCTGGATCACAGAATCCACAGGAATCTTTTTGTTGTTCAAAACATAAGGTATATCCTGCAGAAGCAGCTTCTTCTAACACAGATTTTCCGAAAGGAGAACTTTCTGCAATTGTATTGATAAATTTTACTAAACGAGCTTGATCTTTCGGTTTTCTAGCCTTTGTTTTAAAAGGAATTGCCTTTGATGGAACTTGTATTTGTTGGTTACCTTGATTCTTAGAACCTTGAGATTTTCTTTTTTTTGCAAAAACTTCATTTAATTCAGACATAATAAAAGTTCTCCTTATGCAATTTAGAATTTTATTTTTTATAATTTACGTCTAAAATGTATTTTTTGTCAATATTTTTTGTCAAAATAAAAGAATACATAATGTTACAAAACTATCAAATAGAAGTCGTAATTTTTTACAAAAACATTTGACAAAAAATATAAAATATTTCATTATAATACCTGTATTTATGTTTACGCAGGGAACTTATGTCCTGCAAATCCTATTGACCACCTTTAGGGTGGTCATAGTTGTTTATAGGAACTTTCATGGTAAAACTTTGTTACATTGATGAATCTGGTGATTTAGGACCTATTCCTTTGATAAATAATGTATCTGAAAATTATCAACCTGTTTTAATTATAGGAGGGATATTCATTGATTCTGATGTGTTACCAGATTTAACTCACGATTTTATTGGTTTAAAACACAGATTTTATCCTGGTTTAAATTACCCAACAGACAAATTTTTAGATCGTATTATTCCTGAAATTAAAGGTGCAGATTTACGTAGAAATGCCATGCGGGGAAGTCATAAGATTAAACGTCATGCTATTGGTTTTTTGGATAAAATTATTGACTTGTTTTTTACGTATCATATCAAATTAGTTAGCAGGATTTGGATAAAAATTCCGGGAGAATATTTTGATGGCAAGGCTGTTTACACATCATCAATTCAAAGTATTTTTACATATTTTGATCATTTTTCTTACTCGAATAACGATAAAGGTGTTTGTATAGCTGACAGTCGAGACTATTTAAAAAATATAAATGTCTCACATTCTGTTTTTACGCAAAAATTTCGAATTATGCATCCATTATATAAAAATATTATTGAAATGCCATGTTTTGGACATAGTAACAATTCATCAGGATTGCAGCTATGTGATATTCTTTGTTCTGCTTTTCTATTTCCGATAGCTAGTTATGTTTATTGTTCTGATTTTATAGACAATGTTCATGTAAATTCAGCAGCTTTGTCTTTAAGAGATAGATACGGTTCAAAATTACGAGATCTTCAATACCGTTTTATTAATCAAAAAGGTCTTAATTCTGGTGGAATTGTTGTATCAGATCCATTTAATAAAAAAAATGCAATTTCAATATTTAAACAGGTATAAAAAAAGCTTCTTTTCAGAAGCTTTTTTTTATTAACGTTTACTGAATTGGTAGCTACGACGAGCTTTCGCTTTACCATATTTTTTACGTTCAACAACACGAGGATCGCGTGTCAAGAAACCTGCGTGTTTTAAAGCTGAATGTAAATCAGGTTCATAATTATCCAAGCAACGACTAATTCCATGACGAATTGCACCAGCTTGACCTGACAATCCACCCCCAGAAACTGTAATCATAGCATCAAATTGATTTTCACGATTTGTTACTACAAATGGCTGATTAATCAACATTCTTAAAACAGGGCGTGAAAAATACGCAGATTGGTCTTTTCCATTGATAATAATTTTACCAGATCCAGCTTTCAACCATACACGTGCAGACGCGTCTTTACGACGGCCTGTAGCATATGCACGACCTAATTTATCACGTTGTGGTTCGCGAACAACAATTGCTTTTTCAGCAACTGAATCTAAATTCTTTAATTCTTCAAAAGCCATAATTACCCCCTCTTATTCTTAGGATTTAAAGATGCTAAATCTAATACTTGTGGATTTTGAGCTGCATGTGGATGATCTTTGCCGGCATAAACACGTAAATTCGTCATCTGCTTACGACCTAATGAATTTCTGGTAATCATACGTTCTACAGCCTTAATGATAACACGTTCTGGGTGTTCACCAGCAATAACTTTTCCAGCTGTTACGCCTTTAATACCGCCAGGATGACCAGTATGACGATAATAGACTTTATCTTCTAACTTTTTGCCTGTTAAAGCAACTTTTTCAGCATTAACAACAACAACGTAATCCCCACAGTCGATGTGTGGTGTATAACATGTTTTATGTTTGCCTCTTAAAATTTTTGAAACTATACTTGCCAAACGTCCCAAAACGATATCTTCAGCATCAATCAAATACCATTTTTTTTGAACATCAGCAGGTTTTACTGATAATGTTTGCATAAGTTTAATCCTTAATATTTAAGTTAACAATGTCTTGAAGATATATTTTTATTTTATTTTGTCAACAAAAAACAATACATCTTTATTATTACAAATCAATATGTTATAAAATAGGTATTATAATACCTTTCCTACACACTTTGGAATTTGTGGATTTTCAGTAATAAAAAAAATAATGATATATGTTGATTGATGGCCAAAATTAAATTATACATTTGACATTAGATAAATCATTTAGAGGTTATTATGTCTGAAAATATTTTTGCAGAAAATTCTTCATTTTCATTAGCAAATGATATTCAATTCAATACAAAAATTCCGTTTAAATTAGGCGAAAATGGAAAAATAGTTGAGTTTAATTCGTTTTATGAAGCTGGTAAATTTGGATACGAAGAAGAACAACATTGGATCAATTTAATTGGAAAAGATTCCTCAGATATTCCCTTTGTTGATAAGATTATTTCTGCTCAATTAACAACGCCTCGTGACATAGCATCAACAGCTCAAGCTGTTTTAAATAAGGAAATTTCTGTTCCAGAAGGATTTTCTATAATCAAAAGAAAAATGAATAACTATCTATGTTATAAGTGTATTTACAGTACAGGAAATATTGGTTGTTTAGCAAAAACAATGTACCATTATGAACCAATGTTATTGGGTCTATTAGCTGGTGCATTAGGAGCAGTTTCTTTAGATGAAGTTTCTTACAAAGAACCTGCTGATAATGAAGGATTCTCATTCGGATATGCAATGACAATGCAATATTGCACAAATATTCGACCAGAAATGCTAGATCATCAAGTAAATGAATCTTACAGAAAAATTACTCAAATTATCAGCCGCGTCGAAATTGCTACACAAAAAATTGATGATATTGAGAATGACAACCTTTCTTTAAGACACTCAATAGATGAGGCAAATTCCCAAATACAGACTTATCGTAATGATGTTGAAAAATATATTCAACAACTTGTCATGGATGTAAAACAAACTACAGATAGAGCTGTTAGTGAAACATGGGAACAATTAAATTCAATTCAAAGTAATCATGAACAACAATTAGCCACTTTACGTCAGAGTGTTTCTAGTAGAATTCGTTATGGAACAGCTTTAGACTATTGGAATAACCAACTTTCTCAAAATCAAAAACAATCAAATCAAATGACTATTTGGTACATTTTGTCTGGATTATTTGCTGCTTTATTGATGGGATTAATGGGAATTTTAGCCAAAAAATATATGTCAGGAACATTTTCTCAAATTTTAGCAATGCTTCTTCCATTTCTCTCATCTGGTGGTTTATTTTATATGCTTTTACAAACTAAAAATTCTTATGAAAAAAATAAAATATTTGCAAAAGAAAAAGTTGATTTACTTGAGACTTTAGCTTCTTTAGAAACAGAAGAATCTATAAATTCTTCCGAAAGTAGAACTGTTTTACAAGGTATTTTTAAAACCACTTTTACATCCAATGCAGAGCACCAAGAACAAGTTAATCAAAACAAAGAAATTCAAAGTTAATTTTATTTTTGTCTATTTTTTTTATTTTTTTCGAAAATTTTTCTAGTTTTTTTTTTCTAAATAGCATATTATCAAAGTAGCTTTAATTATTAGGGGATTTACCATGGCTGTTTTAAACGAATATGAATTACATTTACTCGCTGTAATGGCAGGCATTGATGAACATGCAACAATTGAAAACAAACAATCATTGTTAGTAGCTTTAGATGTACTTCAGCCTCAAGGAAATAAGACTGATCAAGAATATGCTGCAGAAATTAGCAAAACGTTAAATAACGCTTTGGATGAACAGTATGCAAATCCACTGCCTTCTGTTTGCGTTTTACGTAAAGATCGTGAAAGAAAAGTTGAATTTGTTGTTCCTGTTGGTCATGAAAATGAAAGTTTAGATTGGAATGTGAATCAGGAAAAGGGCGCAAAAATAAATGGTCAGGTAAAAATTGCAGATACAAGCATTTGTCTTGGTGTTGACGGACAACCTATGCGCCGAGAAATAAACGGAGTCACATATGAGCGCCGTTCGTTTGATTTAAATGCTGATATGGACATTGGTTACCATCAATTAGAAGTTGAAATTCCTGGACAACCTAAGGCGTCGACTCAATTGATTCATGCTCCTACAAAATGTTATGACCCTATTGATATTAAAAACGGTGGAAAAGCTTGGGGGGTTCCTGTTCAATTATACGAACAACGTTCTGATGAAAATCAGGGAATCGGTGACTTCTCTGATTTAGCAGAAATTGCTGATACTGTTGGTAAGTGTGGAGCTGGTATCCTAGGAGTAAACCCATTACACGCTATGTTTCCAAATGCAGCTGAAGAGGCTTCTCCATATGCTCCAGCAAGTAGAACGTATTTTAATCATGTCTATTTGGATGTAACTGCTGTTCCTGAATTCGAAGAAAGTAAAGAAGCTACTGCATTGTATGATTCAGAAGAATACACAGCTAAACGTAGAAAAGCTCAAGATACTTCTGATGTAGATTATACTGCAGCTTTTGAATTGAAAACACCTATCCTTGAAAAATGTTATGATCAATTTGTAAAAAATGGTTCCGCCGATCGAAAAGCTAGATTCGAAGAATTTAAAGCTAATGGTGGAGATAGATTGAAAGATTTTGCATTATTTCAAACATTATGCGAGCATTTTGCAAATGAGGAACCAAAATTAACCGATTGGAGAGATTGGCCACCAGAATTTCAAGATTCCAAAACACCTGCAGTGAAAGAATTTGCTGAAAAAAATAAAGATAGAATCGGGTTTTATACATATTTGCAATTTGAAACATTAAACCAGATGGAAAATGTTCAAAAGGTTTGTAAAGACAGTGGTATGAAAGTTGGTTTATATACGGACATTGCTGTAGGATCTGCTCCCTTTGGTTTTGAAGGTTGGGGATGTAAAGATTTGTATATGAAAGCATCCGCGGGTGCACCTGCAGACGTATTGAGTCCAAATGGTCAGAATTGGGATGTAATGGGCTTTAAACCAAAAGCTTTAAAGGAAACAGCTTACCAACCATTTATTGAAATGTTACGCAATAATATGAAGACGGCTGGTTGTACACGTCTTGATCACGTTTTGCAATTAGCTCGTTTATATATGATTCCTCAAGGTAAGTCAGCAAAAGAAGGTGCTTTTGTTTATTATCCAGTTGATGATCTAATGGCTGTTGCTGCATTAGAGTCTCACAGAAATAAATGTATGTTGATTGGTGAAGATTTAGGACAATTACCTCCAGGTTTCCAGGATAAGTTGATGGATCATGGAATTCTGTCCTATCGTGTATTACCCTTTGAGCGTGAATGGGGATATCAAAATGGTGGAAATAATAATGCTTTCCGTCACCCTGAAGAATATCCTTTGTATTCAACTGCAGCTCCCTCTACGCATGATACTCCATCTTTAGCAAGTCAATGGACGGCACGTGATGTACATTTGAAAGATTATTTAGGTTATTACGAAAGTTCTCAACAACGTGATTTGGAGTTTCGTCAATATGAATCTCAACGTTGTGCTTTAAACTGGGCTTTATATGAGAAAGGTTGCTGGGATCGGGTTGGTGCTCAACCTGTTTCTGATCCTGCCCATGATACTCGTTCTTGTCCTGAGAAGTATGAACAAGCTGTTGCAGATTACTTGGGACAATCACGTTCTGCTATGTTGTTATTCCCATTCTCTGATATGTTTAGAACAAACTATATGGGAAATATTCCGGGGACACGTCAACGGTCTGAATCTCAGGTTGGAGGTAAGGATACAAAGATATTTGAACCTGGCGGAGCTAGCCGTATTCCATGGAAGAACTGGCGTCCAAAGATGCACGTTAAAGTAAATGAAATAAAAGAGATTCCTGTTTTCAAGGATATTGCAAATATTTTAAACTCTTATCGTACTGCTGGAAATGAAAATTCAAAAGAAAAAGTTTCTCAAGTATCTGATTTTAAACGTCCAGGTAGAACTGAAGAAAAACAACGTGATCCAAAACGTGTTGTTAAGTTGTATGAATCTTTAGCTCAATCAGGTTTCTTTAAAGAACATGCTTACGATATTATTGCTGCCAAATTTTCTGAAAAAAGAAAGCAACGTGATATTCAGAAGACGGAAGATTTTAAAAAGAATTATGAAGAGCGTCGTAAAGCAATTGAAGCTAAAAAGCAACAATATAATCAGGGTAAACCTGTTAATAATGTTGCTCGAGCAAGATTTAATTGCCAACGAAAACACTGTAGATAGTCAAAAAAATCCCCTTACAGGGGATTTTTTTATTAGAGTAAGATACAAAAAAATGCTTTATTATTTTTTATCACAAATTGTAGGGAAAAAAACATTTAAAGATACTTTACCAAACGATGTAAAAGATAAAAGTTTTAAGAAAAACATTCGTAATATTTTAAATACTACCCTCTTAAGCAATCATCTTTTGAAAAAAAAAGAATTTGTAAACATAGCTGGACTTCCTGCTTCAGGGAAATCATTTTGGGCAAAAAAATTTTTAGAAAAAAATCCAGAATATGTTTATATAAGTTTTGACTTAATTATGGAAAAATTTCCAGAATATCAAAATGATTTTAAATTAAATCCTAAATTAGCTTTTAATAGATGGGAACTACCTGCTCGATATTTAGGCTATTATCTTTTATTCAAAGCTATTTATTTAGGATATCCTGTTTTATTTGAACATTCTAACTCAAACATAAATCATATAGATTTGTACAAATCTATAAAGTCCTTTTATTACAATATGTCAATTTTTTTTATAAATGCTACTCCTGACATAGTTATATCTCGATTAAATACTAGAAAACGTTTTTTCCCAAAAGAGAGAATTCTAGAAAGATGGGACTTGATAAAAAGAATAAATCCCCTATTAGAAAAAACAGTTCATCATTTTTATAATATTGAAGCCTGGATAAATGATTCTAATGAATATAAATAAAAAACTTGAAATTATAATAAAAACAAGGTAGTAAAATAGATACAGTTTATTTACTGTAAAAAGGAGAAAAAATTATGACAGATGAACAAATTCGTGAAGCTGCTTACTATAACTGGTTAAATAAAGGATGTCCAGAAAATGCTGATATCGAATGCTGGTTAGAAGCAGAAAGTGTTTGCCCGTGCTGTGGTAAAAAAGAATGTGAATGTGGTCCTGATTGTGAATGTCGCAAAGAAGGTCCATGCAGTTGTGAGTGTGAAGAAAAAAAAGCAACCAAAAAAAAGGTTTGCAAAAAAACAACAGAAACTGTTGAAAAAAAAGAAAAAAAGACCACAACAAAAACAGCTAAAAAAACAGCAAAATAATAAAAAAAACGGCTTAAAATTTAAGCCGTTTTTTTATTCTACTTGAACACCATACAAATCATATTCATCACTATCTTTTATTTTGATATTAACAAAATCACCTGTTTGAATAGCTTTTTTAGATGAAAAATAGACAAGACCATCTATATCTGGTGCATTGGCATAATTTCTGCCAACATAACAATTTTTTTCATCATCAAATCCTTCACAAAGAACCTTCTGGATACTTCCAATAAAACTTCTTTGATAATCTAAACTGATTGCTTGCTGAATACTCATTATATATTCATAACGATTTATTTTTTCATCTTCATCAATTTGATCTGGTAAATTATAGGCAGGAGTTCCGTCTTCTCTAGAATATCGAAATGCCCCAAACCTATTAAATTTAATTTCATCAACGAAATCGGCTAACTCATTAAATTCTTCTTCAGTCTCTCCAGGAAAACCAACTATTGCTGTAGTTCTAATAACAATATCTGGGATTTCTGATCTAAGTTTTGAAATAACATTCTCTATTGTTTTTCTATTTCCATGTCTATTCATTCTTTTTAAAACAGAATCATTTATATGCTGAATTGGAATATCTATATAGTGTAATATCTTTGGATTATTTTTCATTTCAGAAATTAATTCATCTGTTATTTTATCAGGATAACAATAAAATAATCTAATCCAAGGAATATCTGTTTCTGATGAAATAAGCTTAAGTAATTCTGGTAAAGCATATTTTTTATAAATATCTATTCCATAAATAGACGTATCTTGGGCTATTAGATTTAATTCTTTAAGACCTGATCTTTCAAGTTTTTTTATTTCTTGTAAAATATCTTCTTTTGTTCGAGATCTGTATATTCCACGAATAGATGGAATCGTACAATAGGTACATTTATTGTTACATCCCTCCGATATACGAACATAGGCAGAATACGGTTCATTTAATAAAAATCTTGTTCCACTAATTGAAGATTTTGTATTATCTTCAAAACAACACACTTTATCTTTTTCAAAACACTGATTGACTATATTCACAATCTGATGAATTGAGCCGACTCCCATAATAGCATCAACACATGGATATTGTTCTAAGATTTTTTCTTTGTATCTTTGAGCAAGGCACCCTGCAACAATAATTTTTTTTAAATTAGCAGTATTCTTTAAATTAGAAAGACTTTCAATTAGCTCATAAGATTCTTGTTTTGCATCTCCAATAAAACCACATGTATTAATAATTATAACATCTGCTTGTTGTTCTTTGCTTGTTAATTCAAAACCAGCATCATTTAAGTAGCTCAGCATAATTTCTGAATCTATTTGATTTTTCGAACAGCCTAATGAGACAAAACCTATTTTCAATTTTTTGATCATGAATTACTTTATTTTCTCACTAATTTTGCAACGTTATCTAAGACACCATTTACAACCTTTATTTCCACACCAGAATAAAACGATGCTGCTAATTCTATGTATTCTTTTATAACAATTGGAGTTGGTGTTTGTTTATCATTAAAAGCCATTAATTCTGCAGTACCAGCTTGAAGAATAGCTTTTAAAGTTGCTTCCGTTCTATTTTTTGACCAATTATCTGTAAAAGAATTATCTATTAATTCTTCAATTTCATTTTGTTTTTCTGAAAAACAATCCATTATCGATATAAATAATTCTTTATCTGCTGGTAAAATAGGAAGAAATTCTTCTGTTTCTAAATCTTCATTTTCAAGTAAGACTTGTTGCCCAATTTGATTTGTTAAAAATTCATCCACAATCTGCTCTATCTTTTTATCACCAAATGAATACTCATAAATAGCTTGAGTTGCATTTAATCTTGCGGAACTTCTGTTGGTTTTCATTCTTTTTCTCCTACATCAGAAAAATCTGTATTTGCAACTTCATCTAATGTTGCAATAAATGCTTTAAAATCTTTTGGTTCTCGGAATTCGCGATAAACAGATGCAAAACGAACATAAGCAACCGGATCTAAAGAAGACAATGCATTCATTACCATTTCACCAATTTGAACAGTAGAAATCTCATCATCACCAGATACTTCTAATTGACGTTGTATACTATTAACAATCAATTCGACTTGCTCTTTTTCAATGGGTCTTTTTCGTACAGCAATCGCAATAGAACGATACAATTTATCTCTATCAAATGCTGTTCTAGAACCATCTTTTTTAATTACTATAATTTCTCGTAATTGAACATGTTCAAATGTCGTAAATCTTGATCCACATGCGGGACAAAATCTACGACGTCTTATGCTCGAATTATCTTCAGTTGGTCTTGAATCTTTTACCTGAGTTTCTTCAAAACCACAAAAAGGACAACGCATCTTTTACTCCATCAATCCTTCATAAATTGGGAATTGAGCACAAAGTTTTAAAACCTCTTTTTTTACATGATCTTCAACAAATGTATTATCTTCAGGATTTTTTTCAAGACCATCAAGCACATCCCCAATTAAATTTGCAATTTTTTCAAATTCAGTAGTTTTAAAACCTCTTGTTGTACCTGCTGGAGATCCTAAACGGACACCCGAAGTAACTGTAGGTTTTTCTGGATCAAAAGGGATTCCATTTTTGTTGCATGTAATATGAGCTTTTTCTAAACTTGCTTCAGCTAATTTTCCAGTTAAATGTTTTGGACGCAAGTCGACCAAAACTAAATGAGTATCTGTTCCTCCAGAAACAAGATTAACCCCTCTTTTTACAAGTGTTTCACCCATAATTTTAGCGTTATCCATAACCTGCTTTGCATAAACTTTAAATTCAGGTTTTAATGCCTCACCAAAAGCAACTGCTTTAGCTGCAATAACATGCATTAAAGGTCCACCTTGTAATCCTGGAAACACAGCAGAATTAATTTTTTTAGCTAAATCTTCTCTATTTGTTAAAATCATTCCTCCACGAGGACCTCTTAAGGTTTTATGAGTTGTTGTTGTTACCACATCCGCATATTTTAATGGATTTTCATGGTATCCAGCAGCAACCAAACCAGCAAAATGAGCCATATCAACCATTAATAAAGCCCCCACTTCATCCGCTATTTCTCTAAATCTTTTAAAATTAATTGCTCTTGGATATGCAGAACCTCCAGCAATAATCAATTTAGGATTATTTTCTTTTGCTAATTTTTCGACTTCATCATAATCAATCAGCCCATCTTCCTTACGTACCCCATATTGTACAGAATTAAACCATTTACCTGACAATGCGGGAGCCGCCCCATGAGTCAAATGTCCCCCTGCAGATAAAGACATTCCCATCAATGTTTCACCTGGTTTCAAAAATGCCAATTGAACAGCTCCATTTGCTTGAGCTCCAGAATGTGGTTGTACGTTTACAAATTCAGCGTTGAATAATTTCTTAGCACGTTCAATTGCTAAATTTTCGGCAATATCAACACATTCGCATCCACCATAGTAACGTTTTCCACAATAACCTTCTGCATATTTATTTGTTAAAATACTTCCTTGAGCTTGCAAAACAGCTTTTGAAACAATATTTTCAGAAGCAATTAATTCTATTTGATTTTGTTGACGAATTAACTCCTTTTTTATTCCTTCATATAATTCAGGATCAGAATCTTTTAAATTTTTTTCAAAAAAAATATTTATCATAAAATTTTATCCTTCAGCAATGTGTGTCAATTTTTCAACACGTCTTGCATGACGCTCTCCTAAAAATTGTGTTTTTAAAAAAATTTCTAAACATTCATATGCAACTTCTGTTCCAATTGTTCTTCCACCAAAAACAATCACATTTGCATTATTATGTTCACGACACAATCTAGCTCCAAAAGCATCATGAATTAATGCTGCCCGAATAAAAGGGAATCTATTAGCAGCAATACTAATGCCTATTCCCGTTCCACAGCACAAAACCCCCTGTTCTGCTTGTTTTGTCTCGATTACCTTTGCTAATTTTTTTGCCATATCTGGATAATCAACAGATTCTGGAGAATTAGTTCCCAAATCTAAAGGTGTATATCCAAGAGTTTTTAATTTTTCAATCAAAAGATTTTTTAATTCATATCCACCATGATCCGCTGCTAAAGCTATTGTTTTTGACATCACTTTTCTCCTTATAAAAATTTTATAATCTATATCACACATTATTTAAATTAACTAGTTTTTATCTTTATTTATTACATATTCCAATTTTTGTTTTGCTAACATTTTTATTGAAAGCATAGGTGTATTTTTAGGGGCTATAAAAGATACTTCTGTTCCCGTTAAAGCATGCACAGCAGAAACTTTCAACATATTTCCAAAAGTTCTAATTTCGATAAGAATTTCATCATCCATTATATTAATCTTTGTTCAATTTGCTCATATGATGTTGTTTTACTAACAGGTCCTAATAATGCAAGTGTTATTTTCTGAGAAAACATATTTTTTGATAATAAATAGATATCCTCTAAAGACACTTTATTTATTTTTTCAATTAATTCTTCTTTTTCAATTAATCTATTAAAAATAAGTAGATGCCCTGCATTTTGCTCACATCTATTAGTTGGAGATTCTAATGACATTAAAATTCCTGCTTTAAATTGTGCTTTTGCTCTCTGTAATTCTTCTTCAGAAACATGATCCTGTATTTTTTTTAATTCATCACAAATAACTTCTAATGTTTCATTTGCTTCATTTTCACCTGTTCCTGCATAAACACCAAAAAGCCCCCCCTTAGCACTAGATGATGAAAATGAGTATACAGAATATGTTAAACCACGTTTTTCTCTAACTTCTTGAAATAATCTTGATGACATTCCTCCACCTAAAATTGTAGATAAAATATTTGAAGTAAAATAATTATCATCATAAATACTTACACCTGGAAAGCCCAAAACCATATTAACTTGTTCAATATCTTTTATAATTCTTTTTTCACCACCAACGTATCTTGCATCTAAAGCGATTAATCCTTTTGCATGCTCTAGTTTAGAAAAAGCCTTTTGTATTAAATCAACAAAAACATCATGATTTAAATTTCCAGAAGCTGAAATAACCATTCTATCTGGCGTATAATTATTTTTCAAATAATCATGTAAAGTTTCTCTTGAAATAGCTTGAACAATCTCAATATTCCCTAAAATAGGTCGACCACATGGTTGTTCTGGATAAGCACATTCCTGGAAATAATCAAAAATAATATCATCTGGTGTATCAACAGACTGACTTATTTCTTGTAACACAACCGACTTTTCTCGATTAAATTCTGATGGTTCAAATGTTGAATTAAGAAGAATATCTGAAAGAATATCTACAGCTAAATTCAAATCTTCTTTTAACACTTTTATATAAAACGCTGTAGTCTCTCGAGAAGTCGCTGCATTAAAATATCCCCCAACATTTTCAATTTCTTCAGCAATTTGTTTTGCTGTTCTTTTTTTAGTTCCTTTAAAAACCATATGTTCTAATAAATGCGAAATACCATTTATTTCTTTTGGTTCATACATTGATCCTATATTTACCCAAGCTCCTAAAGAAATTGTTTCAATTTCTGGCATCGTATCAGTAACAATGCGAAGCCCACTTTTACATTTTGTAACCGTACGCATTATTTTCCCTCACATTTTTCTATAAAATCAATAACATCCTGAATTTTATTTTCAAGAACAATGTAATTTTCCTCTTTATTCATTAAATTCTTTAAAGAAAATGGTAATTCTGGACAAACACCAATTGCTTCATTAATTGGCTTAGGAAATTTGGCTGGATGAGCTGTTGCCAAGACAATCATTGGCACGTCTTTTTCACGATATTTTTCAGCAACCATTAAACCTATTGCTGAATGTGGATCTAAAATATATTGACATGTCTTATAAATTCTAGAAATCTCACACAATATTTGTTGATCATTGAAAGCATCTGCTTTCATAAATGAAGTTAACGTTTGTAGAACATCCATTGACACTGAATATTTTCCATTACTTTTAAAGCCTTCCATCAATTGTGCTACTTTTTGACTATTTCTATCGCAAATTTCAAATAAAATTCGCTCAAAATTTGATGATATTTGAATATCCATAGATGGACTTATAGATGGTTTTACATCTTTTTTTTCCATTATTCCCGAATGAATAAATCTTGGTAAAATATCATTTGAATTTGATCCTAAAATCAAATTTTTAATCGGAAGCCCCATTCTTTTTGCAACATATCCTGCAAATATATTACCAAAATTTCCTGTAGGAACTGCAAAAGAAACTTCTCGATCTGGAGCTCCTAAATTTAAAGCAGCATAAAAATAATAAACAACTTGAGCCATTATTCTTGCCCAGTTAATAGAATTAACTGCAGCCAAATTATATTTTTCCTTAAAATTTTTATTTGCAAATAAATTTTTTACGAATGACTGGCAATCATCAAAAGTCCCTTTTAAAGCTATATTATAAACATTTTTTGATATGACTGTTGTCATTTGACGACGTTGAACATCTGAAACCCTACCATATGGATGCAAAATAAAAATATCCACATTAGAACATCTTTTACATCCTTCTATTGCTGCTGATCCTGTATCTCCTGATGTTGCTCCTACTATTGTAATTTTTTTATTATTTTTTTTTAAAATGAAATCAAATAACTTTCCAACAACTTGAAGAGCGTAGTCTTTAAAAGCTAATGTTGGCCCCTGAAAAAGTTCCATTATCCACAAATTCTGCTGAATTTGCTTTAAAGGTGCTATAGCTGAATGATTAAACTTGGAATAGACATCTGAAGTTATTTTTAACAAATCCTGTTCTGTTAAAGATCCTTCAGTAAACGGCGCCATTATTTTTGATGCAAGTTCTACATAAGATAATCTTTGAAAGTTTTTTATTTGTTCATATGAAAAGAAAGGATATTTTTCAGGAACATATAAACCACCATCTGAAGCTAGACCTGTTAATAAAACTTCTTCAAAATTTAATGATGGCGCAATTCCACGAGTACTAATATATTTCAAAATATAACTCCTTATTTCATTCTTGTTAAAATAGATTTTGCATGAGCTGTTAATCCTTCAGCCTTTGCTAAAAGAACAGCATCTTCACCTAGTTTATCTATAGTATCTTGCACACAGGATAAAATTGTTGTTCTTTTCATAAAACTAAGAACTCCTAAACCTGATGAAAATTTTGCATTTCTTGCTGTTGGTAAAACATGATTTGGTCCCCCAATATAGTCTCCCATAGCTTCAGGAGTATGATATCCTAAAAATATAGCACCAGCATTATGAACATATTTGCATATTCCTTCTGCATCAGACACACTCAACTCTAAATGTTCTGGAGCAACGGCATCAATAATTTCTCCAACTTTTGTCAGATCTTCAATATACAAAACAGCCCCGTTATCCATCCAACTTTGCAAAGCAATTTCATGTCGATCTAAATCATTAATTTGTTTTTTTACAATTTCATCAATTTCATCATATAATTTGAGGCTATTTGTAACCAAAATAGCTTGAGCAGATTTGTCATGCTCTGCTTGACTTAATAAATCAGCAGCAACCCACTCCGGGTTTGCTGTATCATCTGCAACAACCATAATTTCAGAAGGTCCTGCAATCATATCTATTCCAACTTTTCCAAAAACTTGTCTTTTTGCTGCTGCAACATAAGCATTTCCCGGACCAACAATCATATCTACCGGTTTTATAGTTTCAGTTCCATAAGCTAAAGCAGCAACAGCTTGAGCTCCACCTATTCTATATATTTCTGTGATTCCGACACAATCAGCTGCTGCTAAAACTAACGGATTTAGTTTACCATTTGGAGAAGGAACTACCATAACTATTCTTTTTACCCCAGCAACTTTAGCAGGAATTGCATTCATCAAAACCGATGATGGATAAGCAGCTGTACCACCAGGAACATACAGTCCCGCAGATTGAACTGCTGTCCATCTCCATCCCATTAAAGCCCCAGTTTCATCATTAAAGAGCTTACTATTGGGAATTTGTTGATTATGAAAAGCCTCTATTCTTTCAGCTGCTAAATATAAAGCATTCAATGTTTTTTGATCACATTCTTTTACAGCATCTTGAATTTCCTGTTCAGAAACTAGCATGCTTTCACCTGTCAAAACTAATTTATCATATTTTGCGGTATAATCTAAAAGAGATTTATCCCCATTTTTTCTGACATTACAAATAATTTCAGACACTGTTTCTGATACATCGATGCTATTTTCACGTTTTAACATTAAAAATCTAGAAAAACTTTCATCAAAATTTTTATCTGACTTCTTTAAAAATAATGTCATTTAACAATCTCCTTAAACTGTTCAATCCAATTCATCATTACCTTAGATTGAGTTTTAAATGATACTTTATTTATAATTAGTTTAGATGAAACATCCATAACATGTTCCAATTCCACGAGTCCATTTGCCTTTAACGTTGATCCTGTTGATACAACATCAACAATTCTGTGACATAATCCAACTACAGGAGCAAGTTCCATAGCTCCAGATAATTTTATACATTCAGGTTGTATTGACTTTGATTGATAATATTTTTTTGTGATATTAGGATACTTTGTTGCTACACGTACATGACCATCTCTATAAAAATCATCCTCCAACACAAATTGTTGAAGTGCAGCAACCGCCATATGACACTTTCCTATTTTTAAATCAATTGGGGCATAAATATCAGAATAGTCAAATTCTTCTAAAACATCATCACCACAAATTCCCATTTGTGCTGCTCCAAATGCAACAAAAGTTGCAACATCAAAACTTCTAACTCTAATAATCGATGTATTATTTATATTTGTTTTAAATTTTAACAATCTTGAGTGATCATCAAAAAAATCATCTTCTGGGATTAAACCTATTTTTTCAAAAAAAGGATTAATCTCCTCAAGAATTCTTCCTTTAGGTAAAGCTATAACAAACTCAGACATCTTTAATTTCTCGCTATTCTTTCAATAAAAGCCCCACATGCTGATAACTTTTCTTCTAAATTTTCATAACCTCTATCCAAATGATAGACCCTATTGATGGTAGTTTCACCTTCAGCAAACAATCCAGCAAGAACTAAACACATTGAAGCACGAAGATCTGTTGCCATTACTTCTGCCCCACTTAATGATTTTACACCACGAACGATAGCCGATGATGGGCCATGAACATTTATATTCGCTCCCATTCTAGCTAATTCAGGAACATGCATAAAGCGGTTTTCAAAAATTGTTTCTGTAATAAGCGAAGCTCCACTTGCTGTCGCTAACAAAGCTGTCAATTGTGCTTGAACATCTGTAGGAAATCCAGGATAAGGCTCTGTCATAACATCTGTTCCAATTAAAAAAGCATTTTCAGCATCAGCTATAAAGCCACATTCTGTTTCATTCAAACTTACACCACATTCTGTTAAAACTCTGGCAACAGCGGTTAAATTTTTTAAATCAGCATCGACTATTTCAATTTTTCCACGAGTAATTGCTGCCGCAATAGCGTAGGATGCAGCTTCAATACGATCAGAAACAACTTTATGTGTTGCACTATGAAGAGAATCTCTTCCATTAATTACAAGTGTATTTGTTCCAATTCCAGAGATATCTGCTCCCATTTTTACCAAACATTCAGCTAAATCGGTAATTTCTGGTTCACAAGCTGCATTTCTTAAGACTGTCTGCCCTTTTGCTAGAGTAGCTGCCATCAATATATTTTCTGTTCCCCCTACAGTTACCTTAGGAAAAGTTATATCACATCCAGTCAAATAACCATTTTCTGTTTTTGCAATAATATATCCTTCCTTTATCTCTATTTTTGCTCCCATTTTTTCAAGAGCAAACAAATGAATATCAACAGGTCTTGTACCTATTGCACATCCCCCAGGTAACGAAACTTTTGCTTTTCCATATCTTGCCACTAATGGTCCTAGAACTAAAACAGATGCTCTCATTTTTCGAACAATGTCATAGGGGGCTTTTAAGTTAAAAATTTTAGAAGAATCAAAACGTAAAGTTCCTACCCCATCATCAGTCATTGTGATTTTCACACCATGTTGAATCAGCAATGATGACATCGTCATAATATCTGCTAAATGTGGTAAATTCTTTAGGGTTAAAACTTCTTTTGTCAACAAACTTGCAGCCATTAAAGGTAGTGCTGCATTTTTTGCACCACTAATGTGAATTTTTCCCTTTAATGGGATACCACCTTTTATTCTTATCTGATCCATTATTTTTCCTGTTTTAAAATTTCTATATTTTTATTTTGCTCACTTAAAGCTTCTTCTATTTTTTTTCGTTCTTCTAACTGTTTTTTTCTCCGAATTAAATTATATCGAAGCATTTTAGATTGTTTTTCAAACTTAGATTGTTTCTGTTTTTCCATTTCTATATACCTATTTAACTGGTAAAAATCCAAACTTTTCACATCTTGTTGATGAAGCTGGATATGTTCCTAAAATTTCAATTCCAATAGAAGCTTGTTTTAATTCTTTTAATGTTTTTTCACCAATTTCATCAAATTGATTCATTGCAACATCAAGATAAAAAACTGGTTCTGAATGATAATACCCTGTCATGTATGTTTCCAACTTTGTTAGATTTAAATTGTACTTTTGGAAAACTTTTAACGCCTCAACCAAAGCTCCAGCCTTATGTGTTGTTTTGATAACCAAAGTTGTAATTAAATCAGTTTTATTAGCAATGTCTTCTGCATTCAAAGGATTTCTTCTAAAAAATAAAAAACGAGTTGTATTTCCAGACAAATCTTCAATATTTTCTCTTAAAATCGTCATTCCATACTGCATTGCTCCTTTCGGAGCAATAACAGCTACGTTATTTACTAATTCTCTAGCTAAATCTCGAGCAGCTCCTGCAGTATCCCAAGCTTCTCTCATTCTTGCATTAGGTAGTTCTTTACTTAAAAATTTTTGACATTGAAGTAATCCTTGTGGATGAGTTCTTACTTCGGATATGCTATGTAGAATTTTATCTAACTCCTCTTGAGTTGGTTCAGATGCCTTCCATTTTAATAAATCATCTTCAGATAAATTTTGTGGAGGAACTCCCTTTACAAATTTTGATGGCATCATTAAACAATGGTGTATTTGCAAAAATGCTTCACCAATAATAGATAATCCTGATTCTGGTAAAAGTTTATATACTTCCGCGACACGTCCTGCTGTTGAATTTTCAACTGGTATAACTGCTATATCAGCTTCATCATTGCAAACAGCTCCCATTGCATCTGAAAAAGTTAAACAACTACGATGAATATCATCAGGGAAATACTGATCACAAACCATAGAAGAAAAACAACCTTTTACACCTTGATAAGTTATTCTCATATTTTTTTTCCTTTCAACAACATTTTTTCGTTTTCAGGTTGAGCTTGTCCAATTTCTTCAAGTTCTTTTCTAATGACTCTTGTCCGTTTAAACCAATCGACCAACGCTTCAGAATCTCTATGTCTAATGGCTCTTTGTAACGAAGTAAGATCTTCTGTAAATCTTTGTAAACAATCCAGAACTGCATTTTGATTATTCAAAAAAATATCTCTCCACATAATAGGATCAGATCCAGCAATACGAGTAAAATCTCTAAAACCACCTGCTGCATATTTCAAAACATCATATTGTTCTTGCTTTTCCAAATCAGAAGCTGTTCCAACAATTGTATATGCAATCAAATGCGGCAAGTGAGACATTAAAGCCATTACGACATCGTGCCTTTCTGGCGTCATAATTTCCACCTTCATTCCGATCTGTGTCCAAAGAGTAGAAACTTTTTCTACAGCTCCACGATTCGTCAATTCTGTCGGTGTTAATATACACCACCTATTTTCAAATAATTCAGCAAAACCATTTTCAGGTCCAGATTTTTCAGTTCCAGCAACAGGATGAGCAGGAACAAATGAAACAGAATCCGGAACAATAATTTTCGAAATTTTTCCTTTTACAGATCCTACATCAGATATAATTGCTTTATTTTGAACAAAGGGAAGTATTTCTTGAATAACTTTTTCAACACTTCCTACAGGAGTACATACAACAATCAAATCACTTTTTTGAACCGGAATTATTGGACTATTATAAGCTTCATCAACAATATTTAAATCTAAAAGTTTCTTACAATTTTCTTCACTTCTAGAAACACCATAAAGCTTATTCACAAGTCCTTTATTTCTCAATGCTCTTGCTAATGAAGAACCTATTAATCCTACCCCTATAATTGTTGCAGAATGAAAAAGATTGAATGACATCTCGACTCCTGTAAATTTTCAGTTATTATAGGAATAAATTTGTTTATACGAAAGAATAAAAATGCTTTTATCACAGTTTATTTTAGTTTTTTTAGTTTTTTTTACAATTCCCCTTTTTGCAAGACGTTTTGGGAAATTTATGCCAGCAGATGCAGGAACTGCCTTATACTACTCATTTCATATCTATCATATTCATAAAAAATCTAAAAAAAGTAGATTAAAAACAAGAAATAACTTATTGAAAAGATTATTAATATCTTCTTTATTGTATGCTTTTTTTGGTATTTTTATTGCGTGTTTTATAACAACATACAATCTACCAAATTCATACATAATTTTAGTATTTTTATGCTCTTTAATGTCCAATATTGATAATCGTTATTTTATACTACCTGATATTTTGACAATTCCACTACTAATTCTTGGTTTTTTTTATTCAACCATCAATTATATTGATATTCCGCCTACTGAATCCGCAATTGGAGCAATTTTAGGATATTTACTTCCAACTTTATCATCCTTTTTGATGTTTATAATACATCCTTCAAAATTAGGTGGGGGTGATATTAAATTATTATCAGCTATAGGAGCTTGGTTAGGAATTGAAGGATTAATTATAACTATTTGTTTTTCTTTTATTTTCTTTTCTTTAAAAGTTCTTCTATATAAACAAAAAGAATGTGCCTACGGAAATTCCGCTCTTTTAGGAATTTTAGGTTATTTTGTCCTTAAATATATTTTTGAAATAGAGCTGCTATTACTCATCTAATTCTTCAAAAACAGCAATTCTTTCAAAAGTAAGAGGTTCTTCTTCATTTTTTTCCGCTGATTTATCTTCATTGTAATCATTTTGAACAATATCATCTAACCAATTTTTATTTTCCTCGAATTCTTTTTCAGTCCTTTTCAGAATAAACTCAGCTTTTTTTAAGTTTTTTTGAGCAACTTCAGCCATTTTAGGTTGTCCGAGATTATCATAAACAGCAAGTGCTTCAGAAAAAACATCTACAGCTCTTCTTAAAATTGAAATATCATGGTTTTCTTTTTCAAATAATGCAAACAATGCTGAAGCTAAATTGTTTGCTGTCCTAGCCCAAAGAATGGAATTTGCTTCCTTGTTTAAAGCAGATAATTCTCGTTCATAAATTTCAATAGATTTCGATAAAAGTGTCGTTTTGGTACTATATGATGAAAATATCTGTAAAGTTTTCGCCAATCCATTCATAGCATCAGCCCACTTTTCAAGATTTTTTTGAGGAGTAAATGTTCCTAAAGCGTCTTTATATGATTTTATTGCATTTGCAAAATCTTGCCCATTTCCAGATTGAATTGCAATATTTTGTCGAACATTTCCAACTCTTAAATTCAAATCAGCAAAAACATCTGGTTGCATTTTTCCAGAGATAACAGAAAGAGCCTTTAAAAAAGTATTTTCTGCATCTTTTAAAGAACTTAAATCTCTATTTTTTTCACCTTCAATTTGCTGTAGCAATCCTACTTGTCTTGTAACAAAAACATATTCGGGAGCGTATATTGGCAATAACTTGATTGCCTCTTTATATATTTCAAATGCTATTGAAGTTTTGCTTTCCATATACCCCGACAAACCAATCAAAGATAATGCATTTGCAAAACATACCAAGTTAACCCCCTGCTCTTCAGATGACAATCCTATCATTGGCTTTTGTGCATATGGAATTAAAGAATTAAGTAAATTTGGCAAAAACAATCTTAAAATTTGTTCTTGTTCTAATCGACGTGGTACCATTGTACTCACGCAAAAAGCTTGAAACAGTTTTTGTTGTGTTTCATCCATAGAAATAGGCATAAAAAAACGCGTTCCTATGTTGTATGTTTGTTTCTGGACACCTGTATTTACAATATGGAATTCTAGGGTCCTTCCTGCGTTATCAGGTTGTGCATATAAACCAAAATCCGCTTCATATTGATCTATCCAAGAAAGCATCTGTAATCTAGCTCTTTCATAACCAACATCCAAAATAGGTTTGTCAATTAAATGAACTTGCAAATTTGGAATTGTTTTTAAAATTTCATATAACGATAAAACTATTTTATTATCAGTATCTCCATCAATTTGGGCAAGCAATAAAATTGGACCAAAAGCTACAGGTATTTTATTTTGATTTTCTTGAAACCATTGTGTTAAAGACGATTTTTTAGCATCAGCAGATAGTATGATTGGAGAATTTTTTAACGGTTGAACTGTTCTATGTAACGGCTCTACCTTTACCAAAGCCTGATTATCGCTATGCTTAACCTGAACTTCATTTTTCGATTCGTTTTTAGATAATTGTTTCCTTTTATTTTTAACAGGAGAAACACTTTCCTCCGTAAAATCATTTAAATCAAAATCTCCATCATTTGAATCAAAATTGAGATTAAATTCATCATCAAACGTCGGAGCTAATGCCCCTTTTTTTTGTTTATTTAAAATAAACTCTTCTCTACTTTGAACCTCAACAATAACATCCGTCAATGCTTTAGCTGTCTTCGAATAAAATCCTTCATTAAGTAAATCATCTTCTCCCAAAATTTGATTTACAGTTTTCGATCCTATTCTTCTTCCTGTACCAGTTGGAGAATCAAATAAATCAACTTTACCTTCTTCTATGGTAAAAATATTCTCACAGGTTTCACCTTTTTTAAAAAGAATCTCACCTTTTGAAAATTTTTTTTCTTTTTTTGACATTTTTTTCCTCAAACGTGGTAAAAGTAACGACAAAAAATATATTAAACAAGCTTAAAAGGAAACGCTATGAAAAATTTTAATTTTCCAGAAATAAAATTAAAACCAGGAAATAATCGTCGAATAAAACAAGGATGTCCTTGGGCTTTTTCAAATGAAATTGAAATTACACCTGAAACAAAACAAATTCCTTCTGGTTCAATTGTTTGTCTAAAAGATTCCTGTGATAAATTTGTTGGATTAGGATCTTTTAATGTTCATTCTTTAATTTCTTTTAGAAAATTTGCATCTGATATCCAAACAGAAATAAATACAGATTTTTTTATAAAAAGAATAAAGCGTGCAGTTACACTTCGCGATTTAACGATAAATTCTCCTTTTTATAGACTTATTCATTCCGAAGCAGACGGTTTACCTGGTTTGATTGTAGATCGTTTTGATGACATAATTGCTTGCCAGATAAATACAGCAGGAATGGATAATTTAAAAAATGAAATCATATCTGCTTTAGATCAAGTACTTTCTCCCAAATGTATTGTTTTACGTTCTGAAAACAGTGCAAGAAGTTTAGAAGACTTAGAACCTCTTTTTGAAGTAGTCAAAGGAAATTTGCCAGAAGTAGTTCCAGTATGTGAAAATGGTATATATTTTTATGCAGATTTAAAAGATGGTCAAAAAACAGGATGGTTTTATGATCAAAGAAATAACAGAGCCTTTATTGGTAGATTAGCTTCCAAAAGACGTTGTATTGATTTTTATACGTACGCTGGCGGTTTTGCTTTACATATGGGAATTGGACATGCAACTCATGTTATTGGTGTTGATCGATCAGATATAGCCCTTAATCTAGCACAAAAAGCTGCATTAAAAAATAATTTAGCAGAAACAACCTCTTGGATAAAAGATAACGCATTTGATGTGTTGGAGGAAATGAATCAAGACAAAGAAAAATTTGGTATTGTTGTTTGCGATCCACCTGCTTTTGCTAAAAATAAAAAAGATATTGCAGCCGGATTAAGAGGTTATAGAAAAATGTCCAAGTTAGCAGCTGGTATTGTAGAAAAAGACGGTTTCTTAGCCCTAGGTTCTTGTTCACATCACGTAAATCCTGAACAATTTTTAAATGAATGTACAAAAGGAATTTTTGAAGCAGGAAAAACAGGAAGATTAATCTATCAAGCAGGGGCTGGCCCTGATCACCCTATTCATCCTCAACTTCCAGAAACTGCTTATTTAAAAATGCTTGTATTTCAATTGGATTAATCAAATGAATAATTATGATTTAGTTGACAAATTTATATTTAATAACATTGATAGATTAGAAGCGAAAAAAATCGTATCAAAAGCTTTATCTTCTTTTGAGGATGGTGAACTGTTTAGTGAATACTCTCTTTTTGAAAATATTACTCTTGATGAAAGTAAAATAAAATATTCAACATATAATGTTCAATCTGGATTTTGTTTAAGGGCAATTTTGGGAGATACTTTTGCAAACTGCATTTCTGATGATATTTCTAGAAAATCATTAAATTTTGCTATTTCAAATTTATCACCATTAAAGTGCAATCCAACACAAAGAAGCACCTACACAAAAGTTTTAAATAAAATTGAAAAATTTTATACAACTGAAAACCCTTTATCACAGATTTCATATAAAGAAAAAATACACTTACTAAATGAAATAGATAAATATATTCGAAACAAGGAATCAAAAATTACCCAAGTTAATTCTTCTTTAGTTGGTTCTTGGAAAATTGTTCATATTATTCAATCAGATGGTAGTGAACAGATTGATATTCGTCCTCAAGTTCAATTTCGAATAGGTGTTGTCGCAAAAGATAAAGATAAAACAGAAGCAGGCTCCTGTGGAAACGGTGGACGTTTTCTCTATTCAAATATTATAAATGAAGAAAATTGGAAACAGATGGCAGACGAAGCAATTCGCATGGCATTAGTAAATTTAGAGGCCAATATTTCTCCTACAGGAGAAATGCCTGTCATACTAGGATGTGGATGGAGTGGCGTTCTTCTTCATGAGGCTGTTGGACATGGATTAGAAGGAGATTTTAATAGAAAAAAAACTTCTGTTTATTCCGGGAAAATTGGAGAACAAGTTACTGCTAAAAATATAACAATAGTTGATGATGGAACTATTTTAAATAGAAGAGGTTCTATAAATATTGATGATGAAGGAACTCCTACCCAAAGGACAATTTTGGTAGAAGATGGTATTTTAAAAAATTACATGACTGATAAGATTAATGCAAAATTATTAGGCGTTCAATCAACAGGGAATGGTCGCAGAGAATCTTACTTGTACGCTCCTCAAGTTCGCATGACGAATACTTTTATGCTAGGTGGAGAAAAAACGCATGATGAATTAATTTCATCAGTTCAAAAGGGTATCTATGCAAAATCTTTTACAGGTGGACAAGTTGATATTTCCTCTGGAAAATTCGTTTTTACAACAAATGAAGCATACGTAATACAAAATGGAAAAATTGATACTCCAATAAAAAATGCAACATTAATTGGAAGTGGTTTTGAGGTAATGAATAATATTGACCTAATTGCAAATAATTCATGCCTTGATGATGGAATTGGTTCTTGTGGAAAAGGTGGTCAAATGGTTCCTGTTGGTGTCGGTATGCCATCTGTTAGGATAAAAAATATAACTGTTGGTGGTAAAGATTAATGAATTTTTACAGTAAATATGAAAAATATTTCATTTTGTTATTATTTTTATGCGTAGAACTACCTATTTTTACGCAATTAATACCTCGTTATCAAGATACCGATAATTATACCCACGCTATTAGAATTATTGATTTAATTACTTCTAAGCAATGGGCTGAAACTCCATACATGCACACAAATTATCCTTTTGGTGAAATTTTGCATTTTACTAGAATTACAGATATTTGTTGGATTATTTGCTCACTTTTTCTCTTTCCATTTTTTACTCTAAAAAATGCTGTTTTTTTTGGTGGAATAAGCTATCAGGCAATATTTTTATTAGGATGCTTATATGCAATTGTATGGTCTTTAAAAAAATTTTTTTCACCTTTTTGTAGATTGCTGGCAGTCATCCTATTTTTAGTACAACCTCAAGTTGTCGATGTCTTTATGTTAACAAGACCTGACCATCATATTCTTACTGCTTTTTTTTCAATACTAACTTTTGGTGGTATTATTCGCATTATAAATCACGAAAAAAAATATATTTGGAGAACTGCTTTATATGCTGCGTTAGGAATTTGGGTATCATTTGAAGGTTTAGCTATAATTTCCCTTTTATCTTTTTGCTTAGCAAGTTTGTGGCTATTATCATACCACCCTGTTTCTGATTTAAAAAATTTATTTTTATATCTTACTATTTTTTGTTTAATATTTTTAACAATCAACCCTCCTTATGAAGGTTTCTTTTTTCCAGATAACGCTCGTTTTTCTTGGTTATTTGTCGTATCTTTTTCTTTTGCCACGATTTCGTTTTACATCTGCGAAAAAACATCTCCAAATAATTTTTTTTCAAAAATTTTTTTATTATCAAATTGTTCTATTTTCTCATTTTTTATACTAATTTTGTGTTTTTCTTTTAACGCTGTTTTTGCTTGTTGGTTTCCACCTTTTATAAAATTAAATTGGGCAAATTTTATTTCAGAATTACAACCAGCAACATCTTCTTCAATATCTTTAAAGTTATGTTTAATTTCTCCGATACTAAGCATTATAGCTTTCTGTCTATGTATAAAAAAAATCACATTATTTGAAAGAAAAATTATAATACATGCTATTTTCCCAACAATTATCTTTACAATTTTAAGTTGTTTATCTGTTCGTTATGCAAGATTGGCTTCACCTTTTTTAATTTATCCAATTATTATCTTTATAAAAAAACATTTTGAAAATATACAATTACCTAAGAAATTCAATTATTCAAAAGCTTTTTATTCTTTTTTATTTTTCTCAATATTACTTATTTTATATAATAATTTTACCACTTACAAATTAATAAAAATGAATATTCATACATCTATTTCTGTGATTACACCCTATCTTTCCGAAAAAAAAGAAGCTTTACTTATGGAAAATTCTTTTGGTCCTGAAGCTATTTGGGAAACAGGATTACCTGTAATTTCAGCACCATACCACAGAAACATAGAGGGAATCGCTGACAATATTTATATTCTCGAAGATGAAAATATGAACAACGTAGTATTCTTATTAAAAAAACATAGAGTTTCTGATATTGCTATATACATGGGATCACAAAATAATCCAAATATTTTAATGTTTGACTGGAGAGAAAGAGAACTTTTTGGTTTATTTAATAAAAAGAAAGATACCCTATTCCCCAGATTAATCAGAGGAATAGATGTTCCCTGTGGCTTTAAACAAGTAAAAGAAATACCTTTTCCTTGGCTTATCTATCATGTTGATTTTTCAGAATGTTCTTCTGATGATTTTTCAATCAAACCTAAAAATTGAGCCAATTCTGCCAAAGTTTTTCCTTGAAATAAAAGTGAAATCAAAACAATAAAGAAAATTCTATTGAATATTCCTTGTGCACCTTCAATACCCTTCATTGATGGTAATGTTGCTAATATAATTGGAACAGCACCTTTTAATCCAGCCCAACTGATGAATATTTTTTCACAAAAATTATACGAACTTCCTATTAAACAAATAAAAACAGCTATCGGTCTTGAAATAAAAATTAAACAAACAGTTAAATCCAAACTATTTAAAAATACACTGGATAATTCATTTGGATTAACTAATAAGCCTAATGTCAAAAACATTACAATTTGCCAAATCCAAGACAACGATGACTGAAATTGAACAAATGGATTATGATATGGGAATGACGAATTTCCGATTATCATTCCTGATATATAAAGCGCCAAATATCCATTACCATGAATCATCTGTGTACAACTATATGTTAAACATATAACAGAAACTCCAAAAACAGGATACAAACCTTGATATACGAAATTCCATTTTTTTAAAATTAATACTGCAATTTTTCCAAAAAAAACACCGCTAGCAATTCCTAATCCTAATTGTAATAGTAAGGAACCTATAATTTCCGATGTTCCCATTGAAGTCCCTGTTAACATAGAAAGAACACAAACTGATAATATAACAGCCATGGGATCATTTGAACCTGATTCATATTCTAGCAAAGATTTCATTTTTTCATTTTTTAAATCTAATTTATTTTGACGCAATAATGTAAAAACTGCAGGAGCATCTGTTGATGATAAAATAACACTAATCAGTAACGACATTGTTTTATCCATTTTTAAAATATAAAAACAACACCCATACATAACAAAAGCCGTTAAAGCCACGCCTATTGTTGATAAAACACTTCCTCTGAATAAAACAGATTTAACAGATTTCCATTCTGTTTCTAGACCACCGGAAAACAAAATAAAAGCCAATGCTAATGTTCCAATATTGTTTGTTGCTTCCGCTGAATCAAATTTGAACCCAGCACCATCAACGCCTGCTAGCATTCCTAAAATTAAAAATATTAATAATGATGGAAGACCTGTATTTATTGAAATTTTATTTGCAAAAACGCTTAATAAAAGTAAGGCTCCGGCAACAGCCATTAATAACTCTAGACTCATAGACAAACCTCCTATTTTTTTATAAATAATCTACATGAGCTGAAATTAGAGTAACAAAGAAAAAAAATTATTTCAATAAATTTATAAAAAAAAATCAAAGACTTCCTTGTCTTTGATTTTTTTATAATTAATTCTATCCTAATTTATTTATTCCAATTTGAATTCGGGATAAACATTCCTCCTTACCTAATAAATATGCGATTTCTATTGCTCCTGTTGGTGTACATTGCTTGCCTGTTAAAGCTGTTCTAATCGGCCACAAAAACTGACCATTTTTTAATCCTAATTTTTCAGGCATAACCATAAAAGCATCATGTATCGCTTCAATAGACGACCAATCTGTCATATTTTTAATTAAATTTTCAGCCTCTAACAATGCAGTTCTTGATATTTCTACTGTTGTTTTCATTTTTTTATGAATATACATTTCCGTATCATATTCAGGTAATATTTCAATAAAATCTATCGCCTCTGGTATTTCATTTAAAACATTTACTCTTGGTTGAATACATTTTGCTAATGTTTCAAAATCTATATCCTTATGAATTACCTGTTTCATCCAAGGTTCTGATAATTTATAAAATTTTTCGCAAGGTAACTCTCTAATATATACACCATTCATCCATTTTAATTTTTCTATATCAAAAATCGCTGGTGATTTATTTATTCCTTCAACATTAAAAACTTTTTCTAATTCTTCCATAGAAAATATTTCTTGATCGTTTTTAGCACTCCATCCCAATAAAACGATATAATTCACTATTGCTTCTGGTAAATAACCTTTTTGAACCAAATCTTGGAAAGAAGCATCACCGTTTCTTTTTGACAATTTATTATGTTCATCTTTCATAATAGGTGGCAAATGAACATACGTTGGAATATCCCATCCAAAAGCTTGGTACATTAAATTATATTTAGGAGTTGATGATAAATACTCATTTCCACGTAAAACATGTGTAATGTTCATTAAATGATCATCAACGACGTTTGCAAAATTATATGTAGGCAAACCATCTGATTTTAATAAAATTCCTTCATCTAAGGTTTTTGTTTCTACACTAACATGTCCATAAACAACATCGTCAAAAGAAACCTCTCCATCAGGATTAATTGTTTGACGAACTGTATATTTTTCACCATTGGATATTCTTTTTTTTGCCTCTTCTATTGAAATATTTTTACATGGATCATCAAACTTAAAGGGCACACCAGTTTCTTCACATTTTTTTCTTTGATTTTCAAGTTCTTCTTCAGAACAGAAACAATAATGTGCTCCGCCTAATTCAACTAATATATCCGCATATTTTTTATAAATAGCTTTTCTTTCAGATTGAACATATGGACCAAAATTTCCACCAATATCAGGACCTTCATCATGTTTTAACCCAACCATTTTCATCGTTTTATAAATGATATCGACAGCCCCTTCAACATAACGTTCCTGATCTGTATCCTCAATACGTAAGATAAATTTTCCTCCTGCACTTTTGGCAACAAGGTATTCATACAATGCTGTTCTTAAATTTCCAATATGCATATAGCCTGTTGGAGATGGAGCAAATCTACTTCTTACTTCCATAATAAAATCCTTTCAGTACAAAATATCTGTGTCAATTTCATCCGTTTATATTCAAATGTCAAGTTTTATGATTATACTGAAAAAAAATCTCTAACTTTTTCTATTGTTTCCTTAAAACTAATTTTTTCGACATTTACATCAGATGGAAATGCTGTTAACACTTCAGAAGGTACAGCTCTATCTAAAATTACAAAAATACCTCTATCTGTAGCTTTTCTAATTAATCTTCCATATGCTTGACTCAACTTCATTCTAATGGAAATGTAGTCATATGTATTTCCATAAAGTTCTTTTCTAGCCTTATTTAAAATATTACTTCTGTTCCATGGTACTTTATCAAAGACTATCATTTTTAATGATTCTCCAGGTACATCAATACCATCTCTAACAGCATCCGTACCTAACAAACATGATTTTTTATCAGCTTTAAAAATATCTATTAACGTTTGAATATTTATCCTATCAATATGTTGAGAAAATAAAGATATATCATTGTCCCCCAATGGAGATTTTATTCTTTTATAAATTTCTTTTAACCTACTAATAGCTGTAAAAATACCTAATCCACCACCTTGTGATGCTAAGAAAAGTTCTCTGTATGCAGCTGATACTTGTACTATATCATTTTTATCTATATCATTCACAATAAATACTCGACTATTCGTTTTATAGTCAAATGGAGACTTATAATCTACAGTTAATAAGTTTTGCGGTTTTTCTGTATCACAATAATGAATTATTCCGGTTCTTTTTAATGCAAAATCCCAATTTAAATTATCATCTTTTGTTTTATCTTTTAATGTTGCAGAGGTTATCAATACACCATGAGCCACTTGACTTAATAATGATGAAAATGGAATTGTTGGATCCACATAATGTCTATGATAACCGACATCAACTTCAAAACCTTCACTTCTTGTAATTTCGAACCAATCTACAAAATCCTTTGGAGTTTCTGTTTCTAATTGTCCTAACATTATTCTCCAATTTCCAAGAACATTTAAAACATTTTGTTTTATCGACTTTGAAACAGAAATATACCTCTGTTTATCTTTAGAATCGAGTTCTGCAAAGTGATCATCAACAAATTTTTCTATCAGCTTTAGAAGATAATCCACTTTTTTTTCAAGTTCTACAATCTCATAATACAATATCTGCCCTTTTTCATGAACTTTTTCATCCAAAGGTCGAGGGAAACATTCCAAAGAATAGTACATATCATTGCTTTCTGATCTTGCCAAAACTTGCCTGTATATTTCTGTCAAAAAATCCTCAAATGCCCCAGATGGTGTTCTATTTTTTATTCTTTTTAAAGCATTAACTTGTGGTAAAAAGGAAGATTTTTCATATATGTTAAATATAACTTCAGATATTTTTTCATTTACTAAAATTAAATCTTCAAAACGTTTTTTTAAACCTTTCATCCTCGAAATTTTTGCATCTTCTGAGCCTAATAATATTCTTCTTACCTCAAAACCTTGTAGAGTAGATAATTCAATAGAAAATACATCATCTGCAGCTTCAAATATTTGATGTCCTTCATCAAATATATATCTTGTTGGTAATGGAACATCTTCTTTTGCATCTGCAAATTGATGCATAATCAAAGCATGATTTTCAATAATTATTTTTGCTAATTTTGACTTTTGTAAAACTTTTTCTATAAAACATTTTTTAAAATGTGGACATTGAGAGTATAAACATTCACCTCTTTTGTAAAATAAATTTTCTATTTTACCATTTTCAATTAAATCGACTAACCATCCTGGAAAATCTCCTCCATTCATATCTCCAGTTTTTGTTTTAGAAAGCCATCTTGCTATTAACCCTAAAAAAACAGCATCTCCTTTTGAATTTGAAATCTTACCAACAGCTTCAGCATAATTAAGCAAACAAATATAATTTTCTCGACCTTTTCTTACGACTACATTTCTTTGTTTTACTTGTGGATTATCATATACTTTGTTTAACTCTTCATCTAATTGCTTTTGCAAATTTTTTGTATATGTACTTATAAAAATACTACCAGAATTAATATTTCCCCAAACATTAACTGGCGACAAATACCCTAATGTCTTTCCAATTCCAGTTCCTGCTTGAGCTAACACTGTATTTGGAAAACCTTTTTCTTCTCTTGGATTAAAAATTTTAGAAACAGATTTTGCATATTCTATTTGTTCTGTTCTATTTTCTGCATTTTTTGTTTTTGATATAAATTCTTTTAAACTTTCAAGAACATCATTTTCATCTATTTGTTGAGTTCCGGAAATAGATGTGGGGACTGTTTCTTCCCACTCTGGTAATCTTTCCCAAACAGCATATCCCTTTGGAGCAACTAATCCAATCTTATTTATATCTACACCTAATCTTTGAAGAATATCTATTCCCCACTCCCATCTAGAATTCCTAACCATTGTTATTAACAAAGAAATAACATGATAACGTTCTGTTCCTGAAATAGTGGAAATATCATCTAATAGTTTTTTAATAACATTATAATATGTCTTTACTTCTTCCGTGATATTATTTTCGAAATCACATGATAGATTGAGAAATTCTGCAATGTGCTGGATAGCCGGAATTATAGGTTCTGCTGGTTTTACAAAGGCAAACAACTCTAAAATATCAAATACTTTATAGAATCTATAACCATCTAATTTATCCAAGATAAAAACTTTGTTACAAACAACAATAGGAACATCTTTCACATAAGAATAAACTTCTTTTGCAGATTTAAAGGAATGAAACTCACCAGATTGATCACCAATAATAAAATTATTTGATTTAAACAACAAAATAAGTGGATATTTATTCAAAATCCTTCACCTTTTACATATCGAAGTCTATTTGGAAAATAACTTACTATATTTTATTTTTTTTTCAAAATTATTATCGAAACTTTATAAAAAATTTCATCATAATTTTAACACGTTTTTTCTTCTTGCTACCTTATTAACCCTGTTTGTGATATTATTATGAAAAAAATTATATAGCCATCTTAATTTTAACAAAATTAATTCTAGATAAAAAAATCTACGATTCAGATTACCCCTCAAAAACTTTTTAATGAAATTTTTAATTATCTAAAAACTCAGTAAATTTGCAATTACTTGGTAATTTCATAGTATAAAAATGATCAAATTGATTAAATTACTTTCAATTCATGACGATATCTCTTTATTATACTGTTAATATAACAAACATATCATCAAAAATAGTCGTGTTTTATTTGGTTACAATTTTTACATAGTCACCTATGAAACTTGTAAATTTCCTAATAAAAAAACACCCTAAATAAAGGGTGTTTTTTTCATGTATTGTAATTATATAAGGTTTACATTGCTTGAGAAACAGCAACTGCTACTGCAACACTAGCTCCAACCATTGGGTTATTACCCATACCGATCAAGCCCATCATTTCGACGTGTGCTGGAACGGAAGAAGAACCCGCAAATTGAGCATCACCATGCATACGCCCCATTGTATCGGTCATACCATAAGAAGCAGGACCTGCTGCTACGTTATCTGGGTGCAATGTACGACCTGTACCACCACCACTAGCAACTGAGAAGTACTTCTTACCATGTTCTATAGCCCATTTCTTGTATGTACCTGCAACTGGATGTTGAAAACGTGTTGGGTTGGTTGAGTTACCTGTAATAGAAACATCAACACCTTCTTTAATCATAATAGCCACACCTTCAGAAACATCGTCTGCACCGTAGCAACGAACTTTTGCACGATCACCTTTAGAAAAAGCTTTTTCAGAAACAATTTTCAAACTACCTGTTTTATAATCATATTCTGTTTCGACAGATGTAAATCCGTTAATACGAGAAATGATATAAGCAGCATCTTTTCCCAAACCGTTTAAAATAACCTGTAAGGGTTGTTTACGTACTTTATTAGCTGTTAAAGCAATACCAATAGCACCTTCGGCAGCAGCAAAAGATTCATGACCTGCTAAGAAGCAGAAACATTTTGTTTCTTCGCTCAACAACATAGCTGCCAAGTTTCCATGACCTAAACCAACAGCACGTTGATCAGCAACAGATCCTGGAATGCAGAATGCCTGTAAACCAACACCAATCTTTTCAGCAGCTTCAGCAGCTGATTTTACGTTTGATTTAATCGCAACTGCAGCACCTAAAGTATATGCCCAGCAAGCATTTTCAAAGCAAATCGGCTGAATATCTTTTACAATTTTAGCAACATCAATACCTTTATCTTTACAGATTTTATCTGCTTCTTCGATATTCTTAATACCATATTTTTTGCAGCATTCATCAATCTGCGCAATACGACGTTCATAACTTTCAAAAAGACTCATTTTTGTTCTCCTTATTCTTTGCGCGGATCAATTACTTTTACAGCATCAGCAAAACGACCTTTTGTAGCAACGTTCTTTTCGAATGCTTCTTTAGGATCAACACCTTTTTTTATAGCTTCCATCATCTTGCCCAAGTTTACTGTCTTATAACCAATAACTTCGTTATTTTCATCTAAACCTTCAGCCAATACGTAACCTTCAGCCATTTCCAAATAACGGACGCCCTTTGGTTCTGTAGAATACATTGTACCTACTTGAGAACGTAAACCTTTACCTAAATCTTCTAAGCCAGCACCTACTGGTAAACCATCATCAGAAAATGCTGATTGTGTTCTACCATAAACGATTTGTAAGAACAATTCACGCATAGCAACGTTAATTGCATCACAAACTAAATCTGTATTTAAGGCTTCTAAAATCGTTTTACCTGGTAATACTTCTGCAGCCATAGCAGCTGAGTGTGTCATACCTGAGCAACCAATTGTTTCAACTAAAGCTTCACGAATTATACCTTTTTTAACATTTAATGTTAATTTGCACGTACCTTGTTGTGGTGCACAAGCGCCAACACCGTGAGTTAACCCTGAAATATCCGTTACTTCTTTTGATTTTACCCATTTACCTTCTTCAGGAATTGGGGCTGGTTCATGACGTGCACCTTTAGCAACTGTGCACATTTCTTGAACTTCTTTTGAACATTGATAAGAACAAGTCATTTAATGCTTACTCCATAAAAATTAAAAACAATTTACTTATAAACGTTTTTTTTTATTTTTACACATTTTTTTTATTTTTTTGATAAAATATTTAGAATATTGGTGATGTTATGGAGACTTGAAATTATGGATAAATTTTCAAAACTTTATGAAGTGAAAAATTTTCAATGTGGAACTGACGCGAAACTTCGCTTTGGAATAATCTTTAATATACTTCAAGATATCGCTGACTTAAATGCTAATTCTTTGGGGTTCGGTTATGATTTTTGTTTACAAAATAATTTGGGATGGGTAGGTGCAAACTATCACCTTAAAATCAATGAATTTCCTAATAAAAATGAAGAATTTACTCTAACAACCTGGATTTCTGGAACTACCCTTGTAAGTAGTATTCGTGAATTCCAAGCAAAAAACAAGCTGGGTAAAGAATTATTTAGAGCTTCTAGTCAATGGGCTTTAGTTGACTTAAGAACAAAACGTCCTGTAAAAATATCAGACAATCTTCCAAAATGTGCTCCTATTCCTGAAAAAATGATTCAAACTTCATTTCCTGCAATTGCAATTCCAGATAATTATCAACATGAATATAATTTTTTTGTAAAATATGATGAAATTGATTTATATCAACATGTTAATAATTCATTTTATCCTTTATGGGCTTCTGAAGCTGTTCCTTTTGACTTTAGAGAAAGCCATACAATTTCCGAAATTGAAATTTCATACAAAAAGCCTGCTGTATATAAAGATGAAATAAAAATAAAAACATATTTACAAGAAAATGAATCGCTACATCTAATATGTAACAAAAATGATGAAAAAAATATTTTTTCAAAAGTCAAAATAATTTGGAAATGAAAAAAGGCGGTTTAAAACCGCCTTTTTTTTATTTATCTTCTTTTAAAACAGGAATTCTCATTCCATAGAAAGATTTTACAATAAAATACAATCCTATTAAGAAGAATACTCCACCAATCCACAATGCTGTATGTTCTGCTTCAACAGCAATTTCTACTGCTAACAAACCAAACAATGTTGTGAATTTGATAATTGGATTCAATGCAACGGATGATGTATCTTTAAACGGATCACCAACTGTATCACCAACAACTGTTGCTGCATGCAAGTCTGTTCCCTTTTCATGCATATCTACTTCAACTAATTTTTTAGCATTATCCCAAGCACCACCAGCATTAGCCATGAAGATTGCTTGATATAAGCCAAAAATAGCAATTGAAATCAAATAACTTGCAAAAAAAGTTGGATCAAAACAAGCGTAGGCTAATGTAAAACAGAACAATGCACCAAAAATATTCATCATACCGTTTTGAGCATATGTTGTACAAATACGAACAACTGCTGTAGAATCCTCAACAGAAGCTTTTTCTGCTGTAGAATCTAACTTAATGTTGTCCTTGATAAACATAACTGCTCTATAAGCCCCTGTAGTAACAGCTTGAATACTTGCACCACAGAACCAATAAATAATTGCACCACCAGCCATAAAACCAATTAAAACTCGCGGATCTAGCAAACTCAACTGTAATTTTAACAATAATATAATTGAAAAAATCATTGTTGTTGCTCCCATGACAGCTGTACCTATTAAAACTGGTTTAGCTGTAGCTTTAAACGTATTTCCAGCAGAATCATTTTCTTCTAAATAGTACTTACCTTTTTCAAAATCAGGTTCGAAACCGAAATCTCTTTTTATTTCTTCTTTAATATTTGGAAGAGTCTCTATCTGTGATAATTCAAAAACAGATTGAGCATTATCTGTCACTGGACCATAACTATCAACAGCTATCGTTACTGGCCCCATACTTAGCATACCAAAAGCAACCAATCCAAATGCAAAAACCGTTGGATAAATCATGATTTGGTTCAATCCATTTGCAGATGCAAAGTATGCAACAAGCATCAATAATGTCAATGTCATGCCTTTCCAAAAAGCACTAAAATTACCAGCTACAATACCTGATAAAATTGATAATGATGCTCCACCTTCACGTCCAGCATTAACAACTTCACGAACGTGCTTTGAAGAAGATGATGTAAATGCCTTTGTTAACTCTGGAATTAATGCTGCAGAAAGCGTTCCACAACTAATAATTGTTGCTAACCTAAACCAAATGCAACCAAAATCCTTCAACAAAGTATAACTTACAGCATATGTCACACAAATCGCTAAGGATGAACTCAACCAAACTAAAGTTGTTAAAGGAAGTTCAAAATTAAATTTCTTTCCCATAAAAAACTTATATGTTTTACCGTTTATTGCATATGCTAAAACAGATGTCATGATCATTAAGATACGCATTACAAAAATCCAAACAATCAATTTTGCCTGAATTTCTTGGCCATTTGATGATAACGCTATACTTCCATCAGGACGAACAATCATTCCTACAGCCAAAATAATAAATGTAATTAATGCTACGCCTGTAACCCCATACGTTTCAAAACCATCCGCTGTTGGTCCCACAGAATCCCCTGCATTATCTCCAGTGCAATCTGCAGTAACACCTGGATTTCTTGCATCATCTTCTTTAATGTTAAAGAAAATTTTCATTAAATCAGCACCAATATCTGCGATTTTAGTAAAAATACCACCACAAATACGTAAAACAGAAGCCCCTAAAGATTCTCCAATTGCAAATCCAATAAAACAAGAACCAGCATCTTCAGCAGGAACAAACAACAAAATACTTAACATCATTACTAATTCGACACATATTAGTAATACGCCTATAGACATTCCTGACCTTAATGGAATTCTTAAAACAGGTTCTGGATTTCCTTTTAATGCTTCAAAAGCAGTTCTACAATTTGCCCAGTTATTAATTGCAATGCCAAACCAAGCAACACCGACAGATCCCATAATTCCAAGTATAGACCATAAGAATATAATCATTACTCTTGATAAATTAAAATCACGCAAGAAGTAGAAATAGTAGAATAAACAAATACCAATCAAAACTTCAAGTTTCATCAAAAGTTTTATTTGCTGAATCAAGTATGTATTACATGTTTTGTGAATAAGTATTGATGTATTTTCCATTGAGGAATGTAATTTCATTTTTCTAATTCTATGAAATTCCCACAATCCAAAAATCATACCTAAAACACAAATAACAAGACCTATAGCTAACAAACAATTTCCAGAACATGCCATTCCAAAAACATTAAAAGACTGATTTAAATTAGGTAAAATTAAATCAGCTTCACTTGCAAACAAAGGCTTTGTAAAAAATGAAATAATCAAAAAAAACAAAGCGTATAAACGCATATTAAAACCTCTTAAATAATATGTATACAAAACATATTCTGCTTTTTTGCAGAACATATTGTCCCGCATTTTATCACATTTGTTTATTATTTCATCTAAAAAATGATTTAATCTCCTTCTTCCAATTTGTTTAAAAGTATGTTATTTAGAATTCAGTTTTTTTAGGATTTAAATTTTAGGTAAAAAAATGACCTTTGAAGAACTTTATGAAAATTTTTCTTTTTTAGATGATTGGGAATCAAAATATAGTTATTTGATTGATTTAGGAAATAATTTGCCCTCTTTTGCTGAAATTGATAAAAATGATGAAAATAAAATCGATGGTTGCATGAGTCAAGTTTGGTTAAAAATGGAAATCATTGATGACATCATCAATTTTCACGGAGAAAGTGATGCTCATATTGTTCGAGGATTAATTGCCGTTTTACAGATAATGCTTTCAGGAAAAACAAAGAAAGAAATACTTGAAGCAGATATTCCTGACCTTTTTAAAAAATTAGGATTAGATGCTCATCTTAGTCCTTCAAGAAGAAATGGTTTTTTTTCTATGGTAGAACGTATAAAAAAAGAAGCTAAAAAATGATTCAAAAAAAATACTTTGTATTATTACTCTTTTTTACCTTACTTTTAAATTCAATTGAAACTTTTTCCACTGAAATGGATGAAGAAGGACTTGAGTGTAAAAGCAACGCTTCTTGTGAGATAGGGTGGCAATGTCGTCAGGTAAATCTTGATCAATGGAAATGTGTAAAATTATGTCAAAAACCAGAAGATTCTGACGGGAATTTGTGCGATAAAATCCATCCGGAATGTTTTATTTCAGATGAAGGACATTCTTCCTATTGCGGATGTATTGAAGGTAGTTGTAACACTGGTAGTATTTGCGTGGGGACAAAATGTATCCCCTGTCCAAAGGGACACACTCATGTAGATGGACAAAGTTGTAATTGTCCTCCTGGTACAGCATCTAATGGTAAAGAAGGTTGTTTAGCATGCCAAAAAGGACAAAATTGTTCCTGTAAAAATAATTTTATCTCTAATGGTCAAGGTGATTGTGTCGAATGTAACACTGTCGAAGATTGTGGTGATTTTGGAAAAAAGTGTTTATTTCCAGGCCAATTGAATTCTCAATGTATTGATTTGGAATGTGAAAAAGGAGAATACATCGTTGGCAACCATTGTGAAAAGTGTCCTGATGGTTGTGAAACTTGCCAAGGAATCAATTTATGTAAATCATGTGCAGCCGGACATTATCTTGCTGGAGGGAAATGTATCTCCTGTGCTAAAAAATTTGGTATAGGTTGTGGAAAATGTTCAATACAAAGTTCAAAATGTGAAGTATGTAAACTCGGATACATAAAAAATAAAAAGGATTTTTGCGTACCAATAACATGTTTAAATGATGAATTTTTGAGTGGAGATATTTGCACAAAGTGTTCTAGATCTTTGAAAAACTGTTTATCTTGTTCAAATGAAGAAGAATGTACAAAATGTACTTCTCCAAGAATGGTATTAAATTCAAATAAGAAATGTATTTGCCCTTTAGGTTGGAAATTTACAAAAAACAAGAATGATTGCGAAAAAATTCCGTGTAAAAAAGGAGAATTTCACACCGGATCAGGATGTGCTCCATGTCCAGAGGAATGTACAGATTGTTCCTCAACAGAATTATGTTATGCGTGTAATAACGAGAACGGTTTTATTCTTTCAGAAAATAAATGTACAAAAATTCAATGTAATTTCGGAGAATATCGCAATAAAATATCTTGTTTAAAATGTTCTGACAAAATAAATGATTGTATTTCTTGTTCAGAAGATGGAAATAAATGTTTAGAATGTAAAACTGGATTTCGTATAGAAAATGGAAAATGTCTTCCTATAATTTGTGAAAAAGATGAATTTCTTAAGGGAAATTCCTGCTTAAAATGTGCACAAAAATTTGAACATTGTGCTTCCTGCAATGAAGGGATGTGCTTGACTTGTGAAAAACTTCATGAATTAAAAAATGGAACATGTCAATACAAAAAATGTACCGGAAATACGTTTTTAAATAAAATTTCTGATTCTTGTGAAGAATGTCCTATCGGAACAAAATCAAATGGGAGTGATTGTGAAAAAATTATATGCCCACAAGGACAATACCTAGATGGAAATGATTGTAAAAAGTGTAATGAATCCTGTTTAACTTGTTCAAATAAATCTTTTTGTGATACATGTCCCGAAGGGAAAGGTATCTATGATAAAGGTTTTTGCTCTAACAGGGAAATAGGATATTTTTATAAACAACACCATTATATTCCTTGCAATCAAAAAATCCCAGGATGCACAGAATGTACAAATGATGGATCTATTTGTTTGGATTGTGGAAGATATAAAATGGATATTTTACAAAAATGCATTGTAAAATAATCTTAAGCTAAACTTTCTCTAAGTTTCTGAATCTCGTTTGTTGCCAGTTGATCACACTTTTCATTTTCTGGGTGTCCTGCATGTCCTTTTATCCAATACCAGTGAATAGTGTGAACTTTACTGAATCTATAAATTTCTTGCCACAAACCACTATTTTTGACTGAATGAGATTTAGAAATTCTCCATGAATTTTTAGCCCACTTATACATCCATTCACTAGCCCCTTTCACGACATATTGGCTATCTGATGTTAAATCTATTTCACATGGTTCTTTTAATAAACTTAAAGCAGAAACAACAGCTTGTAATTCCATTTCGTTATTTGTTGTTAAATTTTTTGATCCACTAATCTCTTTTGTATGAGAATTATAAATCAGCAGAGCTCCCCACCCCCCCATACCAGGATTACCACTACAAGCCCCATCTGTATAAATTTTTATTTTTTTCATTAACAAAATCCAAAATAATTTTCTTTCTTGCTTTTATCATCAAGTAAATTAAAATCAATACAAATATGAAAGGATTAAAAATGCATATATCTTTTTTTACCTGTGGTGGAATATTTTGGTGGATTGATAAATTTTGTTGGAATGGTTGGAGAATTCAACAAAATATGTGGACTAGGCGTCACAGACTTTTAGATCCTTATCAAATATGCAGAAAATGGGGATCTTTTGAAAAATGTTATGATGCTTTAAATCTGTATAAAATGGATTGGGAAATCCCAATACCGCATAATAAAGCTGTAGTTTTTCTTCACGGTTTATATCAACCTCCTTGGATTTTTTCAAAAATTGCTTTCAGAATGAAAAAGAATTTTGAGCCAATTTTTTTTAGCACCCCTCTACTAAGATTTGACATAGAAAAAAATGCTCAGATTTTAAATGAATACTTAGATAAAAGAGATAGCATTGAACAATTTAATTTTATTGCTACTGGAATTGGAGCTTTATTACTTCGGACTGCCTATTCAAAAAATCCACGATGGGCAAAAAAAATGGGACGCTGTGTCTTTTTATCAGTTGCAAACAAAGGGTACTCTTATTTAAGAGGTAAAGAAAATAAATTTTGGTTCAAACTTTTATTTTCAAAAATAGGAAAATACCTTTTACCATCATATATGGAAAACCTTTTACCTTTTACAGCCGATTACTCTATTATTTATGGTGGAAAAGAAAATGATACTGGATTTTTCTCATTTTTAAAATCTGATAATGATGGATTTTTGCGTGTATGTGATGCTCTTGATGATAATGCAAAAGAAAGTTTTTGCGCAATAAACAGACATCATTTTAAACTTTTTCATGACAATCAAATAAAAGATTTAATTTTTAATTTTATTTCCACTGGACACTTTGGAAAAGGACAGCGACTGAAAAAAGATTCTGCACAAATTTGGAATATTTAATATATCGGTTTATCATAAACACCAATTAAAACATCTGTTTTATTAGGACTTGGTTCATAATAACATGTTGATGTTGCCAATGATCGATAACAATAGACCTTTCTAACATTATACCTGGAATGTTCTGCTTCGAAAAGTTCAAATTCAGTCATGCAATATTTCCCTTCTCCTGATAATTTTCTTTCTATAGAACAATTTTTTCCTGTAATTATTGAACTTACATGATCTCCAACAAACTTATCTGTCGCTGCATATGAAACCACCTCAGCCGCACCAAAGGCTGTCAATGGTGCAAGATTCCACGGCATAGATTCTACAGGAGTTGTCAACCAACATCCTTGTAGGAAAAGAACAAAAAACAATGTACCTAAAATTTTCATTATAAAAAAATCCAAATACCCTTCGAGTTGTATATATTAAATCAAAAAAAAAATCATCTATTTTTTAGAAATCTCTTGTTTTTGTCTTATTTTAATTATAGCTTACTAAAAAAATGTAAAAAAAACATCTATGGAGATATTTAAGTGAAAAAAGAACAAATAAATCAATCTGAAATGACAACAGATTCCCCTTTACAAGCTGAAATATTACGCGAAGTAACTGAAGAAATAAAAGAAGAACAGTTGAAAAAAATCTTCAAAAAATTTTCACCAATTTTTATTTCATTAGCTTTGTTAGCTCTTTTAACAACTGCTGGAATAGAGTATTCAAAATATTATCACAAACAGAAATCCTTAAAAGAAGCTTCTCAACTTTACACTGCAATTGAAATGATGCAACAGGGGAAAAGAGAGATTTCTACAAACCTATTAAATGCGTTAGCTCAAAAAGGAGATGTTGGTTATAAATCTTTGGCTTTAATGTATTCGATACAAAATTTGATACAACAGGGAAAAAATGATGAGGCTATTCAAGAATTTGACAATTTGTCATCAAACTCTTCAATTCCTGAAGCATTAAAAAATTACGCTACAATCGAGAAAACATATCTTCTTTTAGAGAAAAATGAGGCTGATTACGATCAACTAAAGAATAATATTGAGCATCTTACAAAAGACAATAATGTTTGGTCTGCAGATGCACTAGAACTATATGCTCTTATTTCATTACGTCAAAATGATTATGTCACAGCTCAAAGATATTTTGAAAAAATTTTAACCTTAACAAAGGTTTCCGAATCAAAAAGAATGAGAGCTTCTGAATTTTTAGCTAGTATCAAAGAAAAACTTTAAATAGACTATTTTTATGAATAAATACGCATTTTTATTTTGTTTTATTTTGCTTTCTTGTTCTGCTGAACAGACTACTGTTTCTGGAATTCGAAAATCAGTCCTTAATCATGACGCTACATTAATTGCAGATGTGGAATTAAAAGAGAAAATACTCCCGCCCAAACCTGAAAAAGTTACACGTTGGAATCAAAATGGTGGTTTTTCTCATCATGTTATGCAAAATCCTAATTTACCAGCAATAATAACACCAATTTGGAAAACAAGAATTGGTGAAGGAATTGATAAAAAGAGCTTTACGAATGCTGATCCTGTTGGACTAGATGATAAAATATATGTAATTGATGCAAAAGGAAAAGTTTCATCTTTATATGCTAAGAATGGAAAAGGATGGTGGAGTAAGAAGGTTATTGATGATCATACTGCTGAAAAACTTAGTATTGTATCTTCCGGACTTGCCATTGACAATGGAATATTATTTGTAACTTTAGGAACAGGTGAAGTAGTAGCTCTCAATTCTCAAAATGGTAATGAAATTTGGAGAACAAATGTTGGATCTCCTGTTCGTTCAGCTCCAACTGTTTACGGGGGACGGTTATTTATTTTAACTGCTGACAATAATTTAAAGGCTCTTTCTCAGCAAACTGGTGAAGAATTATGGAAACTACCTTCATTTATTAATAACATTTCAATTTTAGGAAAAGCTTCTCCTGCTATTGATAATGGTATCGGTATTTCTGTTTTTTCATCTGGTGATATTATTGCTTTTAGACCTGATACAGGTAGTATTCTCTGGACATCTTCCTTAGTTTTGAATAAATTTAATCCAACATCTAATGAAATAACTGATATAAAAGCTCGTCCTATTATTTGGAAAAACAGAGCTTATGCGATTTCTGTTGCAGGAAAACTTGTCTGCTTAGATATGGAAAAAGATGGTGAAGAAAATTGGCATTTAGAAATAGCTGGCGTTCATCAACCTTGGCTTGCTGGTGATGTACTATACGTTTTAACTTTAAATTCCGAACTTATAGCAATAAATGCTGAGAAAGGAAACATTTTGTGGATTAACGAACTTGAAAAATTCAATGATCCTGTAGAAAAAAAAGAGCCTATATTTTGGAATGGACCGATTATGGCTGGCAGCCGATTATTTTTAACAAATTCAAATGGGAAAATATTTAGTTTTAACATTCAAACTGGCGAGTTGTTTGGTAAAATTGATTTAAATACAAAATTTGGAACACTCTCCCCCATAGTTTTGAATGACATTCTTTATGTTCAAACTCTTGATGGATATTTAATTGCTTTTTCAGATTTAAGTGAGAAAAAATGACAGCTACTATTACGATAGTCGGAAGAACAAATGTTGGAAAATCAACACTTTTTAATCGATTAACAGGGAAAAAAAGAGCATTAGTAAATGATAGACCTGGTGTCACTCGAGATCGACGTGAGGGAGATGCTACTTTATACACATACCCTTTTAAATTAATTGATACTGCTGGATTAGAGCAAAATGATGCTTTGCAAGATTTAATGTGGAAACAAACAGAAAAAGCAATTCAACAAGCCGATGTTATTCTGTTTTTGGTTGATGTTCGTACCGGAATAACTCCATTAGATAAAGAAGCTGGTAAAAAACTTAGAAAAGCAAATAAAACTGTTATCTTAGTTGCAAACAAGTCAGAAGGTTTTCTAGAACCTCCTCAGGAACTATATGCTTTAGGTTTTGGAACTCCAGTTCTAATTTCTGCAGAACATGGTCTTGGTATGGGAGACTTATTTGAAGTTTTAAAAGAATATATTGTTCCTGAAGAAACAGATAAATCTGATGAAAAAAAAGAAGTTGTATTCTCGGATGAATTAATTGATATAGCAATTGTTGGCAGACCTAATGTTGGAAAATCAACATTAATAAATAGAATTATTGGTGAAAACCGTTTATTGGCAGGTCCAATGGCCGGTCTAACACGAGATGCAATATCCATCAATTGGGAATACCACGGAAAAAAAATACGACTAACTGACACTGCTGGTTTACGTCGTCATGCTAAAATTACAGACGATTTAGAGAAATTGTCTGCAGCTGATACAAGAAGATCAATTTTACTTTCTCATGTTGTTGTATTGCTATTAGATGCCGATGGAATATTGGATAAACAGGATTTAACAATAGCTAGACAAGTCATTGAAGAAGGACGGGCTTTAATTATTGCAGTTAATAAATGGGATATAGTTTCAAATAAAAAAGAACGAATTTCATTACTTAATGAAAGAATTGAATCTTCATTAACACAAATAAAAGATATAAAAACCCTTACTATTTCTGCGAGAACTGGTGAAGGTTTAGATTTGTTGATGAAAGCAATTTTAGATATTTATGCAATTTGGAACACTCGAATTTCAACAGGAAAATTGAATCGTTGGCTTGCTGAAATGATTGCAACAAATCCCCCCCCACTTTCTGCAACAAAAAGGCCAATACCTTTGAAATATATTACACAAATAAAAACAAGACCTCCAACGTTTGCTTTATTTTCGAGTAATCCGGAAAAATTACCTGAATCTTATTTAAGATACTTAATCAAGGGATTATCTTCCTACCTAAAAATAGGAAGTGTTCCTATCCGAATCTTGATGAAAAAAGCTAACAATCCATATGAAAATAAAAAAAAGAGAAGATAAACTTATCTTCTCTTTTCTTTTACTCATCAAAAAGTGTCTTTTCTTTTTTATTTTCTAACAAATTCAAATGACTATATGCTAAATTGGTTAATTTTCTTCCTTGTGGAGTTCTTTGTATAAAACCTTTTTGTAACAAATAAGGTTCAACAACATACTCTATAGTATCTTTTTCTTCTCCTAATGCCGCAGCTAATGTACTGACACCAACAGGACCTCCATTATAGGATTTAGAAATACAATTTAAATATCTTTGATCTATTGCATCCAAACCTGCATTATCTATATCTAATTGAGATAAAGCTTCATCTGCAACAAGTTTATCAATTTCATCTACTCCCGAATACAAAGCAAAATCACGAACTCTTTTCAAAAGTCTTCCTGCAATTCTTGGTGTGCCTCTAGATCTTTTAGCTATTTCAAAAGAACCTTCTGATGAAATTTTTATCTCTAATACTTTAGCCCCTCTTTCAATTATTTTTTGCAAATCATTTGGCTCATAAAAATCCAACTTAGCTTGAATACCAAAACGATCGATTAACGGTTTTGTTAATAAGCCCGTCCTTGTTGTTGCCCCAACAAGTGTAAATGGTGGTAAATCGATACGAACAGATCTAGCAGCAGGACCTTCTCCTATGATTAAATCTAACTGAAAATCTTCCATAGCCGAATATAAAACTTCTTCAATAGCAGGATTTAAGCGATGAATTTCATCAATAAATAACACATCATTTTTTTCTAGATTTGTTAGAATTGCAGCTAAATCTCCTGCTTTTGAAATCATAGGTGCAGAAGTTGCTCTGAAGCCAACATTTAATTCATGAGATACAATTTGTGCTAACGTTGTTTTTCCAAGGCCTGGAGGTCCAGAAAAAAGAACATGATCCAAAACATCACCACGTAGTAATGCCGCTTTTATAGAAATTTTTAAATTCTCACATACTTTTTTTTGCCCAGTAAAATCATCTAAAGTTTGTGGCCTCAATTTTACGAGGTCATCATCACTTTCTCGTCTTTCAGAATCTATTAAACGATCTTCTGTCATTTAGATAATTCCCTTAAAGCCTCTCTCACAATTTTATCAAACGTCAAATCCTCAGATGAATTTTTAATAATTTTTGAAACAACCACCGAAGCATCCATTTTTGCATATCCTAAATTAATTAAGGCAGAAATGGCATCATTTGATACTGAATTACTACAAAAACTACACTCTGTACTTGCATTTTCAATAGGAACACTTCCAACTTTATCTTTTAATTCTGTAATAATTCTTAAAGCAGTTTTTGCTCCAATACCATTCGCTTTTGAAATAGTTTTACTATCACTACAAGCAATTGCCATTGATAAATCTTGCTGTGAAAAGGTCGATAACAGGGAAAAAGCTCCTTTTGATCCAACACCTTGAACACTTGTTAATAACAAAAAAAATTCTTTTTCTGCAGAATCTATAAAACCAAACAATTTTATAGAGTCCTCCCTCACCTGCATTTCTGTATGTAATGTAGCCACTTTTCCAATTGGAGGAAGTTTTGATAAAGTTGTATTTGAACAGAATAATCGATATCCAACGCCTTGAACATCTAGTATAACAAAACCATTTCCAATAAAATCAATTAGTCCTTTTAATTTTGCAATCATTTTGACATCATTTCTGTAATTTTATTCATACGAAAATTTGTTGTTCTCATATACGAATGACAGATTGCCATTGCTAAAGCATCTGATGCATCTGCCTTTAATCTACCAACAGTAGGAACTAACGCATGAACCATCATATCTACCTGTTTTTTTTCAGCATGTCCAACACCGACAACTGCTTTTTTTATTTGATTTGGCGTATATGTTGACACCTTTACATTTTTTATAGTCGGAACCAACAACACAATTCCTCTAGCTTGCCCTAATTTTAAAGTAGATTGGGGATTTTTATTTACAAAAACCTCTTCGATAGCAGCTTCATCTGGATGATACTGATCCATTATTTGAATCAAGCCCTGATAAAGTTCAAGCAATCTCTCTTCTAGTTTCAAACTATCCGTTGAACTTATAACCCCGGCGGCTACAAAGCTAAACTTATAATTTTGACAATCCAAAACAGCCCAACCTGTATGCCTTAATCCGGGGTCAAGACCTATAATTCTCACATTACTAGGCACTTTATTGTTATTCTTCTATTTTTTCCATAATCTCATCAGAAACAGATACATTCGTTGCGACACGTTGAATATCTTCTTCATCATTCAACATTTCAACAAAATCAAAAAATTTTTTAGCAACATCAACATCTGTAATTTCTGTTTCAACCAGTGGTTTCCAATCAAAACGGCAAACTGTTGGTGTATCAAATTTTGCTTCTAATGCTTCACGTACCGCACCCAAATCATCTGGAACGCATATAATTCTATGATTTGTCTCATCAGATTCTACATCATCTGCCCCAGCTTCTAATGCTGCTTCAAACATAGCATCTGCTTCTGCAACACTCGATGGATACTCAATCAAGCCAATTTTTTGGAAATTAAAAGCAACTGAGCCTGTTTCACCCATAACACAACCGGCTTTTCCAAAAATCGAACGTACGATTGGAGCCGTTCTTTTAGGATTATCCGTTAAAGCTTCTACAATGACAGCAACATTTCCTGGTCCAAATCCTTCATAACGAATTTCTGAATAATTTGTATCATCGCCAGCTTCTGCTTTTTCGATAGCACGTTTAATATTATCCTTTGGCATATTTTCAGCTCTCGCAGCTGCTATCGCTGCTCTTAATCTAGGATTATAAGCAGGATCTGGCAAACCACTTTTTGCTGCAACTGTAATTTCACGACCTAATTTTGAAAAGGTACGTGCTCTCACTTTATCTTGAGCACCTTTACGATGCATAATATTTTTAAATTGTGAATGTCCTGACATCTAATTTTCCTTAAAAAATTTAATTAAATACAAAGTCGTTTTTTTTTATCATTTATTTCTGAATCATACAATCAAAATTATGGTAAATTTGGTAAAGATTCTTGTAATCGTCCACCATATCTAATCATAAATATTTTTTCTGCTAATCCTGTTTTATCATCAGTATCTACTAAAACACCACAAACAGTAGCATCTCCTTTTGCAGGCTCATATTTTCCCTTTCTCCTATTAGTTAAATATCTATAAATAGGTTCTTCTTTCTGCATACCAATCACCGAATCGAAACAACCGCACATTCCTGAGTCTGTTTGATAAGCTGTTCCATTCGGCAATATTTGCACATCAGCAGTCGGAATATGTGTATGTGTTCCTACAACCAAACTAACCTTTCCATCAATAAATTGAGCCAATGCCATTTTTTCACTAGTTGCTTCACCATGAATGTCAACAACCAATGCATCAACATTTTTTCCCAATATTAATCTTTTAGTCCAATTTTCTGCACATCTAAAAGGATCATCACTAGCCCCCATAAACACACGCCCTTGCAAATGTAATACCCCAATCGTCTTTCCTGAACATGTTCTATAAAATCCACATCCTGATCCTGGTACTCCTTCTGGAAAATTTGCTGGTCTTAATACTTTGGAATTAGTATTAAACACTTCTTCCATTTCTTGAGCTTCCCATCCATGATTTCCACTTGTTATGACATCAGCTCCTACAGAAAATAAATCAGCACACACTCCCTTTGTCAAACCAAAGCCATGCGCAGCATTGTCACCATTTATTATTGTAAAATCAACCTTATACTTTTTTTTAAAAGACGGCAGTGTTTGTTGAATTAAATTTCTTCCTGCTTGTCCGACAACATCACCTAAAAATAATATTCTCATTTTTGTATTTCAAAATATCCTTTTTCAGTAAGAATTCCATCCATTTTTTCATCAAATTTTTGAAATGGAACTGCCTCAATCATCTGTGAAAAATAACCGATTCCTACTACTTTTAAAACTTTTTTTTCTATTTTTTTTATGTAATTGATTGTTATATCATAGTATCCGCCACCATATCCCAAACGATACCCTTTTAAATCAAAAGCAAGAAATGGAACAAACAAAACATCTGGTACAACTTCTTTTTTATTTTTTTTAGGTTCAAAAATATTAAACTTTCCCATTTTTAAATCATCCGTAGTATCGAACATCCGAAATATAAGTTTTTTATCTTCTTTTTCTTCACTGACAACTGGTAATGATATTTTAAACCCCTCCATATGTAATTTCTCAATTACGAATTTTACATTAAATTCATCATTTTTAGGCCAATAAAAACCTAAGATTTGATGTTCTAACAAATGAAGTTTTGGAATGTATTCTAAAACTTTTCTTTCGGAGGATAATCTGTATTCATCTGTAAAAGAAGCTCGAAGATTTCGAGCTTTGTTTCTACATAATTTTTTTTCAAATTCAATCATAGTTATTTTAATAACAAAAAAAGTGAAGACTGCATAGACCGTAAATAAACAACGCTTCGCGTGGGCCGCAATGTTATAAAATGGGAAAAGCATTAAGGCAAATCAGAACTAAATAAAAAATAAAGCTCATCAAATACCCCTAGAGGATTCTCCCTATAAAAAAGGTGTTGACCCCGACTACCTGCGGAAAACTACAAATCAAGAAGTCTTCGTATTAATTTTATGCATTTTCGATTATAAGTGCAAGATTAGAAATTTGATTTGACGCTTTTTCTATTGAATTTACTGTATTTTCAACATCTTCTTGAGATAGCATGTTTTTTTCTTGATTTAATATTAACTCATCACATTTATCAGATAATTCTCCAATAGCAATTAAAGCTCCCATAACCAATGCCATAGAATCATTCATCAAATGACCATTCTTGATCATTAAAACCTTTTCATTCAATAGTGAAGCTATTTTTTGTAATTTTACTTCTTGACCATCCCCACAAGCAAATGTATATGACTGTCCACCTATTATTATATTTACTTTAGCCATCAGAATCATCCCCCCTTAAAATTTTTAATTCATCAAGAAGTGCATCAATTCGACTCTGTGCTGTTTGTGATGCTTCTTTCAAAAGAGTGTATTCTCTAAATGTTGCTTCTTGTTCAACGGATATTGCTTCTTTTTCTTGTTCTAACTGTTTTTTCTGATTATTTAAATTTTCTATTTCTTTTTCTAATTCTACCTTTTCTGCTTTTACCTTTTCAATTTCTAAATTTGAATCCATATTTTGGACCTGATTTTTTAATTCTTCTAATTTAGTTTCAGCATCAATTTTAGCTTGAACGAGTTGCGGTCTTTCTTGAGCCCAAGAATCCCTAAATTTATGGAATTGATCTCTTTCTCCTAACAGCTGATTTTTCTCAGCTATCAATCTATTTCTAGCATTTGTAAGTTCTTGTTTCTGCTGTTTTAATCGTTCTATTTCATCTATACTTGAAATAGCTTCTTTATTCTGCAAATTCATCTCTTCTATTTTTTTATTAGCAACAATTAAATTTTCTCTCAATACAAAAGTATTTTGACGCTCTTCTTTTAATTTTTCAGACAAATCTTCCAATTTTTGAACTGCAACCGACAGTTTTTCTAGAGCAGAAGCTAATTGTTTTTTTAATTCCACGATTTTTGTTCCTATCTAATAATTACTTGTTGATTTTAGAATAAAATTTCAATTAGATTAAAGCAATACTTTTAATAGAATAATTGAGGATTTTTATGCAACAATTTAAATTTTATATTCTAGATACAGAAAATTTTGAGGAAATAAAAAACAAACTAAATGAATTAAAAAATGCCGATGTACTTTATTACACAAGAAGTGCGCATATAAACCAAATTAAAAAAATTGTCCAAGAAAAAAATATTGCATTTCTAACAAACAATGAAACCTATGCCTACAAATTTGATGTTGATGGCTTGATACTTCCCTTTCAAAAAAAAATAAAAAACATTAAACAAAAACTTAAAGACAAGGCTCTCGGAATCTTATGTCAAAATAGAGATGAAGCTATGCATGCTGGAGAAGATGGTGCAGATTTTATTATATTTTACGGAGATAAAGTTCAAGAACTAATTCCATGGTGGACTGAATTATTCACTCTACCATGTTTATCATTAGATCATACTAATAATTTGGCTGATTTTTTTGTTTACAAAGTTTAAAAGAATTTACTGAACTGGAGCCCATAAAACATCATCTATTTTTTCTGCTCCTGTTATCAACATAACCAACCGATCAACACCGATTGCAATGCCTGTAGCTTTTGGCATTTTGGAAACAGCAGCAATAAAATCATCATCTATTGGATATCTTTCTCCATATAATTTCTCCTTTAAATCCATATCATGAATAAAACGCTGTCTTTGCTCATCAGCATCTGTTAATTCTGAAAAAGCATTAGCTAGTTCTATTCCCGCAGCATAGACTTCGAATCTTTCTGCCAATCTAGGATCTGATGATTTTTTTCTAGATAAAGCGGCCATACAAACTGGATAATCATACAAAATTGTTGGAACTTTTTTTCCAAGATTTGGTTCAACAAATTCGTACGCAATTCTAAAATAAATATCATCCCATCTATCTTCTGAATTAATACGAATACCTAAATTTTCAGCTTCTATCGCTAATTTTTCTGGAGATGGTTCCAATGATGGTTCCTTTGGCAAAGTATCAAGTAGATCAAAACCAGCATATTTTTTTATAGCTTCAACAACGGAAATTTTTTCCCAATTCTCAAAGGGATTACAAAATCTATCTCCACTTTTTAAAAATTCTTTTTTGCAAACTTTGGTACAAGATCTAACAAGATTAATTGTATCTTCCATAAGTATTCTATAATCATCATTTGCCCTATACCATTCAAGCATGTCAAATTCAGGATGATGATATTTCGACCGTTCCTCATTTCTGAAAACTCTCGCAATCTGAAAAATTTTCGGTAATCCCGCTGCTAATAATTTTTTCATAGTAAATTCTGGAGATGTATGTAAATACAAATCTCTATTACCTGTTTCAAAAGGTTCATAAATTTCTGTTTTAAATGCTTTTAAATGAGGTTCCAATCCTGGTGAAATCTGTAAAATAGGAGTCTCAACTTCCAAAAAATCATTTCTTGAAAAAAAATTTCTAATTTCAGAAATAATAAGCATTCGTTGTTTTAAGAACACCATTTTATTTTGATAATCACTCGGATACCAAAAAGGAATTTTACCTTTCATAAAAAGCTCCTCTAAAAATTCTTGCTTAAAAAAAATGAATCTGTTATTTATTGCGTAAATATATCTTTTTTTACTTTTTATACAAGGAAAATAACGTCATGAAAATGCAAGCAAATCAAATTCGTCCAGGTTGGGTTATCGACTACAATGGTAAACAATGTTTGGTTACCCATATTGACTTAGTAATTCCTGGCAAGGGAAATGCAACAATTCAAGTAGAAATGCGCGATGTTGCAACTGGAGTAAAGACAGAACAACGTTGGAGAACTGCTGATACAGTCGAAAAATTAATGAGTGAAGATCGTGATTGTACATTTTTATTCTCAGATGGGACAGATTTAACATTTATGATGGTTGACACTTACGATCAGTTTACTGTTTCAAAAGAATTGTTAGGAGATCGTGCTGCTTATTTACAAGACAATATGGAAGTTGTTGTTCAATTCATTGAAGGTCGTCCTGTTAGTGTAGAATTACCAGCAAAGGTTGTTCAAACTGTTGTTGAAACAGAACCTGTAATTAAAGGTCAAACAGTATCATCTTCTTACAAACCAGCTGTTTTAGACAATGGTTTACGTATTGGAGTTCCTCCATTTGTTGATACTGGTGATAAGATTGTTGTCTCCACAATTGATAACACTTATGTAGAAAGAGCAAAATAGGATTTTCTTTAATGCCGAAAATTTCATCAAGACCTTCAAGCCCAACAATGCGTAGGTCAACTGCGAGAAAAGTCATTGGCGAAGGATTATCCTCTGAACGGAAAATTCAAGATCAGATTAGACAAGAGCAGGAAGATACGAAGAATCGTATGGTAGCAGCTTTACAGAGAAAACAATCGGAATTGAATTCATCAAAAGATGAAATACGGCCGAGGTCTACTTTCTTGAAAAAAGATCCTGTTGTTGCTTTTAGAGAAAATAGACAGGACAGATTCATATCGTCTCTTTCTGCTAATCTAAATGTCATGATTCAAGCTGTTCAAAAAGCTGGACGAAATTTAATTAGAGATTTTGGAGAATTAGAAAATCTACAAGTTTCACAAAAAGGAGCTGCTGATTTTGCTTCTTCTGCTGATATCAATACAGAAAAGACTTTACGAGAGTATCTGTTAAAAGTTCGACCACGTTATGGATTTTTACAGGAAGAAAGTGGTGAAATTGCCGGGTTAGACACATCACACAGATGGATAATAGATCCTCTAGATGGAACAACGAACTTTCTTCATGCTATTCCTCATTTTGCAATTTCTCTAGCATTACAAGAAGATCAAGAGATTATTGCTGGAGTTATTTACAACCCAATAACTAATGATTTATATTATGCAGAAAAAGGAAATGGAGCTTGGGCTTTGACTCCATCTGGGTCAACGAGACTTCATGTTTCTGGTCGTACAAACTTAAATGAAGCCCTTGTAGCAACTGGAATTCCTTATTTAGGACATGGAGATACAACCTTATTTAAAAGGCAACTTGATATCATGATGAAATCAACCTGTGGAGTTCGTCGCATGGGAGCTGCTTCTTTGGATTTGGCATATCTTGCTGCCGGAAAATTTGAATGTTATTGGGAAAAAGACATAAAACCATGGGACATTGCTGCTGGTTTGTTACTTGTAAAGGAAGCTGGTGGTAGAATTTGTGATTTTGATGGTGAAGAAAGTTTCAAACATATATTAAATTCTAACACTGTTATTGCAACAAATTCATACCAGTATGATTCATTTAGGAAAATACTTCTTGAAACATTGTAATTAGGAGTTATTGACTTGAGAGTCATTTATTTTCTATTAGCATCATTTTTGATATCATTAAAAGTAAATGCTCAAGTAACATTAAACTTTGATGATTTGTCAGAAGATTTTATATCTGAAAAAAAAGTGGAGCATTCTCAAAAAATACAATTAACTCCAATTTCTCATGAAGAAACAGGAAAAAAACATGAGAAGAGTAAAGTTGTTGTAAAGAAAAGTAATGTAAAGAAAGAGAGTGTACAACCTTCTCAGAAACAGCAATCTCAAAAAAAGAATTACATTGTAAAAGAACAAGAGAAAGAAGATGCTCATGATAAATTGAAACCTCGTTCAGAACCAGTTCCTGTTGTAAAAGTTCAAGAAATTGAAAAACAGGTTGAAGAGATTTTATCTACAAAAAAATTAAATAGTTCTGAAAATGTGGTGCAAAAAGAAAATCAAGAAAAAACTATACTAGAACTGAAAACTTCAGAAAAACATGATGACGTTTCAGAAACGAAATTTTCTGTGAAAAAGGATGATAATTCAGTAATACTGGAAAAAAAAGAACACCTTGCGTTTAAAGAGAAAGAACAAAGGGTTAATTCTTTTTATCCGGATAAGAAGTCATCTATTTTATCTGTGAATGAGAATAATCTTCAAAAAAGATCTGATGCCTTAAAAAAGTTTATTCCGACAGATTCAAAAACTTTTTTTGATATACAAAAAGAAAAGTATCTTTATTTGGTATTTGTATTTGAAAAAAAATCTTCACATTTAACAGAGGATATGGAATCTTGGATAGATAAAATTTCACTTGAATTACAAAAAAATAAGAAACTTAATTTAATAATCTATTCTTACAGTGGCCCAACAGATCCAGAATATGGAAGGGAACATCACTTATCACTTCAAAGAGCCCTTCGAGTTCGTTCAGGTTTTTCAAGGAGAGGTATTACAATTCATCGTATTTCATACCGTTCTTGGGGAAAAATTGGTGCAGGAAATGAATATCCTGACCGTGTGGATCTTCTAATTCATGCAAAATAATCTTTAGGTAATAAAATGATTTTATCCAATAGATATATCTTCAGAATGTTTTTATTTTTGGCTATAATCATTCCTTTTATCGTTATTTTTTTTCCAACAATAAATAGTATCTTTTGTACAAATCTAATTTTAAATGGACTTATCATTTTAGCTCTGCTAATTGGGATATTTATTAATTTTAAAACAGTTATTAGTCTTCGAAAAGAGATTCGATGGGCAAACACCACCCCCTTAGATTTATCTGATTTATCAATCAAACCTTTAAAATTATTGTCACCACTGGCTTTTTTATTAAGAAACAACAAAGCAAAAGGGAATGCTGTTATTTCACCAACGATAGCCAGAACAGTGCTAGATTCTGTTTCGATGAGGATGGATGAAATTAGAGATATTTCGAGATATTTGACAGGATTGACAACTTTTTTAGGATTGTTAGGAACATTTTGGGGATTGATGGGAACTGTTAGCTCTGTTGGAGATGTTATAACATCACTAAGTGTCGCAGGAGAAACTGCAATTGAAGCTTTTGATACAATAAAAAAAGGTTTGTCTGCTCCCCTATCAAATATGGGCATTGCTTTTTCATCATCATTATTAGGGTTAGCCAGTGCTTTGATACTCGGTTTTTTAGACTTACAAGCAAATGGAGCTCAGAATCATTTTTATAATGAACTCGATGAATATCTAGCAAAATTAACTAGATATTCCTCATCTATTGGAAATGCTGATGATCAAATTTCTTCAAATGGAGCTTATACAAATGCTTTGTTAGAGCAAATTGTGGAATGTTTATCAGACGTCAGGACTCAAATAAACAAAGAAACAACTTTAGAAGAAAGTCAAATTCAAACAGATTTAGATTTTATAAAATACATAAGTAGAATTGACAGAAATTTGGCACAACTAGATAAAAATGCAGAAAAAAGACAGGAAAATGCTATAAAAGAAATGCGAGACTCCTTCAGAATTTTATCTAGGACGATATCTTCTGGTGAAGAAAAATAATGGATGGAAAATTTTCTAAAAAAAAACAAGTTTTTAACTTTTGGCCAAGTTTTGTTGATGCTTTGTCAAATTTGTTGATAGTTGTTTTATTTTTTCTTCTTTTATTTGTGATGGCTCATTTTTTTTTAGGAACAAATTTAAATTCTAAAAATAATGAAATAGTAATCTTAAACAATCAAATGGATAATCTTATTCAAGAACTTAATTTAGAAAAAAAAGAAAATATAAATCTAAAAAATGATGTAAAAAATTTAAATGAAATCTCTTTAAATCTAAAAAATGATTTAGAAAATAAGATTAAGGAAAATGAGCAAATATATACAGAACTTTCAAAGCAAATCAAATCAAATGAAAATTTTCAAAAGGATATTTTGTTTTTAACAAATAAGACAACACATTTAAATTCAGAAATTGAAAAATTAAATGATTTACTAAAAAAATCTGAAGAAGACGATAAAAAACAAAAAGCTCAAATTGCTGATTTAGGAAAACAATTAAATAAAGCTTTGGCCAAAAAAGCATCTGAATTAGCATATTATCGCTCTAATTTTTTTGGCACATTACGAAAAATATTAAAAGATAGAGAAGATATCATTGAAGCTGGTGATCGTTTTATTTTTCAATCTGAACTTTTTTTTAAAAGTGGATCAGATGATTTAGAAGATACTGGCAAAGAAAATTTAAAAATTCTTGCAAAATCTATTCTCGAATTAGAAAAGCAAATACCCAATAAAATAAATTGGGTTCTGCGCGTTGATGGACATACCGATAACATACCAATTTCCAATGAAAAATTTGCGTCAAATTGGCATTTATCTGTAGCCAGATCAATTTCAGTTATACAATATTTAATTGAACTTGGAGTGAATCCAAGAAGACTTGTTGCTACTGGATTTGGAGAATATCAACCTGTTGATAAAAAGAATACTCAAAACGCACGTAAAAAAAATAGAAGAATTGAATTTAAGTTAACAGAAAAATAAAAAAATTAATGTTTATACCTTGAAAATCATTTTTTATTGAGTTATAAGGAGAGTACTTTTTTTTAGTTGGAGCAAAGTTATGAAAAAGAATATTCATCCAGATTATCATGAAGTAAAAGTAATCATGACTGATGGCACAGAATTTAAGACTCGTACAACCATGGGAAAAGAAGGTGATTCTATTCGCTTGGATATTGATCCTTTATCACATCCAGCATGGACAGGTATTTATCGTTTGATTGATTCTGGTGGTCAGTTGGCAAAATTCAATAAACGTTTTGCTGCTTTTACAGGAAAAAAATAAACAAATTTGCAACGGCTTGACATACAAGCCGTTGATTTTTTTTTAACTATCTTTATAATGACTAAAGTATTTTTTGATAAGGATATTTTAAATTGTCAGAAATTGTTACTTATGAAGTATACATCTATGAGACGACATCTTGGGAACTTGTCGCAAGGTATCCTGTTGAAAAAAAATCAGCTGCAATGGAACATGCAAGATCTCTTGAATACTCACAGCAGAGACCTACAAAAGTTGTAAAAGAAATATATACACCTGAAGATCAAACTTTTAATGAAAAAATGGTTTATTTGAGTGATATACCGAAGCCTGTTCCACAAAAAAGAACTCGTACAAAGTCTGATGGATTTAGCCTTCCGACGAAGAATGAAAAAAAGAAGAAAAAACAATCTTTTGCCGAAGCAATGATGCTACTTGGGGCAACTTTAGTTTTTTCAATATTAATTTCTAGTGCTCTAACTTATGGAATCATGAGAGCCTTGATTGTTGGAGAATTAATTTCTGAAGAAGTGGCATCAAAATTTTCTTTATCAATATTTATTTTAACATTCCTTTGTATCTCTATTCCATTATCAGTCAATTGGGTGGATTGGAGCGTTTTATTTGATGATGAAGATAAAAATGAAAATAAAATAAAAAAAGTATTAGCTGAACAAGATGCTACTAAGAAAAAAGAAAATTTAATTAGTTCTTATAGAAATGATCAAGCATCTTGGCTCACAAAAGCCTTTATAAATTTCTTTGCAAAAATACATAATGAAAAAACACTTGAAGAGTTAATTGAAGAAGAAAATAACAGAAAAAAAAGCTTACAAACAACTGCTCAAAAAGAAGATTTTGAAAAGGCAATTGTTGGTGAAAATACTGATGAAGATTCTCTTAATGAAACTACAGATAATGACGAAGTTTTTACAGATGAGAATGATGCTTTTGAACAAGATAATTTAGAAGAAAATCCAAAAGAAGATAATTCCCAAAATCAGCAAAAAAATGAAGTGAAACAAGAAGAAAACACTTTACCTTCAGAATTAGAACAAGAATTTTTAAAATTAACCACTTTTCTATCCTTAATTTTAAAAATTCTTCAAAAACAGAATATTCTTCTAAATTCATTTGCTAGATTTGGTATTGAATTATTTTTAGCAGGCTCTTGTGAAACTTTATGTAAAAGGCATCACTTAAGTAAGCAGAATAATAAGCAGCTTGTCATTTCCTTATTAGAACTTTTAGGAAGAACTAAAAATCTTGCTGAAATCTTCTATAACAGATTAGAGGAATACGTACTAGATAAACAATACCTAAACATGATACAGAGTGGCTCACAAGCACTTAGTTTTTATTTAGATAATCCAACATCTCCTGAAGTATTGACGCTTATTCAAAATGCAATGCAAAACTGGACTAACCCTGAGGAGAAAGATGGGGACTCTGACAAACAACAATCAAGAGATTCTGGTATTGTTACTGTAATGTTTACAGATATGGTCGGTTCAACCCACATGACACAAAAATATGGTGATGTAGCTGCGCAACAAATTGTTAGGGCTCATAATTCAATTGTTAGACAAGCTTTAAATGCTTGTAGTGGAAAAGAAATCAAACAAACTGGAGATGGGATAATGGCATCTTTTGCGTGGGCTTCAAATGCAATTGATGCTGCAATTTCAATTCAAAAGGCAACTACAGCTTACAATAATAAAAATCCAACAATTCCATTAAAGATTAGAATTGGATTAAACGCTGGTGAACCGATACTTGAAGACAATGATTTATTTGGATTAACGGTTCAATTAGCAGCTAGAACTTGTGCTCAAGCTGAAGCTGGACAGATTTTTATTTCTAACGTTGTTCGAGAACTTGCTTCTGGTAAAAATTATCAAATTGAAAATAAAGGTTTTTTCAGCTTAAAGGGTATAGAAGCTGAGCAAAATTTACATGAAGTTATTTGGCAGAGTAAAAATCTTGATAATACAAAAAGAGATAACCTTGAAAGTCCAACAGAAGAAAGCAAGCAAAAATTATCACAGGTTTTACCTGAATTATAAGTATTTACTTATCGTATTTATTGTGTTATCCTATGGTAAAGGAAGGGTCTCAGAATGAGACTTAATTAGTGAGGAGTATCTATCATGTCAACGAATTCAATTGAACTTACAGCCACACAAGTCAAAGCGTTTGGCAAGTCATCTTCCGATATTTATAGCGAATCTATTGATAATGCACGAGATATAGGAAATCTTCGGGTAAATAAGACTCGTTTAAATTTAATTACAACTTTAAATAAAAAAGAGAATGAAGATTGGTTTTCGTTTAAGAGTTTTAATGATGGAAAATTACGTTTCTCTGCAATAAATGTTTCAGAAATAGATGATGAAAACAAGAAAAAAGATGTAAATGCTCTTCTAGATTCTAACAACGAAGATGCTGGTGAAGATATTAAAGCTATGTTCTATGGGAAAGGTCTTCGTGTAGAAATTTATACAAAACAGGGAAATAGAAGTAATTTAATAGCATCAAATGATGAAAAAAATGAAAAAGCATTTGATGCTTTTAAGAGTATGTTAGATGGTGAATTCAAAGCGTCAAAGGGACAAACGTACTATGTTCATGTAACAACAACTGATGGGAAACCTTCTAAAGAAGATACATTATACGCTTTGCAAGTTCAACTAGGAAATAAATATACAGAGAATTATACTGTAAAGGAACAAGCTGTAGATTATGAAAATTTATCATCTGCAGAAATTGCACAAAGGCAAGCTGAAGAACAACAATCTTCACTTTTGACTGGGTATACAGGAGGTCTCTTATCACAACAAGGTGCTGATGATATTTTATCCGACGGATATAACAATATGGCGACAATTAATTCAAATAAAAAGGGCGGTTCGACCATATTCGATATATTAATTTAATCGATTGAAAACATTTTTGTAGACAGATATCTATCTCCTGTATCTGGTAGTATGACTACGATATTTTTCCCTTGATTCTCTTTTTTTGATGCTACTTCTATAGCTGCATACAAAGCAGCACCTGATGATATTCCAACAAGAATTCCCTCTTTTTGAGCAATTAAACGACCTGTCTTAAAGGCATCATTTTCAGATACAGTCATAACATCATCATAAATATTTTTATCCAATGTTTGTGGAATAAAATTAGCACCAATTCCCTGAATACCATGTTCACCAGATTTTCCTGTTGACAACAATGGAGAATTATTAGGTTCTACTGCAATAACTTTTATCGATTTATTTTTTTCTTTTAAAAACTTTCCTACACCTGACAATGTTCCACCAGTACCAACGCCTGCAATAAAATAATCTACATTACCATCTAAATCATTCCAAATTTCAGGCCCTGTTGTACAATAATGAGCTAATGGATTAACTGGATTTTTAAATTGTCCAGGAATAAAGCTATTTGAAATACTTTTTGACAACTCTTCCGCCTTTCTTACAGCCCCAGCCATACCTTCATTACCATCTGTCAAGACAATCTCAGCACCATATGCTTTCAACAATTGGATTCTTTCCTTACTCATAGTATCAGGCATTGTTAGAATAATTTTGTAACCTCTGCTGGCAGCAATAGATGCTAAACCTATACCAGTATTTCCACTTGTTGGTTCAATTATAGTTGCTCCCGGCTTTATTTTATTTTCCTTTTCAGCAAAGTCTATCATATACTTAGCAACTCTATCTTTTGCACTTCCTGCTGGATTTAAGTTTTCTAATTTTACTAATACATGAGATAAAAGTTTTAACTCTTTTTCAATTCGACAAACTTCCATTAAGGGGGTGTGACCAATTATTTCATCTACAGATCTAAAAAACTTACTCATTTTATAAAAATTCCTAAAATAATTTTACTTTTTTCTAACAGTAAAAACTCTTTCAATTTCCGTTAACAAAACCATAATATTTTTATTATGTTGCTTGTTTAGAATTGAAGTTTCTTTAAAATTCCATTCACTGTTAATAGAAATTAATGCATCTTGCAATTCCCAATGATAATTAAATTGTCGCCCCATTAACTCCTTTAATTGACTTATTTGATCATCTGTAAAAAGTTGTGCATCTATCAAATCAAATTTATTTCCATCAATTAACACATTAATTAGTTCTGCAGAATTTAATATATCTTGCTGCACAGAACTTGATAATTTACCAACTCTTGACTGAATAGCATTAACAAATTCAGTTCCAGATTTATATTTATTCCCCTTAAGAATTCCCAATTGTTTCGGAGAGATATTCTTTTGATGATCAATTATTCTATTATAAACAGGCGTTGATAAAAAATACGTTTTCTGAGTATAAACATTTTGATTAAAAACATTCTGCATAAAAAACAATGCAAAAAAACAAATAGCTGCTGCAATTACTGGGGTAATCACCCAACCACAAATGATTCTGCCAACAACACTCCACTTTATTGTTTTTGCAGCCCCTTTGCATAGTCCAACTCCAATAACTGCACCAACAACTGCCTGCGTAGATGAAACTGGAACCAACGGTATTGTGGGTAAATCATGAGAAGCTAAAAAATATTCTAAACCTTCTGATGCAAAAATAAACAAAACAAATGATTGAGCAACAACAACAACCCATGCTGCAAATGGAGAAAGTGGCATTAACCCTTTTCCAACAGTCCCCATTACTTTGTGTGAATATGTAAATACTCCTACTGCCGTAGCAATAGACCCAATAAAGAACAACTGCTGAACTGCTGATATATGTATACCATTTATATCTAAATCAAAAAAAGGAGCTACTGGAACAAAGACACCCACAACGTTTGCCATATTATTAGCCCCTAATGAATATGCACCAAAAGCTCCTGTAACTATCATGGCTATTCTTGTATAATAATCTCTTTTAAGTAAATGTATCTTTGCACTTCTTAAAAGTTTATTTAATGATAAATAAATTATTGCAGAAAATAACGCTGATAAAAGCGGACATGCAACCCAGGTTGATGCAATTTTCACAACAGAATTAACATCTGTAACCGAATCTGTAAACCAGTTCCATCCTATAATCGCACCTACAACAGCTTGAGATACGGAAACTGGCAAACCACATTTTATCATTGAATATACGGTAAAAGCTGCTGCAAAAGCTGTGGTAAAAGCACCCGCTATAGCACTAACCGTACCCAAACTTCCTAAAGTATGAGCTGCCCCCACACCACTTATAACAGCCCCCAACGTAATAAATATACTACAAACTATCGCTGCTATTTTAAAGCGAACCATTCTCGTACTTACAGCTGTACCAAAAATATTTGCGGCATCGTTCGCTCCCAAGGACCATCCTAAGAACAAACCACTACTTAAAAAAATAAGTCCTGTAATCCCCATAGTAAACTCAATTAATTATCACGTTTGATTACATATATAGCTAATTTATCTGTTATATCCTCAGCCATATCAGCTAAGTTATCAATCATCTCTATAAAACTACATAGATGCATCTTATTTGCTAACGGCAAATCTGATGAAAAAATAGCTTTTTTTATCTTTGTACTTATTCTATCTGCTTCACTTTCATAAAAACGAACTTTGTGAATATAATCACGACAGGAATTAAAATCACGAAAAAAAGTTCTCGCTGCAATGGTTATTTGTTCAACAGAATTTGTAACTGATTCCACAATAGCACTTACATCTGAATGTAGCATAGATGGGAAAACTGGTTGTTCTATCAAAAAACTATATCCATTTGTTTCATAAGCATCAATTATGGCATCTAAGTCTTCAACCAAACTGAGAACATCACCTCGCAAATCTGGAATTAAATTTTGTTCATACAACCCCGTTTCGATTTCACGTCTCAATTCATCAGCTCGACTTTCAATATGACCTACTTGTTCTGTATGAGCTGTAAAATCATCAGTTGCCCCGTATTCTAAATAAACACTTAAAGCTTTTTTATAAATTAAACCAGCTTCCGAAATTCTATCTAAAAACTCATCAATTTTATTTTCTAAGGCACGACTGCCGTAAAACATTGAAAGACCTTTTGCTAAATTCATTTTTCCCTCTTCTCTTAATAAACTTTTACAATCCTACCAAGCTACATTTTAAAAATCAAATCTATTTCTTAATTTTTAATAGCTTATACGACAAAATCACAGCAAAGAATGTTACAAAAAACAAGACTGCACATAGTGCATTTACATCAGGTTTTATTCCCGTTTGAACCATTGAATAAATTTTTAGTGGTAAAATTTCAAAACTTTTATCTCCTACAAAATAACTTATAACAACATCATCTATAGACAATGTAAAACTCATAAGCCATCCTGCAAAAACTGCTGGAATGATTAATGGTATCAATATTTTTCGAACGATATCAACATCTGTCGCTCCAAGATCGGAAGCTGCTTCTATCAATTGTTTATCAAATCCCTTTAATCTAGCTAGTACCGTCATAGTCACATATGGAAAACAAAAAACCGTATGCGATAAAAGTAACGTCGTAAAGCCTAATGGTACCCCCAACACAATAAACATTACCACTAAAGAAATTCCCTGAACAATTTCAGGTGACATCATTATCACGGACAACGAACTATATACAACTTTTTGCCCTATAAATTTATATCTATGTAAAGCTATTGCAGTTATGGTTCCTACAACTGTAGACAGACACGCTGACATTGTTGCTAAAATAATTGATCTAATTGCTGCTTGAAGTAAATCACTATTGCTGAATAAATTTGAATACCATTTAGTTGTAAATCCATTCCATGTATCTGATATTTCACTATTACTAAAAGATAAAACGATAGCAACTATCAATGGTATATACAAGACCAAATAGACCGTCAATATATACAGAAATTTTAAAAATTTTCTTACCATAATTGACGTTCCTCTTCTACGGTATTTCCACTCTTAAAATATAACTTTAAAAGTAACAACATAAAAACTGTTAATGAAACACTAATTGCAGCACCTATTGGCCAATCTTTATCAACCGTAAATTTATTACGAATAATTGTTCCTAAAACACTAATATCCGCTCCACCTAAAATATCTGAAACATAAAATAAAGTTAACGCTGGTAAGAAAACCATTATACACCCAGCAACAATACCTGAAAAACTTAATGGAATTGTGATTTTAAAAAAGACCTCAGCACTTCCTGCTCCTAAATCCCTTGCTGCCTCAATTACACTTCTGTCAATTTTTTCTAAGACTGCATACAATGGTAAAATCATAAATGGAAGTAACGTATAGCACATTCCAACAAAAACCGCAAAATTTGTATTTAACAGAACTAATGGACTTTTAATCAAACCAATTTTTAAAAGGATTGTATTGATAAAACCATCTTTACTTAAAATCGATATCAATGCATAATTTCTAACCAAGGAATTTGTCCAAAAAGGAACTATGATAAGCATCAGAAATAAGATTCTGTAATCTTTTGAGATTCTAGCAATGATACAGGTAAAGGGATAACCAACTAATAAACAGAATACCGTCGTAGCAATAGATAAACTAAATGATTTTACTATTATTTCCAACAAAGCCGTATCTGTTAAGGCAACATAATTCTGCAGATTAAGTGGCAATCTCAAATACCACTCTGCATCCTTTGTTAAAAAACTAGCCAATAAAACCAAAAGATTTGGAGCAAAAACCATCACTCCTAACCAGATAAAAATAAAATACAATACTGCTGTGCGACAAAAAGAATCAGGCGTTTTATGCATCAGGCAAAATTACCTCCCAATCTTTAATCCAAGATACATTAACAACATCATCAACAGCATAAATAATATCCGGATCATCTTCATTGAAAAATTGCGTAGCCATAATCATGTTTCCACCTGCAGTTTGAATCCATAAATCTATAGTTCTTCCCTTATAAACCAAATGATTTATTACCCCCCTTAAGGCATTTTCCGGAGCATCCATTTCAGCAGAATTAACTTTACTTACGACCATATCTTCAGGTCTTAATAAAACTTTAATTTTACTTCCACGACTAACTTCAAAAGCTTTTGGTTTTCTTAATTGGTAAAACATTCCCTCTACGACAGTGTCAAAATTAGAATCATCTACTTTCAAGACCATTCCATCAAAAACATTAATTTCCCCAACAAACTTTGCAACGAACATATTTTTTGGTTCTTCATAAATCTGAATCGGAGATCCTACCTGTTCAATCATACCTTCATTTAAAACAACAACTCTATCTGACATAGATAAAGCTTCTTCTTGATCATGAGTAACATACACAAACGTCAACCCCAAATCTTTTTGTAACTCTTTTAATTCTATTTGCATTTCCTGACGAAGCTTATAATCCAAAGCAGATAGAGGTTCATCCAATAATAAAATTTTTGGATTATTAATAAATGCACGAGCCATTGCTACACGTTGTTGTTGCCCACTAGATAATTCCGAAGGAAAACGAGCATAAAATTGGCTCATTTTTACTTTTTCAAGAGCCTTAAAAACTTCTTGCTCAATAACTTCATCTTCAATGCCCTTCATCACAAGACCAAAAGCAACGTTATCAAAAACATTCATATGCGGAAACAAGGCATATTGTTGAAAAATTGTATTCACAAACCTTCGATTTGGAGGCAAATGAGAAATTTCTTTTCCATTCATTAAAATTTTCCCACTTGTAGGTCTTTCAAAACCAGCTATTAATCTTAACAATGTCGTTTTTCCACACCCTGAAGGTCCAAGTAATGTCAAAAACTCACCGTCATTGATCACTAAATCAACATCATCTAAAACCTTATTTACACCAAAAAATTTTGTTAAACCTTTTAGCTCTAACAAAGAATGTTGTTCGTTCACTATTTTTTTCCTTTATCAAAATTATTCTAAGATTTATTTTATACAATTTATTTCAATAAAATAAATAAAAATTTCCCTTCAAAATTATAAAAATTTGAATAAACTCCTTAAATGATTGGAGATTGTCTTTGAATAAAAAAAATCGTTTTATTAAAATGTTAAAAAAAGTTTTTAGCAAGAAAGCAAAAACTTTAAATAAAAATAATGTATTTCCCGTTAAAGGTTGCATCGTTCGATGTAACCTTGGAGTTCTACTTGACCATTCCGGAATTTATGTAGGAAATGGGAAAATTGTCAATTTAACACGAAATGGTGAAATAAAACTTGAAAACTTTCAATCTTTTTTTCCACCAGGAACAGATCCAAATTCTAATAAAATTTATACAGCATGTCTTGATGGAACAAATATTGTACTTCATTCAAAAGAAGCATATAAACGTGCATTACAAAAAGTTAATCATTCTTCGAAATACAATATTCTTTTTAATAATTGCCACAGATTTACATGTGGCTGTATAAATGGAAATTTTGAGAATGAAACTGTATCTTTTTCAATGCTTGAAGAAAATATTTTAAGAAACATTAATAAGTTAATTCCTCAAAAAAATTTTTTAATCCGTTTTTTTCTAAATCTTTTTACAAAAAAGAAGAAGATATTAAATAAAATTATTTGGAAACCTATTGAATTTTAATTTGCTAAACAAACCATAACGGGGTATCCTTATCTAGTTTTGTTAAAAAAGGGAATTAAAATGGGATATTTATCAAAAAGAAAATTTATAGAACGTGAACGTTCTTTAACGCTATTATTACTCATGTTGATTCCATTAATAACCTTAATTGGAACCTTAGGAAGAAGTTTTAACTGGTATTTGGACTATATTGGTGAATTTAAGTTACAAGCTGCTGTTATCAGTGGAATTTTATCTTTATGGTGTATCATAAAACAACGTTGGCTAGAAATGTTGATTTATATTGTTTTTTTAATCGTAAATCTTTTATTGATAGCCACTCATTACCATTTATCTTCTTCAGAAAGTATTCTTCCCGAAGACAGTTATGAGTTTAAATTTTTATACCAAGATTTAAAAAATACATCAAAAAATGACCTTGATAACATACGTTTACAACTATCCTATTCTCAAGCAAATTTAATTTTATGGACAAATGTTCCAGCCGATATTTATAGAAATTTAAATAAAATTAAAAACAATTTTATTCTTCTAAATCAAACCCCCAATAAAGAGGGAAAGATGATGTTAATTTTAGCAGATGCCCCAGCTCTTAATCGTGGTTTAATTAAAGGTGATTCTGGAGCTTGGGTTTCATTAAAAATTGGTGAAAGAAAAGCTACTATTGCTCTGACTCATCTTGACAATCCTTGGAATCAAAAAAATTACAATTTAGCAAAGAGCAAAATCTCTGAAATTTCACAATTTGCAAATTCTAGAGATGAACCTATCATTTTATTTGGAGGTTTTGGAGCTTCAGGATGGAGTTACTTACTTCGAGATTTAGAGAAATCAGCATCTCTAAGAACAGAAGGTAAAATTTTATTAACAGTAAATGCAAAACTTCCACGCCTTTTCAGGAAACCAACAGATTCCATTTATGCCCATCCAGGCATAGAAATAGATGATTTAGAAGAAGATGCTTCCTTAAAAACAAATCATCTAGGCATTAGTGGAACTATCCGTATTGCTCCAATTGTAAAAGAAATAGAATTTTATGATTTAGAACCAACAATTTCTGAATAAGGAGATTTATACAAAAATGTACAGAAAAAAAACCGATGAAGAAAAAAAAATCACAGCTCAGAAAAGAAGAATTGTAGACATTGACAATATTAAGAATGAACTAAATCGAGGAATTATAACTCGATTAAACAAAGTTTCTGGACAAATCGAGGGAGTAAAACGAATGATTGATGACAATCGCTATTTTATGGAAACAATCATTCAATTACGAGCTGTACGAAGTTCTTTAAAAAGCATTGAAAATAACATGTTAAAAGATATTTTTTCTTCATTACTTTCATCAACAACTCTATCCGAAAATGAAATTGATAAGAAAATTGAAGAATTAAGAATTATTCTAAATGATAAATGTTAAAAAAATCTTCCCCCCAAAAAAGTGAAGTAAAAAAAAATCCCCTTTGGAAAAAATTTTTTCAAAGGGGAATTTTTTTACTGTCCTATAAAAAAGGGCAATCCCAAAATAAACTTTTAAGTTATAAATTCAAAACCTTGAGCATCAAATCCGTTACTTTATTTGAAAAACCAGCAGGATTTGAAACTGCTTCACCTTCAATAATTTTCGCTTGATCATACAAAATTTGAATCATTGATTTTATATCATCCCCTTTTTCCCCTAATTTTATTTTCTTTGCCAAAAGTTTAATTAACGGATGATATGGGTTTATATCAAAATAATGCGTTGATGAATACAAAATAGGTTGATTATGCTGTCGCATCATTCTTTCTAAATGTATTGAACATTCTCCATCTCCAGAAGATAATGCTACTGGACTTTTAGTTAAACGTTCCGTTGTCCGAACTTCTTTTATTTCATCACCAATTACTTCTTTTGCTAGTTCCTTTAATAACGTTAAATCATCTTCTAAACATTTTTCTTCCTTTGTTTCATTTAAAAGAGAAAAATCTTTTAAATCTAACGCCCCCATTTGAATTGATTTTATTGTTTTTTCCTTATATTGAGTCAAACTTTGAGGCCAAAACTCATCAATTGGATCTGTCAACAATAAAACTTCTATCCCTCTAGCTGCAAAACCTTCCAACTGTGGATTATTTCTTAAAACAGAAAGATTATCTCCTGTAATATAATATATGCTTTTTTGATCAGGTTTCATTCTTGATATGTATTCAGATAAAGAAATAACACCTTCACTTTCCGTTGAATTAAAACGGCACAAATCTGCAATTTCATCGCGATTTACAGAATCTTCAAACAAACCTTCTTTTAACACAGTTCCAAAAGCATTCCAAAATTTCAAATAATCTTCCGTATTTTCTGTTTTTTTCTTTAATTCTCCTAAAATACGGCGAACAACCCCGGATTTTATTTTTGTTAGAACTGGAGTTTTTTGTAACATTTCACGACTAACATTTAGCGGAAGTTCTTTTGTATCAATAATTCCTTGAACAAAACGCAAATAATTTGGCATCATATCTGGAGTTTGATCCGTAATAAAAACTCTATTTACATAAAGCTGAATTTTTGCATTTCGATCTGGCTGAAAAATATCAAATGGTGTTTTTGACGGAATAAACATTAACGCTGTATATTCAATTGTTCCTTCTGCTTTATAATGTAATGTATCCCAAGGTTCATCAAATGCATTTGATATATGTCTATAAAAATCACTATATTCTTTTTCTGTAATTTCAGCTTTATTTCTAGTCCATAAAGCTGTTGCCTGATTTATAGTTTCTGTTTCACCCAAATAATTCATAACTACAGGGAAAGAAATATGATCTGAGAATTGACGAACTATTGTTCTAACATCTCCTGCTTCTGCAAACTTTTCAAAATCCTTTTTCAAAAAAAGTTTAACTTGTGTACCTCTAGAAACATTTTCTTCCTCTGAGATGGTAAATATTCCTCTTCCAGTTGAAGACCACAACCACCCTTGATCTTCTCCAGCTTTTCTAGAACGTACTTCAACTTTTTCTGCAACCATAAAAGCAGAATAAAAACCTACCCCAAATTGTCCAATTATTGTTGCATCCTTTTGTTTATCGCCCGTTAAATTATTCAAAAATTCAGCAGAACCTGATTTTCCAATACTCCCCAAATCTTTTATTAGATCTTCACGATTCATTCCAATTCCGTTATCACTTATTGTAAGTGTTTTTGCTTCTTTATCTGGAATAATATTTATTTTAAATTCACCATCACCTTTTGCAATATCTGGTTTTACAATAGCTGCATAACGTAATTTATCACAAGCATCAGATGCATTTGATATCAATTCTCGAAGAAAGACATCTGTATTGGAATATAATGCATTAACAACGATATCTAAAACTTTACCAACTTCTGCTTGAAATTCCATTTTTTCTTCAGACATACTTATTTCCTTTCATAAAAATTCCTATCTTAATAAGTAAGTATAAAAAATTTTTTTTCAAGGACTCAATATATTAAAAAACAAAATTCTTTGTTATTGCAGTCGATAAAAAATAGACTTATAGTAAATCAAACTTTCACATACAATATTAAGGTATTCACATCGATGACAAATTCGTTTAACTTTTACAAAGATGAAGAAAATAACGTTATTTTAACTACGGATAATACTGTAGTTGGACAAATTTCAGGTTTATGCTTTAAATCATCAACAACACTTAATTTAAGTCGTCCAAATGAAAAAGATTTTTTCGAAAATTTAAACAATTTTCTTTTTTTTGAATTTCAAAAGAAAATCAACGATATATACCTATCAACACAAGAAAACTTTTCAATATCTGATGATGGGGCTATACTTTTTAAAAATGAATCTATTGGAAATATTTGTAAAGGTCAGGATAATCTTCATCCACAAATTATGATAAAAACACACAACTCCATTTCAACACTATCAATTAATAAGATTTCAAAAGTTATTGATCGTTGGTTAGAATATTATCTTAATGAAAAGTTATTTCCTTTGTACAATGCCTTAAAAGCTACAAAAGAAAATGAAATCTCTGCTTATGGTCGAGGTATTTTATTTCAACTTACAGAACATTTTGGAACAATGCCTAGAAATATAGTTCAAGATATGATTGAAAAAATCAAGGATGAAGATCGAAAAAGAATTGCCAAAATTGGAATTCGTTTTGGATATAACTATTTATTTTTTCCATTATTGTTGAAGCCATCTGCACAAAGAATTTGTACAATTTTATGGAAAGTATGGAATGAAAAACTATCTTCATCACCTGAATTAAAATTTGATGGGAAAATGTCAATTGATATTGATAAAAAAATTCATAAACAAATATATAATGTTCAAGGTTATATTCTCGCGGGAAGGAAAGCAATCAGAGTTGATATTATGGAAAGATTTTCTGCAAAGCTTCGCGAGGTAACGAGAATAAATAAAAATGAACTTGTTCCATTACCACCTGAGTTATTGTCATTAGCAGGATTAAAAAAAGATGAAATTAGCGATATTCTGTTGTTTTTAGGTTTCAAAGCTATTATTGAAAATGATCAAATTATGATTCGAGTCAAATATAAAAATTCTTTCAAAAAAAATGAGCATATTGTTTTGAATGAAGACTCTCCTTTTGCAGCTCTTGCTAATTTGAAAAAATGACCTCTTATATAGCTGTTGGTTCTAATTTAGGAAACCGTAAAAGTAATATAATAAACGCATACAAACTCCTTCAAAAAAAAGGGTATAGTATTTTAGAGGTTTCGCCTCTTTATGAAACTCCAGCAGCCTTATTATATAAAAATGCACAAGATGATTGGAATAAACCTTATTTAAATTGCATTTTTAAATTAGAAACGAAAAATTCACCATTTAAAATTTTAAGTGATTTAAAGGATATTGAATTCACTTTAAAGAGAAGTGCTCACGAAAAATGGTCACCAAGAACCATTGATTTAGATATAATCGAACATAATGATGTCCAAATAAGAACTTCTAACTTGACTATTCCACATTCTTTATATTTAGAAAGAAGTTTTGTTCTTGACCCACTTTCATGGTTTAAGCAAATTTCAAAAAAATATTTATATAAAAAATCTCATCAACCTCTCATTATGGGAATCATAAATGCTACCCCAAATTCATTTTCTGAAAATGAATTTTCTATAAAAAAATGTAAACAAAAAATCTCGCATTGGATAAAAAATAGTATTCAAATTATTGATATCGGAGCAGAAGCATCGAATCCTGATGTAAATCCCATTGATGAAGAAACTGAACAAAATAGACTAATCGAAATTTTTAAACATATATCCAAACAAAAAAATATTTTATCTTTTACTAAATTTAGCATTGATACGTATCATTATAAAACAGCTGAATTAGCTCTTTATCATAATTTTGATATAATAAATGACATTCATGGATTTAATGATAAAAATATGCTCTCTTTAGCAAAAGAGCACCCCAATAAAAATTTTATTTTTATGCATAATGAAGATATCCGACAATTACCTCTAAAAGATACTCTCCCTAACATAGAAAATTGGCTCAAAAAAAAGTTAGATACTTTTTCAAAAACAAATCTCAATCTTAATCATTTTATTTTTGATCCTGGAATTGGATTTGGAAAAACAAAAAACCAATCCTTATTAATTTTACAACATATTGAAGAATTTCAAAAATATGGATTACGAATACTGATTGGTCATTCTAGAAAATCATTTATGGAAACATTTTCCTCAAAAAAACCTGAAAAGCGAGACTTAGAAACTATTGCAATTTCTCTCTCTATCTGTGATAAAATTGACGTGCTTCGTGTACACTCGCCTATCGAACATCAACAAGCTCTAAAAGCTTCAAATCATATGTTTAATCAATTTTTTTAATTATATTTTTTGCTAGCAAAAAATACTTTCATCATCCTTTTTATCTGAACAATTTTTCTGATCAAACTCTTTTTCATCCCATTCTATCGGAACCAACGGACGAACTAGAGCTCTTTTTAACACATCTCTAGCATTAGAAACTGTAATTATATCTAGTCCTTTTTTTACATTCTCAGGAATTTCTTCTAAATCCTTTTTATTTTCCATTGGTATAAGAACCGTCTTAATACCAGCTCGTAAAGCTGCCAATAACTTTTCTTTTAATCCCCCTATTGGCAATACATTCCCTGTTAATGTTATTTCACCTGTCATTGCAATATCTTTAAAAACAGGAATACCTGTTAACGCAGAAACTAATGATGTACACATAGCCACACCTGCAGAAGGACCATCCTTTGGAGTTGCTCCCTCAGGAACATGAATATGTATATCGCGTCTTTCAAATAAATCTGGACGTATACCAAATTCTATGCTGTGAGAACGTACAAAACTAAATGCTGCAGAAATTGATTCCTGCATCACTTCACCCAATTTTCCCGTTTTAATTACACGACCTTTTCCTGGCATTAAAAGAGCTTCTATAGATAAAATATCTCCACCGACTTCTGTCCAAGCTAATCCTGTAGTAACACCAACTTGATTCCTTTTTTCAGCAATCCCGTATGTATATGGTGGAACTCCAGCATATTTTTTCAAATTTCTATCAGTTACCGTTATAGTTTTTTTCTTCCTAGATTTTAAAATTTCTCTAGTAGCTTTTCGTGTTAAATTTGCCAAAGCACGATCTAAATTTCTAACTCCAGCTTCTCTCGTATACAAACGTATTAATTTACGAATTGCTTCATCTGTAATAGACCACTCTTTTTCATTAAGACCTGCATTTTTCAATTGTTTTAGGATAAGATGTCTTTTGGCAATTTCAATTTTTTCATCTTCTGTGTACCCTTCAATTCTAATTATTTCCATACGATCCAATAATGGTCTTGGCATATTTAATGAATTTGCCGTTGTAATAAACATCACATCTGATAAATCGTAATCAACTTCAAGATAGTGATCATTAAATGCTTTATTCTGTGCAGGATCAAGAACTTCTAACAAAGCAGAAGCTGGATCGCCATGCCAATCTGTACTCAACTTATCAATTTCATCCAGTAAAAATAACGGATTTTTTACTTTAGACTTTTTTATATTTTGTATAATTTTCCCAGGCATAGCTCCAACATATGTTCTACGATGACCTCGAATTTCAGCCTCATCACGAACTCCACCTAAGGATGTTCTAATAAATTTTCTTCCAGTAGCTCGAGCTATAGATTCTCCCAAAGAAGTTTTTCCAACACCAGGAGGTCCAACAAGACATATAATTGGTCCATTAACTGATTTCGTCTTTTTTTGGACTGCTAAATATTCCAATATTCGTTCTTTAACTTTTTTCAATCCATAATGATCTTCATTAAGAATCTTTTCTGCATTATCCATATCGGTATTGATTTCTGATTTTTCTCCCCAAGGTAAATCAACCAACCAATCCAAATAATTATGAACAACTGTTGCCTCTGAAGACATTGGATTCATATGACGCAATTTTTTTAATTCAGAATTTGCCTTTTCTCTAGCCTCATCTGACATTTTAGATTTTGCTATTTTTTGCTCAATTTCATTATATTCAGCAACCTCATCCTCATCACCTAATTCTTTTTGAATTGCTTTTATTTGCTCATTCAAATAATAGTCCCTTTGAGATTTTTCTACCTGTTTTTTTACTCTCTTTCTTATTTTTTTTTCTACATGTAAAAGATCTATTTCTGCGTCAATCAAAACATACAACTTTTCTAATCTTTTATGTACATTTTGAATTTCAAGTAACTCTTGTCTATCTTGAATTTTAAAAGATAAATTTGAAGAAATAATATCTGATAATTTTGATGGTTCTGTTATTTGAGAAACCGCAGACACAATTTCTGGTGGAATTTTTTCGTATAACCGAGCATATTCTTCAAATTGGCCAATAACAGACCTCATTACTCCGTCTATATCAATTTTTTTTGTTAATTTATCAGGATATTTTTCAACATTTGCTTCATAATATGTCGGATTATCTAAAAAATTTATTATTTTTACCCGCTCATTTCCCTCCACGAGTGCTTTTACAGTTCCATCTGGTAATTTTAACATCTGAATAACTGTACATAATGTACCAATTGTATATAATTCATCTGGAGTAGGATTTTCAACAACAGCATCACGTTGCGTTAAAAGAACAATTCTTTTTGTATCTTTCATTACAAGATCCAAAGCATTTACAGATTTTTCTCTTCCGACAAATAATGGCAAAACCATATTTGGATAGATAACAATATCCCTCAGCAAAAGAAGGGGATACTTTTCTATTTTTTTATCCTTAGAATTTGACATCAAAGAGTCCTCCAAAAAATTATGAAGCTATTTCCTTTTTATTACTTTTTTTCTTTACAAATATTCTTTGTGGCTTTGCTTCCTTTAACACACATTTTTCATCCACAATAATTTCTGAAACATCTAATAAGGAAGGAAGTTCAAACATTTCATCCAACAATAAAGTTTCAACTATTGATCTCAAACCTCTCGCTCCAGTTTTTCTATCAATAGCCTTTTTAGCAATTGCCTTCAATGCATCATCTGTAAACGTTAATTTAACATTTTCCATTTCAAATAATGCTTGATATTGTTTAATGAGAGCATTTTTGGGCTGAGTTAATATATCTATCAATGCTTCTTCAGATAAATCATCTAATGTAGAAATAACAGGTACCCTTCCTGCAAATTCTGGAATTAATCCAAATTTCAATAAATCATCAGGTTCAATTTCTTTAAGCAACTCCCCAACTTTTTTATCATCTGGAGCAAAAACGTTAGCCCCAAATCCAATTGATGATCTTGTCAATCTTTGTTGAATTATTTTCTCAATTCCCGCAAAAGCTCCCCCACAAATAAATAATATATCCTTTGTATTTACCTGTAGCAATTCTTGTTGTGGATGTTTTCTTCCACCTTGAGGTGGAACTGATGCAACTGTTCCTTCAATAATTTTCAATAGAGCCTGTTGAACCCCTTCTCCTGATACATCTCTTGTTATTGACATGCTCTCAGATTTTCTAGCAATTTTATCAATTTCATCAATATAGATTATACCATGCTCTGCTTTTGAAATATCTCCATCTGCTGCTTGAACTAATTTCAATATGACATTTTCTACATCATCACCGACATAACCAGCCTCTGTTAATGTTGTCGCATCAGCAATTGCGAAAGGAACATCTAAAATACGAGCGAGAGTTTGTGCTAACAATGTTTTACCTGACCCAGTTGGCCCAATCAGTAAAATATTCGACTTTGTTATTTCAACATCTTTAGAATGAATACTATTTGCATGCAATCTTTTATAATGATTATAAACACTTACGGCTAAAACCTTTTTGGCATTATCTTGACCTATCACATAGTCATCAAGAAATTCCTTTATCTTTTGCGGAGCTGGTATTTTACCATCAGTCTTAAAAGTAGGAGCTTTTTCAATTAATTTAGTACAAGCCTCTAAACATTCATTACAAATATACCCATCTTGTCCACAAATTAATTTTTTAACTTCAAGTTGCGTTTTCCCACAAAAGGAGCAATGCAGTAATTCTTCTTTTTCATTAGATGTCTTTTTCATTATATTTCCTTCAATTAAACTCTTGAAGTAATAACTTCATCTATTAACCCAAAATCTCTAGCTTCAGTAGCACTCATAAAATTATCACGATCCATTGCTTTCTCAATAATTTCTAGAGATTGACCTGTTTGTTGAACATAAATATCATTTAAATGTTTTCTCAAATTTAAAATCTCACGTGCATGAATTTCGATATCAGCAGCCTGACCTCTAAAACCACCCGACGGTTGATGAATCATCACACGAGCATTAGGCAAACAAAATCTTTTACCTTTTTTTCCAGCTGTTAACAGTAATGATCCCATTGAAGCTGCCTGCCCTATACATACAGTTGAAACATCACATTTTATATAATTCATCGTATCAAAAATTGCCATACCAGATGTTACTACTCCACCTGGAGAATTTATATAAAAACAGATATCTTTATTAGGATTTTCAGACTCTAGAAATAACAACTGTGCACAAATCAAACTAGAAACATCATCTTGAACTTCTCCAGTCAAAAAAACAATTCGTTCCTTTAATAATCTGGAATAAATATCAAAAGATCTTTCACCATGGCTTGTTTGCTCCACAACCATCGGAACTAAGGTATCTTTAAATACATCAATTGGATCTCTTTCAATCATCTTTTTTTCCTTTTCTATAAAGCTGAAAAAGAACCAACAAGCTTCATACTTGCTGGTTCTTTCCTCGTGTTATTCTTTAACCTTCGACTTTTTTCTTCTTTGTTGAAGATTTTTTACTTTCACCATCAGTTTTTGTTTCTTTTTTTTGTTTTGAATTCTTTTTAGTATCCTTTTTATCTGATTTTTCAGCAGACATTCCCACTTTATATAAGTCTTCAGGAGATACTTTCTTTTCTATCAAAGAAACACCCTTTAAAATAAAATCAACAACTTTATCTTCAAATAATGGTGCTCTTAAACGATCTAACATTTCTGGATGTTTTGCATAAAAATCAAAAACAGCTTTTTCTTGACCAGGAAATTGACGAGCCTCCATCATGATTGCTCTATTTAAATCTGCATCCGTAACAGAAATATTATTCTTTGCCCCAATTTCAGCCAACAACAACCCTAAACGAACTCGTCTTTCTGCAATAGATTTATATTCTATTTTCAATTCATCATCAGTTTTTCCAACATCTTCAGCATCTAAGCTATTTTTAGACTTAGCCGTTTCAATTTGCTTCCAAATTGCATCAAATTCTTCATTGGCCATTATTTCAGGAACAGGGAAATCATGAGCATCAGCTAACTTATCCAACAAAGTTTTCTTCAAATTATCCATTGAAACACTTTCATATTCATGAGACAACTCCATGCGAACCATTTCACGAACTTCATCTAATTTCTCTTTTCCAAAAAATTTAGCAAATTCGTCATTCAATTCAACAGTTTTCTTTTCACGCAATTCCTTAATTTCAACTGCAAAAACTGCATTTTTTCCAGCCAAATCTTTTGCACCATAATTTTCTGGAAATTTCACATTAACATCAAATTTATCACCAACTTTATGCCCAATTATTTGATCTTCATAACCAGGAATAAATGAATTTGACCCCAATTCTAACGGATAAGCATTACCTTTTCCACCTTGGAATTCAACTCCATCAACTGATCCAACAAAATCTATCACTGCAATATCACCCTTAACGGCAGCTCGATTTTCTTCAACTTTCTTAGAATCCTTGCGTGATTCAGCCAAACGCTGTAAGGTTTTCTCAATCTCTTTTTCGTCTACATCTGCAATCATTTTTTCCAATGAGATCTTTGAAAAATCAATTGGTGTAATTTCAGGTATAGCCTCAAAATCCATCGTAAACACCAAATCTTTACCTTTATCAAAAGAGATGACATTTACGTTTGGTCTGTGTGCTGGACGTAACTTATTATCAGAAAGAACTTTTGTCGATTCGGATTGAATTAATTCTTCAACGACTTCCCCCATTGCGGCGCCTTCATAACGCTGACGTAAAAAACTCTCTGGAGCCTTTCCTTTTCTAAAGCCTGGAATCGTTGCTGTTTCACCAATTTCTTTTATTTTCTTTGTTAAATTTTCAGCGATTTCATCAGCTAAAACAACTATCTCAAAGGAATGTTTTAATCCTTCAACTTTTGTTTCTTTTACATTCATTGGAATCCAATCCTATTCTAAAAAAATCTACAACAAAAACCCTATTCACTTTATCTTATTATTGGTGCGGGTGAAGGGACTCGAACCCCCACGGCGCTAACCACCAGAACCTAAATCTGGCGTGTCTACCAATTTCACCACACCCGCAAAAACAAGTGCATAGAATAACTTTCGTTCTCCTTTTATATCATAAATTAAAGAAAAACAATCATTAATTTAAAATCAAATAAAAAAAGCCCCTAAATGGGGCCTTTTCTACGAATAAAATAAAAATTTATTCAACATTTCCAAAAGGATTTACTACTTCATGACTTTCCATTGTCTTTCTAATATCTAAATACAATAGAACTGGCATTGCAATGTAGATAGAGGAATATGTTCCTACTAAAATTCCCCACAACATCATTAAAGCAAAACCTTGTAAGACAGATCCCCCTAAGAACAACATAATTACCAACATGATAATTGTAGACATACCTGTTAACAATGTTCTAGGTAGCATTTCATTTGTTGTCTTATTAATCATTTCTTCAATCGGCATTTTGCGATATTTACTCAAATTTTCACGCATACGATCATAAGAAACAATTGTATCATTTACAGAGAAACCCGCCAAAGTCATTATACCTGCAATAATTGTCATATCAAAATCTAATTGGAATACTGAAAAAAGACCTACAGCAATAATGATATCGTGAATTAATGATAACATTGTTCCTAAAGCAAATTCCCATTCAAATCGTGTCCAAACATAAACAGTGATCATAACTCCTGCTAAAATAACAGCAAGTACACAATTATGAATTAATTCTTCTCCAACACGAGGTCCTACCATTTCGACACGACGAAAAGAATATTCTTCACCCAGAATTGATCGAACATCTTTTGTGACCTTCATTTGTTCTTGTTCATTACTTCCTTTACCCAAAGCTGTAATGAGAACTTCAGTTCCATTTTCACCAACAGGTTGTAAATCAACATTCAAATGTTCTAATTTTGAACGCAATTCTTTCATATCTATTGTTTTATCGGCTTGAACTTCCATCAAGACCCCGCCTCTAAAGTCAATACCTAAGTTTAAGCCTTTGGTAGAAATAGAAACGATAGAGACAATGCACATTAACAAAGAAATTACAAAAGCTATTCTTCTAACACCTATAAAATTAATATGCGTTGGTTTTATAAAAAAATGTATTAATCTTGGCATGTATAATCTCCTACACATTTAATTTTGAAGGTTTGCAAATCTTAACCCAGGCAAGAATCAAAACCTTTGTTACATATACTGCTGTAAATACTGATGTAATTAAACCTAAACATGTTGTTACACCAAAACCACGAACAGGTCCATTTCCCAACCAAATCAAAATTGCACCAGCAAATAAACTTGTCAGGTTTGAATCGAAAATTGCAGACGAAGCATTACTAAATCCTGCATCTATCGTATCAAGAATTGATCTACCAGCTGATTGTTCCTCACGCATACGTTCATAAATTAAAACATTCGCATCAACAGCCATTCCTAAGGTTAATGCCACACCAGCAATTCCAGGAAGTGTTAATGTTGCTCCTAACATACTCATGACACCACATAGTAAACATAAATTTAAAAGCAAAGCTACATCAGCAAATAAACCAAACAAACCGTACGTTGCAAGAACAAAGACTAATACCAATACGAGACCTATTACACATGATTTTTTACCTGCGTCTATAGAATCAGTTCCTAATCCTGGACCGACTATACGTTCTTCAACAACTTCTAAAGGAGCTGGCAAAGCACCTGCTCTCAGCATTAATGCTAATTCATTTGCACTTTCAATTGTAAAACTTCCAGTAATAACGCCTGAACCACCTGTAATAGCTGATTTAACTTCTGGGGCAGTTAAAACCTTACCATCCAAAACAATAGCAAGTCTGCGTCCAACATTATCACGAGTAGCTTGAGCAAATTTTTTTGCACCAAATGAATTAAATCTGAAAGCAACAACAGCTTCTGCATCTTGAAAATCTGCACGAGCATCTGTTAAATGTTCACCACCAACAATTGATTTTCTTTCAATAATATAACTTCCTTGTGAAGCATCTTCCGCTCCTGGAACAACTTTTGCATCTAATGGCAATTTTCCTCTCTGAGCATCAGCCAAACTCACCTTATCATCTACAAAATGAAAAGTCATTTTTGCTGTTTTACCTAACAATTTTTTTACTTCATTAGGATCTTCAATACCCGGCAATTGAACTTGAATACGGTCATTTCCTTGTCTCATTATTGAAGGCTCTTTTGTTCCAAGTTGATCTATACGACGACGTACGATTTCAATAGATTGATTAACAGCCTGATTTTTCATTTTTAACACAGCTTGTTCATTAATCGTAACTGTTAATTCACCATTCAATTCAGAAACATCTATATTTCCTTTATCTATTTGATTACGCAATAAATTAACAGCTTTAGATACTTGATCAAACTTTGTTATTTTAAGCTTTAAGGCATTATCTTCTTCTCTTAAACCAGTAAAAAGCACATTATTTTTACGCAAAATATCTCTAGCTGCATCTTTATTGGCCATCATCTGTTCTTTTAAAACTTGATCCAAATCAACTTGCAATAACAACTGAGAACCACCTTGTAAATCAAGACCTAAAGTCATTGGAGCCCACCAACGTGGCAAATTAGCTTGTTTTTCTTGAGGTAGCATATTTGGAATACAGAAGAAAATTCCAACACAGGCTATAACAGAAATTAGAATCACTTTCCATTTTGGATAATTAAACATTTACTTTCCCTTTTTTGTTAAAAGATCTTTTAAACCTTCACTATCTTTTTTTCCGTTGTCATTTGCAGAAGCATCTTCTTTTGATATTTCTACTGGTTCTTTTCTTTTTGCTAAAACATGATCACGAAGAACAACTACTCTCACACCATCAGCAATCTCAACCAACAAATCATCCATATTTGATCTAATCACTTTTCCAACAATTCCGCCATTTGTAATGATCGTATCGCCTCTAGCAATAGTAGATTGCATATTTACATGTTCACGCATTTTTTTATTTTGTGGACGAATTAAAAAGAAATAGAAAACAATAAATATTATTAAAAATTGTAACAATATTCTCAAAGGATTCCCTGATACTGCGGCACTATTTACTGCAACAGAGGCATCCTGAGCCAATACTGGGCTTATAAACATATCTAAACTCCATAAAAAAATTAATATGCTGAAATATAACTCAGTTTATTTTTAATGCAACTTATTTTTATTTTTATAAAAAAACAAACAAACACTACAAATAATTTAAAGTTTAACTTTATACTTTATCTTTTACATACTTCTGATTGATTTTAAAGTATTTAAATTAATAATAGAAGAATAATCTTTTGGAGGTTTTATTGAACCATCTTTTTGTACAGCATAAAACCTATCTGCAGAACAAATACCAACATTCTTTTTCTCTATCTCATTAGCTTTATCTATTATCTCTTGAGACATTTTACATGCATTTTTCTGACAAAAAAAATCTGCATTAATATATGGAGCTATTTGACTTGATAACTGTTTTCCTGAAATCATTTTTTTGCCTTGGATATCTCCATATTGAAGACATGTTAAGACACGTTGATCATACGCATCTCTTGATAAATCAGAATCATACCAATGTTCAAAAGCTACACTTCTAGCTTTATCCACTCCTTCATTTTTTCGAACTGATTCTAAAAATGGATTCATTATCTCTGGCTTTATGAGTACCATATCTTCAAAAGCTTCATACTCTAAGGTTGCCATTTCAAAAGCAGCTTGACATTGATATGCTGTAGCATCTGCTTCTTTAGCTCGCGTAATAGCAACAGCACTATAAAAACTATTCTCTTTTTCATAAGCGAAAATATTCTGTTGCGAATGCCTTGCTTCATGAACCAAAACTGTTAGTAACTCATTATCAGAACAATGTTGATTAAGATAAATTCTATTTTCTTTCGCTCTAAAAGCTCCGCTAGCACTTCCAATTTCATCACTCATTTGAAAGTCAATTCCACGAGAAATCGCATCTTGAATCAATTCCCTTCCTGTTTTTGATGCAAAACAAACTCTCTCTATTAAATCACCTAGGCGTTTATCTTGTTTTACTTTATCTATGTTCTCAAAATCAGTCTGTAGCATAACTATCTACCAGCTTCCGCCATTAACATCTTTTTCATTATAGCATCTTGCTTATTCTTAGGAGAAGATACACTTCCATCCTGTTTTCTCACATACATATCATCAGCAGAGGTCTTTATCTTATTTCGCCCAAAAATGTTAAGAAGATGTCTTATATGTCCTCGTTCTGCTTTTTGAGTTTCTTTTACAACTTTTTCACTAAAAGTCATCGCTCTCTTAGAATCAAAAAATGATTTTTCAACGTAATCAACATTTTCAATTAATTTTTCAGCTGGCATATCATTTTTATATCCGCCAGAATACATTGATCCCATTGCCATAAATTCAACTATTCCACGATCATACAGTTCAACATAGGATGCATCATCATACCATGCCTTAAAAGCTTCTGACTTTGCTTTTTTTTCATCTTTTTCTTTTTCAAAACTATTTTCGTAAGCAAGCATTATCCCTGTATGTCTTTGCTTAAATAATTTATAAGTTTCTGGCTCAGTTTTTCTCATTTGATATACAGCTGCACACTCATGAGCCATAGCATCCGCTTCCAAAGCACGAGTTTCACGAGCTCCTGCTAAAATCGTATAGGTATGATCTTTTACAGGTTTTTGTTCAGAATGCCTACATTCATGAACAATTGTACTCAACAATTTATCGTCAGGGTATTTTTCATTTAAAATGACACATTCCATAGAAGGAATATATTTACCAAGAGTATTATCATTTTCACTATCAAAGCAAATACTGATTCCACGTTCTAAAGCTGATTCTATCACCCTTTTCCCAATAGGAGATGATTTTGAAACACGTTCTATTAATTTATTTAATCTTTCTTCTCTTTTTTGTTCTTTTAATAATTTTTCTTCTTCTGAAAGAGTCGAAACTGCAGGTGGAATAAAAGCTCCACCGATAAAAATTGGTGCCACTGTAGACATATTTACAAACCTCTTATATATCTTTACTTCTCGCATCCTATCATAAAATTTTAGACAAAAAAAGTTTTAATTTTAATTTTTGTCAAAAAAAATAAAATTTAAGTGTTTCTTGATAAAAAATCCCAATAGTATATGATTATATTCAGTGTGTTAGGATTACTCAATAATGACTCAAAAACAATACTTAACAAAAGCTCAGATTATAAATGAATTAGATAGATGTTTAAACTGTCCAGATAAACCCTGCATGAAAGCTTGTCCTGCAAATTGTTCCCCTGCAGAATTCATACAATTAGCAAAAGGATTAACAGCTGATAGTTATCTTAAATCGGCAATTTCCATTTTGAAGGCTAATCCTCTCGGACTAATTTGTGGTTTAACATGTCCTGATCAATTTTGTATGAAAGCTTGTAGTCGAAAAAATTTAGATATACCTATAAGGATTCCTCAGGTTCAAGCCACTATTATAAAAAATGCAAGAGAATTAAATAATTTTCCACTTCCAAAGCCAGTGTGTTTAAATAATAAAAACATTGCTATAATTGGAGCTGGGCCTGCAGGCATGGCAGCTTCTGCTGTTCTTGCAAGAAAAGGATATAGTGTAACTGTTTTTGAGGGATCTGATAAAGTAGGCGGTGCTGCAAAACTAATTCCAAATCACAGATTAGAACAAACGATTATCGATCAAGATTGGAACTTTATTATGCAATTAGGGGATATCTCTATTAAGCTTAATCATCATATTTCTAATCCTCCTGATTTACTCAAAGATGGTTATGATGGTGTTATTATCGCTGTTGGAGAACAAAATTTAACACAAATGGGAATCCCTGGAGAAAAGTTAGCAATTTCTTTTATGGATTATCTTTCTACTCCTGAAAAATATAAAACACTTGGCAATGTTGCTATTTTAGGTGGAGGCGCTGTAGCTACAGATTGTGCAATCACTGCTAAAAACATGGGAGCAGCAAACGTTGAAATGTTTGTTAGAAGAAGAATTTGCGATATGAGACTAACTCAGGAAGAACGTTCTTGGTTATTAAACAAACAAATTGATATCACTTCAATGACACGTGTTGTAAAAATAAAAGAAGTAAAAAAAACTTATAACTTATTTACATGCAAAACACGCTTTAATGGAACGAAATTGGAAGATATTCCTAAATCAACTATAAAAAGACCCGACTTTAATTTAGTTATTATGGCCGTTGGTTCAAAGGCTGACCCTCAAAAACAAATGTCAAAAATTGTTTATGCTGGAGACTGTTCACACGGAGCATCAACAATTGTGGAAGCCGTAGCTTCTGGAAAAAATGCTGCAAATGAATTACATGCTTTATTAACAGGACAAATTGATGAAAGTGTTTGCCCTGTAAGTAAATTGATATCTTATAAAGCAAAATCATGTACGACCTTGGATGTTTTTTCTGATAAAAATTAAACATAAATTTAACTACTTATGTTAACATTATATTAGCTTAAATTTTTAGAGAGGAGTTTTGACTATGATACGTTTATTTGCAGGAATTGAATTCCCAGAACAGATTAAAGATCAACTCTATTCTCTGCGAGGTGGAGTTCCTGGAGCAACTTGGACTGAACGAAATAATCTTCATATAACTTTGCGTTTTATTGGAAATGTTGATGAACGCGATGCTAATGATTTACATGATGGTTTCATGCAAATCCAAGCGCCTGCCTTTAGCCTCCAAATGACACAAGTGGGATTTTTTGCAACAGGTATGCAAATGAGACACCTTTGGGCTGGCGTTAATTACTATCAACCTCTTGATTTTTTACATGATAAAATAGAAAGCGTCATTAACAGATACAAACTAGGAGCGGATAAACACAAATTTCATGCACATTCAAGACTTGCAAAATTACACGGTACAACACCTGAAGATGTTCAAAAATTTATTGAATATCACAATCTTTTTAAATCTGACGAATTCTATGTTGACCATTTTACTCTATTTTCAAGTCATAAACGATCTGACGGGGACGGCTCATACTATCGTGCAGAAGCTGAGTATCCCCTTTTTGGTTTTTTTGATTAATCAGTAATTGAAACTGAATTTAATAATTGATCAAATTCAGATCCTGAGTAATTTTCAATTAATCCTTCATCACACATTCTTGCTAATTCTGGATTTATTGGCAATTTTATTACGTTGCTTATATTATACTTCTCAGCAATATCATTTACATGACTTTTCCCAAAAATATAATGTTTTTTATTACAATCTGGACATAAGAAATAAGACATATTTTCTACTATTCCCAAAACAGGTATAAACATTTTTTCTGCCATTTTTACAGCTTTTTCAACAACCATTGACACCAAATCTTGAGGTGAAGTTACTACTATTATTCCATCTATTGGTAATGATTGAAAAACTGTCAAAGGAACATCTCCTGTTCCTGGAGGCATATCAATAAACATCATATCAACATCTTGCCAAATAACATCTGTCCAAAATTGCTTTACTGTTCCAGCAATAACAGGACCTCTCCAAATAACAGGATCTGTCTCATTTTCTAACAGCATATTAATTGACATTACTTCTATACCTGAGCTTGTCATCGCAGGATAAATTCCACTATCCGTACCAAATGCTTTTTCATGTATTCCAAATGCCTTTGGAATAGATGGGCCTGTAATATCTGCATCAAGAATTGCTGATGAAAAACCTTTATTTTGTGCTGCAACTGCTAACATTGATGTCACAGAGGATTTTCCAACTCCTCCTTTTCCACTCACAACAGCAATCATCTTTTTAACATGAGTCAAATCATTTGCTTTTACTAAAAAATCTTCTTTTGATTGTTCTCCTTCAGCCCCTCCACAATGATGAGAGCATGTTGAACAATTATGTGTACATCCCATTTTATTTTTCCTCTATCATTTTAATCACAATTTTTGCAGCTTTATCACTTGGTGTTTCCTCGTTTTCAGCTCCTAAAATTTTTAAAACATCATAAGCTTGTTTTACTTCGTTTTCGCTATATGTTTTATCTAATAATAATTTTTTTATCTCTTCATATAAAATTTCAGGTTGACAATTTTCTAGCAAATTTTCCTTCACAATGGATTTATCAGCTAAAATATTAATTAAATTTGCAAAACGTCCTTTTACCAATCTTTTGGCTAAAAAAGAACTTATTTTATTCATTTTATACGCTATTGTATATGGAACTTTAGCCATTGCTAATTCTAAAGCAACAGTCCCCGAAGCGGCTAGTGCAACATCACTTGCTGCAAAAACATCGTACCTATTTTTCTCACCTGAAACAATTTGAACAGGAAAACTCCATTTTTTTGTAATTTCTTTTATTGAACTTTCCACTGTAACAACCGTCGGAAGTATAACTTTTAAATTGGAAAAATCTTTTTTTAACAACATTATTGTCTTTTCAAAAACCGGCATTAAATATTTTATTTCTGACCGCCTACTACCTGGCAGCAAACATAATATTACATTTTTTTCTAAATTATTATTTTTTCGAAAATTTTGTCCTTGTCCTTTGGATGCACCACTTTCAACCACTGGGTGACCAACAAAATCTATTTGCAAACCATATGGTAAAAAATATTGAGGTTCATAGGGTAATAAAGCAAACATCCTATCAATATATTTTCCACAGGTTTTTGCTCTTCCTTTTTTCCACGCCCAAACTTGTGGAGCAACATAATGTACTTGAGGTATTCCTAAATTCAAACTTTTCAATTTTTTGTTAATTCTAGCACTAAAACTCCAACTATCAACTGTTATAACAATATCTGGTTTTTTTTCTATAATATCATTTACAGTCTGATGTATTCTTTTTAATATTCTAGGTATTGATGGAATAACCTCTGCCAATCCCATTACAGCCAAATCAGATGAATCAAACAGACTTTTAAAATTTAATTGCTCCATTGTTTCACCACCAACACCAAAGAATTCAACCTCATGATCTAATTTGCGATCCAAAGATCTCATTAACCTCGATGCAAGTAAATCACCAGAAGGTTCACCTGCAATTAAATATATCCTTTTTTTTTCATTCATCTGTAACTTCAATTCCAATAACAAATAGTCCTAATCTATCTGCAGTTTTAATTAATTCTTCTTGATCTACAATTAGAGTATAATTTGCTTGAACTGCAACACCTCTCAAACCTGATTTTTTTGCATTAATCAAAGTTTTAATACCTATTGTTGGCAAATCAACTCTTTTTTCTTGCTTTTGCTTTTTTAATTTTACTAAAACTCCACCTAGACCTGCACGAGATAACTTCTTACACCTTTTTATCAAGTTATCAGTACCCTCAACGCCTTCAACCCCCAATACAATTCCTTGCTGTATAACAACACTTTGGCCTATGTCTAAATTTCCTATTCCCTTAGCAATTTTTACACCATAATTTATATCGTTCAAAGCTTGCGCATCTGGTTGAATTTTTCCCATCACACCTAATGGAGCTGTAATTCCATCCATAACATCATGAATACCAACAATTGAAAAATTTGTTTCTTTTTCAACAAATAAAATCACTTTTTTCAATAAATTGTCATCACCAAATGCTTTAAAACCTATATTTGATAAAAATTTTCTTGAAAATGCATCTGGACATAAATCAAATAAGGATGGCCTTTTTACTGAACCGATGAAGACAAGTTCTTCAACATTTCTTTCTTGAAAATATTTAACACATTTTCCTGCCTCTCCTAACCTTATCCATATACACTTTTCACCTTTTACTGTATCCATAGAGGCATTTCTTTTCAAAGCAACTAATTCATATGGACGACCTTTAGACTTTAATTGCTCTATCAAACGTCGAGGTATTTTTCCTCCCCCGGCAACAATTCCTAATTTTTTCATCACTTACCTTCAGCAAAGTGAACAAAACCACGCTTATAATCTGACTTCATAAAATGGACAATTTCTTGAACAGGTTGACAGTTTTCATACTCTCTAGAAATAGATTCTACTCTTTCTGTCAATGTTCCCTTCCCTTTAAACAAAAAATCAACTGCTTTTGTTAAATCTTTTATATCTACCATTGAAAAACCATGTCTTTTCAATCCAACGATATTTATTCCTTCTAATTTTCCATTAGCAACCAATGCATATGGAATTACATCTCGTGTTACTCCACTCATACCACCAATCATAGCATTTCTCCCAATTCTGCTAAATTGATGTACAGCTGATAAACCACCAATAATTGCGAAATCACCAACTTTTACATGTCCTGCCAATGTTGCGTTATTAGACATAATTATATGATTTCCAACTTGACAATCATGAGCAATATGAGTCCCTATCATAAATAACCCATCATCACCAACGATAGTTATATTATTATCATCCGGTGTTCCAGGTTGCATCGTTGCATATTCACGAATAGAATTTCTTTTCCCTATAAAGAGTTTCCCTATTTTTTCCTTATCTTTCAAATCCTGATTTTTTCCACCAATAGATGCAAATGGACTAATTTCAGTATCCTCACCTATCTCTGTATTTCCACCGACCCAAGCATGAGAAATTAATCTTACACGATCATGAAGGACCACCTTTTCCCCAACATAACAAAAAGGTCCAATGGAAACATCTTCTCCTAAAAAAGCTCCCTTTTCAACTATTGCCATTGGATGAACAAACATTCCCATCGTTACCTCCTATATTTTTTTTGAAAACAACAACTTCAATTTTTGAGAAAATGTTAACTTTATGCTTTTTGCATCTCCACCTTTAACAAGTTTCTTTATTGTTGCAAATTGTCTCATAAACTCTTTTGCAGGAACAGCTGGGGTCCCCATTAAATGTTCCATCGGACCAACATCCCGCATAACTCCGGATTGAGCAGCAATCTGTGTTCCACTTCCTATATTCAAATGTCCAGCAATCCCAGATTGTCCAGCTAAAACGACAAAGTCTCCCAAGTGCGTAGATCCAGCCACACCAGCCTGAGCTACAACAACACAGCACTTTCCAGTTTGAACATTATGCCCAAATTGAATTAAATTATCCAATCTAGAACCATCTCCTATTACTGTATCATCTAATGCACCTCTATCTAAACAAGTATTGGCACCTATTTCGACATCATTACCTATCAAAACTCTTCCTAATTGAGGTATTTTGGTATGCCCGTTTTGTCCCATATGAAAACCAAAACCATCTTGACCTATTCTTGCTCCTGGATAAATATAAACTTTATTTCCAGCAATTGTATATTGAACAGAAGCATTCATACCAACAATACAATCTTCACCCAAAATAACATTTTTTTCAATTGAAGCATTGGCACATACATGAGTATGAGCTCCAATTTCAGCATTTGCTCCAACAAAGGCACCTGCTTCTATAATACAACCTTTTCCTATTTTTGCTGTTGGATCAACGAACGCCTTTTCATGAATAAATGTTTCTTCACGATATTCATTTGGATAAAAAGCCTGAGCTACCAATCCATATGCTCGATAAGGTTCTTTTGCAACTAAAACTTCCACCCCTTTAGGAGCTTTATCCTTAAATTCTTCTGAAACTATACAAGCTCCAGCCTTTGTTTTTTCCAGATCACTTAAGTATTTTTTGCTTAATAAAAAACTGATACTATTTTCATCTCCCTCATGTAATGAACACACATTTGAAAAAATTTTATCTGGATTAGCCCCTTCTGCTATTATGGAACCTGAAATCTCAGCTAATTGCTTTAATGTAAATGGTCCTGCTACCTTAAAAAAACGACTATCTGGCATTGTTATTTTCCTTGTTTTTTAACTTTTTTATTTACATTTTTAGAAACCGATGTTTTTTTTGAAGGTGTTTTTTTCACTATTTGTTTTTTTTCAATATTCTTACCTTCATTTACATTACTTTCTGTTGAAGAAATTTTGTCAAAAACAATTTTTTTCATATCAATTTTTGGCATTTTTTCATTAATTTTTGATATAGCTTCATCTGTCACATCCAAACCATTATCTATAAAAAATGCTGAACGGGCATCAATAATAGCATCAAAACCTTTTTCTTTAGCCATTTCTTGAACAACTGGATTAATGGCCTCTTCCTTAAACTTTAATAAAGCATCTGTAAATTCACGCTGTAATTTCTGACCAGCATCTTGTGCTCTCTGCTGCAAATTTTGTTCTTTTTTTGCAATCTCATCCATTCTTGAACCTAGCTCTGCATTTGTTAATGACTTAGAGGCTTCTTTTTCCTGTAATTCTTTTTTTTCTTTGACAATTACTTCAACTTCTTTGTTTAATTCATTATTTAAAGAAGATTTATTATCCTCAAATTCCTGCTGTAATCCCTGTAATGCAATAGCTTCATGTGCTAGCCTCTGATCATTAATAAAACCTACTTGCCCTGCGTATACTGGAGAAGCAACCATCATTACTACAAATAAAATTATCATTTTTTTTATCATCATATTAGAACCCCGTCCCAAAATTTATACGAAAATATTCTTTATCATCAAAACGTTCCTTTTTAACAGGAATTGCAAAATCAATATTAATTGGTCCCATTGGTGAGGTCCAAGTTAAACCAACACCTACACTCATTCTCATACTGCTAGAATAATCATATCCTTGATCCTTTGATGAAATTTTAGCCTTTAATTTTCTGGCATCCTCATCCGTATCAGGCTTTCCAGCCCAACCAATATCTGTAAAAATTCTTCCTCTCATACCAAACTCACTTGGAAGTCCTAAAGGAAACATCAATTGTGCACTCGCAACAACTTGCCAATTACCTCCTAAAGAATCTTTTGTATCAGCATCTCTTGCATTAGCTCCACCAACATCGAATCCTCTCAATCGACCACCACCTAAGAAATAACGATCGTTAAGCCGAACTTCTTCACCACCTAACCCCCAAATATATCCAGCAGAAGATGTTAAATTTAAAACAACTTGATCAACCACTGGCACATAATACCCGACATTAACATCAGATCTAAAAAACTTATTCTCTCCCCCCAAACCAGCTAAGTCATTGGAAAAAGAAAAATAATATCCCTCAGTTGGGTTATACTTATTGTCTAAATAATCCCAAAACATTGTTTGAGAAATCATTGAAGTAATTGTAGATCCTTCTTGAGACCTAATATAAATTGAAGCATCTTTACTCACGTCTAAAATTCTATCATTTTTCAACGTATATTTTACGGTATGAGACAACTCCTCACTATACTTCCAACTTAAAGATGTTGAAAATCCCCCCATATCTGTATCATAAGAACTTGTATCCTTATAATTTCTTGTTAAATAAAAAACGTCAAATCCTAGGGCTAATTCTCGATCCAAATACCAAGGTTCTACAAAATTGACATCAAACATTGTCTTTTTTTCTGCAACGTTTGCTGTAAAACCCAATATTTTTCCAGTCCCTCTAAAATTTTTTTCTTGAACAGATAATTCTGCTAAAGCTCCATCATAAGAAGACCAGCCTAAACCAACTTTCAAAGCTCCTGTTGATTTTTCAGAAATTTCTGTTGTTAAATCAACCCGATCTGCATTTTCATTTACAGGAACGACATCAACATCAATTTTATCAAAATAATCTAAATTTTCTAATCTTTGTTTAGAACGACGAACTTTTGCTGGAACAAAGGCATCACCTTCTCCAAATCTAAATTCTCGACGAATAACATGATCTTTTGTTCGTGTATTTCCCTTTATATTTAATCCATCAACAAACAAATGCTGACCTTCCTTGATATTGTAAACAACATCAACTAACGAATTTTCCACATCTTTTTTATTTTCAACAGATATATCTACAAATGGGTACCCCTGTGCTGACACTACAGCAACCAACGTATCAATTGAATTATCTACTTTTAACTGGTTATATAACTTTCCCTTTTGCAAAGTAATTTTATCTTGTATACTGTCTGTATCAAAATTTTTCAAAGAGGATTGTATTTCTATTTTATTAACTCTGTACCTTTTTCCCTCTTTCAGCACTATCGCTAAATAAAAATCTTGCTGATTAGGTGTTAATTCTGCAGAAGATGAAATAACTTCAAAATCTAAATATCCATGTTCAAAGTAAAAACGTTTCAACAATTCTAAATCATATGAAAATCTATCAGCATCATATGTATCCATTTGTGTAAACCAGCGATACCAACGAGCTTCTTTAGAGAGCAATTTTTCCTCTAATTCTACGGAGGAAAAATCTCTATTACCTATAAAATCTATTTTTCTAATAAATGCTTGTTTTCCTTCATTAATCTCGAAAACAATATTTAAACGATTTTCACTCAATTCTATAATTTTAGGATCTACAACAACGGCATATCGGCCAGTTCTTTTATATAAATCTACAATCTTTTTTGTATCATTTAAGATCTTAGCTTTTGTATATCTTTCCCGGTATTTCAGTGATAATTCTGATTGAAGTTGCTCTTTTTTTATTTTTTTATTACCCTCAAAAAAAATACCGTTAATTATTGGATTTTCTTCAACTTTTACAAATAACATATCTCCTTCATTATCAATAGATACGTTTTTAAAATATCCCGTCGAAAACAAAGATTTCAAAGCTTTATCTTTAATTGATGAATTTAATACCTCACCTTCTTTTATACCAAGATAATTTAATATTGTATTATCTTCTATTCCAACAAAACCATTATGTTCAATTTTTATATTATGAACAACCCTAACTTCTTCAGCAAAAACATCTGCAGAATAAAAAGATATTGCTAATGTAAATACAATTAAACAAAAGCGAAATAGAAACATATACTACTCCATAAATCTCGCAAACATTCTAACAATATCATTCCAAGATGTTAAAATCAATAAAAGCAATAATAAAAATAGACCTACATTAGCAGCAATATTTTTTATCACCTCATTTGGTGGCTTTCTAAAAATCAATTCTATAAAGTAGAAAAATAAATGCCCTCCATCTAATACAGGTATAGGCAATAAATTCAAAAAACCAATACCTACAGACACTTGAACAATAAATGATATTAAAGAAATCATACCACCTTTTGCGGCATCTCCAGATGCTTCTGCTATTCCTAATGGACCACGTAATTCTTTTGTTGAACGTTTTCCAGAACAAATTTTAGATAAAACTTTTGTAGTATCAACAGTCAAATCCCAAACATCATTCAAAGCCAATTTAAAAGCTTCCCATAAATTTAAATCTCTTACATGTTCTCTTTCTAAAGTAGCTTGAATTCCTAAGACAGCTTCACCTTTTTTTCTTTCTAAATGGGCTTTTATATTTACGTTCTCACCATTTCTTAAAACAAGAATATTTAAATCATCTTCAACTAAAATTATACGCTGGATATCTGAAAAAGAATTTACAGGAATATCATTAATCTGCAAGAAACGATCATCTACTTTTAAACCACTTTTTTCAGCAACAGAAGCTGGTTGTACTGCAGAGATTACAGGCGGAACTTCGAGCATACCACAAAATCTGAACAATCCTGTTAATAATACTATTCCTAAAATATAGTTCATCAAAGGACCTGCGAAAACTATCACTGCTCTTTTCCATAATTTTTGAAAAGGGAATGCTTCTTTTTTTTCTTCTTCACTTAAATTTTCAAGATTTTGATCTTCTTTTGAACTTGTTGGATCTGCATCACCAAACATTCGAACATATCCACCGAATGGTATACAACATACCTTTATTTCCGTTCCATATTTGTCCCTTTTAGACCACAAGATCTTGCCAAACCCCATTGAAAATTCTAGCACACGAACTCCACATAATCTAGCAGCTTTAAAATGTCCATATTCATGAACAATAACAACTACAGATAAAACAAATAAAAAAGAAAAAAAATACATACAGGTTATCATTATTTAAAACTCTCAATCAATTCTTTTGTTTTTAAACGAGTTTCTTGATCAACTGCTATTACTTCAGAAATATTTGTTAATCTACTAAAATGAGATTTTTCTAAAATTAGTTCAACAATTTTCACAATATCTAAAAAACCAATTTTTTTATTCAAAAAAGCACCTACTGCAATTTCATTTGCAGCATTCATTATACATGTTGCTGTTTGACCTTTCTGTAAAGCTTCCTTTGCAACGCGTAAAGCTGGGAATTTTTTTTCATCGGGATGCATAAAAGTTAAACCTGACAATGTAGTTAAATCTAATCTATTCGTTGGAGATTCAATTCTCTTTGGCCAACCTAATGCATATGCAATCGGAGTTCTCATATCTGGATTTCCCATATGAGCCAACACAGAACCATCTACATACCCAACAGCACTATGTACAATTGATTGCGGATGGACTAATACTTCAATTTTTTCGACACCATATCCAAACAAATGATATGCTTCTATAATTTCCAAACCTTTATTCATCATTGTTGCTGAATCAACTGAAATTTTAGCCCCCATACTCCAGTTTGGATGAGCTACAGCTTGTTCTGGAGTAACACTTTTCATAAATTCAACAGATTTTTCTCTAAAAGGCCCTCCTGATGCTGTCAACAATATTCTATCTACAGCATGTCTTTGATCATTTTCTAATGTTTGGAAAATAGCACTATGTTCTGAATCTACTGGAACCAAAGTTGTATTATTTTCTTTGATTGCCTTCATAACAATCTCACCAGCACATACCAACGTTTCTTTATTTGCTAAGGCAAGAGTTTTTCCTCGTTCTACAACAGCCATTGTTGGAATTAACCCTGCAGCACCTACTATTGAGGACATTGTCCAATCTGCATCTAGAGTTGCAGCATTTTTAACAGCTTCATCACCAGCTTCGACATCAATTTTAGCACCAAACAATAGATCTTTCAGCTCTTTATACTTAGTTTTATTTGCAGTTACTACCATTTTTGCATTTAATAACTTAGCCTGTTCTGCTAGAAGTTCTACATTTTGATTTCCCGTTAAAGCAACAACAGAATAAAGATTAGGATATCTTCTTATTATATCAACTGTATTTTTTCCAATTGATCCTGTAGATCCTAAAATAGAAATTGTTTTCATTAATCAACTCCTAACATTACAAAAGAAGCAAAAAATATCTCTAAAAGTACTACGAATGGTGATACAAACATCAAAGCATCTAATCTATCAAAAATCCCCCCATGACCAGGAATCAAGTTAGATGAATCTTTTACATTTAAAAATCTTTTTATTGCAGATTCAAATAAGTCTCCAAATTGAGATACAGCTCCCAAAACACCAGCTAAAATTGCACTAAACAAATTAAATTCTTGAGATGTTAAATAAGTAAATAAATACCCCCACAATGCAGCACAAACAATTCCACCAAAAAAACCTGCCCATGTTTTTTTGGGACTTATCTTAGGACATAATTTAGGACCACCAATTGTTTTTCCAAAAATATATGCACCAGTATCCATTAAACAAACCAAACCAAACAACCAAAACATATCCAAAAAACCACCATTATGTAGAATATATACCATTGATACAGCTGGATATGCTGTATAAATCATCCCAAAGGAATATAATTTTTTATGTGGCAAGTTGTTTTTATTACATAAATAATAAAAAACAAACATCATTAGAATTGGTAAAATTAACGCAAAGATTGGAATGTAATCTAATACAAAAATTGAAATAATTCCTGCAGATGCCATTATCATTCCATAGACAGAAAAACGCTTTAAGACAAGTTGTTCCCATTCCCAGCCCATAATAGTTATGATGCAAGCGATTAAAACTTCAAACCAAGGGGTTTCAAAATACATTGCCAATATTGGCAATGGTAGCAAAATCAACGCAGATAAAATCCTTTGTTTTAACATAATAAAAACTCCATTTTTAAACTTTTCCAAAGCGACGTTGTCGTTTGTTAAAAATATCCAAAGCTTCTTCTAAATCTTTTTTTTCAAAATCTGGCCACATTTTCGGTAAAAAAACAAACTCTGAATAAGCTAATTGCCATAATAAAAAATTGCTAATTCTTTGCTCACCACTCGTTCTAATTAATAAATCTGGATCTGGTATATTGGGCAAATACAAATTTTCCCTTACAGTATCTTCTGTTATGCTATCAGCATCAATTCCAGATTTTACAATTTTTTTTATAGCATCTACCAATTCACTTTTTCCACTATAACTGAGTGCAAACATCACACGAAGTTTTTCATCAGATTGTGGAATATTTTCTTGTTCGATATTTTTAATTTTTTGCTGTAAATTTTTAGGCAACCTAGCTAGCTGACCAATAAAAGATAAATTTATTTTTTTTGATCGATATTTTTCTGGCTCCTCATCCAAAAAACGATTTAACATATCAAGCAAATCATCAACTTCACCTTTTGGTCTAGACCAGTTTTCAATGGAAAAACAAAATAACGTTAGATACTTAATACCTCTCTCCAGCACTCCATCAACAAGATTCGCTACAGCATCTACTCCTTTTTTATGACCAGCAGAACGGGACAACCCTTTCTGTGTTGCCCAACGACCATTTCCATCCATTATAACTGCTAGATGTTGAACTTTTTGAATATAATTATTCATTAAACTTGTTTAATTTCTATTTCTTTTGTTTTTAAAGCTTCATCTACCGTTTTAACAGCAGCATCTGTAATACTTTGAATATCTGCTTCAAACTTCTTCTGTTCATCTTCTGAAATTTCAGAAGATGACTTCATTTTTTTAATTACATCCATCGCATCTCTACGAATGTTACGAATTGCAACTCTTGCATTTTCCGTATACTTTCCAGCCACCTTCGTCAATTCAACTCGTCTTTCTTCAGTTAACGCTGGAATTGGAACTCTGATAGAAATTCCATCATTAACCGGATTTACACCAATTGGAGATTCTCTAATTGCCTTTTCAACAGCTTTTAACAAACTTTTGTCCCAAACTTGAACACTTAATAATCTCGCTTCAGGAACACTAACGTTAGCAACTTGATTTAAAGGAGTCAAAGCACCATAAGCTTCAACTTTAATACCATCTAATAAAGCTGTAGAAGCACGTCCCGTTCTTAATCCAGAAAAATCTTTTTTTAAAGCTTCTACTGTTTTATCCATCTTTTCCTTCGAGGATTGTTTTAATTCTGAAAATGTCGTCATTTTTTATTCCTTACTATTAGTAATTTCCGTATAAATTCCCTTACCATCCATTACATTTGCCAAAGCACCCTTTTCATGCATAGAAAAAACAACTATTGATAAATTGTTTTCTCTTGCCAAGGCAATTGCTGTAGCATCCATAACTTTCAGCTTCTTTATTAATACTTCATCAAATGATACTTTGTCAAAGCGAATAGCATTTTTATCTTTTTTTGGATCTGAAGAATATACACCATCCACCTGTGTTGCCTTAAAAATAGCATCACATTTCATTTCTACAGCTCTTAATGCCGCCCCAGTATCTGTTGTAAAATAAGGATTTCCTGTTCCTGCGGAAAAAATAACCACTTTTTTATCTTGTATTGCCTTTATAGCTTTTTCCTGAACAAATGTTTCACAAATTTGAGGCATGGATAATGCTGAAAATACTACTGCTGGAACTCCGATTCGATTCAAAGAATCTTGCATTGCCAAAGAATTGATAACTGTTGCCAACATTCCCATATGATCACCTTTTACACGATCCATACCACCAGCAGCTCCAGATAAACCTCTAAAAATATTTCCCCCACCTATGACTATACAAATTTCAAATCCTTTATCATACGCTTTTTTTATTTCAATTGCTGTATTTTTAAGAATTTCTTCATCTAAACCAAAAGGCTTATTTCCCATAAGTCCTTCACCAGACAACTTTAATAATATTCTTTTGAACATTTTTTTATCCTATAAAAAAATGGCGGTCAAAATAAACCGCCATTATAAAATTTATTTACCTGCGGCTGCAGCAACCTCAGCAGCAAAATCTTCTTGTTTTTTCTCGATACCTTCACCCAATGAGAAACGAATAAACGATTTTAATTCTACTGGAGCTCCAATTTCCTTAGAAGCCTCTTTAATAACATCCTTTATTTGTTTTTTATCATCCATAATATAAAACTGTTCATTTAATACAACAGACTCATGGAACTTACGAATTTTTCCAATCATTTTTTTATCGATAATATCTGCTGGAGTTTGCTTGCCTTTTTGCTTATCTTCTTCTGCAATTTGATCACGAACAACTGCTTTTTCACGTTCTTCCATATCTACTGGAACATCTACAATATTCAAGCAGACTGGCGCAGAAGCAGCGACATGCATAGCTAAATTTTTACCTAATGCAGATAATTTTTCTTTATCTCCTGTAGATTCTAACGCAACTATCGCTCCGATCTTACCAATACCAGCTGAAATTGCAGAATGCATATATCCAACCACAATACCATTATCTACGCCAATTTTTTTACAACGACGTAAATTCATATTTTCACCAATTTTAGCAATAAGATCTGTTAATGCACCTTGAACATCTTTTCCATTTTCAAATGGCATCTTCTTCAAATCTTCGACTTCACCATTACCTGATAAAGCAATATCCGCAACTTTTCCAACATAATTTTGGAACAATTCATTTTTTGAAACAAAATCTGTTTCAGAATTTACTTCTATTGCAACACCTTCTTTATCAGAAACCTTTATAGCTACTAAACCTTGAGCAGCAACTCTTCCTGCCTTTTTAGCAGCAGTTGCTAATCCTTTTTTACGTAACCAATCGACAGCAGCCTCTATATTTCCATCTGTTTCTGACAATGCTTTTTTGCAATCCATCATTCCAGCGCCTGTTTTTTCGCGCAATTCTTTAACGGTAGCAGCTGTAATTTGAGCCATTTTAATTTATTCCTTTCTTTTTATAAAAGCAGAGGCGGTGTATTTATTCCACCGCCCCTTTTATTTAAACATAACTTAAGCGTTTACTTCGTCAGCAACTTCAACATCTTCAACAACAGTTTCCTGTGCTCCGACATCAACCCCAGAAGCAACCAACTCTGCTTGAATACCATCCAAAATTGAACCAGCAATCAAGTCGCAATACATATTAATTGCTCTAATTGCATCATCGTTTCCAGGAACAGGATATTCTATTCCATCTGGATCTGAATTCGTATCACAAATTGCAATAACAGGTATCCCCAAACGACGTGCTTCTTTTAAAGCCAAATCTTCCTTAACAGTATCTATTACGAAAATCAAATCTGGGCGACCACCCATATCTTTAATCCCACCCAAAGAAAGATCCAATTTTTCACGATCGCGTGACAAATTTAACTTTTCTTTCTTTGTCAATCCATCGAATTCGCCTTTTTCTTGTTTAGCATCGATATCTTTTAATCTACGAATAGATCCACTAACTGTTTTCCAGTTTGTTAAAGTACCACCTAACCAACGATGGTTTACATAATATTGGCCACAACGTTCTGCTGCTTCACGAACTGCTTGTTGAGCCTGTGTCTTTGTTCCAACAAACAAAATGTGTCCGCCTTTTGCAGCTACATCATGAGCAGCCTGCATAGCTTGATACAACATAGGAACTGTTTGTTGTAAATCAATAATGTGAACATTTTCACGTGTTCCAAAAATAAATTCCTTCATTTTTGGATTCCAACGACGTGTATTATGACCAAAATGAACGCCAGCTTCAATCAACTGACGCATTGTAAATGTAGGAAGAGCCATATTTTATCCTCTTTTTCCGGTTAAACCTCTGCGAACCAAAAGAGCTAGAAAACCATTCCCTAGCACCGGAGCGCTTTAAACGCAACAGTTCGCATGTGAAATCAAGACTCTTAATACATTTTTTTTGAAAAACATGCAAGTAATTTATAAAAAAAAGAACGATAACTTTATCATTATCGTTCCACAAAGTTTTATTCTATCTAGAATAATGTTTTTTGACCATTTGGGCTAAAACACTATCCTTTGACTTAGAATAATCTTTTATTCTATTTTCTTCACGAACTGCAGTTAAAACAACGAAAGAATGAGCTTCTGCTAAATAATTACCATTTTTAACTTCTCTTTTTTCAACTGGTAATTTTTCAACACCTAAATGAGCTGTATCAAAAGCAACTTCCCATTTCTGACCATTAGGTGCTTGAGGCATTTTAAAATCTACCGGACCATTATGCGCATTCATAATAATCATAAAATCATCATCTGCTTTTTCACCATTCTTTTTTGTTTTTTCTCCAGCTAAAACATAGGATAAAGTCTTTGCATATGAAGCCCCCCAATCTGATCCTGACATTTCTTGACCATCAGGACGCACCCATGTAATATCCTTTGTTCCTTTATCATCAACAGTTTCACCTGTAAAGTAATTGGCATTTGCTAAAACAGGATGATCTCGTCTCAATCTAGCCATAAAACCAACCATTTCTGCAGATTTAACATCTCTATCCGTAATTTTGTCCCAATTTACCCAACTGGTTTCATTATCCTGACAATACGGATTATTATTACCACCTTGAGATCTATTAAATTCATCACCTGCAACAATCATTGGCACACCAGATGCCATTAATAGAGTAGCTTCAAGATTTCGAACCATTTTATTTCTAAATTCATCCAAAGCTTCATCTTTATAGCCTTCATGCCCCCAATTTGTTCCATTATTTTGCCCAGCACCATCTGTATTATTCCAGGGATTCGCCCAATTATGTTTTTCGTTATACGACCATAAATCTTTAGCTGTAAAGCCATCATGAGCTGTGACAAAATTCACAGATGGAGACAATTCTTCTCCAGCATTTCTCATATCATCAGAAGCCGTCATCCTTTGTGCCATTTTAGCAGCGAAACCTTCATTTCCACACCAAAAACGACGAGTATCATCACGGAATCTATCATTCCATTGCATCCAATGTTTTTCGAAATTACCGACTTGATAACCTCCCCATCCACAATCCCAAGGCTCAGCAATCAACTTACATTTAGACAAAACAGGATCTTTTATTAAATCTTGATAAAATGGATGAAATTTATCAAAATCTCTGTTTACTGGCTCACCCTCTTTACCACGCCCCATCACCGTAGCTAAATCAAATCTAAAACCATCAACCCCCATTTCTTCAGCCCAATAACGTAGCGAGTCCACTGCTAATTTTCTAGCCATTGGTTTTGTCATATCTAAAGCATTTCCACAACCAGTTTCATTACGGTATTGAGTTTTATCATCCTGATTATGAACATAATAATATGCACTATCAATTCCCTTTAAACTCAACATTTGCGTATGAGCATCACCTTCACCCATATGATTGTATACAACATCCATGATTACTTCTTTTCCAGCAGCATGCATTGCATTCACCATTTTTTTAAATTCGACTGGATCTCCGTAGTCTGGATGTGGGGCGAAATAAGCAATTGGTTCATACCCCCAGTAATTGGTCAACCCTTTATCTGCAACTCCCTTATCAGTAGCAAAAGCTTGAACCGGCAACAATTCAACACTAGAAATTCCTTGTTCATCAATATATTGCATAACTTTTTCATTCATAAGACCTGCAAATCTACCACGATCTTTTTCATCCACATCAGGATGTTTCATTGTAAAACCTTTTGCATGTGTTTCATATACAACCGTCTGATTCCAAGGAATATTTGGTTTTTCAACAGTACCTACAGATGCCAATACTGCTGGATCTTGAACAATAGCTTTAGGTGCAATTTTACCTGTATCAGCATTATTTCTAACGGAAGGATCTTTTGCATCACCACAAATAAAATCATCACTCCACTCAAATTCTCTATCTAACTGACGAGCATAGGGATCAATCAATAATTTGTTAGGATTAAATCTCATTCCTTTTTCTGGCTCATAAGGACCATCGACTCTATATCCATACCTAATTCCTGGTTTAGCACCAAGTAGATAACCAGACCAAATACCATCTTCAGATCTGTTTGGCATTTCTATGCGAGTTTCGTTATCATTTTCATCAAAAATACAAAGTTCTACTTTCGTCGCATTTTCAGAAAACAAAGCAAAATTGACACCTTTTCCATCATACGTTGCACCTAGTTTATCAGTAGAACCTTCTAAAATTTTCATATCACTCATGAATAAAACTCCTAACAGATTTTCCAATATTTTATCGAAAAAAAAGACATTTGGCAAGATTTTTGTCAACTTTTACACTTTTATGGAGTTAAAAATATTCATCAAATACTTTAAATTCATTAGAATTTGTAAGAAAATCCTTGTTTTTGACAAAAAAAATATTATTCTGTCAATAAGTTGTATTTTTTTGAGGTATGATATGATTTTACCAGGATATATTCGCGATATTTTGCAGATAAATTATTTTGTTTCGCTTGACGAACTAAATAAACCTTTTGAACAAATGTCCCCTAATGTGCAATCATTGATTACTGAAAAATGTATGGTGGATGGACACTTCATTCCAGAAGATCAGTCAGCTCAAATTTTTTTTAATCAACTAAAATACGATTTAGATTGTGAAGATAAAATTACTACATCTCAAAAAAATCGATTTGTACAGAATCAAGAAACCCTGTCAAAATTTTTGAAAGAAAATGAAAAAGAAGAAAACAATGATTTTGATCTTGTTGCAAGCCTAATTGCAACAAAAAGAGTTTGTAGTGATGAATATGCAAATCAAGAATTAACGTATCCGCTATTCACAAAAGTTCAAAAAGAAGTTAGAGAAGAATTAGAAGTTAAATATTGGACAGCTAGGACATTTCAATCAAAGGGGATTAAAAACGCTAGTTCTCCGGAAGAAATTGCAGAAAATATATCGACCATATCTCAAATGGTTCAAACAAATCAATCCGACAAGATTTCGCAAAGATTTAATTTAAAAACAGACAGAGAAAGTGTTGAAGATGTAAAAGCAGCAATATGCTCTGTTTGCATGGGAGAATTTGAAAATTTTAAAGAATCTTTAAATGCAAATATTAATGCGCTTCCCATCGTAAAAAAAGCAAAAGAAGTAGATACTTATTTAAAGGAAAAGCACCCTAAAAAATATGCTATCATAAAAGGTTTTAGTAGCTTAGCATCAGCATTAACTTTTGGTCCTGCATATTCAGCATTCAAGGCAACGACGACAATCAATGCAATGAAAAAAGATTATAAAAATATTAAGGATAAAGACGGCACGAATGCAAGTTTTTGGAAATACCTTAGATCTAAGGAGGGACGCCAAAAGCTTTTAACAACTGGACAAAATGTTTTGAGAATTATTCCTGGAGTTCGTGCAGTTGGCATGGCATTGGGAGCTATTAAAAACTCTGATGGCCTTGTTTCAAGTATAAAAGAAATTAAGGAAAGTGGTGGCTCTAAAAAAGCATGGTTGAAGGTGGCTGCATGTACTGCAGGTCTTCTTGCTGTATCTACAGCAGCAGCTTTTGCAAATGATGATATTGCAGACTCCGTGAACTCATTTGTAAATGAGCATATTGGAGGAATGGTCGATAAAATTTCGGATGTAATACATCCTGAAGATTCCATTTCTATGTCCTCAAACTCTGTTTTAGACTTAAATTTAAGTAATCATAATGCTGATTTTCAAGATGACAATTTTCATATTAATATTGAAGATGGTGTAAGCAAGACATTACACATTAATCCAAATGGTATAGAAGCTCGTACACTTCGTATGAAAATTGATGAAAATACTACTTTAGATGAATACGCATCTATAAGTTCTGGGAATGCACAAACATCTACTGTTTTATTCCATGATGGAGATGAAACTATTGTCAACACTCATTCTGGAAGTAATGTTTCTACAGATTATATTGGAACAACTCACACTCACGATAATGGCTTTGAACGTGTCGAAGTCAAAAATGGTCATGTGAACGCTGAAATGAATTTTCATCAAATGGCTGACCAATCAAAAGATGGTTTTACTGTGACAAAAGCAACTTTAGATACAGAACATCATGGAGCTGGCATTGAAATCACCGATAATCAATCTGGCATTAAAGTTATGGCTGACACAAAAGATGGGAATAACCACTTTGGTATTGAAGATGGTGTAAGCAAGACATTACACATTAATCAGAATGGTATAGAAGCTCGTGCACTTCGTATGAAAATTGATGAAAATACTACTTTAGATGAATACGCATCTATAAGTTCTGGGAATGCACAAACATCTACTGTTTTATTCCATGATGGAGATGAAACTATTGTCAACACTCATTCTGGAAGTAATGTTTCTACAGATTATATTGGAACAACTCACACTCACGATAATGGCTTTGAACGTGTCGAAGTCAAAAATGGTCATGTGAATACACAATTTAATTTACATCAAAAAGTTGATGGTTCTAAGGATGGTCTAACTATCACTAGAGCAGCTATGGATACAGAACATCATAGTACTAACTTTGAAATCACAGACAATAAAACCGGTGAAAAAGTAAATTTAAATAATCAAGTATCTAATTCTTTTGAAAACACGCAAACATCAACAGAAATACGTCATGATGGTCATCAAACACTTATTAATACACATACAGGTTCAAATGCATCATCCAAAACTGTTGATGTAACGCATTCGTCAAAAGATGGCTCTTATGAGCGATTATCCGTAAAAGATGGGAAAGCTACGGGTGAATTCGCTATAAATCAAGCTGCTGATCCAACAGAACCTGGATATACTGTAACGCACGCTTCCGCATCAACACGAGGAAATGGAAAGTTTGTAGTAACAAACAATGAAACCGGAAGACGTTTAAAAATTGCCGCATCTAAAGATGGTGAAGTTTCTTTAACTTCTGACTCTGCTACAGAAAGAGCAACTAAAGTTACTCTTAATAGAAATGGAGATATTACTATCGGCAAAGAAGGCGGTCGTACCGTAAATCTGACAAAATTTATAAAAGCAGCGAAGAATTTTATACGTTAGACTAATGTCTAATTATTTATTCTTCATCACTCTCATCTCCAGCTCGAGCTTTATCTCCTTGCTGTGTCATGAGCAGTTCAGATATTTTTACACCTATTCCGTTATCATCATCAATAACGACTTCTCCCTTTGCTATAGGAACTTCATTAACAAGTACTTCAACGCTATCATCAATATGTTGATTTAACTCAATAACAGCCCCACGTCCCAATTTTAACAATTGACAAATACGCAAATTCTGACGCCCCAAAACAACTGACAATTTTACATTAACCCTCATTAATGCTTCTTCTTTAAACATTTTTTGTACAACTGTCTGCTGTTTTCCATCACTTTTTTCTGTCATTATAAAATTCCTATTTTAACAAAATGCTGCTTTCATCAACTTTTTAGTATATTCTTTCTGAGGTAGTTCGAGTATAGTAGGATTTTTACCGGTTTCAACTATTTTTCCATCTTTAAGTATATACACATAGTGACAGAACGATTTGACTACACGTAAATCATGACTGATAAACAAATACGATAAAGAATATTTATTTTGCAATTTTTTTAACAATTCTATAACTTGAGACTGAACTGATACATCCAATGCACTGGTTGGTTCATCTAAAATAATTAACTTAGGATGTAATAGTATCACTCTTGCTATTGCTATTCTTTGGCGTTGTCCTCCAGAAAAAGCATGCGGATATCTTTGTAAAGAATCTTCTGACAAGCCAACATCCAATAAAACTTCTCTTATTTTTTCTTTAATATTTTTTTCCTTTGGAAAATGTACTTTTAATCCTTCTGATAAAATTTCTTCAATTGTCATTCTTGGAGATAAAGAAGCATATGGATCTTGAAAAACAACTTGTATTTCAGAACGAATATCTCTTAACTCATTCTTTTTCAAATTTAAAATATTTTTCCCTCTAAAAAGAATTTCTCCTGTTGAATCTATCAGCCTAAGAATAGCATTTAAAATCGTTGTTTTTCCAGCTCCACTTTCTCCAACTAAAGCAACTGTTTCGCCCTCGTTAATTTTAAGGGAAATATTATCAACAATTGTTTTATATGTTTGCACCCTTCCTAAAAAATCCCTTTTAAGTGGAACTTTCACTGACAAGTTACTAATTTTTAGTAGTTTTTTTTCTAAATTAAAATCTGTAATTTTCGAATATTGAGAATTTACTAACGTTTTTGTATATGAGTGCTTTGGATTATTAAAAATTTCATTAACTGAACCAAATTCAACAATCTTAGAAGATTTCATAACATAAATTTCATCAGCAATTTTTTTTACAATATTTAGATCATGTGATATAAAAAGAATCCCTATTTTTAATCTATTTTTTAGATCATTCAACAATGTTAAAATTTGAGCTTGAATTGTTACATCTAGAGCTGTTGTTGGTTCATCTGCAATCAACAATTCTGGATTATTAATCAAGGCCATCGCAATCATAATTCTTTGTCTTTCACCACCACTAAACAGATATGGGTAATCTTTTATTCGATCTTTTGCATTTTTCAAACCTACAAAGTCCAATAACTCTATAGCTTTTTTTTGAGCTATTTTCTTGCTAAGATTTTGATGTAAACATATTGATTCAACTATCTGTTTACCAATTGGCAAAAGTGAATTTAAAGACATCATCGGTTCTTGGAAAATCATTGAAATGGAGTTCCCTCGAATTTTTTGAAGATCTTCTTCACTAAAACTCAACAAATCATAATCATGCCACAAAATTTTACCTGATGTATATTTTGCATTATTTAATAATTTTAAAATTGATAAAGCGGTTACTGTTTTTCCTGATCCACTTTCACCAACCAAGGCAACACATTTACCTGCTTTAATTTCCAAAGAAAGATGATTAACTACATTTCTGTCAAAATTCACTGATAAATCTTCTATCTTTAACATATTACCTCTTTCCTTGGATCAAAAACATCCCGAATTGTTTCACCGATAAAAATCAATAGTGTTAATAACAATGATAAAGAAATAAACGAAGTAAGTGCTAACCATGGTGCTTGTAAATTTTCAACACCTTGTCGAACTAATTCACCTAGGGATGGTTGTCCTGGAGGTAAACCAAATCCCAGAAAATCTAAAGCTGTCAATGCGACAACTGCTCCTGATAAAATAAATGGTAGATAAGTAATCGTTGCAATCATGGCATTTGGCAAAACATGTTTATACATAATTTGAAAATCGCTCAGACCAAAAACATATGCAGCTTTTACATAATCGAAATTTTTTATTCTATAAAATTCTGCCCGAACAACCCCAACTAAATTTGTCCACGAAAACAACGTAAGAACTAACAATAATGTCCAAAATCCAGGAGTAAAAACACTTGAAATAATAATCAAAATAAATAATTGAGGAAGACTTGACCATATCTCCAAAAAACGTTGTCCCCACAAATCAAGTTTTCCACCAAAATATCCTTGTATTGCTCCAACACAAATTCCAATAACGCTTGAAAAGAATGTTAAAAGTATTCCAAATAACAATGAATAACGTGTTCCATATATCAATCTTGAACAAACATCTCTTCCCATGTCATCTGTTCCTAATATGTTTTTTAGACTAGGTTTCGTCGGAGTAGGTTCTGTGATATCATAAACTATAGTATCATACGAATACGGTATAATTGGGAAAATAAAAAAACCTTTTTTATTTATCAAATCTTTTACAAAAGGATCTTTGTAATCTGCTTCAACCTTTAAGGTTCCTCCAAAATCAGTTTCTAAATACTGTTTTACAATAGGAAAATATATTTTACCTTCATAAACAACAATAAGTGGTTTATCATTTGCTATAAACTCTGCAAAACAAGTTAATATAAATATCACCAAAAATATAATAAATGATCTAAAACCTCTTTTTGAATTTTTAAACTTAGTAATTTTATTGTATAACTTTTCTGAAAGTTTAATTACCATATTTTCCTCCAAAATCAATTCTTGGATCGACAATATGATAAGTTAAATCACACAGTAAATTAATTACCAATCCAATTAAACCAAATAAATATAACGTACCAAATATAATCGGATAATCTCTATTCATTACAGCTTCAAAACCCAACAAACCAATTCCATCCAAAGAAAACGTAACTTCTATTAAAACTGAACCTGTAAATAACATTCCAACTAGAACAGAAGGAAATCCTGCAATAATTATTAACATCGCATTTCTGAAAACATGACCATACAAAACTGTATTTTCTGACAATCCTTTAGCTTTTGCAGTTAAAACATATTGTTTTGAAATTTCTTCTACAAATGAATTTTTTGTCAACATAGTTAAACTAGCAAATCCACCTAAAACCATTGAAAAAATTGGCAAAACTAAATGCCACAAATAATCTTTTAATTTTTGCAAAAAAGTTAGCTCATCATAATTCTCTGAAATTAATCCTCGTAATGGAAACCAGGTAAAAAATTCTCCCCCAGCAAATAAAACAATTAAAAACATCGCTAACAAAAAACTAGGGATTGCATATCCAAATACAATTATCCAACTTGTCCCTGTATCAAATTTTGTTCCATTATTTACTGCTTTTTTTATTCCTAAAGGAATGGATATGATATAGATTAACAAAGTTGTCCAAATTCCCAAAGACATTGATACTGGCAACTTTTTTCTTATAATTGTGATAACTTTTTCATTTTTATAAAAACTTTTACCAAAATCAAAACATAAATAATTTTTTATCATCATAAAAAATCTTTCTGTAGGAGATTTGTCAAAACCAAATTGTTTTTCTAATTCTTTTATCAATTCTGGAGATAATCCTTGAGCCCCTCTATATTTATTTTGAATTGAAGATGAGATACTCTCTTTCATATCACCGTGATTTCCTGAAAATCTTGTAGTAGAAGCAGAACCTTGCTGTAATTTACTTATAACGGTTTCAACAGGGCCTCCTGGTGCAAATTGAATAAATAAAAAATTTATAGCCATGATACCAAATAATGTTACTGGTATTAAAAGCAACCTATGAACGACATATTTAAACATCTTAAAAAATACTCTTTAATTTTTGAAATAAACTTTCCTTAGGTTTTATTTCTAAATTCTCCAATTTTTTTGCTTTAGTTTCATCATAACCCCAAGTTAGAAAATTTACCCCCTTCATACTTTCTTTATCAGGAATAATAAATTTATCCCAATAAACAACATTATTTCCAGGTAAATGCCAATGTGGAATAACGTAATAATTATACAATAAAATTCTATCTAAAACTTTTGTTGCAACAACTAAATCATGTCTATTTTTCGCTTCAATAATTTTCTTTATCAAATCATCAATAATATCATCTTTTATACCAATATAATTATATGTTCCCTTTTCATCAGCTGATAAACTCCCCCAGAAATACTGTTGCTCATTTCCTGGAGATAATGATTGCCCCCAAACATTCACAATCATATCAAAATCAAAATCTGATAATCTATTTTTATATTGAATAGCATCTACAGATCTTATATTCGCTTGAATACCAATTTTTCTTAAGTTTTGAACAAATGGCAAAGTTATTCTTTCCCAAGCTGAACCTAATGAAGCATCCAATAAAATTTCAAAAGAAAATTTTTCTCCTTTTTCATTCTTTAAGATTCCATCTTGTAATACCCATCCTGACTGTTTTAGCAAATCCAAAGCTTCTACAATTCTATTTCTGATAAAACCACTTCCATCTGTTTTTTCAATTTTATTATCTGCAAAAATTTCATTTGGTAATGTTGGGTATTCTTTTAACAATCTTATTTCATCTTCACTAAGCAAATCCGTTGAGGATAATTCAGAATTATCAAAATAACTTTTTGTTCTTACATACATTGAAGAAAACAAATTTTTATTAGTCCATTCAAAATCAAAAACTTTTCCTATTGCCTTTCGAACATTTTTATCTTGAAATTTTTGACGACGGATATTAAAAGCAAAGCCCTGCATTCCTGACGGCAAAGCATGTCTAAACATTTTTTTTACTAAATACGGAGATGTTTTTTTATACGATTTTTGCCATTTTTTAGCTTCATTTTCCAATCTGAAATCATACAATCCTGCTTTTAGAGCTTCAATGGCAACAGAGCTATCCCGATAGTAATCATATCGAATAAAATCAAAATTATCTGTTCCCTTTTTTACGGGAATATCTTTTGCCCAATAATCTTCGTTTCTTTTATAAATAACATATCTACCTGGTTCAAACTTATTTACCTGATAAGCTCCACTTACAACGGGAATATCCAAACTTGCATTAAAAAAATCTTTATCTTTCCAATAATGTTTTGGAAATATAGGAAGTTGACCAATAATAAGTGGTAATTCTAAATTACTTTCCTTTTTAAAGATAAATACTATTCTATAATCATTTTCTACTAAAACTTTATCAACTCCTGAATAATAATATCTATATGCAGGTAATCCCTTTTTTTTTAATATTTCAAAAGAAAATGCTACATCTTCACTAGTAATTGGTGTTCCATCAGAAAATTTAGCATGCTTATTTAAATTAAATGCCACCCACTCTCTTCCGACAGGCATTTCTATTGTTTTCGCAATTAAACCATATTCAGAAAAAGGTTCATCATATGATTCTACCATCAAAGTATCATACATCAATCCCGCACCATCTGCAGGAGTACCATTTATCACGAACGGATTAAAAGTGTCAAAAGTACCAAAAGAAGCAAATCTTATCAGCCCCCCTTTTTTGATATTAGGAATAACATAATCAAAATTTTTAAAGTTATCATGATATTTTGTATCCCCATGCATAGCTATTCCAATCTTTGGAATAGCTCTATGTAATAATGTTGATGGCAATGAATTTGAAATTAATTTTTCTTCTTCATTTTGTATTGAAATTTCTTCAGGTAAATCTGTCGCATTTACAATTATGGGAAATAGGATAAATAAAAAAACACTTAAACATCTATTCATTTTGAAAGAACTTTTACAACTTCAGGCAGTAATGTTTTATCTCCAAGTGCCAACACATGGCCATCCCCATCCACTGACAAATTATTTCCGAACCAATCTGTCATGCATCCTCCTGCACCTTCCACAATTGGCATTAGCGCAGCATAATCATACAATTTCATTTCAGCTTCACAAACAACGTCTATACACCCCATAGATAATAAACCATATCCATAACAATCTGCACTAAATCTTGAAACTTTAACCTGTTTTTGTAATTTTTCAAAAAGAGCTAAATCCTCTGCCTTTTTAAACATTAACCTTCCACCTGTAGAATATAATGAAATATCCTTAATTTCCTTACATTTTCTTGTTTCTATAATTTCGCCATTGTATAAACTTTTTTTTCCTTTTTCTCCCTTCCAACATTCCTTGGTGAAAGGCTGATTTATTATACCCACAACTGGTTTTTTATTATGTAGCAAAGCTATTAGCGTTCCAAATAGTGGACTTCCTGTAATAAACGATTTTGTTCCATCAATTGGATCTAACACCCAAACATACTCAGCGTCTATATTTTCGATGCCATATTCTTCTCCAACAATTCCATGATTCGGATATACTTCCTTTATAACCTTTCTCATTGCTAATTCAGCATTTTTATCCGCCTGAGTAACAGGAGAAGTATCATTTTTTTCTTCAACAATAATTTTTTTTCTGAAAAAAGGCAAAATTTCATCACTTGCTATTTTTGCAAGTTGTTCTGCAAAGCACGAATACTCCTTATACATATCTTTTCATCCATTTTAAACCATCGATTGTCTTTCCTCGTGGGAAATAGCTACATCCTACTTTTGCTTGATAACTATGACTTTCTAGTAAAGATAAAATATATCTATAATCTAGTTCACCACTATCAGGTTCTTCTCTTAACGGCACACCAGCAATTCTTATATGACCTATTATTTTAAGAAAAGTTTCCAAGGTATTTGAAATCCCTCCCTCAATTGTTTGAGCTTGATAAATATCATACAAATACGCGAATTGTCTATCATCATCTAATTCATCCAATAAAGATAAAACATCCAAAGTAGATGATGGATAATAACCTAAATTTTCCAAACCATTTTTGAAACTAATTAATATTTTAATTCCATATTTTTTAGCTATACTCCCAGCATATTTTAAAGACTGAATATACACTTCACATTTTTCTTCAAACTCATCATCTTTTAAAGAAATTCCTGGAATATATATATTCTTACATTCAATAAAATCTGCAATTTCCACAAAAGCATCAAATTCTTTCATAAATTTTTTCTTATTTTCAAAAGCCAAATGTGTTAAATTTTCAGATATTGTCACAAGAGAAATTTTTAGTCCTTTGTAAGCACAAGCATCTCCCAATTTTTGTAAATCTAAACTCTCATTATACGTAAATTCAACAAAATTGAATCCATTTTCTTTTGCTTGTTTAAAACGTTCATAAAAGGGATATTCTTGAAATAAAGTATCCAAATCTGCACTGAATATTGTCATTATTTTAATTCTTTCTTTATGTAATTTGCTATAAATTCAGACATATTTAATCTATGATGTTCATATTTAATCACTTTATCCGTCAATGGTTGTGCATACTGGCCTTGATATAAATGCCTATGAAGCAAAGTATGCTTTTTTCCAACACTTCCCTCTGGAGCATAAATGTAAACTGGCGAATTTGTCGCACATGCTTCTGAACACATCGAAACAGAATCACCAGTAACAATGATATAATCTGCTATAGCTAAATACCCAAAATATGGATTTTCAATTTCTGTATTTCCCCATCCGTAGAAAAACTTTGGTTCTTTCAGATTATCATTTAATACTTTTGCTTGTTGTTCTCCTGTACGTCTGGATGTCGTAACTAAGAACGACCCTTTTCCCATTTTATCTCTTAAAAAATTTGCTCTATCTGCCAATTCCTTCGCCATACTTATTGTAAAGGGTTTATTCTTTGTCGCTCCACCAACAATCAAGGCTATTCTTGGTTGTGGCAATTCTTCAAAAAAATTTTTCCATTTTTCTCTTTCTATATTCAACCGATTTTCTGTAATGCGATGAGCTGCACCAATTACTCTTAGAATATTCTTTTTATTTGAATGACATCCATCATGATTAGGTAAGACTATCAAATCATAATTTTTCATTCCCCAATAACCAGGAAACATAATTTGGATAATTTTTGTCGTATTTTTTGATTTCTTTTTTATCCATCTTAAGACTGGAGCTGCTCGTCTCCCTGCAGCAATCGCAAATTCAGGATATTCATTATCAAGTAAATCCTCATTTTTATTTACCCCCAATAAAGAGGAACTCCTAATAAAATTAGGGCATTTAATAAATTTATTATAAGAAATTTTTTTTATAATTATCTCTCCACCTAAAGCTTCTGCTACACCTAGAGATTGATTGTTATTTCCAGCTCTATCATCTGCAATAACCCAAATTAAATTCTTTTTCATTTTATTAATCCAATTTTTACGAAAATTTATTTTTTATATGTTATAACATATTGTAAGTCATTTTGGAAATATCTCTATGCTAAAAAAAATATTATTATCTTTTTGTTTAATTTCGTCATCAGTTCAGGCTCAATCACTATCTATACCTGATGATTTTGATCCCCTTGAAGAAATGATGCACGTTAATAGTGCATATATCCCTAATTATCGAGAGTTGATGAGGGAATATATTTATTCCTTCGGAACTTTTAGAGATAATAAAAAACCTGATTTTAGAATCCTCATAACTGATGGTTTGGAGTTGCTAACAAGAGCACAATGGGAAAATGATTTGGATGATTTACACAGATCTGAATTGTCTGGAGCAAAAACAGAAGATGAAAAATTTCTTTTAAAACTTTTTTCCCCTGAAAATCCTATACAAGTAAACTCTCCGAATAGACGTTTTATAAAATCTATTAATGGCTTATTTTTTAAAAATAGATTTTGTTCACAAGAAAAAAAACCTATAGATTTTGAAAAAATTACTCATTTAGCTAAAGAATTTGGTCTCAATATATTTTCAATTGAACATTGTTCTTCTGAAAAAGAAAAAGTATTTTCTCTTAGTGAAAATTCAAAACTAAAAATTCCTTCTCATACTGATACAGATACAGAAAGAAAATACGATACAATTGTCAATATCGAAAATATATATCAAGAAAATATTGAAAACATTGATACTCTAAATAAAGTCAAAAATATTTTAATCATTACTAACACTCGAAAATTTTCTGACAAAGATTTATTTATAGAAAAGATTGGAAAAACAAACTATGATATGGTTGTAATCGATCCATTTTTTCATTTTAAAAATCCTTTTTCTAGTGAAGATATTCAAAGTTTAAAATCAAAACGAATTGGATCAAGACGTTTGGTATTTGCTCATTTAAATATTGCTGTTGCTGAAGACATGCGACCCTATTTTGAACCAACATGGAAAATAGGAAATCCTCGTTGGTTACGTTTTCAATCAAAGGAAAATCCAGCTGGAATCATAGTTGATTATTGGAATAAAGAATGGAAAAGAATTGCAGGAATTTATTTTCGTTCAATTATGGATTTAGGATTTGATGGAGTTGTTTTATCTGGTTTATCGGAACATTCAACTTATGAAAGATTGATACCTATCAATTAGAAGAGACTCTATTTTTATTTTCAATACTGTTTACGTAATCTTCAATGATGGATGCCGCACATTCAACTAAAATTGCACATGGTCGCTTTCTATAATAGTCAGGTGTACGATCTTCTGGAATTGGCTTATCTGACTGTTTACTTTTTAATCCTAGCAAATCTCTACAAACAATAGAACCATTTTTATCACGAAATTTTTTTGCTAAATTTTGGATTCTTGCATAATGTTCTATTTTCTTATTTTTATCATGAATATCGTTATATCCATATAAAGCACCTGCTACAAAAAACATACCACTTACTGCTCCACAAACCTCCCTTAAACGAGACATTCCTCCGCCAAAAGATGATACTGTTTTTAATAACAAATTTTGATCTATTTCTATTTTATCCTTAAAAGCTAAAACAACCGCCTGAGTACAATTGTACCCTTCTTCAAAATATTTTTTTGCTTGCTCTGATCTTGTCATATAATTACGCTTTCCAACTAACAATATGGCAAATGAAATATATTCATTAAAACACACATTGAACCAACTAAAATAATCATGTAACAAAACCATGGAATAAAATTAGTTTTAATTATTTCTCCTTCTTTGCCAAAAAAACCTGTTGTAGCACAAACTGCGATAATATTATTTATACATACAATATTCCCAATCGCTCCACTTTGATTTTGCAAAACAACAAAAATAATTTGAGGCATATGAAGTAGCGTACCCATCTCAAATTGAAGTGGTGTAAACATCAAATTTGAAACCGTATTTGAACCAAACATAAAAGTTCCTATTGAACCTATAATTGGAGAAATATATAAGTAATGTTTCCCTGAAAAATCTGCTAATCCTTTTGCCATTGATAAAAGCATAGAATCTAATCCAGAACTATTATAACCTGAATACCTGTATATATACAACAGGGAGAAACCTGATAATAATGCAAAAACAGCTCCACTTACCTGTTTTAATGATACTAAGAAAATTTCAGAGACCTGTCTTTTTTCAATTTTAAATAGAAAAATAAAAAGAATTACAACAAAAACGAACGGAAATAATCCAGGATTATTTAACCATTTAAATAAAAATGTCGCTTCCGGAACTCCCAATATTCCACTAACTGAAATTGTAAAATTAGAAACATATTGCTTTACCCCGATTGATGGCAACCTTGTGATAACTAACCATAATGCAATAGTTATATATGGAAGCCATGATTTAAATAACGACATTTGAACAGAAGAAATTTCATTGACTGCCTGTTGTTTCATATTTTCAATTGGATTAGCTGGAACAAGCCATCCCCTTTTTACCATATAAATACAAGAAAACATACATCCTGATGCAGCCCCAATTGAAACCAATTCTGGTCCGATGTAAAATGCAATTAAAAATGATATGATAAAATATATTGTACACGAACAAAGGCAAAAAGGTAAAATTGGCAAAGCATTTTTTAATACTGGAATTTTTCTTTTTTTTAAGAAAATACATACTGCTGCAAAAACTACAAAAAAAGATCCAATATTTAAACCTATCAATGTTAAAACACTTAATAAATCTTTCCAATAAGAAACATCTACTTGGCATAAAAGTAACACATTTTTTACAGTTTCAAAAGCAACATTTGTTGGTGTTCCTGCAGCACCAAATGATACCGGAACAGAATTAAACAATAGACAAATAACTGCAGCTAAAAAAGGATCAAACCCCAAGGCTACTAAAAAAGGTGCTGCAATTGCAGCTGGAGTTCCAAAACCTGCAGCTCCTTCCAAAAAAGATGAAAAAGCAAAACCAATAATAATTAACTGAAGTCTTGCGTCAGAAGTTATACCATTGAACATATTTTCGATACACGTCATTGCTCCAATTTTTTTTAACATTGTCATCAATAAAATAGCACCAAAAATAATCAAAATAACATCTGTGGAACCTAATATTCCAGCAATTGAAAATGCAAAAATATGTTTAATATCCATTCCCCAAACAAAATATGCTAAAATGGAACATACAAACCAAGCAATAGGGAAAACTTTTTTCGCAGGCATGTTACAAAAAACAGTAAGAATAACTGTAAGAATGATTGGAATTGAAGCAATAATGGCTATCATGATTTTTCCCTTTACAATAAATTTTAGCGGAGTTTACCATAATTGATAATCCTGTCAAAAAGAAATCTAGCTATTCTTGATTTTTATACAAAACAAGCTTATATAGAGAGAAATTATTTTTGAATAGGCGATTTACTATGAAAACAACTATAAAAACGGTCGAAGACCTGGAGCAACTTATTGTTTTAGCTCATAAAGCTCAAGAAACTTTTTCTAATTTTTCTCAAGAACAAATCGACAAAGTTTTTCGCGCCGTAGCTATGGCAGCAAATAAGGAGCGTATTCCTCTGGCGAAAATGGCTGTAGAAGAAACAGGCATGGGGGTTATTGAGGATAAAGTTATTAAAAATCAATTCGCAAGTGAGTATATTTATAACAAATACAGAAATTTAAAAACATGTGGCGTTTTAGAAAATGATGAGACAAATGGTGTAAAAAAAATTGCAGAACCTATTGGAGTCATTGCTGGAATTATTCCAACAACAAATCCAACTTCAACAGCTATTTTCAAATCGTTAATATCATTAAAGACAAGAAATGCTATTATTTTTTCACCACATCCTCGTGCAAAAAAATCAACTATTGCTGCTGCTAGATTATGTTTAGAAGCTGCTATTTCTGCAGGAGCTCCTGAAGGTATCATCGGATGGATTGATGAACCAACGATTGAATTATCAAACTATCTTATGAAACATCCTAAGATTGATTTAATTCTCGCTACAGGCGGACCAAGTATGGTTACTGCGGCTTATTCTTCTGGAAAACCAGCCCTCGGTGTTGGTCCTGGAAATGTTCCTGCTGTTATTGATGAAACAGCTGATATCAAGATGGCAGTATCATCAATATTACTTAGCAAAACTTTTGATAATGGTATGATTTGCGCATCCGAACAGTCTGTAATTGTTGTAGATGATGTGTATAAAAACGTTAAAAATGAATTCATTTACAGAGGAGCATATGTCCTTGATGATAAAGAACTTGATGCTGTCAGAAAAATAATCTTAACTGAAAATGGCACTGTGAATCCTTCTATTGTTGGACAACCCGCCTATAAAATAGCAAATTTAGCTGGGTTAAAAATTTCAAATAATACAAAAATTCTGATTGGAGAGGTATCTGATTACTCGATAAATGAACCTTTTGCTCATGAAAAATTATCGCCAATATTAGCAATGTATCAAGCAAAAAATTTTGATGATGCTACTCGGATTGCATATACATTGGTCAATCATGGGGGAGCAGGACATACATCCGTTCTACATACAGATGCCTCAAAACAGGATCGAATAACAGCTTTTGGTAAAAAATTAAACACAGGTCGCATCATCATAAATAGTCCATCTACGCATGGTGGAATCGGAGATTTATTTAATTTTAGACTTGAGCCAACTTTAACAATTGGATGTGGTTCTTGGGGAAAAAATGCAACAAGCGAAAATATCGGACCTAAACATCTTTTGAATATTAAAACGGTAGCAGAAAGGAGAGAAAATATGCTTTGGTTTAAGGTTCCTCCCAAAATTTATTTTAAACGAGGTGCTATCGATTTAGCATTAAGAGAATTAAGCGAAAAGAAGCGTGCTTTTATTGTCACTGACAGATTTTTATTCAATTCAGGAATGGTTTCAAAAATTACAAAAGTCCTCGATGACATCGGAACAGACTATCAAATTTTCTTTGATGTAAAACCAGATCCTGATTTATCAACAATAAATCAAGCCTTTAACATGGTAAAAGCATATCAACCTGATGTATTTATTGCTATGGGAGGGGGCTCACCTATGGATGCCGCAAAAGTTTTATGGCTGATGTATGAGCAACCTGAAATTCCTTTTGAAGACGTTGCTATGCGTTTTATGGATATCAGAAAAAGGATATGTAATTTGCAACCTCTTGGGAAAAAAGCTGATATGGTTTCTATTCCAACAACATCTGGAACAGGTTCAGAAGTTACTCCGTTTGCAGTCATAACTGATGACAAGACACATATTAAGTATCCTTTAGCTGATTATGCTTTAACACCTACAATGGCTATTGTTGATCCTGACTTAGTAGATACAATGCCATCAGGATTGTGTGCTGCAGGTGGTATTGATGCTTTAGTCCATGCCATTGAAGCGTATGTATCAATTATGGCCACAAATTTTACAAATTCAGTATCACTTGAAGCTGCAAAAGAAATTTTTAAGTATCTTCCAAGATCTTTTCATTCTGGGAAAGATGATCCTATTGCTCGAGAAAAAGTTCATTACGCTGCCACTTTAGCAGGAATGGCTTTTGCAAATGCTTTTCTTGGTTTGTGCCACTCAATGGCTCATAAATTAGGAGCAGCATTTAATATTCCACATGGAATTGCAAATGCTTTATTGATTTGTCAAGTTATTAAATATAATTCATCAGATGCCCCTGTAAAACAGGCCGCTTTCTCCCAATACAAATATCCAAATGCTAAGGAAAAATATGGACAAATTGCCAATGAATTAAAACTTGGTGGAACTACAGATGATGAAAAAGTTGACTTATTGATTCAAGCTATACAAGGATTGAAAAAAGAAATAAATATTCCTTTATCCATAAAAGATTATGGTATCGATGAAGATTTATTCAATAATCAATTAGATAAATTAGTTGAATTAGCATTTGATGATCAATGCACTGGAGCAAATCCTCGGTATCCTCTTTTATCTGAAATAAAAGAATTATATCAAAAAGCATATATCGGAGAAATTTAATCAACTTGACAAAAATATTTTTTTTTGTTTTAGTTGCTTTAACCAGATAATCGGATAACTGCTGCATATTTTTATGTTGAGGAAAGTCCGGGCTTCACAGAAACACGATACCGGATAACATCCGGCTAAGGAAACTTAAGGGAAAGCGCAACAGAAAACAAACCGCTTCTGTATGTTATACAAGCAAGGTTGAAAAGGTGTGGCAAGAGCACACCACTTTTTCGGTAACGAAGAAGGTACGGCAAGCCCTATCGGAAGCAAGACCAAGAATGATAAATAAAGGAATGTTTCTGTTCCTGTCAGAAGGTGGGTCGCTATATTCGTTTGGTAACAAACGGTACAGATGAATAGTTATCAATACATAACCCGGCTTATAGATTATCTGGTTAATTTAGGATTTCATTAATTACGTTTAATAAATTTTCTTCAGAAACATCGCCATTTATAACGATATCTGCTTCATTTTTCAAAGGCTTTATATATTTTACATAATTTGAAAATACATCTGCAAACAACAACTTCATTGATTCTGTTTGTTCAACACACCTAGATTTTTCACGAGCAAACCAACGATCTCTTTGAATTTTTTCATCAATATCAATAAATATATTTAAATCAAATTTATCTTTCACATCTGGATGCAACATAAATAAACCTTCAGCTAAAATATAATCAGCCCTATTGACTAAAATGCTATCTTCAACAACTTTACAAGTTCCATTAATTTTATACTCTGGAATAAGAACAGAAGTTTCTGTTTTTAAACGTTCCAATACGTTCGCAAGTTTGTCTAAGTGGTAAGCTTCTGGAACATTTACAGAAAAACCTCCATTTATGATCATATTTTCAAAACTTCCATATTTTATAACTTGCTCAGATCTATCTTTGTAAAAATTATCAGAATTTATTACGCAAATTTCTTTCTGAGGATGATGAATTTTTAACATTTCCTCTAAACAGGCTGTAATAGTTGACTTTCCACTTGCACTTGCACCTGTAATTCCAATAAAACAAGGACGCTTACCTATTACACATCGTATATATTCTATTTTTTCAAAGAAACTGTCATTTAAACGCAAAACTACACTTGGATATTTAATAGCTATAGCCCTAAACTTTTCATGAAGCAACATTTTAAATAACGACCTTAAAAATTAATATTTGGAAGTTTTTATCACATAATTTTTATGAAATCTATTTTTTTTACAATTAATTTTTTTATATTTTTACTAAACAAAAATACCATATTCATCCAAATAATACCATAAAATACCATTGACTCCCATTAAATACCATGATATACCATAATTAAGAGGGCAAATTTTGCCTAGTACTGCAGAAAGGTATTTTTTATGTCAAAAGCAGAAAGGCGATACACACTTTTTATGGATACCATCCTTAATAAAGTTGATGCAAAGGGAAGAGTTTCTATCCCTGCTGATTATCGTGCACTTCTTGAACAAAAAAATACTGAGTTAACAGCTTTTCCATCTTTTAAACATCCTTGCATTGAATGTTTTACATCTGAACTAATGGAAAAAATGGCAAATGATCTAGAAAAAAACTTTAATCCTTTTTCTGAAGAAGAGGATGATTTTTCTAATTCTATATTTGCTCAAGCAAAAGAATTTGCTTTTGATTCAACTGGAAGAATTATTCTAACAGAAAAACTTTTATCTCATGCTAAAATAACAGATAAAGCTCTTTTCGTAGGGAAAGGAAAAACTTTTCAGATTTGGAATCCTGATTTATATGAGATTGAAAATCAAAAAAGAATTACTCGTATACAACACTTAAATTTCAATATAAAACACGAGGAATAACACTATGAGCAAACATATTCCCGTTTTATTAGATGAAGTTATAAAAAATTTAAAACCTATTGATGGTGGTGTTTACATTGATGGAACATTTGGTGCTGGTGGGTATACTTCAGCAATTCTTAATACTGCGAATTGTACTGTCTATGCAATTGATCGAGATCCTGATGCCATAAATGAAGGACAAGAGCTTGTAGATAAATACAATGGTCGATTACATTTACTAGAAGGAACCTTTGGAAATATGGTTTCGTTAGTTAAATCCTTTGGTATTAATTATGTTGATGGAGTTGTACTAGATATAGGTGTTTCATCAATGCAAATTGACAGAGCTGAGAGAGGTTTTTCTTTTCAAAAAGATGCTAAATTAGATATGAGAATGAGTAAGAGCGGAGAATCAGCAACCGACATTCTCAATAAATATAACGAAAAAGAAATTGCTGATATTATATATAAATATGGAGAAGAACGTTTTTCTAGACGAATTGCAAGAGAAATTATTGAGTATAGAAAAACAAAAAAAATAGAAACAACTTACGAACTAGCAAACTTAGTAAGGAAATGTATTCCTTGCAAACATAATGATATTGACCCAGCTACTCGAACTTTTCAGGCTTTACGAATCTTCGTAAATGATGAGTTGGGGCAGCTACAATCTGGGCTCGAAGCAGCCGAAGTGCTGCTAAAACCAGGCGCAAGAATGGCAGTGGTTTCATTCCATTCATTAGAAGACAGAATCGTCAAAGCCTTTATAAGTGAACGAAGTGGAAAAGTATCAAATCCTTCCAGATATTTTCCAATGCAGCAAAAATCCAATACTTCACTTATATCAATTACAAAAAAACCGATAACTCCTTCTGATTTGGAAACAAAAGCAAATCCACGTGCAAGATCTTCACGTCTTCGTGTTGCCCAAAAAGCAGAAGGAGAAAAACCATGGAAAAAATAATTTTACCATTACTTTTTTTAACAACTTTATTTGGTTCATTCATTATTCAAGGAAAGGTAAATAATCTTGAAAAACAGATTCAGGATATTAATTTTCAAAAAAAAGAAAATTTAAAAGAAATTCATATATTAGAAGCAGAATGGGCATTTTTATCAAATCCTGATCGTATACAAAAATTAGCTAAAATACTTCAAATGAAACAAATTAAGGGAGAACAATTAATCTCTTTTTCATCTTTGCCTGATAGAGTTAACAAAGAGGACGTTGGGATAATTCCTGTTGCTTATGTTAAATAAACAAGGTGAAGTATATGAATACTTTGGGAAAAGAGAAAAATAGTGGATTGTATCAATCTGGTCAAGAGATCAATATACCAGAACCTGTTTTTTTTTGTACATCCCAAATCAGCATAGAAAATAGTAAAAAAAGAATAGTATTTATGTCATTTTTTTTGCTACTTGCTTTCATTATGATTGCCATAAGAATGCTATTTTTAAAAATTGATATTATTTTTGAAAAGAAAATCGATAATCCCATATATCAATCAACTTTTTTTCTAGCTCCCAAAATGAAGAGAAATAACATTTATGATAGAAATAATAATTTGCTCGCCACAAACATTGAGTCAGCAAATTTAATTGTCAATGCTCCCAAAATAAAAGACCCAAAAAAAATAGCTACTTTGCTTGTTGAAACATTTCCTGATCTTAACTATAAGGAAATCATTGAAAAAATAAAAAAAAATAAAGTTTTTACAGCTAAAAAAAGTTTAATTCCAAGAGAAATTTATGATGTAAATCATCTAGGAGATCCTAATCTTAGTATTGAAAAATCAGAAATTCGTTTCTATCCAAAGGGTGATTTAGCTCCTCATATTTTAGGTCAATCAGATATAGATGGAAACGGAATATCTGGTGTTGAAAAATTTTTTAATAAAGAAATACAAAAAAATTCTATACAATTATCTTTAGATAGTAACATACAATTCCACATAAAGTACATTTTGGAAAAAAATTTAAAAAAATACAGTGCTAAAGGAGCTGTCGCCGTTTTAATGAAAGCAAAAACAGGTGAAGTTATATCTCTCGTTTCTCTCCCGGATTTTGATGGAAATAAAAGAGAATTTTCAAACAAACAATTTAATCAAGCCACAAATGGAGTATATCAAATTGGATCTATTTTGAAATTGATTACAATTGCAACAGCCTTAGATACAAAAAAAATAAGAATTAGCGATAGCTTTGATACAAGGAAAACAATTCATCTTGCAAATTATAAAATTTCAGATGAAAAAGATCATCAAGGTATTTTACAAGTATCAGATATTTTAAAATATTCATCAAATGTTGGGACAATTCAAATTTTTGAACGTTTTGGTAAAGATATCCAATATGAATATTTTAAGAGATTTGGTCTTATATCTCCCTCAGATATTGAACTTCCGGAAATTGGGAAACCAATACTTCCAAAAAAATCAAATGATATTTCATCTGCAAATATGAGTTATGGATATGGTATTTCAATCTCCCCCTTACAGATTGTAACAGCAGCAGCAGCTATTGTAAATGGAGGCATTTATAATCCCCCTACTTTACTAGCAAAGAAAAACAATGAAAATTCTGGTATAAGAATACTCAATAAAAAGACATCTGATCAAATGCGAGCACTAATGAGATTAGTTGTACAGGAAGGAACCGGAAGAAGAGCTTCCGTTCAAAACTATGAAGTAGGTGGGAAAACGGGATCTGCTCAAATTTACGATTCTAAAAAGAAATCTTATCAAAAAAATAAGATTAATACATCTTTTCTATCTGCATTTCCAATGGATGATCCTCAATACGTCCTATACGTACTCATGATAGAACCACAATCGATTGAAAAAGATAGTAATCTTATCAATGCTGCATGGAATGTTGTTCCAATAAGTAAAGAAATTATTGAAATAATCGCTCCACAACTAGGAATTCTTCCTCGCCCTTATGATGAAAAAAGTCGTGCCCCTTATGTAAAATCAGCACTAAATTAGATATAAAGGAATAAACAAGTGAATTTAAAAAATTTATTTCAAAATGTAAAAATTATATTACCACAAGAAGATTTAGAAATATCTGGTATAACAACAGATTCAAGAAAAGTTGAACCAGGGTATCTTTTTATCGCAACACCTGGTGTAAAAATCAACGGAACTGATTTTATTGAACAAGCCTATGAAAAAGGTGCAATTGCATGTCTTATTCCTGAAGACTACATTCCCAAAACAAATAAAATGATTTTTTTAAAATCATCAAACATTCGTAAAGATACTGCACTTTTAGCTGCAAATTTTTATAACAAGCAACCTGAAAAAATTGTTGCAGTTACAGGAACAAATGGAAAAACATCAACTGTAAACTATTGCAGGCAAATATGGGAAAATTTAAAAAAGGATGCAGCATCAATTGGAACACTGGGAATCATTACAAAAGATTTTTCACAATACGGTTCAATGACAACTCCTGATAGCATAACGTTACATCAGGAAATTAATACTTTAACTGATAACGGAATAAAAAACCTGGCTTTTGAAGCATCTTCTCATGGTATTGAACAAAACAGAATAGATGGAATACGAATAACCGCAGCTGGTTTTACAAATATTACAAGAGATCACTTAGATTATCATAAGACCATGGAAAATTATCTAAATGCTAAATTAGGATTATTCAATAGAGAATTATCTTCAAATACAGTTGTTTTAAATTCAGATATACCAGAATTCAGTCAAATTAAAAATTATTGTCTTTCTAAAAAACTGAAAATCATTGATTATGGTTTTCAGGCTTCATCTATAAAAATATTAAGTTCTATTCCTGAATCTAGCGGCCAAAAAGTAAAACTTGAAATTTTTGATCAAACGTATTTGATTAAATTTCCACTTGTTGGGCATTTTCAATTAATGAATGCCTTGTGTTCGCTCGGTTTATGTATTGCTACGATGGAAAGTGATGAAAAAATATCAGATTATGTAAAACAATTAGAAGTTTTAAAAGGCATCCCTGGACGAATGGAATTAGTCGGGTCAAGAAACAATGCTAATATTTACGTTGATTATGCACATACACCTGATGCATTAGAAAATGTTTTAAAAGCGTTAAGACCACACACTACAAAAAAACTGCATGTCGTATTTGGTTGTGGTGGAGATCGTGATAGAGGGAAACGCCCTCAAATGGGAGCAATATGTCAAAAACTTGCTGATGTTATCTATGTAACAGATGATAATCCAAGATCTGAAGAACCTTTTGAAATAAGAGCCTCAATTCTTCCTTCTTGTCCTGATGCATTTAATATTGGAGATCGAGCTTTAGCTATAAAAACGGCTATAAAAAATTTAGAAGATGGAGACACACTAGTTATTGCAGGAAAAGGGCATGAAATCGGTCAAATGATAAAAGGAATAAATCATCCATTCGACGATAGAGTTGAAGCGAGGAAAGCTATAATTGAAGTAGAAAAACCACTTTGGCAATCATCTGTAATTGCAGAAGCTACCTCTGGAAGAGCAGGTTCAAACTTTGATATTTACGGAATTTCAATTGATACAAGAACAATAAAAAAAGGAGAACTTTATATTGCTTTAATTGGCGAAAAGGTAAATGGACATGCTTTTATTCAACAAGCTTTTGAGAAAGGAGCTTGTGGTGCCTTAGTTTCTACTATTCCAGAAGGCATAGATACAAAAAAATTAATTGTAGTTCAAGACACATTACAAGCCTTGAAAGATTTAGCAAAAGAAGCTAGGAAACGGACAAAAGCAAAGATTATTGGTATAACTGGAAGCTCTGGAAAAACTAGTACCAAAGAAATGCTTCGAAGTGCTCTTTCTTGTGTAGGACTAACACATTATACATTAGGGAATTTAAATAATAATATTGGTGTTCCATTGACTTTGTCAAGAATGCCACAAAATTGTGATTTTGCAATTTTAGAAATGGGTATAAATCATTTTGGAGAAATGACAGAATTAACTGATCTTGTAAGGCCTGATTTTGTTTTAATAACAATGATTGGAAATGCACATTGTGAATATTTTAAACAACCTGAAGAAACAGCTTTAGCAAAAGCTGAAATATTTACATCGATGAATAAAAATGGAGCTGTACTTCTAAATGCTGATAATGAATTATTTTCTACACTTGAAAAGGAAGCTAAAAAAAATAATATAAAAAATATATATGCATTTGGCTCTAATGCTGAAAATTATGTATCTTTGCTTCACTTATCTCATTTACAAAATAAGAATGAAATTACTATCAGAATAAACAATTCTACATATTCGTACCAATTAAACATCCCCGGGAAACATCAAGTTTTAAATAGCTTAGGTGTTGTGGGAATTTTATCATTGTTAAATGTTGACATGCAAACTTGTTTACAAGGATTAAGCTTATTAAAGCCATCAGAAGGAAGAGGTAAAGCTCTCATTTTAAGATGTCCTCAAAAGAAGGAAAACACCTATACATTAATTGACGATGCTTATAATGCTAATCCAGAATCAGTAAAGGCAGGTTTAAATGTTTTGGGAGAGATGTCGACAAATGGTAAAAAAATTGCCGTATTAGCCGATATGCTAGAACTAGGTGAAAAATCGATTGCTTTACATTTATCTATCAAAAATTATCTTTTATCTAACAAGGTAGACTACTTATTTGCAGTTGGAGAAGCAATGGGGAAATTATTTGATGATATCAAACTACCTGGAGCAAAAACAAAAACATCACTTGAAATGGTAAAAAACTTGTCTAAAATAATTGGAAAAGATGATATTGTTTATGTAAAAGGTTCAAACTCAATGAAACTATCAGCATTGATTAAAGAATTAAAGGAATTAAGTAATGCTTTATAATTTTCTATATCCCCTTTCTGATAAATTTTCTGTATTAAATCTTTTCAAATATTTAACTTTCAGAACTGGTGGAGCTATTTTTACATCTTTAATTATTAGTTTTTTTGTTGGACCAAGATTAATTAAATGGTTAAAAGAAAAACAGCATGCTATGCAACCGATTAGATCTGATGGACCAGAAACACACTTAAAAAAACAGGGGACTCCCACAATGGGTGGATTAATGATTATTTCATCTGTTTGTATCTCGACTCTTCTATGGGCAGATTTAAAAAGTCATTTTGTCTTTTCTATCCTAACAATTTTTCTATGTTTTGGGATGATTGGTTTTATTGATGACTATATGAAAGTTTCCAAAAAAGATACTGCTGGAATGCGAGGAAAATTGAAGCTTATATTCGAATTTTCAATATCTGCTTTCATTGCTTGGTTTATAACAAAAAATACAGTCTCTCCAACTGCAACAACACTTACTTTTCCTTTTATAAAAACTTGGACGATCAATCTAGGATTATGTTATATTCCTTTTGCAATGTTTGTAATTGTTGGTTCTGGGAATGCTGTTAATTTAACAGATGGGCTTGATGGATTAGCTATTGTGCCTGTTATGATAGTGTCCTTTGTTTTCTTAATCATAAGTTACATATCTGGACATGCATCATTTGCATCATATTTACAAATCTCTTATATTGCAGGTTCTGGAGAATTAGCTGTATTTTGTGGAAGTCTTATTGGTGCTGGACTAGTTTTTTTATGGTTTAATGCATCTCCTGCACAAATTTTTATGGGAGACACAGGATCTGTCGCCTTAGGGGGAGCTCTTGGAACTTTAAGCATAGCAACAAAACATGAAATTATATTAGCAATTGCTGGTGGACTATTTGTTATTGAAACATTTTCAGTAATTATTCAGGTACTTGCTTTCAAAACCATCCATCGTCGTATTTTTAAAATGGCTCCAATACACCACCATTTTGAAAAATTAGGATGGACAGAACAAAACGTTGTCGTTAGATTTTGGATTATCTCTACAATTTTAGGATTGATTGCTTTATCTTCCCTGAAAATTAGGTAACTATATGAAACCATCCTTCGACAGAACTGACAATAGCATTCTTGCCCAATGGTGGTGGACAATTGATCGGGTATTTTTTTACTTAATTACAATCTTAATGATTTTAGGAATTATTGTTTCTTTTATAGCAACACCTCCAGTAGCGAAAACAATTGGATTAAATAATTATCATTTTATATATCATCAAGTTCCTTTTATGTTTTTATCATTTTTAGTAATGATAGGGATTTCGTTTTTAAATCAGCAGAAAATTCTTCAATTAACTGCCATTTCAACATTACTACTGCTCATATTGATGATTATTGCTATATTTTTTTTCCCTGAAAAAAAAGGATCTCATAGATGGATATATCTATTTGGATTATCGTTACAACCTTCTGAATTTATAAAACCTTGTTTTGCCATAATATTAGCTCACATTCTTGCAACAAAAAAAAATGATACCTCATTCAAGGGTTTTCGTTATGCAGCACTACTATACGCAATTACAGTTATATTATTAATAAAACAACCTGATATTGGAATGGCTACTACAGTCACAATTATATTTATAAGTGAACTTTTTTTATCCGGAGTTCCTTTAAAAGCAATTGTAATTCTATTTATTCTAACTTTATTGGCTTTAGGTTGTGCTTATTTTTTCTTAGAACATTTTAAAACAAGAATTGATGTATTTCTCACCTCAGAAACAAAAGAAAAATTTCAAATTACAAAAGCACTTGAAGCTATTGCAAATGGGAATTTATGGGGTTGCGGTTTGGGAAAAGGAACTGTAAAATATGCAATCCCTGATGCTCATACTGATTTTGTTTTAGCTGTAATTGTAGAGGAATGTGGAATTCCTGGATTTTTGGTTATTATTTCTCTTTTTATTGCTATCATTGCTCGAATAATTTACAAAATTTTAACTGGAAATAAATCTTTATATGCTATGTTGGCCATATGTGGAATTATAACGCAATTTGCTTTTCAAACAGTTGTAAATATTTCTTCAACACTGGGCTTAATACCTACAAAAGGTATGACCTTACCTTTTATCTCCTATGGAGGATCATCTTTGTTGGCTTTAGGTTTTGGTATGGGAATGATTCTTGGATTAAGTAAAGAAAGTTTTTCTAAGAAAGGAATTAGATGAAAAAATTTATATTGACAGCAGGTGGATCTGGGGGGCATGTTTTCCCAGCACAAGCATTAGCAAAAGAATTAATATCGCGTGGCCATGAAGTTGTTTTTATCACAGATAGACGTGGTACTTCATTTTCATCAACATTTCCTTCCTCAAAAGAATTTAGAATATTTGCTGGAGCATATGCAAATTTGAGTAAAATAAGAAAAATAAAAGCTCTTTTTTCAATGGGAATTGGAATTGTTCAATCAATATGCATAATTTTAAAAATAAAACCAAACGCTGTAATTGGATTTGGAGGATATGCTTCCTTTCCTGCAGCATTTGCTTCTGAAATTTTAGATATTCCATTAATTATACATGAACAAAATAGCGTTTTAGGTGGAGCAAATCGTTTTTTAGCAAGACAATCGAGCATTATTGCTACAACTTTTCCTAAAGTAAAAAAAATACCAGAAAACATAAAAACATCATATACAGGTGTTCCTGTTAGACCTGAAATCTTATCTATGAACTCGCTCCCCTACCCTAAAAATAATGACAAATTTAAGTTATTAATATTTGGAGGATCTCAAGGGGCTAAAATTTTTAGTAAAATCATTCCTGAAGCAATAAAATTGTTACCTATAGAAATAAAAGAGAATTTACAAATATCTCAACAAGCAAGAAGTGATGATTTAAATGAATTAAAGGCTAGTTACGAACAATCTGGACTAAAAGTTGAAACAGCTTCCTTTTTTAATGACATTGCAAAGCGTTTAAAAGAAACTAATTTACTTATATGCCGAGCTGGAGCATCAACAATTGCAGAACTAACAACTACAGGAACCCCCGCAATTATTGTTCCAATGTTACATTCTCCAGATTCACATCAATTATATAATGCTAAATTTATTGAAGATAATCATGCTTGTATTTTAATGGAGGAAAAAACATTTACCGCTGAAAATCTATCTAAAGAAATTATAAAATTATATAATGATAGAAATATGCTAGAATTTTTATCTGAAAATGCAAAAAAACTAGCAAAATTGGATGCCGTTTCATTATTTGCAGATACAGTATTAAATAATTGCAAAAACAAGTAAGGATTTTCAAATGAATAATATTCCTTTTAATTTAGGTACATTACATTTTGTCGGAATTGGTGGAAGTGGGATGAGTTGCATTGCAGAATTAATGCATAATCTTGGGTATAAAGTACAAGGATCTGATATTTCTGCCTCACAAAATGTACTTAGATTAAAAAACATGGGAATACGAGTCGAAACAGGCCACTGCGCTGAAAACATCAATGGTGCTAGCGTTGTTGTTGTATCATCAGCAATTAGAGAAAATAATCCTGAAATAATAGAAGCAAGATATCGTAGAATTCCTGTTGTACGTAGATCTGAAATGTTAGCAGAGCTTATGCGTCTAAAATGGTCTATTGCAGTTGGAGGAACTCACGGAAAAACAACTACGACATCTATGATTGGAGCTGTTATGCAGGCTGCTGGATTAGATCCAACTGTAGCAAATGGAGGTATAATAAACTCCTACGGAACAAATGCTCATTTAGGTGATGGAAAATGGTTAGTTGCAGAAGCTGATGAATCTGATGGTAGTTTTATAAAACTACCGGCGACCGCTGTCGTTGTAACAAATATGGACCCAGAACATTTGGATTATTATGGTTCATATGAAAAAATGAAAGAAGCTTTTTTATCTTTTGTTCAAAATATTCCATTTTATGGTTTTGCTTGTTTATGTTCCGATCATCCAGAAATTCAAAAATTGATTTCAAAAGTATCTGACAGATTAATAATTACCTATGGATTTAATCAGCAAGCTCAAATTTGTGCACAAAATATTAATATGGAACCAGGATTGATAACTTTTGATGTTCAAATTGCAGCAGAGATATCTTCCACAAAAAGAAATTATTATATCAAGAATATAAAATTGCCTGTTTATGGGAAACACAATATTCAAAATGCAATGGCTGCAATAGGAGTTGGACTACAACTTGGTGTCAATGAAGAACAGATAAAAGCTGCACTATCAAACTTTAAGGGCGTACAAAGGCGTTTCACTAAAAGAGGATCTGTAAACAATATTGATATAATTGATGACTATGCTCATCATCCAGTTGAAATTATGGCTACGATTAAAGCTGCACGAGATGTTGTAAAGAATAATGTTATTGTTATATTTCAGCCTCACAGATATTCTAGAGTTGAAAATTTATTTGAAATGTTCTGCACTGCTTTTAATGACGCTGATTATGTTATTGTAGCTGATATATATTCTGCTGGAGAAAATGAAATAGAGGGTATTAATAAGCATGTTATTGCTGAAGGACTTCGCACACATGGTCATAGACATGTAATTGAGTTAGATGCTCCTGAAAATTTACCTCAAACTATTTTAAAAATAGCAAATCAGGGCGATATAATTTTATGCCTAGGAGCTGGTACAATATCATCTTGGGCAAAAAAATTACCTGAACAGCTCAATAAATTATACAATGGAGAACAACAATGAGTTTTTTTCATTATATATCGCACTTTCTTTTCAAAAAAAATTCTCTGATTGATATATTACCAACTGTAAGGGGTACTTACAAAGAAAATGTTCCTCTTGCAAATATGACCTGGCTAGGTGTTGGTGGACCTGCAGAAGTTTTATTTGAACCTGCTGATGAAAATGATTTATTATACTTTATTGAACTGAAAAAAAACATTCCGGTAACAATTATTGGTGGTGGATCAAATCTTCTTATTCGAGATGGTGGTATTCCCGGTGTTGTTATCCGTTTAGGAAAAAATTTTGAAACAATTGACATAAAAGAAGATGGCACAATAACATGTGCTGCTGGAGCTAAAAATACTGAAATTTCAAGAAAAGCAATGGAAGCAGGGATTTCTGGATTTGAGTTTTTATGTGATATACCAGGAACAATCGGTGGCGCTGTTAGAATGAATGCTGGAGCATTCGGTTCCTCAATAGCTGATTATTTAGTTAAATTAGAAGGAATTGAACCTGCAAATGGAGTCCATATTACCTTAACACGAGATGAAGTTCCTATGGGATACAGAGAAAATGATTTACCTTTAGGATGGGTCTTTACAAAAGTTATTTTAAAAGGAACCCCTGAAGATAAAATAAAAATTCAAGAAAAAATGAATGCGTATAAAAAACAACGTCGCGAAACTCAGCCTCATGGAGTTCGAACTGCAGGATCAATGTTTAAAAATCCAATAGGATTAAAAGCCTGGCAATTAATTGAAAAATCTGGTTGTAGAGGATTACGTGTTGGAGATGCAATCGTATCAGAAAAACATTCGAATTTTTTTGTGAATATTGGAAATGCTACAGCTATGGATTTTGAAGAATTAATAAATCTAGTTAGAAAAAGAGTCTTAGAGAATTGTGGTATTCAACTTGAATTAGAAGTTCGTTGCTTAGGTGTGAAAACGAAGGCATTTAGCAGTTTTGGAGGGAAATAACATGAAAAAAGTTGCTGTATTAATGGGGGGAATGTCATCAGAACGAGAAGTATCACTTTTAAGTGGGAAAAATGTTGTTGAAGCTTTAAAAAAAGCGGGATACAACGCTTTTTGTATTGAATTAACTGAAAATATTGAAAAACTTATCGTATTACTCAACAAAGAAAAACCTGACGTTGTCTTTAATGCTTTACATGGAAAATATGGTGAAGATGGTTGTATTCAAGGTTTATTAGATTTGATGAAAATTCCATATACCCATTCAGGGCGTCTTGCATCCGCACTAGCGATGAATAAAGTAACTGCAAAACAGGTTTATCGTAGTGCAAACATTCCCGTTGCAAAAGAAAAAATTGTTTCAAAAAGAGAAATACTTAGTGACAATGTTTTGCCAAAACCATATGTTTTAAAACCAATCAGTGATGGATCTTCCGTTGGTGTTTATATAATAAAGGAAGAGGATAGTAAAAAACCATTTGAGATGGGAAAATATCCTTATAATGAAAATGATAAAATTCTTGCAGAGGAATACATCCCTGGACGAGAATTAACTGTTGCGGTTCTCAATGGCAAAGCTTTAGGTGTGCTTGAGATTGTTCCTAATTTAAAATTCTATGACTATACCGCAAAATATACAAATGGAGGGGCTGAACATATTTGCCCGGCTCAAATCGATCAGAATGACTATAATAAAATAATGGAATATGCAGAAAAAGCACATAATGCACTAGGATGTAGAGGGGTTTCTCGTTCTGATTTTAGATATGATGACTCAAATAAACAACATCGTATTGTTATATTAGAAACAAACACACAACCAGGAATGACATCCCTCTCTTTAGTACCAGATATTGCACGTTATGCTGGATATTCTTATGAGGAACTTGTATCAGCACTTGTGGAGCAAGCTACATGGGGCGATTAAAAAAAAATGTATTTTGCTTAAAATCATTATACATAACTATTTTCTTTTTAATCTTATCTATTTTCGCTATTGGAATACACCTCTTTACAAAATCAAATATATATGTGGAGAGAAGAGCTTTACTTTTAGAAAAATTTAACAATAACAAAGAAAATTTTGTTTTGTCTATTGGGTTAAAATTAAAACAAGTTTATATTGCTGGCAGAGCTAGAACTTCTGAGGTAGATATTGAAAAAATCGTATCAGCTATTCCTGATATGGATATAATGAAAGTAGATATTTATAAAATTCGTGAAAATTTGAAAAAGCTACCTTGGATAAAGGATGTCAAAATAAAAAGAATTTTACCTCAACATTTAGTTATTGAAGTTTATGAAAGATCCCCTATCGCTGTTTTTAAACATAATGATAAATTTAATCCTATAGATGATGAAGGTAATATTATTGAAGTATCCTTAAACAAGCCATCTGGACTGCCTATAATCACGGGAACAGCTTCTCCTGAAAATGTTCCGCATTTATTTCAAATTTTAAAACAAGAAGATGATTTATTTCGTAGAGTAAAAGGAGCGAGTTGGATTGGAAAACGACGTTGGGATATCTATATTGATGACTTAACAAATGGAATTATTGTAAAATTGCCACAAAAAAATTTTCAAATTCAATGGAGCCATTTGTCTAGAATTAATAAAGAACAGCAAATTTTAGATAAAGATATTCATTCTATTGATTTACGTGATCCTGAGAAAAGTATGATTAATATGGATATCCATAAAACTAAGAGTAAAACAAAAACAGTCCGAGAAGAACAGGATATTTAGTCAAATGAAAAATATATTAAATAAAAATGGGATAATTTGTGCATTAGATATCGGAACATATACGACAAAGTGTTTATTAGCTAGACAAATATCTAATGATAAAATTGTCCTTTTAGGACACGGAATATGTAAAACAAATGGCATGAACAAATCAGAAGTCTCCAATTCTGAATTGTTAACAGAAACCATTAAAAAAGTGGTAGAAACTGCAGAAAAACAAGCAAATGAAAAGATTGAAAATGTAATAGTTAGTGTTGGCTCGAGTGAAATGAAGTCAACAATAGAACATGAAGATAAAATCTTTAATAATCAAATGATTACAAAACAAGATATTTCTCGCCTACAGAATAAAATTGTAAATCGTGTCCAAAATGAAAATGAAAAGAATAACGAAATAAATATTCATACTTTTTTTGTATGTTACGATCTAGATGGTAATGCTCGTCAAAATGCTCCAATAAACTTATTCGGTGAAAAGTTGTCAATGTACTACAACTCCATTTTCACTAAAAAATTCTTTGTTCAGAATTTGAAAACTTCTGTTGAAACAAGTCTTTTAAATACTTCTAAATTTGTTGCAGCGCCTCTTATGGCTGGACTAGCCTCTTTAAAAAAAGAAGAACTTGAAAACGGAACACTTGTTATTGATTTTGGTGCTGGTTCTACAGGAATCTCTTTTTTTCAAGAAAATCAGAACTATGTCTGTGAAAAAATTAATTTTGGAAGTGCCGATATAACTGAAAGAATAAAAAGAGAATTAAAAATCAACAGACAAGATGCTGAAAATATAAAAATAAAATATGGTTCTTGTTTAAATAACCAATCATATAGAGATATTGAAATAAAAGTCTACCCTGTTGGAATAAAAGATAATAATAGTTTAATAACAAAAACAAAATATGATATTTCTGAAATTATTATTTCTGAAATTGATATTCTTTTTAACAAAATTAAGAAGATTATTGACGATAGAGAAATTCAAGCAAATATATCTGAAATCGTTCTTGTTGGAAATGGTTGTTTGCTTGAAGGTTTTAGAGAACGATTATCATTATTTTTAGAAAATCAAAATTGTAGATTCGGTGAACCAGTTCATATTCCTTGTGGTCAAAAAGTAATTGATTCTAAAATTAAAAACTCATTTATGAATTGCTTTGGCATAATCTATTATACAACTCATGAATTGTTAAAAAATGAACCTACAAAAAAAAGTGGTCCAAAACCTAACAACAGATTACAAAAAATTTGGCAATTCTTCTCAAATATCTAAAAAATTATGTTAAAAAAAATTGTAAAATCTGAAAGACAATGGTTTATTTACCAAAATAAATTAGATTTTCATCTGATTTTTCTTGTACAACCGCTTTTTTCTTCGGAATTTTAGGGTGAAATTCTAAGTGAATTTGTGCATATGGATCTGTAAAAGCAGTTATTGATTTAAATGGGATTTCAATATGTTCTAAAACATTATCAAATGATAATCTAACAGAAATACAATCATCACTTACTTTCAAATCATAAAATTCATACTGTAAAATTATCGTCATTTCATCTGGATATCTTTTTCTCAATCTATCAGCTAAAATAACACCAGGATATTTTGTTAAAAATGAAATATAAAAATAATTTTTTTTGCCGAACTGTTCAATTTCAGAGATTTTACTCAATGCTTTTTTTGCCAAATTTAGGTAGGTCTCTTCTATTAGAACTGGATAATCAATTTCCTGCATTCATACCCCTTATTTTAATAAAGGGACACTCCTGTTGCTAGGTAGTCCCACACCTCACCTTAACCGCTCAAGGCTAAGGAATTAATTTTGGTTTTTTCAGTTGCATTAAGCAGCCAAAGCAACCTGAGTGCGATTATCATTCGCATTTAAAATTATAGCCCGATAACGGTGGAACAATACCGGATACAAATTTAATCTTTACTACGCGTGTCGATCCTATTTCGTCCCCAATAAATGGTGGAGACGCCGGGTACCGCCCCCGGGTCCACAACGCCTATTCCACTAAACGTTTAGCATCTTAGTCGAAAAAATGACAAGAAAGAGTATAATAAAACTCTTTTATCAAATCAAGCAACTTAATATACTTTTAAATGAATCTCTTATTCTAAATTTAATTCTTTTGTTAAAAGTTCTAACTCATCGACAAAATGTTCAACAACACTTAATCCTTTTTTCCAAAAATTTGCTTGAGAAGCATCCAAATTAAATGGAGCTAATAATTCCTTATGTCTCTGACTTCCACCTTTTGAAAGCATTTCAATGTATTTATCTTGGAAATTTTCTACTAAATTATTTTCATATACGTTATACAATGTATTAACTAAGCAATCTCCAAAAGCATAACTATACACATAAAAAGGTGTATGTATTAAGTGGGGTATTCCACACCACATAAGAGCAGCCCCATCATCTATATTAACAGCAGGACCTAGAGCGTCTTGTTGCGTCTTTTTCCATATCTCATTTAATTCATTTGGAGATAATTCACCACAAATTCTTCTTCTTGTATGAACTTCCATTTCAAATTTATGGAATGCAATTTGACGAACAGATGTATTCAACATTGAACCAACCTTTTCTGCTAGCATTTTAAATTTGATATGTGGATTTTGTTCAATTTTTAACATGTATTTAAATGTCAACATTTCCCCAAAAACAGAAGCTGTTTCTGCTAGAGTTAATGGTGTATCTGACAACAAATATCCCTGTTTTCTTGCTAAATATTGATGGATACCATGTCCTAATTCATGTGCTAAAGTCATGATATCATCTGTTTTTCCCATATAATTTAACATGATATAAGGATGAACACTTGGTACAACAGGATGTGCATATGCCCCCCCCTCTTTTCCTTCTGCAGGAGGAACATCTATCCAAGAATTTTCGAAAAATTTTTTACCAATTTCTGCCATTTCAGGAGAAAATTCATTATACGCATGATACACTATATTTTTTGCATCTTCCCAGGTATATTCTCGTTCCTCTAAAAAAGGTATTGGTGCATTTCTATCCCAATAAGTAATTCTGTCTAGTTTTAGCCACTTAGATTTTAAAGAATAATATCTATGAGAAATTTTAGGTTGCTTTTCCTCAACACTTTGAACTAATGCATCTACAACACTATCTTCAACTTGATTACCCAAATTTCTATCTGACATTGGATTAGAAAATCCACGCCATTCATCCTCAATTTGTTTATCTTTTGCTAATGTATTTGTAATAAGAGAAAATAAGGAGATATTTTCTGTAAAGATTCGTTTAAATTCTTCTCCAACTTTTTGTCTTAATTTATAATCATCACTTAGTAATAAATTTAGAGCTTCTGTTTCCGTATATAAAACATCATCAATTTTAAATCTCAATTTTGACATAGTTTCATCATATAACCGAACCCATCCATTAACTCCACTTATACTCTTATCTAACAACATTTTTTCCAATCGTTCATCAAGTTGATGATCCTTATATTTTCTTATATTCTCAATCCAACTCTTATATTTCTGAACAACAGGATCCGACATTTTTTGATTCAAACAATCATCAGATAATTTATTAACTTCTAATCTAAAAAAAAGTAATTTACTTAATAACTTATTATTGGTTTCCTGAACTTTTTGATAAAAATTTGTTACATCTATATCATTAATTGATATTGAATGTTTCATATACGCATATGCTTCTAATTTTCCAATCAATTCACACATTTTCTCATAATGTTGAATTGTCTCGCCAAACATTTTACCAGAAATCTGACTTAAACCATCCTTAAATTCCCATTCAAATTGAATCGAAAGTTTTTCTAAATCTTCAAAATCGTACTCTATTTCCGCACAATTTATATCAGAATACAGATCAGTTAAATCCCAATGTGGTAAAAACTCGGTATTCATTTTTTTATTCCTTTTAATTTATTCTCTACAAAATCTTTCAATCCCAATTGCCTATTTTTTTTCAATCTTTCAGAAATTAATATAGAACGAACAGCTTCTATACTTTCTTCTAAATCTTCATTAATAATAACATAATCATATTCATTATAGTGCGATGCTTCATCTGAAGCTGTTTTCATTCTATTTTCAATAACCTCAATTGAATCTTGTTGTCTATTTAACAATCTATTTTTTAATTCTTCTAGTGATGGAGGCAAAATTGAAATACTGACTAAATCATCTCTTGCTTTTTCAGCTAACTGTCTTGCCCCCTGCCATTCTATATCAAATAAAACATCTTTACCTGCAGCTAAAGCAATCTCTATTGGTTTTTTCGGTGTTCCATAACAATTTCCACAAAACTCTGCATGCTCCAAGAACTCCCCATTTTTTACCATTTCCTGAAACTTTTCATAACCCACAAAAAAATAATCTTTTCCATCTACTTCTCCAGGACGAGGCTTTCTGGTTGTTGCAGAAACGGATAAGAAAAAATTTTTATCATTTTCTAATATTTTGTGAGCTATCGCCGTTTTTCCTGTTCCTGATGGTGATGATAAAACAAGTAGCAATCCCCGTTTTTTAATTTGTGAATTTATCATAATAAAATCCCCTATTTTCTACTAAGTAAAATTGTTATATAATATTAAACAAGAAACAAAAAGGAAATAATGATGAAAAATCCGCACAATATTTTAATAACTGGAGCTTCTAGTGGTATAGGAAAGGCTCTTGCAATTTTCTATGCAAATAAAAACATCAATCTTTTTATATGCGGAAAAAATATCGATCGTCTAAATGAAACAAAAATAATTTGTGAACAAAAAAAGGCAAATGTTTTTTCTGAAATCATTGATATAACAAATCAAGAACTTGTAAAAGATTGGATTAACAGATGTGATCAAATAGCACCATTGGAACTTGTTTTTGCAAATGCCGGCATATCTATTGGACCTGGTAAGGATGTTATCGAATCGGAAGAAGAAACAAGAGCTGTTTTTGAAACAAATCTATTAGGTGTGCTAAATACTGTTCTTCCCTGTTTGGCAAAAATGAGATTAAGAAATCGTGGACAAATTGCTCTTACAAGCTCCTTAGCTGGATATCGTGGCCTTCCTTCTGCACCAGCTTATTCCGGATCGAAAAATGCAGTTCAAGCATGGGGTGAGGCTTTACGAGGAGCTTTAAAGAAAACTGGCATAGAGGTAAATGTAATCTGTCCTGGTTTTGTTAAATCAAGGATAACTGAAAGAAATAATTTTCCAATGCCATTTCTTTTATCTGCAGATAAGGCTGCAAAAATCATTGCTAAAAATTTAAGAAAAAACAAAGGGAGAATTACTTTCCCATTACCTCTTGCTTTTTTCATCTATTTGCTTAGTTGTCTTCCTGCTAGACTTGCTGAATTTTTTTTAACCAAACTTCCCAGAAAGGGATCTTAATCAATATTTTTTAATTTTTTTAAAACAAATATTCTTAATGCTGATGAAAGTCCTGAATTTCGTGGAATTGCGTCTATTTCTGATATTAACTTTGAAATTGTCTTGTTTTCCTTTTGGGCGATACATTCCAATTCGCACCAAAATTCAGGTTCCAATGTAACACTCGTAGAATGTCCTGATATAATGACAGAATATTTTTTTATACTCATATCTTTGCAATCAAAGATCTAACAGACGACAAAGTTGTCATTTTGTCTCCTGATGTATCTATTTTTTCCCAATTGATATATCCAACATCAATATTCAACTGTGCATCTAATTCTTCCGGAGACTTTACATCAGATGGATTTCTTAATCTTTTCATCACTCTTTCTTTCCGAATTTCTATTGGTGCATCCACCCAAATTCCTTGAAATTTTATATGTAAATCTCTTGCTATTTTTTCTATTAATTCTCTTTGTTTTTCATTATGAAATAAAGCATCTACCACCACAGATTGTCCATTTTTTAGTATCTGAACACACTGTTCACAGATAGTTTTAAAAACAAGATTCTCCTGATCATCTGTATAGGTATCCGTCGGAATATAATCTTCCAAATCAATTTTTAACAAATTTTTTCGAATAACATCATCCCTCAGAATAACAGCTCCTATAGGATTTCCAATATATGGAGCGGCTTCTCTACTTATTCTAGATTTTCCAGACCCTGATAAACCACCACAGGCTACCAAAATAGGTTTTTCTTGCTTTAAAAATCTTTTAGCTAACACAAACTGCTCATAAGCTCTATTCGCCATTAAATTTGAAGCAGGTTTGTCCATAATTTCACTAGATCTTTCTGCAAACACATAGGCATTCACTGCTGCTCTGCATGAAAGAAATAGAGGTAACGCTAAAACACCATCCCAATCTCCTGATAATGACATATAATGATTAAACAATATACTGACTAATCTGCGAAGCCCCTTACTTTCCATATCAACCAATAAGAAAGCAAAATCATACAACGTATCAATTTTTACTAAGTCATCATAAAATTCAATTGGATTAAATAGTGTTACCTTACCATTGTACATTGCAATATTTCGAAGATTTAAGTCTCCATGACAGTATCGTATTTTTCCTTCAGTTCCTCTTTTATAGAGTAAATCTTTCACCTCATTTAATGCTTTGATTTGTAAATTTTCCAATTCATCAACATCTTCTGCATCAAAAATCGATGGAACAAAACAACGTATCATCGCATTATTTTCAACAATACGTCCTTTTATTATTTCAACAGGATCCCTATCTTCAACAATTTTAGCAGATTTATGCATTTCATATATGCGTTCAGCTGTATCCATCATCTCAAATCGATCAAGATCACCTCGATCTGTCAATCTATCAAAAAGCATATCCTCTGGAAATTCTTTCATCACAAACAGATAATCAACGATTTCTCCACCTAAAGGGGGGACATTCCCTACACGATATCCTTTTGAAGTTAATCTAATTGGGTACACTCCATGACTTAAACCGGGTGCCCACAAATCGCACAACCGTTTTTCATTTTCACAAGCCTTTTTCCTTTTTTCAACAGTTGAATAATCAACATATGGATATTTTACCCCCCTTTTTAATTTATAGACTAAATCACCTGTCATAAAAAGTTCAGATATATTCGTCTCCTTGATTAAAATTTTACAATTCGACTTTAAACCAAACGTCTCTGGAACTGACAACGCTTTTATCAAACTTGATTGATCTTCAATAATCACTTTAAAATTTCTTTCTAACAAGAAGGTTTATGAGATGGATTTGTATTTTTTGCATTTTGTGGTTGCATTGCTAATGATGAATTAAATTGTTGTGTAACCCGAACAAATGTTGTTCTCTTACTTAATTCTTTCAAAGTTCTGGCACCGACATACGTACACGTAGATCTAACTCCCCCTAAAATTTCTTTAACTGTATTTTCAATTGGTCCTTTATATTCTACAAGCACGGTTCTTCCTTCGCTTGCACGATATGAAGCCACACCACCAGCATACTTTTCCATTGCTGTATCAGAACTCATTCCGTAAAAACGACGATATTTCTTTCCCGTACTTTCATCAACAACAATATCACCACCAGATTCATCGTGGCCTGCAAACATTCCACCTAACATAACAAAATCTGCACCAGCACCAAACGCTTTTGAAACATCTCCAGGACATGTACAACCACCATCCGCAATAATATGTCCCCCCAAGCCATGAGCTGCATCGGCACATTCTATAATAGCAGACAATTGAGGATATCCTACTCCTGTTTGTATTCTTGTTGTACAAACAGATCCTGGTCCAATTCCAACTTTTACGATATCAGCTCCTGATAAAATCAATTCTTCAGTCATCTCTCCAGTAACGACATTCCCTGCTATAATCGTGGTCGTTGGGAAAGAATCTCTAATTTTTCTCAAATAATCAACAAAATGCTGACTATACCCATTTGCAACATCTATACAAATAAATTTAATTGCAGGATTAGCACCAATAATTCTTGTAATTCTTTCAAAATCTTTATCAGAAGTTCCCGATGTAACTGCTAAATAATTATAATCTTCTTCCGTAGAAGTTTGATTAAAATCAGCCCATTGTTCCTTAGTATAATGTTTATGAATACAAGTAAACATTTCAAATGTTTTTAAAACATTAAAGACTTCAAAAGTACCCACTGTATCCATATTTGAAGCCATAACAGGAACACCGCTCCATTGAAGATGTGAATTTCTGAAGACAAATGATCTTTTTAAATCAACTTCTGACCTAGAACGTAAAGTACTTCTTTTAGGCCTAAACAAAACATCTTTGAAATCAAGTTTCATATCTTCTTCAATACGCATTTTTTTATCCTTCCAAAAAATAAGGAACTGATTTAACATTAATTATCTTCGTTCTAATATTAAAATCCGTTCCAAAATTTCTTCTATAACCTATTGGCTATATACTACATTACACGATTCTTCAATGCAATGATTTTCTACGAAAAAATCTTTATTTTCATTACTTTTTGTACCTAAATTTCACTTTAAATATTTTACTTTTTTAGAATATCTAAACAATCATTAATAAAAAAAATACTTTTTTGTGTTTCTATCTTGTTAAGATACAAATACAATCCTATATTTATTTGTAGAAAGCATTTTAGCAGTAAGGATAAAACAAATGGCTAACCCATATACATTATTAGGTGTATCCAAAACAGCAAGTTCTGAAGAGATAAAGCAAGCTTACAGAAAACTAGCAAGGAAAATGCACCCAGATTTAAATCCTAATGATCCTAAGGCTGCTGATAAGTTTAAAGAAATTACATCTGCTTATGAAATTTTATCAGACAATGACAAACGCCGTCGTTATGATGCTGGCGAAATTGATGATGAAGGAAAACAAAGAGCTGGTTTTGGTTTTAATCCTAATGCATATAAAAATGGGTCAAGACCTGGGTTTGACGGATTTGATTTTAGTTTCGCAAACAACAAATATGGTTCAAAAAAAAGAAGTGGATTTGATTTTTTCAATGATATTTTTGGGCAAAATGGAACCGAAGATATCTTTTCTAGCATGAAAAAAAATAAAAAATCCCCAAGAACTCCAGGTGAAAATATCAACATTGATTTGACAGTATCTTTTATTGATGCTGCCCTAGGAATTGAAAAAACAATATCTTTGCCAAATGGAAAAAAAGTAAATTTAAAAATCCCTGCAGGAACAGAAAATTTTAAAACTTTTAGATTAAAGGGACAAGGAGAACTGAGTTCTAATGGTGGTGAAAATGGAGATGCTTTTGTGAGAGTACTCGTACCATCTCACCCTTTTTTTACGAGAGAAGGTTTAAATATTTCTGTTGAAATACCTCTTACATTAACAGAGGCTATTCTTGGCTCAAAAATAACCATCCCAACACTTGATGGAAAGGTTTCATTAAAAATTCCTCCAAACTCCAACACTGGTTCTATTTTAAGATTGCGGGGGAAGGGAATAAAAACACCCGATCAGACTGGAGATTTACTTGCAAAAATGAAAATATATTTACCAGACTCTCCAGATCTGGAATTAACAAATTTTATGAAAAAATGGAAAAATAACCAAAAAAATCCTCGTATAAAATTTGGTATGATTTAAGGATAAAAAAATGAACAGATTTGGACATATTTTTACATTCACCTCTTTTGGGGAAAGTCATGGACCTGCTATTGGGGGAATTGTTGATGGTATTCCTGCAAATATTTCCCTTTCAAAGGAAGATATTCAACCTGCTCTTGATTTAAGAAGACCTGGAATAAATAGTTTAACAACTCAAAGAAATGAACCAGATCAAATTGAAATTTTTTCTGGAATATTTGAAGGAAAAACAACAGGGACGCCTTTAGGATTTATCATAAAAAATACAAATCACCTTTCTACTGATTATGACGATATTAAAGATAAATTTCGCCCTGCTCATGCTGATTTAACTTATGAATTAAAATATGGTATTAGAGATTATCGTGGAGGCGGAAGATCTTCAGCCAGAGAAACTGCTGTCAGAGTTGCCTGTGGTGCCATTGCAAAAAAAACATTGAATTCTCTTTTACCAAAATCAGTATCAATTTCATCTAAAGTTATTCAAATAGGAACAGAAACAGATCCCACAAAATTTAAAGAACTCATTGAAAAAACAAAACAAAGAAATGATTCAATTGGATGCTTAGTTGAACTTCAAGCTTCAAATGTTCCACCTTGCCTTGGCTCCCCTATTTATGACAAGTTAGATGCAGATATTGCAAAAGAAATGATGGGGATAAATGCTGTTAAAGGTGTTGAAATCGGCGAAGGATTTAATGTCGTGAATCTTTATGGATCCGAAAACGCAGATGAAATGTTTTCAGATGATGGTGAAAATATAAGATTTAAATCAAATCATGCAGGAGGTATCCTTGGAGGGATTTCTACAGGGCAAGATATCATTGTTAGAATTGCGGTAAAGCCAACTCCATCCATAAATCAAATTCTTTCAACTGTAGATAAGGATAAAAAAAACGTTTCCATTACAACAAAAGGCAGACATGACCCCTGCATTGGATTACGCATATGCCCTGTTGTAGAAGCAATGATGTGGTGTATTCTTCTAGACCATTATTTGATGAATAAATCATTTCAATAAAATTTATCTTTTAAACTTTCCAAAAGAAAAAGTTTCATGTAAAATCGCTCCTAGTGATATTGTTAACAATACTAAAAAGATATCGATACTATGAAAAAAATTGTTTTATTTTTTGCTATTTTTTTAATTGGGTGTTCTGTAGCCCCCAATCAACAGTTGGAATATACAGAACAAAAAAAATTTGAAAAACCAAACAACGTTTCTGAATATACAGATGCTTTATTGATAGAGTTGCAAACAATCCACCCTCAAATTGAACGAAAGAGAAACGTATTAAGTGTAATAATTACAGATTACTTCAAAAAAGAATTTTCGTTGACAGAGTTCGGACAAGATAATTTAAAGAAAATAGCTTTAATTCTTGCTGATTATGATAAATCTAGAATTACTATTTTTGGATATAATTCAAATTCCTCAAATGGAGAGTACAACCAACGTATATCTGATGATCGTGCAAATAAAATTGCTGACATTTTTGAAAGCAACTCAAAAATCAACGACCTTCGTCTTTATGTAGAAGGAAAATCTTCAGACAAAAAAATCCAGGCTGAAATTATTATTGTTCCAACTTTAAAATAAGATTTTATACTCGAACCAAATGAACATCGACAAGAGGTTTTCGACCATGATTTTGGATGATAATCTTTCTAACTGCAGATTTTACAACATCAGTGATTTTTGAATTATCTAATTTTTCCTCTGAAGAGAGATTATCTATCTCTGACTTTACGAAATCATTTAAAACTGTATATTCTTCACTCTCTGTTTCGATCAAACCTACAGCTGAAAATTGAATATTTCCTAAAATATTATTATCAGAATTTAAAACAACCGTCGCCACAACAGATCCATCTTCTATTAACCTTCTTCTTTTTTTTATAATTTCAGAGGATATTGAAACAATTTTTTTCCCATCGACAGCCAATATTCCTGTTGGAACTTCACCAATTACATTAAAATCATCTATATCCAAATGAACAACATCTCCATCTTTTATGATTAAAACTTGCTTAATACCACATTCATGAGCAAGTTTAGCATGTTCATTTAAATGCATAATTTCCCCATGTACAGGGATAACCATTTGAGGTTTCAGTAGTTCATATAATTTTTTCATATCTTGTTTACCGGCGTGTCCGGAAACATGGACCAATGCTTCTTTTGTTGTAATAACTTCAATATTTCTTTCAATAAACCGATTTTGAATATTTGCTATAGCCTGCTCATTACCAGGAATTACTCTTGATGAAAAAACAACTACATCACCTGCTCCAAGATGAACATTTCCCACATCATATGATACACTATTTAATGCAGCTTTATACTCTCCCTGACAACCTGTACAAATGTACAAAACTTCAGCTTGATTCATAAATTTAGCTTCATCATCGGTTAAAAAGACAGGAAAATCCTTAAAGTATCCAGAAGCTCTTCCAGCTCCCTCAACACGCCATAATGATTTTCCCATCAAACAGACTTTTCTGCCAACTTGTTCTGCCGCATAGGCTATACTTTCTATGCGTCCTACGTTTGATGCAAAGCACGTAACTACAATTTTTTTATCTTTATAGCCTTTCAACAATTCGACAAATGAATTTTTAACATCTGTTTCCGTACTTAATGCATCTTCGACAAATACATTTGTTGAATCACCAACTAATGCTAAGATTTTTTCATTCTTTAGTGATTGAAGATTTGCTGTTTTTCCAATAACAGGAGCTTTATCAAAACGCCAATCCCCTGTATGAAAAATATTTCCATATTTTGTTTTTATAAAAAGTGCTGTAGCCTCTGGAACCGAATGATTAACTGGAACTAATTCTATTTCGAAAGGACCTAAATCTAAAGCATCACCTTCATTAACAACTTCAACAGATGCCCTTCCTAATAATCCAACTTCATCTAATTTTGAAACAAGCATTTCACTGACAAATGGCGTTGAATAAATTGGACAGTGTAAATCTCTCCACAAATAACCAACTGCACCTAAATGATCTTCATGAGCATGTGTAATAACTAAACCTTCTAAATTAGGCAAAATTGTTGTTGCAAAAGCAGGATCTGGAAGAAGCATCTCAATTCCAGGTAAATTTTCACCTGCAAAACCTACCCCACAATCAACAGCCAGCCATTTTCCATCACAAGAATACAGACAGAAATTCATTCCTATTTCGCCAACACCTCCTAAAGGAATAAAAAATAATCCTTTATGTGGGACTTCAATAAATTTTTTTTCTTCAAGAATTTCTGACATTCACTTTATTCCTTTTTACCAAAAAAAACATCTCCTGCTGTAATTTTAGATATTACACCATCATCATCTAATAATAATATACCATTATCATCAATCCCAGAAAAGATACCTGTTAAAATTTTATTTTCTAGATGAACTTCTATTTTTTTCCCTAGTCCAACTGCCCGTTTTTTCCATTCAGTCACAATGGTACAAAAATCAACATCTCTTAAAGAAATAAATTTTTTTAAAATTTCTTTAAACAAATCAATTGGTGCTACATCTATCCCATATTCTATCAAAGATGTTGATGAATATAGAAAATCTGTTGTTTCTGTAAAAGGCTTTATATTTATACCCATTCCAACAACTAATCTATTTTTACCATTAGTTTGTAACAAGATGCCTGAAATTTTTTTTCCATCGATTAACACATCATTCGGCCACTTACACTGAGGAATTAAATTAAAATCTTCTAATACCATTGAAATAGCAACTGCCGTTAAAAAACTATACTTACAACTTTCTTGTAAATCACAAATATTTAACTTAATTGAGGCATATAAATTTCCCTTTGGACTTTTCCAATTTCTATTATAACGACCTTTTCCTGAAATTTGTTCATTTGCAATAATGCAAAATTCACTCTCATCATCACTTGATAAAGCCTCTAAATTCGTAGATAAAATCTTATCTTTAAAAATTAATTTCATCACAAAAATTCCAATTTTACTATATTATCAAAGTAATTTATAAATAATGGCATTAATATATTGGAAATAACAATAAATAAAAATATAAGTTTATAGAAAAATGTCATTTTAAAATCATATTCTTTACTTTTTCCAATATACATTTGTTTCAATATTTTTATGAATGTATATATGCAAGGTAATGAAAATAGAATTAAAGATATGACCAAATAAAGTTGGTCTTGAAAAATTAACGTTTTTAATATCAAAAAATATATCCAAAAACTACCAAAAGGAGGAACTGCAACCATACCAAGAAGTATAATTCCCCAAACAGCACCCATTAAAAAATTTTTTATTCCTAAACCATTTAAATCACTTATATTTTCTAATGTTTTTCCTTCATATCTCAATGAAGCTTGAAGTGTTGTAAATCCAATAAAAATAATCGCTTGAAATACACAATATAATAATACTATTTTATAATTTTGAGTTCCCAACAAAATAAAAAAGAGACCTTGAGAATAAGTAAGTAAAATTCCAGTCATCCTTCTTAAATTATTTTGAGTAAAAATTTGAATTGATGAATAAAGTAGATACATAAAACCTACAATATTAAAAACAATTGCACATTTATTCATATCAAACATAACAAAAAATATTTTACTAAAAACTATCAAGAAAACAGGTTGAATAATGGAACATTCCATACTTAGTAAACATGTTGGCATTAAACTAACTCTTTCAATTAAAATATTACCAAACGGCAATCCTCCTATTTTCTGTAAAAATGAAATAAAAATAAGTATTTCTGCAAAGCAAAGAAGATCATTTTGAGACAAATTATGATAACTTGTAAAAGTTAATCCTCCAACTTGAATATATACAATGGATAAACCAAAAACAAACAATGCTGAAGAAAGCAACTCTGTTAATAAAAGATTCAGTGATTTGCTATCTGTTTTTTCACTATTTTTCTTATATAGTACTAAAAATAAGAAAGAATATCTGCAAATTTCCATTCCAAAATACAAAATATGAAATGATTTACTTTCAAATATCAATATAATCCCTATAAATAATATTAAACATATAGAAAAAAACTCAAACAGTTCATATTTTTTGTATTTTAAATAATCATAACAAATTCCCCAAATGACCATATATATGCAAGCTATAAATCCCTTTATAAAGACAACCTCTGATAAATTTGATGTATTTAAGTCAATCCAATTTAAAACAGTTAAAAACATCCCTAAAAATAGGATCTTCATACTATATTTTTTATACCTAACTTTCACATGAGAAAGTAACGCTATCAAAATAGTTAATAAAGAAATTAAACAGCTATTCATAAAAAAATCCTATTCAAACAATGGATCAACTACCCGTCTAATGATACAAAAAAAACATTCCGGATTAATCGTTAAATAAATTATTCCACAAATCACAATCATCGAAGCTATTTTTTCATATAAATTTAAATTTTCTTCGACTTCTATTGATTTCTGTTCTTTTCCTAACAACACTGGAGCAAAAATCTTATAAAAAGAAACTAACAAAAATATGATAGATAAATATATAAAAAATGCAGAAACAGGATGAACTTTAAAACATGCTTGTACAATTAAAAATTGACCTAAAAAATTAGGCAATGGTGGAAAACCTAATAAATTTAATCCTGATAAAAAGATTAAAGATGATAATACGGGATATTTTTTTAATAAATTTGTTTCAGAAAAAGAATAACCAAATTTTTCATAATAAGCTCCCATTGCGATTAAAAATATCGGCATTGAAATAGCTTGGGACAAAACAAAAAATAAACTTCCCTTTATACTTTCCATAGTTAAACAAAAGAAACCTATTAATATCATCGTATTTTGAACTAAATGCAAAGTTCCTGTAAAACGTCTAATATCTTTATTATTTAATGCAATAACTGAAGCAAAAAACATTGATATACACAAAACGTTTATCAAAACATTGCTAGACTGAATAAAATCATCTCCAATTATCGAAATACCAACTTGTATAAAAAAATACAACATTAGTTTAGTGTATCCACCTGAAATTAAAATTCTTGTTGGTGACGGTGCTTCTGTAAAACAATCCATTAAACCGAAATGAACTGGAAATACTGGAAAAAAGAAAAAAGCAGCTCCAACAAATAAAATTAATACTATATTTCTTGGTATTTTGGGAAGTAACGCATTTTTTAAAACATCAAAATCTAATGACCCTAAATGCTGATATATAATAAAAAAAGCTGTTAACAAACAAGCATTACCTAACAATGAATAAAGAATAAATTTATTTGCAGTATTTACTCTTTTTTCAATTCCCCAAAATGAAATTTGAAAAAACAAAATAAAGCTGATACAAAAAAAAGAAACAAAAAAAACAAAAAGATCTCTTGCACATACACCACATAAAAAGAAAAACTCTAGAAGTAGTATTAAAATTAAATACTCCCTAAGATGCATTTTAATCGATTTTTTCGATAAAAAAACACTCACTATTGTTAAAAAACTAATTATGTTTGTAAAAATTGATGTCAATAAATTCATTCCAAATTTTATAGAAACATTAAAAGATTTCAAATAATAAACCGGAAACAAATTAAAATCAGAATTAGCGACATAAATTTTGCTACACGAATAAAACGACGCTATAAACGTACTTATTGATATAAGAATACCTACATAATATGAATTGTCTTTTATTCTATTTTCATTTCCATTTACTAATAATAAAAAGAATGCTCCTACTAGAGGTAAAGTAATTAACATAAGTAATTCTAAAAATTGCATAAATATAGCCTCTGTATCATTATAAATGTCAATCCCAAAAAAATTAAAACAATTAAAAGTGTATTATTTTTAAAAAAATTTTTTTTACTTTCTAGCTTTTTATAAAACTTATTTACGATATTTTCAGATAGAATTAACAAACATTGTTGTTGGATAATAATATCTTTATTTTTATTAAGATAACTAGATAATAATTTTTTCTCAAAAAGTTTACTAAAAATCGAAAAATTAATTTTTATCCCTGTTTTGAAAAAAAACAAACCAAAACAAAGTCCACTACATCCACACATTGAACAAATAAGCATATAAATAGATTGTCTTTTAGATAGATGTTCTAAAACAGATTGTTGAAAAATTTGATCTTGAAAAATTGTACTTACTAACAATAGTACAATAGGTATTAACATAATTTTATCTATTTTTTTCAAAGAAATTATTTTTTCAGTGCTAATATTCCTTTTTGAGAAAAAGATTTTATAAAGACAATCAGAAAAAATCCACCCCATCATAAACAAAAAAAGAACAAATAGTATACAGGTATAAATTGAAAATTTTATATAAATTAATGCAAACAAATCTTGCCAAACACTAAATGTTCCTAGTCCTGGGAAACCAATTACGCACAAAACAAACAAACTATATATCCAAAACAATGCCGAATATTCTTTACTCAATTCGCCCATTTTGTTTATATCTAATTCTCCCTGTAATGCAAAACTTAAAGAGCCTAAAGATAAAATAATTCCTACTATTGGAACTGTAATTGCAATATATGAACGAACACAAGTATCTTTATCTGCTATAGCAAAAAGAATTAAAATTAATCCCATCTGCATAGCAAGTATTGAATATATTTTTTCCTTAAGATTCGTTTTATATAACCCCTTTATACCATATAAAAAGGATGTAATTATACCAGTCGCAATAAACAATGATTTAACAAAAGTATTCGCAATACAAAAATCAAATAAATTTAATAAAATATAGACAGAATATCCTGCAAAAACAGCAGAAAAAACAACTGATAAAATCACAAAATCTGTACATATGGATACATCTTCGTCATTATTTAGGGAAAAGAATTGAAGCATTTTTTCACCAATTCCCAGCAATAAAAAACAACCAAATAAAGTTTGCTCTGTTGTATCAAAAATTATTACTTGTTGAGAAATATGTGGTGGTATGAGAAGACTATCTGTCTTATTAATAATCATATAAAATGCAAATAAAATAAATATATCTGAAAACAAATGTGAAATAAAAAACTTACCTGCATTTTTTTGGACAATACTTTTGTTATTTACAAATACCATCATGAGGTATGTTAATAAAATAACAACTTCAAATCCTGCAAAAAATTGAATAAATTGATTAGCTCCTATTCCTAATGTCACAAAAAAAGTCAATAAACTGAAAAAAATATAGTATTTACGACTAACAGTATCTCTATAATAAGCCTTTGTAAAAACAAGACCACATAAAATTAATGCAACTATAAAAGCACATAAAAAACTTTCCGTTTTTGTGAAAAAAAATCCCCAATCATAAGTGTATTCATTTATTTTTAGATATGGGAAAAAATTTAAATTAAAAATTTTATCTGTATTAAGATTTCTTATACTCATTGAGACTAATCGAGCAAACGCAATAAAACATCCCAAAAAAGTAACTAGGAAATCGAACTTTTTTTTATTAAATAAAAAAGAAAAATAAACAAACAACGCTGAAAACAACGGGAAAAACAACAGATACAATCTAATTCTCCTCTGTTTCTTCTTTATGATTTAACAAATTTTTCTCTTTAAAAACTTTATATACAAAAATCAAAAAAATAGCACTTTGTATTCCAATAAAAATAGATAAAAACAATGAAAATAAAAATGTTTCTTCAATTTTTTTTATGCTAAAATTGAGGATACTTGCTAAAAAAATAAACTGAATGGATAGAAACAATCTAATTAGATTATTCCTAAATTTAAGAACTCCAAATAAGCCTATAAACATAACAATCGAAGATACTATAACAATATCATTGTTATTCATTTTTATTTTTCCTAATTAAAAATTCTAATTCGACAAAAGTAGCCAAAAAGAATACACCTAAAATATATAAATAAATCATGTAATCAGATGTATCAACCAAAAGAGATGTGTCTGTCAAGACAATTTGATTTTTATATAAAAGCCACACAAATTCAATCATCGATGTAATAAGTATAGCGATATTGATTTTGTTACTTTTTTCTACTTGATTTAAATAATTTTTATCAAAAAACAGAGATGTGATAATAATAAAGACTACAAGCATATTTACATTTAAGAAAATTAAGCAAAAAGCCATTAGCGATGATTGAACTAATGATAGAACCAAAGCCATTGATATTAAACTATTACACTGAAAAAATATCGCCTGTAATACTTTTTTCGAAAGAATTGAAAAAAGAGCTGATAAAATAAATAATCCTGAAAAAATGTAAAATTCTACCATATTAATCCTCAAAATCTATTCTTAAAGCATTTGTTTTACATTTTTCAGCGCAAAAACCACAATGCACACAATTTTTTTCATTAATTACAATTCGTTGATGACTTTCATCAAAAGATATCGCTTTAATTGGACATGTTTTAATACATTGTAAGCAATTTTCACATTTTTCAAGATCATAAATCAATTTTTCTTTTTTTCTAAAAGCTTTCTTAGGAAATTTTTGGAAGACGCCTATCCCAATAAAATATTTAAAAATTATTTTTAGAGTAACGACGACAGATAAAATATTCCTAATCATTTACAAAACCTTTACAAAAGCAACTAAAAGTTCCCAAAAAACAAGAACTGGGAAAACATATGCAAAACTAATTTTTATAGCCTCTTCTGATTTTATATCCGGCAAAGCAACTTTCATTCCACTTAAAATTAATAACATTAAAAATATTTTAATAGAAAAAGAAACAAACATGGGCCAATCATCTAAAAAATAAATTGGCGAACAACCACCTAAGAACAAAAAAACTCCATAAAAAGTCAACAATACCAACATCATGTTATCATTAAAAGACATAATTTGATATGCTAACCCACAATGCTGAGAATAAACACCTGTAGCTAATGATCTTTCTGACTTAGGCAAATTAAATGGAGCTTGACCATTTATCATTGAAACTACAAAAAAATAAAGAAAAAAAACAGGGAAATGAACAAAACAAAACCAACCGCCTTGTTGAAACTTTTCAATTTGATTTAAATCAGCACTTCCAACATGAAGAATCACAATCGAAACAATACAACACAATAGCACCAGAGCTGCTATTGTTTGATAAACCATTCTAATACTACCTAAAAAGCTAAAAATAGCTGGAATCATCCATCCCCCTAGTAAAGAGATAAACACTCCAAAAGCCACAAACATTAAAATATACAAAGCTCCACATTCGGACTGAATGTACAATTTTTTTTCAATTGGCAAATAAAAAAATGCAAATAACTCTATTAAAAAAACAATTATCGGGACTACCAGATATATCAATTTTTCTCCGGCTTCTTTATAATCTATTTTTTCCTTCAATTTAAAAAAAGATGGGATTGATACAAAAAAATTTTGTCTCATATAAATTTTATTTACAAAAAAATCATCCACAATTCTAAATAGAAAAACCATTGCTATAAAAAAAATACTATATTCCCACATAGAGTATTTATGGTGCTGAAAAAAGAGAATAAAATTTTCAATCATATTTTATCTATCCACTTCTGTCATAACAATCCCCAAAGAAGATACTATTGATCTAAAATCTGTTAAATCACAACCAGTACAAATACTATTAATCGCTTGTAACACTGAAATTCCATTTGATCTAAAGTGGCAACGGTAAGGTTTTTCCGTACTATTTCCAACTAAGAAACATCCCAATTCACCTAAACTTGATTCAGTTGGCTGATAAATACTTTCTGAAGGCAATTTTAATTCATCTAAATCATACTTTGTACTTTGAACAACATTGTAATTACCTGAAAATTTTTCAAAAATTCTTTTAATTATATAAATAGATTGATAGATTTCATCGAATCTCAATAAAAAGCGACTATAGCAATCTCCACTTTTTTTTGTTGGTATCTCAAAATCATATTCATCATAACTTTCATAGGGATTATCCTTCCTAACATCAATTTTTACCCCAGATGCTCTAGCATTAATACCTGTTATTCCGAAACTAAAAACATCGTTATCTTTCAAAATTCCTTTATCTGTCGTTCTAGATTTAAAAATGGAATTATCAATTAATTGTTTCATTTCCTGTGTAAAAATACTAATCTCAGACAATAAATTTAAACAAATTTGTTTCGTGTCCGGATGAATGCTAGCAGCAACCCCACCTGGTCTAAAAAAAGATAATGTTGGCGACTGTATAACCTTAGAAATGGTTCCTTTTATTCTTGAAATCATTTTTGAAATTAATGGAGAAGCAACTATAATTCCGGTATCTGTCGCTATATTGGCAATAATTCTCAAGTGGACTTTTATTCTTGTCAATTCAATTAAGAAAACTCTAATATCTTGAATTGGTTTTGGAACTCTCAATCCTAACATTTTTTCACAAGCTAAAACATACGGATATTGAGACTGAAAAATTCCATCAGAAAATACTTTTTCTGAAAAAATAAGCCCACCTAAAATGTTATGCTGTTCCATACATTTTTCGATTCCGCGATATGAAAAACCAACAAAGGGATTTATTTCTAAAATTTTTTCACCATCAACTTGTGCTACAAATCTTATAATGCCCATGCCTGTTGCTGGCATAGGTGAGATATTCATAAAATATCCATCTGAAATCATAACTTGTCCTTTCTCAAAGGATAAGTTTCGCAATCACTCAAAAATAACGCCCTAAAATCTGAATGATAATCAAACAATATTCCAAACATTTCATGCAATTCTCTTTCATACCAATCTGCATTTAGATAGACATTCGAAATAGTCTGTATAGGCACATCTTCTGTTGAAAAAATGTAAATTGTCAGCCTTTTTTTTAACTTTGAACTATAAAAAAGATATCTTATTTGAAATGGCTCACTTCTATCAGGATAATGTATCGCAGTCATATCAAGTAACATATTAAATTGAAGTTCAGAATCCTCTTTTATAAATGAAATTACTTTTGGCAAAACAGATCGAACAACATATAGAAATGGTTGTTTATATTCTACAGCATACTTCAAAATATCTTGTTTTGAAAAATTTAAACAAATATATTGAAGCATATCTAATTCACTTTTAAAAGACATTAATTTATTCTCTTCTTATAATATTTCGAAGTTCCTTTATCCCCTGCCTAATACTATCAGAAGATACTGGACATCCTGGTATTTCCACGGACACTGGAAGAAAATTTTTTAATTGAATAACATCATTATTTTTGAAAATTCCCCCATTTATACTACAATTGCCAACTGTCAAAATGTATTTTGGAGCAGGCATTTGATTATAAATTTTTTCTAAAACAGCTATCGATTTTTTATTAACAATCCCAGAAACAACAAGTAAATCTGCATGATGGGGATTTGATGTATTTTGAATATAATTTGACAATAAATTTTCTAAAAAAGAACAACAACCATCCTTATAAACATATGCTGTTAATGATTTCTCAACTGCCCAGTTTTGTACGAATTTAAAAATATTTTTCATGAAACCATACTTCCTTTTTTAAAAACAAAATAAATTCCTATGAAATATGTACAAAATTCAAAAAAAACACTTATCCACCCTAACATTCCATATTTATGGACATGAAGTACCCAAGGCAGCAGAGCAACAAGCAATGTCACAGTAATCAAGTAAACTATCAAGTACAAAAAAAATTTTTTTGAATAAAAAGACTGACTTTTAGCTAATGGTTCAAAACCACCCGCATAATTAGATAAATCCATACTTTTTTCAGTCGTAATTATTTTTTTTGATATACACTGCAAACAGCAAATAACTGTAATTAAAAAGAATACAATTGACAGAATATAAACAAGCGACGGAAATAACGTCATATTATTCATGCTAACATTATACCTCAAAAGGGGCAATTAAAGCCTACTATATTATTGTGGCATAGATGGCAAATTTTCAGGAGATAGTGGCAATTTTTTTACGAATCGAACTGGAACATCATATTCTCTAATCAATTCGCCACCTTCAAATTCAACAACCAAAACCGTTTCCGCTTTACTCAAAGGTCCCCTTGCATCTGGATGTATAAAGTCTAATGTAATGGAAAAACCTTGCTGTCTATACAACAAAGCATGTTTTCCTCCATCATAAACGATTTGAGGATGTTCTGGTTCCCCCGATCTTGCACGAATGGATATCAGCAAATCGCCAGCACCATTCTGCAAAATATCATAAAAACCTTCTTGTTCTGGACCAGTTTGTTTTTCAATCATCGAAGAAAAATCCTAAAAATCACTCTATATTCTTACTATAGCTTCCTTATTAAAATAAAGTAGACAAAAAATCAACTTTTTTTATCAAATATATTTTCCCCCAAATTTTCTAAAATGTAATCAAAAATCTCCGTAAGAACTCAAGCAATTATTTCAAATTTTGACTCTAAATATTCCTACACGCACAAAAAAAAGATGATGATATTGCAAAAAATACTTTTTTTTCTTTACCATTCTTGCTTATTTGTGATATCTACTCTTCTACGTATAGTTATCGAAACATTTAAGGATTTGTAACGTGAAAAAAGATATTAAAATTCCGGCAATGCCGAAAGTTACTGCAGAAATGATTGCAGAAAAAATTGAACGTTTGATGAAATATACACTTTGCAAACAAGTATGCGAAGCATCAAAGGAAGATTTATTTACGGCATTAGCTCTTGCTGTCCGTGAAATTGCTGTTGATCACATGTATGCTACAGCAAACTTATATGCAAAGAAAAATCCAAAACGCATCTACTATCTATCTATGGAATATTTGCTTGGTCGTTCTCTTGTAAACAACCTTGATAATTTAGGGATTTATGACTTACTTGATCAAGTGAAAATTGATAATCCGATTCCATTGCGTGATGTTATCGATTGTGAGTACGATCCTGCTCTTGGAAATGGCGGTTTAGGTCGTTTAGCTGCATGTTTTATTGATTCTATGGCAACAATGGGCTTACCTGGATATGGATACGGTTTGAATTACCAATTCGGCTTGTTTAAACAGGTATTTGAAAATGGATACCAAAAAGAATTGGCTGATTCTTGGATGGAACGTTCTTCTCCATGGCAAATTGAACGTGCTGATAGAGCTTGTCGTGTTCCCGTTTATGGACGTCTCGTTTATGAAGATGTTGATGGTGAACGTCGTCCACATTGGATTGATACAGAAACATTAGTAGGTTTACCATATGATATGCCTATCGTTGGCTTCGGGGGGAAAACTGTAAACTATTTACGTTTATTCTCAGCTCGTTCCGATAGCCAATTAGATATTAAAACATTTAATGAAGGTGGCTATATTAAAGCTGTAGAAAAAAAGATTCGTTCTGAAACTATTTCAAAAGTTTTGTATCCATCAGACGCTGTAGAAGCTGGAAAAGAATTACGTTTATTACAACAATACTTTTTTGTATCATGCTCTATTAGTGACATCATGCGTCGTTTCCTAGAGCAAAATACGGATTTACGTGACTTCCCAAAGAAAGCTGCAATTCAATTAAATGATACTCATCCAACACTTGCTATTGCTGAATTAATGCGTGTATTGATGGATATTCATGGTTTAGATTGGGATACCGCTTGGGAAATTACCGAAAACACCATGGGATATACAAATCATACATTGTTACCGGAAGCATTGGAACGTTGGTCAATTGACTTGTTAGAAAAGGTCGTCCCTCGTCATATGGCTATCATTTACGACATCAATGATAAGTTGATGAAGAAAGTTGCAAAAAAATATCCTGGTGATGTTGGTAAAATGTCCCGTATGTCAATCATTGAAGAAGGTGACTTTAAAAAAGTTCGTATGGGAAACTTAGCAATGGTGGGATCTCATTCAGTTAACGGTGTTGCTGCAATCCACTCTGAACTTGTTAAGAAAAATCTTGCTCCAGATTTCTATGAAATGTGGCCTGAAAAATTTAATAATAAGACAAATGGTATTACCCCTCGTCGTTGGTTATTAAGTTCAAACAGAGACTTATCTAAAGCAATTTGCGATAGAATTGGTGAATCTTGGATTACAAACTTAGATGATTTAAGAAATTTGGAAAAATTTGCTACAGATTCTGATTTTGTAAATGACTTCTTTAAAATTAAGAAGAAAAATAAGGAAAAATTAGAAAAAATCATCCTAGATACAACAGGAAACAAGGTTGATACAAATTCTTTATTTGACGTTCAAGTAAAACGTATGCACGAATATAAACGTCAATTGTTAAATGCGTTAAATATTATATATAACTATTTGTTGATTACTGAAGATGGTTTGACATTGCCAACACCAAGAACTTATATTTTAGGTGGTAAGGCAGCTCCTTCTTACGATTTTGCAAAATTGGTTATTAAATTGTTTAATAATATGTCAAAGGTCATTAACAATGATCCTCGCGTAAAAGATCAAATGAAGATTATCTTTATTCCTGATTACAAGGTATCCATTGCTGAACGTATTTTCCCAGCTGCTGACGTAAGTGAACAAATATCTACTGCTGGCTTTGAAGCTTCTGGTACAGGTTGTATGAAATTTATGTTGAATGGTGCATTAACAGTTGGAACACTTGATGGTGCTAATGTCGAAATCAGAGAAGAAGTCGGTGAAGAAAACTTCTACTTATTTGGATTGACAACACCAGAAGTAAATAAAATTCATGCAGAAGGATCACATAGACCTTGGGACTATTATAATTCCGACATTCGCATTAAAAGAATTATGGATGCTTTAGCTTCAAATATATTCAGCAAGTCTGAACCTGGCATATTTGCACCAATTTTCCAGAATATCATGAATGCTGACTATTATTTATTATTAGCAGATACAGGCTCATATATTGATGTTCAAAACAAGGTTGGAAAAGATTTCTTGAACAAAGCTTCTTGGGGTAAAAAAGCCATCATCAATGTTGCTCGTTCAGGAAAATTCTCATCTGACCGTACAATAGCAGAATATGCAAAAGAAATTTGGAATGTAAAACCTGTTCTTTAAGAAAATAAAAGGAGAATGGAAACATTCTCCTTTTTTCATGTACAACAAAAAAAGCAACTAAAAAGTTGCTTTTTTTATCTTATCTTCCCATTTTTGACAGTTTTTGATGCAAAGCTATTTGTGAAATCTGGGAATTTTGCTCTCTTTGATCAATTGTTTTATATCCTTGAGCACCAACAATTAACAATTCCTGTTTAACTGACTTTGGATTTTCCTTATACATTTCATATTCTTTTGCAGACAAAGGCATTGCAATAAAATATGTCATTCTTTTTCCCGGTTCCGGTAACGGACCATTTCTTTCTTCCATCGCATTATGAACATTCAAATGAATATCCATCGCATGTGCATTTGGTAAAGGTAGCATACAACGCCAATCATGTATTGTGGTCAATTGATCATCACCAAATTGAACTGGCCCTTCTTTGAAAGTTCCACTTAATGCACGTGGAAATAAATGGTGATAATTATAACCGTTTGGAGACTTTCCTTTTCCAACATATTCAAAAATAGACTTATCTTTCAATCCTGCCTGTCTTAAACGAGAAATTCCTTCTTCATTTAAAGAACCATCTGAATTATAAACAGTATCTTTTAACAATTGAGGCCGAACTTCTTTATATTCCTCATAAACATCTCTATTTTCAGCGACAGATATACGTAATCCCTTAACAGGTACCCATTTAAAAACTGCTTCAAAATCTTCAGGCAAAGCCGCACTCCCCGTTTTTTCATCAGGCCACTTTGATTCCTGATATCCAAGAGGTTTTGCTTTTGGCCCCTTATGTTTCTTTTTTTCATGAATAAATCTATATTCTGCCATTATAATCTCCCTTTTTTTTCTAGAGATTATAATTACACAATATATTTTTTTTGTCTATATTTTTTTGTCTATTTATACTTCTTTATACATCACAAAATAAGGAAACGATTTAAATCCTTGTTTTTCATAAACATGAACAGCGTGAGTATTTTCATGTTCAACTTCTAACTTCAAGACATAGTTAGGATATTGTTTTTCCAAATATGATAAAAATTGAGGAATAATTCCCAATCCTCTACTTTCACTCTTTAAATAAAGATCCTCTAACCAACAACAATTTTTTCCAAATTCAGTACTAAAACTTTTTGCAATCATTGCATAACCAATAATCTGATTATTAACTTGGAAAATATAACCTTCTAAGAAAGGATTATTTTTAATACAATTATCAAAATTACTATTAAAAATATCTTCACTTCCATTTGTTGAAACAGCATCTGATGAATAAAAATCCATCATCATCTTAATTATCTCATCTCGATCTTGAGATTGCATTCTTCGAAATTGAAAATTTTGCATAAAAGTTCTCATATTTTAGGGAAATGTGGCGAACCATTTGGTCCATTCTTAGAATCGATTATTTAGCAGATGTATTAAATATTAGTGAAGAAATTGAGCGTTTTAATAAAGAATTTAAGAACGGGAAGTAATAAATTTTATTATAATACGTCATAAACAAAAAATTAGTTTCGTCCTGCTTGATTTAACAATAAACGCTTTGTCAAAACAGCGGTTGTTTTTGCTTTTTCCTCTTTCATTATATTAGAAGATAAACCTTTTCTCATTGCTTTTAATGATTTTTCTTCATCCTCAGTAAGAGAAGCAGTCGATGCAATTTGTTTTTTAGTTAAAACAGTATTATCAAAAAGAAGTTCTTTTTTAACTTTATCAGATATTTCTGGTAAATCAATTACCCGAGCAATTAAAGATGGATTCTTTTCTCTATGTGTTTCAATGAATGTAGAAACTATCACATAGTCTCGCAATTCTTGATTTTCTTTTGTTTTATTTTCAATAATATTTTGAGCTGTCTTTCTTCGTTCTTCATCTTTTGAAGTAACAGCCAAACGCACCTCTGACATTGCAGATAAATTTCTAAAATAATCAAAAAATTTTGCTGTAATTTTTCCTAACTTAAAAGCCTTACATGTATCTGCATCAAAATTTTTAACAGTTTCATTTTGTTCTTCAATTGGAGCATAATATAAAGATGAAACATCTTCCTCTTTTTGTAATCTTGTTGCTTCTTTTAACACGTTAGTTGAATTTTTATAAATATCGTTAACCGGTGTTGAATTGAGATATCCTATATCTTTATAATCGATAGTATCCTTTAAAGTAGCAAAATTTGAAACATCAACATCTCTTCCTAATGCAGAGGATGCAATTTCTAATATATTTTTTGTTTTCTTTGTTAAACTTGTTACATTTTCACTATCTATAAAAGAAACAGCATTTGACATATACTCACCACAGGTAAATGACGCAATTTGTGCTGTTGTTAGAGTACATTTTTTTTCTTCTTCAGAAACTTTACCATTTGTTAGACTTTTTGAAAACGTCGATAAAATCTCATTATTTATGTAAGCATCTTCATAAGATGCCATTCTTTTTTTAGAATCAAAAAAAGACTTAAACAAAACTGTTTTTGATTTATCTGAACCATCTTGGAAATCCTCTGTTGCCTTTTCCCTACAATAAGCATTCAACAAAAATGGGGAGGATTTATCAAGTGCTTTTAATGGTCCCATATCTCCTATTTTCTCAAATTCTTTTGCCGCTTGAAAAGCAAAAACTTGAGCATCTGCTTCCATAGCTCCATTTAAACGAACTTGTGTATTCATATCATATTCATTGTAAACAGAATCTTTTCCCAAACGATTATATTGAACTGCATGACGAGCTTCGTGAACCAAGGTTGTCAAATGGTGATCTGTTGTATATAAAAGATTCAATAAAATTCTATTATTAACAGGGTCATAAGCACCATAAGCCCCTCCAAATACAGCCATAGAAACAGTTGTTCCCAATTCTGATAAATTTTTTAACGTTTCTACACCAGTAGGAATTTTTTTTAATTTATTTAAAGCTCGCATCAATTGACGCTTTTGTGCATCATTATTACACTCTACTTTAATCCCAACTCCAATACTTTTTCCTTTTTTTGAAGATGTTACACTACTCGTATTGTCAAAACTCTCACTCATAAAAAACTCCTAACTACGAGATTCTATTTAGACAAAATTATACAAAAAAAATAGATTAGTACAAGTTTTTTTATAAAATGACACTTGCAAACTCCTATTTGCAATAACATATTGTTTTCATTAAGAAAAACTTTTAACTTATTCACGGAAATAGGGAAAAATCTCAAGTGGCGAACCATTTGGTCCATTCTTAGAATCGATTATTTAGCAGATGTATTAAATATTAGTGAAGAAATTGAGCGTTTTAATAAAGAATTTAAGAACGGGAAGTAATAAATTTTATTATAATACGTCATAAACAAAAAATTAGTTTCGTCCTGCTTGATTTAACAATAAACGCTTTGTCAAAACAGCGGTTGTTTTTGCTTTTTCCTCTTTCATTATATTAGAAGATAAACCTTTTCTCATTGCTTTTAATGATTTTCTTCATCCTCAGTAAGAGAAGCAGTCGATGTAATTTGTTTTTTAGTTAAAACAGTATTGTCAAAAAGAAGTTCTTTTTTTAATATATGTTTTTAGGTAAAATTCTTCAAAAAGGAGGATTAATGAAATTTTATCACTATATTACCAAAGGAAGCAATGTTTTTAAAATAGGTTTATTTAGTTTTTCAAAAAGTCCCAATGTAGATTTAAATTATTATACTAAGCGTTCCGGATTTTCAACACAAAAAGAGATTTCAAAATGGATGGATGGATTCTTTGAAGGTTATAGTCGTGGAATTCGCTGTTTTTCAGAACCTATCCAATGGTATCCTCATTCTCTAAGATTAAAAGAAATGGTTGATTCTTGTGATTTATTATTAATTGATGCTGATAAATTACAGGAAGATGGCTTACTGGAAAAAATTTATATCAATCCCGCTTTATCTATGGATGACAATATTCGTAAAGAACAATGTGCTACAATAGAAAGAAATCATAATGACGGGTTTTATCCAATAGAGATGAAAGATATTTCTAAAGAACCGGTGGATTGGACTGTTTGTGATGATGTAAGTGGCAGACGTTTTGCTTTTGTTCCCTTTTATTTTTTGATTTTAAAGAATGGTGTCATTCCACCACAATATTTAAAAAAAATTGGCTGATATAAAAATTTCAACCTAGACTGACTGGTGGGGTCCCAAAAAAATCCGGAGTTTTCCATGTAATCTATAATGATGGCTTTAATCGTGATATTTCGATAAAACAAAATAACGGTGGTGATGATACATATATTTTTCAGCATATTTGTGATAAGTTATGTACAACAAATGAAGAATTTTTAAAAGAATATAACCATCTTTTATTAAATTCACCAAATACAGCCAAAAAATATACAGGTAAAGAAAAATTACCAATTTCCTATATTTCAGCCGTGTCTGTGGATGGAGATACTGTTAAAGAAGAAACATTATATACAGATCAGAAACAAAAAGAACAACAAATTTATCCATTTTTGAAATTACAAAAACTCAAATCTACTACAAAACCGACTACTACTCTACGAGGAACTCTTATGCGACATTCCGAGGATAATGCGAATAGAGAAAATAATTTATATTTTTCAAATAGTTATTTCAAAAATTAAGTGGCGACCCTAACGGGATTTGAACCCGTGTTAGCGCCGTGAGGGGGCGCTGTCCTAGGCCACTAGACGATAGGGTCTATATTGTATTAACTGGTGCGTCTGGCGGGATTCGAACCCACGACCCTCGGCTTCGGAGGCCGATACTCTATCCAGCTGAGCTACAGGCGCTAGTCTTAAGATTACAATACTTGTATCAAGTAAAAAAAACAATCAAAAATTTTAGCTTTTTAATTTTTTATTACAAAAAAAAACGGCTGGTATTTTACCACCAACCGTTTTTTATATTCTTAAATAAAATTAACCTAATTTATGGTCTAATTCACCTGATTTATAACGCTTTGCCATATCTGCTAAAGAAATTGGCTTAATTTTTGAAGCTTGACCACAAGCACCAAACTGTTCATAGCGAGCTTCACAAACTTTTTGCATTTCTTCCAAAGCTGGCCCCATATATTTACGCACGTCAAATTCACCAGGTTTTGTAGCAAAAATCTTACGGATAGCACCAGTCATAGCCATGCGGCAATCTGTATCAACGTTAACCTTGCGAACACCATTTTTAATTCCTTCTTGAATTTCTTCAACTGGCACGCCGTACGTTTGAGGAATTTGACCACCAAATTCATTAATCATATCTTGCAAATCTTGTGGCACACTTGAAGAACCGTGCATAACTAAATGAACTGTTGGAATTTTTGCATGAATCTTTTTAATTGTATCAATAGATAAAATTGCACCGTCTGGTTTACGAGTAAACTTATATGCCCCATGAGATGTACCAATAGCAACAGCTAAAGCATCAATATTCGTTGCTTTAACAAATTCAAAAGCTTCATCTGGATCCGTTAACAATTGTTTTTTATCAATTGCGCCATCAAAACCATGACCATCTTCTTTTTCACCCTTACCAGTTTCCAAAGAACCAATGCACCCTAATTCAGCTTCAACAGAAGCTCCCATCATGTGAGCAAACTTTGCAACTGTTCCTGAAACTTCCGCATTATAATCGTGAGAAGCAGGTTTTCCATCTTTCAAAGACCCATCCATCATAACAGATGTCCAACCATTGGCTAAAGCTGTAACACATGTATCAACAGATGAACCATGATCTTGGTGTAAACATAAAGGAATTTCTGGATACATTTCAGCTGCAGCTTCAGCCATACGACGAATCATCAAATCACCAGCATAACTTCTTGCTCCTTTTGAAGTTTGAATAATAACAGGTGAATTTGTTTTTTTTGCAGCTGCCATAACGGCTAAAATTTGCTCCATATTGTTGATGTTAAAAGCTGGCATACCATAACTGTATTCAGCTGCATGATCTAACAATTGACGCATACTAATAAATGACATTTTATTTTTTCTCCTAAAAAAATCTCTTGCTATATATAACTATAGCAAGAGAGAACTTAAAATTACTTTTTCAAACACTTTACAGCTGCATCAGCAACAGCTTTTGGTGTAATACCGAAATGTTCATACAACTGATCAGCTGGAGCAGATGCGCCAAATGAACGCATTGCAACAATTTCTCCATCCAATCCTGTATATTTTTCCCAGCCAAATGCCCCCTGAGATTCTACTGCGACACGAGGACAATTTCCAAGTGTAGCCTTTCTATATTCGATATCTTGTTTATCAAACAATTCCCAAGAAGGCATTGAAACAACAACTGCTTTAATACCTTTTTCTGCCAACAATGCTTGAGCATTTACAGCAATCTCAACTTCTGAACCGGTAGCTAATAATGTAACATCACGATTACCTTCACAACCTGAAATTACATAAGCCCCTTTTGCACACAAGTTTTCAGAAACACTTGTTCTTAACGTTGGTAAATTTTGGCGACTTAATGCCAAAACAGAAGGTGTATGTTCAGCTTCAATTGCTAATTCCCAGCATTCAGCAGTCTCAATCACATCACATGGACGGAAAACATTTACATTTGGAATAGCACGCATACTTGCTAAATGCTCAATTGGCTGATGTGTAGGACCATCTTCACCAACACCTATAGAATCATGTGTCAAAACATAAATGACACGAATTCCCATTAACGCAGCCAAACGAAGTGATGGTTTCAAATAATCCATAAATACCAAGAATGCACCTGAATATGGAATAAAACCACCATGTAATGCAATACCGTTCATCGCTGCTGCCATTCCATGTTCACGAATTCCATAATGCATATAGTTTCCTGAAAAATCATTTGGTGTAACAGAAACTGAAGCTTTTGCATTTGTTAAATTAGATGCTGTCAAATCTGCTGAACCACCTAACAATTCATCAATAGCTGGCACCAACACTTCTAAAGCCATCTGAGATGCTTTACGAGTAGCTACTTTTGGCTTATCTGCAAGCAATTGTTCCTTATATGCTTGCATTTTTTCTTTCCATCCTGTTGGCAATACTCGATTCAAAACTGTTCTTTCGAATTTTTCTTTTTTAGCAGAATCTAATGCTGCAAATCTTGCTTCCCAAGCTTTTCTTTCAGCTTCACCACGACGACCAAAACTACGCCATTCATCTAAAATATCATCTGGCACTTCAAATGGAGCATATTCAAAACCCAATTTTTGACGAGCAAGCAACAAATCATCAGCACCAATTGGAGAACCATGTACTTTGCTTGTTCCTTGTTTTGTGGCCCCATAACCGATGATAGAATGACATGCAATCAATGTTGGTTTATCTGATTTTTTAGCACGTTCAATAGCAGCAGAAATTGACTCTGCATCATATGCATCACATTCATCAGTATTCCAATTATTTGCCTCAAAACGCTTACGATGATTTGTAGAAGTTGCAACAGATGTTGACCCATCAATTGTAATTCCATTATCATCCCACAAAACAATCATTTTGTTTAGTTTTAAATGACCTGCTAATGAAATAGCTTCTTCTGAAATGCCTTCCATCAAACAGCCGTCACCACAAATCACATAAGTATAATGATCAACAATTTCCTTGCCAAATCTTGCTGACAACAATTTTTCTGCAACAGCCATACCTACTGCTGTTGAAATCCCCTGACCTAAAGGTCCTGTTGTTGTTTCGATTCCTTCCAAGTGACCATATTCTGGATGACCTGCACAACGAGATCCCAATTGACGAAAACTTTTTAATTCATCCAATGTTGCTTGTTTATAACCTGTTAAGTACAACAAACTATACAACAACATGGATCCATGACCTGCTGATAAAACAAAGCGATCTCGATCTGCCCAAGTTGGACAAGAAGCATCAAATTTTAAAAATTTTGAAAATAAAACTGTAGCAACATCAGCCATTCCCATTGGCATACCAGGATGACCAGAATTTGCCTTTTGAACACCTTCAGCAGCTAAGAAACGAACAGCATTTGCTAAATCTTTATGTTGAATCATATTTACTCCTAACATCAAAATAAAAACTGATGCGCATTATATCACAACAAAATTTTATGAAAAGAAAAAAACAAATTACAAAAAAAACGACCAACCTTATTGAAAAATTATTAATTTTGTGGTTACATGCCTTGAAATTACATCAATTGTGTGAAAAATTTTTAGGGAATCGATACAATGCAAAAAGAACTAAAAATTCTACTGGCTTCGCCACGTGGTTTTTGTGCAGGCGTCACTCGGGCTGTTCAAATTGTATCTACAGCCCTAAAAAAGTATGGAACCCCTGTTTATGTTAGACATGAAATCGTACATAACAAATACGTTGTTCAAAAATTAGCAAATGAAGGTGCCATTTTTGTAAATGAACTAAGTGAAGTTCCTGATAACAGCATTGTTATATTTTCAGCACATGGTGTTCCAAAATCGGTTGAAGATGAAGCTACTAGAAGACACCTCACAACCATTGATGCCACATGTCCACTGGTTGAGAAGGTACATAAAGAAGCGTTAAAAAATTTTAAAGAAGGACGGAAAACTCTTCTTATCGGACATAAAGGACATGCAGAAGTCATTGGAACGATGGGTCAAATTCCTGATTCTGAGATTCAGTTAATTACAACAAAAGATGATATCAAAAAAATTCCATCTTCATGGGCAAATAATCTAGGATATGTTACGCAAACAACACTGTCCATTGATGAAACTGCCTCAATGATTGAAGAATTGAAAAAAAATTTTAGTGGTATCGTAAAACCACATGAAAATGATATTTGCTATGCAACAACAAATCGTCAAAAGGCCGTGAAAGCAATTGCTTCAAAATGTGATATTTTAATGGTTATTGGGGCTCCCAATTCTTCAAATTCAAAAAGATTAGTTGAATTGGCAAAAGAGATGGGATGTAAAAATTCAATTTTAGTTCAAAGAGCAGATGAAATAGATATTCGTATCCTCGATAATGTAAAAACTTTAGGTTTAACAGCTGGAGCTTCTGCTCCAGAGGAGCTCGTAAAAGAAGTAATTGAGTTTTTATCCAAACATTTCAATATTACGTTATCTGAACACATTGAATCTTCTGAAAAAATACGTTTCCCTCTTCCAAAATCATTGATGGAATAAAATATGGCTGTCTACACTCGTTTAAAAAATGATCAATTAAATTTCTTTATTCAAAAATACAACATTGGAGATGTTGTATCTTTAACAGAAATAAAAGGAGGAATTGACAATACAAATTATTTTTTAAAAACAACTAAAGATATTTTTCTGCTAACAATCTATGAAAAACGAATTCAGGTTGATGAACTTCCCTTTTTCATAGAGCTGATGGAACACTTGAAAAAAAATGGATTAAATTGTCCTATGCCTGTAAAAGCTAAAGATGGGAAAGCTTTACAAGAAATTTTTCCTGGTAAATGGGCATGCATAACTACTTTTTTATCTGGACAATCTGTAAAAAATTTAAAAATAGAACATTGCTTTGAATTAGGAAAAGCAATGGCCTTAATGCATCGTTCTAGTGCAAACTTTAATAAAGTTAGAAAAAACGATTTATCTATCAGTGGATGGGAAAAATTAATAGCTAAAATTGGACAAAATGCAAATAGAATTGCTCCTAGGTTGTATGATGAGCTATGTTATGAATTTGAAGATATAAAATCTCAATGGCCATCAAATCTTCCAACTGGAATTATTCATGCAGATCTGTTTCCAGACAATGTTTTCTTTACAGAAAATCTTCTATCTGGCATCATCGACTTTTATTTTGCCTGCTCTGATTTTTATGCTTATGAATTAGCTATTTGCATTAACGCTTGGTGTTTTGAAAATTATATTTGGGAATTTAATGCCACAAAAGCAGCATATTTAATAGCTGGCTATACAAAAATACGAAAACTTTCAATTGAAGAAAAGCAATCACTCCCTATTTTATGCAGAGGAGCAGCATTACGATTTTTACTTACAAGGATATACGATTGGATTAATCAAGATCCTCTTGCTTTTGTTACTCCAAAAGATCCGAACGAATACATAAAAAAACTTCGTTTTCACCATAAAGTAAAATCTTATTTTGAATATGGCTTTTTTGATTAAATTTATGCAGAGTTAGTTATGAAAATTGTATCTTTTGGATGTCGATTAAACATTTTTGAATCTGCTACAATCAATGAAATGGATCTTCCTAGTGATTTAATTATCGTTAACACTTGTGCCATAACAAGTGAAGCTGAACGACAATGTCGCCAAACAATTCGAAAATTAAAACGAGAAAATTATTCTTCAAGAATTGTTGTAACTGGATGCGCAGCCCAAGTACATCCAGAAATCTATGCAAAAATGCCTGAAGTATATAAAGTACTTGGCAATCGAGAAAAATTATCACCTGAATATTTTACATCAGAAAAAAAAGTCATCGTATCTGACTTAAACACCCCCATTTCAATACCAACATCTAGACAACCTATTTACTTTGATGGTCATTGTCGGGCTTATATTCAAATACAACAAGGTTGCAGTAATCACTGTACATTTTGTATTGTTCCCCAAACAAGAGGTCCAAGTACGTTTTTACCTTCTGTAAACGTTATTGAATACGCTAAAAAATTGATTAACGATGGTTTTCAAGAAATAAATATTACGGGTGTTGATATAACTGATTATCCAAATTTTGCAGACCTTATTTTTAAATTATCCCAACTTCCCGAATTAAAACGACTAAGATTAGGTTCAATTGACCCTGCATGTATTGACGACAAATTAATTGATATTTTTGCTACATCAAAAGTTCTACAACCCTTTATACACCTTTCAATTCAATCTGGTGATGATCTTATTCTTAAGAGAATGGGGAGACGTCATTCCTCTGAAACTATTTTATCCATTTGTTCTAAATTACGTTCTGTTCGTCCTGATATTGTTTTTGGAGCAGATTTTATTACTGGCTTTCCCACAGAAACAGATCAAATGTTCGAAAATACATGTCAATTAGTTAAAAAAGCGAACATCATACACCTACATGTTTTTCCATATTCAGAAAGATCAGGAACTCCTGCTGAAAAAATGCCTCAAGTTTCAAAAGACATTCGAAAAAAAAGAGCCCATATTTTAAGAGAAACAGGAAGCAATCTTCTAAAAACATATATGAATAATCAAATTGGAAAATCCGTTGTAATTTTGGCAGAAAATGAGTATAAAGGTCTTTGTGAACATTATTTACCTGTAAAAGTAGATACATCTATGCAAATTGGTAAATTTTATTCTGTTTTATTACGATCAGTCGATGATGACGGACTTTTTAGAGGATCTATAAAATGGGCTTGTTTGAAAAAATAAAACAAGGACTTGCGAAAACAGCCAATCCAATTGTTAATGGTATAAATTCATTAATCAATCAAAAAAAGTTAGATACTGCTGTTTTACAAGATATTGAAGACATTCTCATTATGTCTGATATTGGTGTAAAAACAGCTTCTAGTCTTGTATCTGCTCTTAGTCAGAAAAAATTTGATAAGGAAATCACATCTGAACAGGTTCGAATTTTTTTAGCAGATCAAATTTCATCTCAAATTGCACCTTATTCAAAACCATTAATTATTGATCGCCAAAGAAAACCTTTTGTAATTATGATGGTCGGAGTAAATGGTGCTGGGAAAACAACAACCATTGGTAAAATGGCGTCTTTTTATAAATCTCAAAATTTAAAAATTCGCTTTGCTGCAGCAGATACCTTTAGAGCAGCCGCTGTTGAACAATTAAAAGTTTGGGCTGAAAAAACAAATTGTCCAATTGTTACGCGCCCTTGTGGAGCTGATGCTTCTGGATTAGTTTATGATGCGATACAAACCTCTATTGCTGAAAAAGATGACATCTTATTCATTGATACTGCTGGCAGATTACAAAACAAATCAGAATTAATGCAGGAATTGAAAAAGATAGAAAGAACAATAAAAAAAATATTACCAGAAGCTCCCCATGCTTGTTTACAAGTACTTGATGCAACCGTTGGACAAAATGCACATTCTCAAGTCAAGATATTTTCCGAAATTATGAATATTTCTGGTTTAATTTTAACGAAACTTGATGGTACAGCAAAAGGTGGGGTTCTTGTATCTTTGACAAACGAATTTAGAATACCTGTTCATTTAATTGGTGTTGGAGAGCAAATTGGTGATTTACAACAATTTGATCCTTCTATGTATGCTTACTCAATGATGGGACTAAAAAAGGGAGAAAGTTTATGAAACAAAAAAAATTAGGCGAAGGAATACAAATATCCGCAGAACTTCTTATTCCTTCAATTTTGCTTGTTCTTTGTAGCTTTTTCAAAACAATAAGTATTTCTTTAATGGATACTGGTTCTATCGTTTTTTATTTAAGTAAATTTGGTATCACTGGAATAGAATATGTTATCGCCCTTACTGGTCTTGCATTAGTGCTTATTTATCCTATTGAACTTGCACTAAAGAATAAAAGTCCAGCTTCTCTTTCATTTTTTGTAATTACAATATCTCTTTTATCCTTAATTTTGTCTATTACATGTAAGTTTTATCCTGAGCATTCTTTTTTCTCCAAATTTTTTGTTATTTGGCGAGAATGTTGTCGAATGACTGCTGAAGCTGCATTTATGGTAATATCTTTTCGTTTTGGGCTTTTCAGTAAAAAGATCAATACATTAATATGTTTATTGATGATAAACAGCCTCGGTTACCTAGCTTCTGCCTTTTTTATTTACATTGGTGCAAAAATAAATCCGTTAAATTGGATTATTTTTTCATCTTTTTTTATGTTTTTAGCAGGTAGTTTATCACTTATTATTGTCAAAAATGGTTCTGCCCCATTCTCTCAAAAATTATCATTTTCAAAAACAGATTTAAAAAGAAGTGGCATAGATTCAAAACAAAGAAGATTTTTTCTATCCTTTTTCTCAACGACTTTCCTTTTGTATGTCACTATAGCTTTATTCGATTTTAACTTCTTTGAATCTTTAGTGGTTATTACCTCTCAAAACAGCGAACAAATCACTATCTTATTCAGTTTTCTGTATTGTCTTGTTGCTTTAAGCAATTTTATTATTTTGGTATTTACCCTACAGAAAAAGCTCGGATCTTTCCCTGTTTTATATGCCCTTCCAATTTCTTTAATCGTAGCTTGTATAACAGGATGGATTATTTACGTAAATCCCCATTTATTAGAGGTAAATAAGACAACCTTAATTCTATTTGGAACATCTCTCGTTGCAAGGGCTGTATTCGTCTTAATGTCTCATATACACAAAGAAAATATTTTCTTAGTTTTGCCTTGGGCTGTTTCTGAAAGATCATTTTTCCGCAGTACGATAGAAAGAAAAATGATTGTTGAACCTTTAGGGTTAATGTTAGCAGGAATATTTATCATATTTTCAATCAAATATGGTGATTTTCATTTCAATCTATTAACAGCACTAACATCATCAGCTTTTATACTCATTTTGTCGTTAGCAATCTTGAGACAACAATATAATAAATTAGTTTTCTTGAACATCAAAAATAGACTTTGGAGAGGTGGCAGAATGATTATTACTGGCCATCGCATAAGAAATTTAATTAATCAAATGCTCTGTTCAGACAATGCTAATGATACAATTTACGCTCTTCGTATTCTTGAAGATGCCCTTCACCCTTGTTTATTTCAAGAATATTTCAAGTCATTATTTCACCCGTCTCCAGAAGTAAGATTATTTGCCTTAGAACGATTAGAAAATTTAAAATGTAAATATGCAATCAATCAAATAAAATATTGTTTAAAAACTGAATATGATACTGCAGTTTCATCTGCAGCATTAAAGGCAATTTGTGTATTAGGTTCACCATCGGACCGAATTGAAATAATTAAATACATTGATGATCCATCTTTATGTGAAGGGGCTTTAACCGGGTTATTAGCTGTTGGATTAGAAGGATCATTTGCTGCCATTGATAAAGTATCATCAATGGTCAACTATGGAGATTCAACTGCCCAACAACAAGCTGCACATATTTTAGGAGAAAGTGGAAAACTTGCTTTTTTCCAGCCACTTTCAAAGCTATTAAACAGCTCAGACTTAAATGTTTGTTATCAAGCTTTAATTGCTGCTGGAAAACTCAAATCTCCAGAATTGCTACCTGATATAATAAATATTTTCAGATACCCGCAATTACGAGAAGAAGGTTTATCTACTTTATTAAAATATCAAAATTTAGCTCTTCCTACATTTAAACAAATCTGGCAATCTCCTGACTACCCACATCAATTTAAGTCGATGTTAGCAAAGATTGCTCATAAAATAAACACGCCTGAATGTAAGGATTTACTGTTTTCAGAAATAAATCATGATGATAAACGTATAAGATTTAATATCTTAAAATCACTCGTTTTAATGAATTATAAGGCAATAGGAAACAAGAACATATCTTTTGCTAGATTAAGCCTTTATGACGAAATAGAATGGGCTACTAATTTACTTTCATCGATTGATCAATTGAATCGTAATAGTGATGAGAAATCTAGGAACTCTATTCAAATTTTAATCTCAGCATTAAAATCGGAAATAGAATACTCGAAAGAAAGGATTATGCTTTTACTTGCAATACTGGAACCTACTCCAGATATATTACATCTTCTTTCGCATTACAACTCATCAAATGAATACAGAAAGGTCGAACAAATACACATTGTTGATAAAATTTTATCTGGAGAACTTCGAAAGATTTGTTTGCCTTTTTTTACTGAAGATTCTTTAGAAGCAAAATTGAACCAACTTCGTCCCCATTTTTATCCTCCAATTTTATCAATTAAAGAACATGTTCAACACTTTGTTTCATCCCTAAAGACTTCTGATTGGACATTGGCTTGTGCAATGTATACTCTCGCTGATATTGGAACAAAGACAGATGTTGATATATTAATTCCAAAATTATCAGCAGCTGATCCAATGATTCGAGAAACAGCTGTATATGTTATCGGAAAATTACTTACGACAGATGAAGCAACTCGTATACTTTCACCTTTACTCGAAGATGTTGCTCCTTTTGTACAAAGAACAACTCGTTTTGTTATTGATGGTGTAAATAAATCATTTTTTTAATGGAGTATTTTATGCGTTTAACCCTTGAAAAAGTTTTAATATTAAAAAATGTCCCTCTATTTGCTAATATTCAAGAATCAGTTTTATCTGATATTGTAGCTGCATGTGAAGAAATCTCTGTTGTGATGGGAACAGATATTATTCAAGAAGAACAATTTTCTGATGATTTGTACATAGTATTGCAAGGACAAGTCAGAATCCACCAAGCTGGGCAAACTATACGAGAACTATCGGTTTATGACACATTTGGAGAATTATCTGCTTTAGATCCTGTTTTATCGGATGTCACTGTTACAACACTAGAAGATACAACGTTATTTAAGATTTCAGGTCCAACTTTATATCGATTAATGAATGAACATAAAGCTTTAGAGAAAAGCATAATTTCTTTACTTTGCAAACATATTAGACAGTTAAGAAATAACAAGAGCTCTTCCAAGGGAATTTTTTAAAAATCATGCAATTATCTCCAATAATAACAAGTTTATTAGAAACAGATATGTATAAATTTTCGATGGGGCAAGCCATCTACCATATGTTTCCATCTTACACAACAACATGGACTTTTAAATGTCGTAATATTGATGTTTTTTTTACATCAGATATGGTTCAGGAAATAGCAGAACAAATAAAAGCATTCTGCGATTTAAGATTTTCTGAACAAGAATTAGACTACTTAAAATCCATAAAATGGTTAAAGGAAAGTTATATTGATTTCCTACGCATTTGGCGTCCTAGATTTGAAGATTTTAACATAACAACTTATTCTGATTGTGGCTTATCAATTGAAGCAAATGGAACGTGGTTAAATACGTCTATGTATGAAATACCTGTTTTGGCAATTGTAAATGAGGTATATTTTAGGTATCAGTATGACTATGACCTTTTAAAAACACAATTTCAAAGGAAGTTAAATCAAAAAATTGATAATTTAAAAAATGGAAAGTTTAAAATTGGTTGTTTTTCTGAGTTTGGTTTGCGTCGTCGTCTATCATCAGAAACACAAAACATTTTAATTCAAAGTTTAAAAGATAATTCTAAAGATTTTTCAGACTCTTCTTTTGTTGGCACATCAAATGTCTATTTAGCTTACAAAAATAAAATTCTTCCCGTTGGAACAATGGCACATGAATGGATCATGTGCGTCGGGCAAGGATGTCATAAACATAATCCTGCTTATTCTAATTGGTATTCTTTGAATTCATGGGTAAAAGAATACGGAGTTCTGAATGGAATAGCTTTGACAGACGCCATCACAACAGATTGTTTTTTGAGAGATTTTCAACTCACATTTGCTACGCTATTTTCAGGTGTTCGTCATGATTCCGGAGATCCAATTGCTTGGGGAGATAAAATTATATCTCATTACAAATCACTTGGAATAAATCCCCTAACTAAGACTCTTTTATTTTCAGATTCTTTGGATTTTGAACGAGCACATACAATTCGTAAATATTTTGGAAATAAAACAAAGGTAGCTTTTGGTATTGGAACTTATTTATCGAACGATACTGATGTTTCTCCATTAAATATTGTCATGAAAACTACGAATTGCAATAAAATGGACGTGGCAAAAATTTCAGATATCGAAGGGAAAAGTGTTTGCAAGAATCCCGATTATATACACTATTTAAAACGGTGTATTGACTATAGAATGAAGAACCAGATTGATTAAGTTTAAGTCGTAAAACTTTTGACTAAAGAACCTACCAACATATACCAACCATCAATTAAAACAAAAAATATCAATTTAAATGGTAAGGACAACATCGATGGAGGAAGCATCATCATACCCATACTCATTAAAACTGAAGCAACAACCATATCGATAATTAAAAAAGGAATATAAATTAAAAAACCTATTTCAAAAGCACGGCGCATTTCACTAATCATAAAACCAGGAATCAATGCTGATAATGGGGTATCCTCAGGTTTTTCAACTGTACTTTCTTTTGAAAACCCCATAAACAATTGTAAATCTTTTTCTCGTACATTTTTAAGCATAAATTCTTTAAAAGGCTCTATTGTCTTTTTTATTGCAACTTCTGTTTCAATTTTTTCTTCAATCAAAGGATGGACACCTTGATCCCAAGCCTTTTCAAAAGTTGGCGTCATGATGAACAATGTCATAAATAAAGCTAACGAAACTAAAATCATATTAGATGGTGTTTGGGATGTTCCCAATGCTTGACGAGTGATTGATAAAACAATTGCTATTCTCGTAAAGCTCGTTACCATAATTAAGATACTAGGAGCAACTGACAATACCGTTAATATTAAAATCAGCTGAACTATTCGAGCTGTTGAAGATCCCCCACTATCACCGATATCAATATTTACACTCTGAGCAAATGCAGGAATTGCACTAACGACTAAAAATAAAAAAAATAAACAAAATTTTTTCATTCTTCAACCTTATGCTCAAATTGATCTACAACCACTGATTTTTCACCACAAAGCAACAAATACTCTTTATTTTTACAACGACATAAGACTAATTTATTTTTAATATCAATTTGTTTCATCTCTAGTAATTCTAAATCTGCGACTTTACCATTTTTTGATAAATTAATCTTAGGGACGATAAATCTTTTAGCTAAATATGAACATAATATTATCAATCCTAAAACAAAACATAAACCTAATAATGCTGCTAAAAAAGATGGAGACTGTTGCATATACCAAATCCTTATTTTTTCTTATGCTACTTACTTTTTATATTTTTTTCAACAAATAACAACCTATCTTTATCTCTGCTCAAATGAATTGACTTGATATATATAGGATAAAATTTCTGCGACAGCTGTAAATGCTGCCGGTGGAATTTCCATATTTAAATCGACTGCTGCTAAAATTTCTGCTAAATCAGCATCTTGACGAACTTTTACCCCTGATGCAAAAGCTAAATCTAGAATTTTTTGAGCAATAAAACCTTTTCCAACAGCTGAAACTTCAGGAACATTCTTTTTCTCTTCATCGTAATGAAGAGCTACTGCAATTTGTTTTTTTACATTTTGTTCCATATTATTTCACCCCTTAGTTTTAAGTATACAGATACATCTTTAAAATTTTCTTTAAATATGGAACTCACTTATATCATTTGCATTTTTGTAAAACAGACAATAAAGGTGTATACAAGTCGTCTTTTGGATCAATTTTAAAATCCTTCATTGAACTATTAGCATTAAATTCTATTTTATCCCACCCTCTTAATAAAACGATTGGAGTACATTCATCCGATTCTCCCATCAATAAAACAGCCATTGAAGCAAGTGGATCAATTTCATCAACTTGCGTTATAGCCAATTCTCTTCCAAAAATATCAGGATGTCCGCGATAATCTTTTAATGGTTCTATACCTGACAAACCAATTGTTATACCTGTAACACCATAACGCAATGGAGTTGTATGACTATCAGTTGAAACAACTCCTAAATTCTTTATATTATTTTTTTTACACAAATATGCACGAAATTCAGCACATAGTTTATCAATTTCTTTAGGCCACATAATATAATATCCATCTGCATTACTAGCATCAATTCCAGCTGCAGGGATTAAGACATTATCATTTATGGTTAAATTCACATTAAAACCTGATGGATGAGTATATGAAAGGAAACTATCAGCTTCTTGTTTTATCAATTCTGTTTTATCAACTTGATCAACAGGAACTGTTCTTCCCTGATGAATCCCCATAATTTTTGAAGTAATAAAAACAATATCCCCTTCTTTTAAAGGTGGAAGCGCCTCTAAAATATCATAAATATCATCTTTTGGAGGATGAACTACTCTTGTTTTTATAGGTATAAATTCGTATGACATATCTCTTGCCTTATTTTATTGAAAAAGGGTAAAGTACTTATATCAAATTTTAGGAAAACAAAACAATGGAAAAAAATTTTTATTATGAAAAACTTTACAGTTTTCTAACTTGGGGAATTCTGTGTATCACTGCTGGAGGATTATCATTTATACCTTTAATAGAAAACATTCCCGTCCAATTTTATCCACACCCTAGCATTTATTACACGTTAAATTTCTCGCTTATCATTTTTGGCATATCAAACATTACTTTTTGGCTTTTTCACTTACATAAAGGCAAATACATAACCATATCTAATAATATCGTAAAAATTGATGCTGAAATGAATATTATCCTCAGTGATATTGTTGATTTTAAAATAAATCACTTAAATATGTTATATTTGAAAATAAAAGATGAAAAATCTTATAAATTTTCATGGCGTTTCAAAGCAGATAGAATTTTTCATCCTTATTACAATGCATTTATTTGCATACAACTCGTTCAAAAATCTCAAAGACAAGATTTGGTAAATTTTTTTGTTAATCATGTAAATTCTATTAAAAAATAATTTCTTAACACTTGATTTTTGTCTAAAATTGTCTAAAAATAACAAAAAAGGTTGAAGGAATACACTATGAGCGAATTATCTGAGGCTTTTCAAAAAAAGTGGGACAGCGTAAAATTAAAAATGCTAGCAATGACAGTTGCCGGTGCAAGTTTTCTTACCCCAATGAATTCATTTTCACATGAAAATTCAAAAGAAGATAATACATCTGTAAAGACTGAATTGGTAACTCAGAAGCAAGCTATCACAAATGATTCTATTTCAATTTTTCAAACTGATTCTTTAGCACAAAATCAAACTATTGCCAAAGATTCTACTTCAACCATTCATTTTGAAGATGCTCGTTTACAAAAAGCTGCAGATAAAATGATAAAAACCCCTACCGGAGCAAAAGTTTTAAATGAATTGTCAAAATTAGGTATTGATGCAAAAATTGATGATTCCATTGCTGAAGATTTGGGGGGAGCTTATTTCCAAGGGAAAAAAGCTATTTTAATCAGATCTTCATGCTCTGATGCATTAATAGCATCGATTCTTATTCATGAGGGAACACATGCTATCCAAGCAGCTAGAGGATGTAAATTGACACCGGGGCTTGATGCTCAATCATACTTTAATTTAAACAAAGCTATGGAAGCAGACGCGATGAAAAATCAAGTCATGGCTGCTTATGAGTTAAAATTACAAGGTGATGCTTCTGTCTATAATGCTTTTAAAACTGAACATCGTTCATATTGTAATGATTACGAAACTTTATATGATTCTTGCAAGAACAATACTGATTCTTTGCAACGTGGAACATTTTTTAATTATTACAAAGATAAAAATTATATAAAAACTTATGAAAATCGCTATTTAGAAGCATTGCAAACATTTGAAAAAGCTTCAAAAAAAGGAAATGTTGCGGGATGTTTTCAAATACATCTATCAGAAAATGATATCATTAATAAAGCTTGTTGTTTCGATGGTAAAACGTATATGCAACCTGGAGATTCAACAATTTTAGCAAGCAGTCAATGCAACTTTATTCAGAAATCAACGTACAAATATCTACAAAGCATAGCAAAAGATTTTGATAAGAAAGTTGCAAATGATTTTATTGCAAAACAAGATCACTCCTTTGAAAATTTTTATGTTGTTGATCTTAAGGGAAACGTTAAACAAGAACCTACAAATTTAGCAACGAAAACAGAAACTATCGCTAAAAATGATTCCATTTCGACTTTATCTCTGTATGTGAACAAACAGTTTGCAAGATAATCTCTGCAAAAAAAATTGAAAATTTATTAGAAAAATAATTTTTATATTGATTTTTTCCTCTATCTCAGTTAAGTATATCTCTACCGACGGAGGGTGGGCAGGCTGGTAATGCAGCGGATTGCTAATCCGTACACGGGGTAACATCCGTGAGTGGGTTCGATTCCCACATCCTCCGCCATCGTTTTTACATAGTTTTGACGACTCTTTTGTCGTGATTCCTGTGCTTTTTCCATCGGAAAAATATAACTATTTGCTTCTAATTGACTTTATAATCGATTTCCTAACGAATATCAATTTGTCGGTTTTAACCGTACGAAAGGTATGAGAAAATTGTTATAAAAAAAGGAATAATCCAAAAAAATTAAATCGAGAATATTCAAAACATCATTTACAAATATTTTCAAACAAAACTAGATTTTATTTAGATTTTTTTAAAAGAAATTGCATACTCTAAAAAAAAATAGAGGATATTTATTAAATGGAAAATACTTCAGAAAAAATACTCGTTGATACGCTATTTGGAACAGAAGAAAAAATTATAGATAATAATATTACTTCCGATTACATTGAGGATTTTCCTAAGTATTTATTTGATGAAGTTGATGAAAATCAAATTGGATTGCCATTAATTTCTGTTCCAATTGCAAAAACGAAAATAATTACTCAAAATAATTTAAATATTTTGGTTCCATTTTTAAACGAATTAAATCTGTATGAAAACCGTTGGAATTTTAAAAAGACTACAGAAACTCGTGAAGTTTGGTCAACAAAAGCAAATCAAGAACTTGCTCCTATTTTAAATTCATTAAAGGAAATTTGCTTAAAAGAACATATTCTTACCCCTCGTTCTATTTATGCATACTATCAAGCAAAAAGATCTGAAAAAGGAATAAAACTTTATAAAAAAGAAACTGAAGAAATTTTAGAAATTGCTTTGCCAATTCTCAGTGATGGAACTAGCATTGCTGATAAATTTTCAAGTAAAGAATTTAAACCAACTGCTGTAATTGCATCTTGTATGGGGAAAAATGCAACAGATATTGCAAAACAATGGCTCTTATCGGGACATAATGACAAATTTCAATATTTAGATGGTTTTATTCGCGAAATGACCTTTGCAATGATTGAATACACAACTTATTTAATTAACAAACAAGAATGTTGTCTTGGTCAAGCTGTTTCATTAGGCATGGCAAAAACAGGCAATCCAAAAATACAATCTACTCTAATAGAACTTCTTGACGCAAACAGAATCGACATATCCTTTAGTCGTCACTATCTCATGGGACCTGAATATTCTGCTCTCGCTTTTGTTTTACCGAAATAAATTTACCGCAAATCTTTTAAAAGTTCTGCTAATTTTTCTCTAGCTCTGTATATTCTAACTTTTACGTTAGGTTCTGAAATAGATAATTGTTTTGCAATTTCTTTAATAGACAAATCAGCTATTTGGTACATTGTATATGCTTGAGACAACTCCGCAGGAATTTCAGCCAAAGCCTGCTTAATTCTTTTTCTCAAAATTGCAGAATCTGAAACCTCCTCAGGTTCCGTTTCATCAATAAATTCATCTGGATGCGCATCGACATCAACGACGACAGAAAACTTTTCAGATCTTAAATAGTCTATTCTTAAATTTTTAGCTATTTGAAAAACATAAGCTGAAATAGATGTATCCTCTTGTAGTTCACTTCTCTTATTCCACAAGCGAATAAATGATTCTTGAACGATATCACATGCTTTTGCATAATCGACCTGATTTGCAACCAAATAGTTTGTTAGCTTCTTAGCATACTCATTATAATATTTTTTAAAATCATCTTGTGTCATCATTGTTTTTTATCCAAATATGTTAAAGCTGTCATTGCTGCACGACACCCCCCAGCAGCCGCTGTAATAGCCTGACAACAAGTCAACTCTTGCACATCACCTGCAACAAAAACGTTATCATATCTAGTTAGAGCCGTACCTGTCTGCATCGGTTTTATAAGACCACTCTCATCTAAATCTAATTGTTGAACAAACAATTCTGTGTTTGGCTTATGTCCAATCGCTATAAACACACCATCACAAGCTATAGTCTCTTGTTTATGGGAAATAATATCTTCAACAGTCAATCCTGTTACACCTGTTGTCTGATTTCCTTCATAGGCAATAGATACTTTATTCCACTTAGTCTCAATTTTAGGATGCTCTAACAAACGTTTCTGTAATTCAACTTCCGCTTTAAGTTTATCACGACGGTGAACCAAGTAAACTTTCTGAGCTAAATTAGCCAGATACAAAGCTTCCTCAACTGCAGAATTCCCCCCACCAACAACTACGACTATTTTATTTCTGTAAAAGAAACCATCGCATGTAGCACAGACAGAAACCCCCATCCCCTTTAAATTTTCTTCATTTGGCAAACCAAGCCATTTTGACATTGCCCCTGTCGCAATAATCAAAACGTCGTAGTTATAAATATCTCCCCCATCCAACACAACTTCATTTTTTTTGAAATCAACAGAAACTGCTGTATCTTCAACAATCTCTGCCCCCATATTTTCAGCCTGTTCACGCATTCTATCCATCAATTCTATTCCAGTTATTTTTTCTGGAAAACCTGGATAATTTTCGATTTCAGAAGTCTGGGTTAATTGTCCACCTAATAAGGGACCACTTATAACAGTGGTTTTTCTTGATGATCTTGCTCCATAAATCGCTGCTGTATACCCCGCTGGACCTGAACCAAGTATTAATATAGATGAGTATTTTTTTTCCATAAGAAACCTAAAAACTATAAATTTTGCTCACATATTACTTATTTTGATGTAACTTTCAAGCTAAAAAGTTACATTTTCGAAAACAGCTTGCATTCGTTGAATTATTTTTTTATTCGATAAATCTTCTAAACCTCGGGGATAAAAATGTCTACAAAAAGCAATCTTAGCCATTTCAAAATTCGAAATATCATACCCTATTTTTTCTAATAATTCTTGTTCCGTATATTCATTATCTAAAAAATCATTTGTCCAAAATCCAATATTATTTTCAGCAAGCAATTCCCATGGAAATAACTCTCCTGGATCTTGTTTTCTAGTTGGAGCGACATCACTATGACCTAAAACATATTTGATTGTATTTCTAGCTTGAATATCCTGACAGAGATTTATCACACTTGCTACCTGTTTTTTAGGAAAAGGAATATACCCAAATTCATGACCAGGATTGGATATTTCTATACCAATTGAACAACTATTTATATCGCACCGTCCTTTCCAAAAAGAAACTCCAGCATGATATGCCCTTTTTTTCTCATCAACTAAATGAAATACTTTTCCATTTTCATCAACTAAATAATGAGAACTTACCTTCGTCTCTGCATTACATAACCGTTCTAAAGCATTCTTTGTTGACTGCATACCAGTGTAATGTAAAACAATCATATCAATTGGAAGCTTTCTTTCTTCAAAATTAGGAGAAAAGATCTCTATCATTTCATTTTATCCAAAACATTTTTTAAATCTGAAAAATGATCTATTAAAAAATCCGGTTTTATTTCTTCAAGAGGGACATGAGCATACCCAAAAGATAGTAAAACGACTGGTATTCCCGCGTTTTTTGCAGCTTCGCTATCGACTTCACTATCTCCAACCATAATAGCTTCATTAACGTTTCCCCCCATTTTTTTTACTGCTAACCATAATGGTTCTGGGCGAGGTTTTTTTTCAGGCAAAGACTCGGCATCCAAAACAATGTCAAAATACGAAGATAGTTTTAATCTATCTAAAATAACTTTTGTCGGAACCGGTGGTTTATTTGTACAAACTGCCATTTTATAATTATTCTTTTTCAAATATTCTAACGTTTCAATGACACCATCCCACGTTTTTGTAAGAAACATATCTGCCTTACCGTACTGATCCAACCACTCGGAAAACAAATTATCAAATTCAGAATCCGTCGTTTTTATACTTGTTAATTCAAAGGCTTTTTTTACTAGAACTTTTGCGCCTGAACCAATAATTGAAATTATTTCTTGTTCAGTCAAATTTCTGCCATTATGCCTAGATAAAAACAAATTAACTTCTCTAGTCATATCAGGAATTGAATTTATTAAAGTTCCATCCAAATCAAAAATAATATATTTCCGCATAATTTTTGCTATTCCATAAACTATTTTTCTATCAAAAATTTTGAATTAATATATAATATGCCAAATTCATAGAAAATTAAAAGAGGTATGTAAATGGAAAATGATGTTTTTGCTATTATTTTAGGTGCTGGTCAAGGAACAAGAATGAAATCCTCGTTACCAAAGGTAATGCATAAAATAGCTGGTTTACCTATGGTCTGCCACTTAATTGCTACTACTTCAGAATTACATACAAAAGATACCATCGTCGTTGTCGGTCCTAATATGGACATTATTACAAAGACAGTTGCTCCATGCAAAACTGTATTACAAGAAAAACAACAAGGAACTGGTGACGCTGTTAAAACAACAAAAAAATTTTTATCCGGGAAAAAAGGACATATCTTTATTCTTTTTGGAGACACTCCTCTTATCAAAAAAGAAACACTGGAAAAAATGATTTATCAAAGAGAACATGAAAATGCAGACATCGTTGTATTGGGATTTGTACCAAACGATCCTGGGCGTTATGGTCGATTAGTCGTTGAAAATGGTAATTTAAAAAAGATTGTTGAATTTAAAGATGCTTCAGACACTGAAAAAGCAATTACTCTCTGCAATTCTGGTGTTATGTGCGTTAATGCTGAAAAATTGTTTGGTTGGATTGATAGATTAGATAACAATAATGCTGCAAAAGAATACTATTTAACAGATATTGTAAAGATGGCTACCGATGAAGGACTTATAACAAAAGTCGTTGAAGGCAGTGAAGAAGAAATGGCTGGTGCAAATTCTCGTTCTGATCTTGCAATGATTGAAAATATCGCTCAAAATAGATTACGTCAAAAATTCTTAGATCAAGGAATTACGATGATTGATCCATCATCTGTTTATTTCTCTTTCGATACAAAAATGGGAAAAGATATTACTATTGAACCTAACGTTTTCTTTGCTCCTGGATGTACTGTCGAAGATAATGTTGAAATCAAAGCATTTTGCCATTTTGAAGGAGCCTATATTCACAAAGGTGCTATTGTAGGACCTTTTGCTCGTTTACGTCCAGAAGCTAACATCGGTGAAAACTGCCATATTGGAGATTTTGTTGAAATTAAAAAGTCAACAATTGATAACGGAGCTAAAGTAAATCACCTTTCCTACATTGGAGACGCTCATATCGGTGAAAAAACGAATATTGGTGCTGGAACAATCACTTGCAATTATGATGGTTACTTTAAATCAAAAACAGATATTGGATCAAACGCTTTCATCGGTTCAGATACCGTTATCGTAGCCCCTTGTAAAATTGGTGATGGAGCAATGACAGCAGCAGGCTCTGTCATTACAAAGGATGTAGAGAACGATGCTATGGCTGTTGGTAGAGGAAGACAAGCTGCTTATCCAGGATGGGCAAAATCATTTCGCGAACAAAAACAACAATTGAAAAACTCAAAATAAGGAAAATAAAAAATGTGTGGAATCGTTGGTATAATTTCTTCAAGACAAGTAACTCCTTTATTAGTCGATGGATTGAAACGTTTGGAATATCGTGGATATGATTCAGCCGGTGTAGCAACGTTAATCGATGGCAAAATTCAACGCCGTCGTGCAAAAGGAAAAATCGTAAATCTTGAAAATAAAATCGCTGAAGAACCTTTAAATGGGACCATCGGTATTGCTCACACCCGTTGGGCAACACATGGGGTACCAAATGAAGCTAATGCTCACCCACACGCAGATAAAAATGTAGCCGTCGTTCATAATGGTATCATTGAAAATTATCGTGAATTGCGTGCTGAATTATTGAAAAAAGGGCATAAATTTGAATCTGAAACTGATACAGAAGTTGTTGTCCACTTAATTTCCCAAAAAATTGAGGAAGGGAGAACCGCAGAACAAGCTGTTAGCGAATCTTTAAAACGTTTAAAAGGTGCTTTTGCCTTATCTATCATTTTTACAGGTCGTGAAGACATTATCATTGGAGCTAGAAAAGGTTCTCCTTTGGCCGTTGGTTTCGGTGATGGAGAAATGTTCCTTGGTTCTGATGCTTTAGCTCTTGCCCCATTGACAAAAAAAATAATGTACCTTGAAGATGGTGATTGGGCTGTTTTAACTCATAATTCAGCAACTGTTTATGATGAAAATAATAACAAAGTTGAAAGAAAAGTTATTCAATCTGCTGCCTCTGGTGCAATGATTGGAAAAGGTGAATATCGTCATTTTATGCTCAAAGAAATTTATGAACAACCTCAAGTTATTGGCGATACTTTAAACACAATGATTAACCAAGATCGTAGCACAATTACCTTACCAAACATTCCTTTTGATTTAAAAGACGTTTCCAGATTAACGATTGTTGCCTGTGGAACTTCCTATTATGCCGGATTGGTTGGCAAGTATTGGATTGAATCCGTTGCAAAAGTTCCTGTTGATATTGATGTTGCTTCTGAATTTAGATATCGTCGTCCTGTTATGCAAGATAAGGGAGTATCTCTATTCATTTCTCAATCAGGGGAAACTGCAGATACATTAGCAGCACTTCGTTATTGCAAAGAACAAGGCCAGAAAATTGTTTCTATCGTAAATGTTGATACAAGTACAATGGCTCGTGAAGCTGATTGTGTTTTAAAAACGTTAGCGGGGCCTGAAATTGGCGTTGCTTCAACAAAAGCATTTACAACACAATTAACCTTACTTGCATGTTTTGCCATCGCTCTTGGTCGTGCAAAAGGAACATTGGAACGTGAAGAAGAAATTAAATTATCTCGTGCATTAGTTGAAGTTCCTTCTCGTGCAGCAGAAGTTTTGAATAATGATGAGAAAATTGAACAAATTGCTCAAAACCTTGTCAGCACAGCACGTGACGTTCTTTACTTAGGTCGTGGAAGTAATTATCCAATTGCTCTCGAAGGTGCCTTAAAATTAAAAGAAATTTCTTACATTCATGCAGAAGGATACGCTGCTGGTGAAATGAAACATGGACCAATTGCTTTGATTGATGAAGACGTTCCTGTTATTGTTGTTGCTCCAACAGATGAATTATTTGATAAAACAATTTCAAACATGCAAGAAGTTTTAGCCCGTGGTGGTAAAGTTGTTTTCTTTGGTGATGAAAATGGTGTTGGTACTGTAAAAGATCGTTCTGCAGCAACAATCATTTTACCAACGGTAAATCCTTTTGTTGCCCCTATTTTGTATGCAATTCCTGTTCAATTATTAGCTTATCATACTGCCATTGCAAAGGGAACAGATGTTGATCAACCAAGAAACTTGGCAAAAAGTGTGACTGTTGAATGATTTTAAATAAAATAAAAAATTTTTTTCATCGATTTTTAAAATCTTTTGCAACAGACAAAATTATATATTTGCCAGCAGTTATTATTTTTCTGTTAGCCATGTCTCTTATTGGATTTGTATATTTTTCTGATACAAGTGAATTTACACCTTGTACAATTGAATCGATTGGATGTATGGAAAACATTGAAACACTCCCAAAAGTAAAACAAATAAAGAAAGTTTTTGTTTGTGCATCGAAAACAGCATGGTGTGATACACAAGTTTTATTTCAAAAATGTTCTAATAAAAATTCTGATGATATTTTGACCATTCCAGATAATACGCAGAATGACAAAATTTCAACAGAAGAAATAAATCAACTTTTTGAAAAAATTTCCACTGATATGGAAAAAAATGTATCATCCGATATAGATGGGAATAAATTAATGGAAGAAGCCAGAACTGAACGTTTAGAAGGTGAAAAACATTTTCAAGAACTAATTGATTCTATTGTCAAACAACAAAAAGATTCTGAAATTGAAAACAAATGAAAAAAAATGAACAACTTTCAACAGATGCTATAAAAACATTAAAATATTATGATGACAATGCTTCTACTTTCATTGGTGAAACTCAAAAATTAAATTTTGACACTTTACAAAAAAAATTCCTAAGTTTTATCCCTGTAAAATCAAAAATTCTTGATTTCGGTTGTGGAGCAGGCAGAGACAGCAACTACTTTATAAATTCCGGCTATTTCGTTACAGCAATTGATGGTTCACCTGAAATGTGTAAAGCCACAGAACAACTTATTCATCAAAAAGTTATTTGTTCTACATTTCAAGACTTTACTCCTATTGAACAATACGATGGTATTTGGGCTTGTGCATCTCTTCTTCACTTAACAACGAATGAACTCCCCCCTATTTTATCTAAATTAAGTAATTGCTTAAAAAACGATGGATGTTTTTATATATCATTCAAATATGGAGAATATGCAGGTATATACAATGATAGGTATTACACCTTTATGACGGAAAATAATTTCAACCAGATTTTACAGAATCTACCAAATCTAGAAGTGATTGAATACCTAAAAACAACAGATATTCGCCCAAATAGAAGCGAAGAATGGCTAAATATTTTTCTCAAGAAAATTTAATTAAATATCTTATTAATTTTTCAAAAAAAAT
>JAKSVU010000010.1 GCA_024413465.1 Alphaproteobacteria bacterium
TTTTTGCTTTTTTTTCATATTTTTGTCATTTATTTTGTATCTATCTGTTTTTATTGCGTTTTTTTATTATTCTTTTTTCATTTCAGCACTTTTTTCTTTTTCATTTTTACTTTTTTTGATTATTTTGGGAACAGATTTTAGGGTAAACGCTGCACCAGTTTTTAAAGATCCTAATAATAAATATCCGGCTTTGCGCAAACTAATACCTATTATATATTCTAATGATAATGGAAGAATCATCATCACTAAGTATTTCAGAATCGACATAACTGTATATTCGACTTTTACACCAAACCAAATTCCAAAAAGAATTCCTACGTAATATTTAAAACGCTTACTTAGGAAAACAAATGGAATCAATTCAACAACGATTAAAAATAGAATCGTTACACCAATCATGACTGAGGTTTGTGGACCTAAAAATGTATAAATATCCCCAAACATTTCCTTAACAGAAACTATAAAATCACGCAAATCACCTAAATCTTTTTGTAATTTAGCTACAGATTCGGATAAATTATCGAAGGTTTGTTTTACAGAATCGAACATAAGAGGCCTCCGTTATTGAACTGTTTGACTCAACCCTTTATCTTTAACTTGTGTCATATAATCTTTTGCAAAAGAATGGAAACTCTCCACAGCTTCAACTTCTTTTGCGACTTCACGATAATCCATTACGCCTTGAGCTGGAGATTTAGTAATAAAATCAAATGCTTTTGCCAATGGCGTTTTTTCCATAAAAGGCATAAAGTTTTCACGAGCACGCATAACAACTTTTGGACGACCAGCCAAACGCAAAGCTGCTACCCAATTCATAATCTTTTGAGCTTCTTCATCTGACATTTGTACTTTTGGTGCAGGTTTCTTAATTAATGGACGCATTGCATCCGCAGCTTTTTCCCAATCTTGAGCTTGCCAATAAATTTCAGCACGCATTTCTTGAGCTTCAGTAGATTCGTCATCACCTAATACTTCGATAGCTTCACTTGGTTTATTCAAATCAGATAAACCCTTTGCTTTTATAAACACTCTTTGACGCTTTAATTTATCTGAAAATACAATGTTTTGTTCATCACTTTCTTTAATTACCTGAACTGCAACCTCAGGTTTATGATTTAACAAAAGAATCAATGCTAATCTTGTTGAAATCACACCACGTTGTTCTGGAGTCAATGGTTTAGCCAATGTTTCTTGTAATAGTTTTGATGCTTGTTCTAACAAATCAACTTTCACTAATTTATCGGCTAATTTTGTAATAATCTGAACCCCCTCTTCTCCTTGAGGAAGCAAATATTTAAAATCATTAAACAATGCTATTTCTTGAATAGGCGTCATTTGATGATCTTCTTCATCGAAAAAGATCTTTACAAATAAATCCGTCATTAAATCCGGAATCTTCTTACTTTCTTCCAGGTGAGAGAAACGCATTTTCATATTATTAAGCGTATTCAAAACCTTGACGTAATCTTTATTTTCGTGGAATAACGTAATCAACTGGCGCATCAAATTATATTCAAATTCATCACCACGCCAAGCGTATGATAATCTTTCAAGTTCATGTACTCTTTCTTCCAAAGACATATGTCCATGTTCAGAAGCGATTCGAATAGCTTCCAATCCCCCCAAAGCACGATAATAATAGCTTGTTGAATCTGCCAATTTTTTCATTTCTTTAATGGCCATTGAATACATCCCAACAGATTCTTGCCACAAAGCATGATAAAAATCGACTTCATGCTGCATTTCTGTTGTATTTTGCTTACTGTAAGCAGCTTCCATAAAATTTTGATTTGCAAATTCATCACGAGCTGCAATTCCTGAACGCAATCCTGCAATTGCCATTTTAGTTTTCACAAACTGAGGATAGTTTTGTAAAATAGCCATATTTTTACGCAAAACTTCAACATAATCTTCAGGAGCTTTAGAAAGAATTGAAGCTGTTGCTGCTAACCAAAATTGAACAGCCCCATCATCATTATAAATAGGCCGCGATAAATCCTCATATGCTTCCTCATAACGCATCATCATATAATTTGTCGCACCACGCAAAGCTAAAAGTGCTTTATGATTTCTTAGGTTTTCATCATCAGCCATAATCGTTTCAAGAATACTCAAACATTCTGGATAAAATCCATTAGAAAAATAATATCTAGCTAATTGCAATCTTTTTATATTCTTAGCATCTTTATCATCTGCCTTAGTAATAGATTGCAATAACCCTTTCAAAACGGGTAAAAAATCCTTATCTGAAAGATTTAATTTCCATAATTCAACGTCAAGCATCTGCTCCAAAGGAGGTAGTTTTGATTTTTTCTTGTCTAACAAAGCTAAAATATCCTCACTTGAAAAGCGCAAACCTCCCGCCGTACTACGAACTTCAATATTTCTTGTTGTTGGATAAATTTCAACATCTTCCACGTGTGGAACAATTACAAGCCCTTGAACTGTTTGTAATAATTGAACATCAACAAAATCACGAGTCAGTTTAATCCCCTTATCCAAAGTGTATAACGGGATAATATAGAACATATCTCCGACTTCAGGATCAATGATTGAAATTGCATTAGCTGTATGAACACCTTGAGCTGGCTTATCTAACTGAACCATCAAACGAGGACCAAAAGGTGATTTTCTTTGTAAAACGATTGGATATTCATCTCCCACTTGCATTGGTTGATATTTCAAGTCAACAATCCACAACAAACCTTCACGACGAATTGAAGGTGAATACCCGTTAGCTGTTAAAATACGGAAAACTGTAGCTTGAGAATGTGGAATTTGAACAATTTCATGAATGATATCTGGATAGAGCTTCAAATCCATATCAAACTTAAATTCACTTGTGAATTTATCAAAAACAATCCACAAATATCCATGCCGTTTGAATGCTGCCATAGAAACAAATTGACGCCAAGAAAAGCTGAGTGACATCGTTCTAAAACCAGCATCAATATTCTCTTTTTTAGATTCTTTGTCACTCACTTTATGAATACTTTGAGGTTCGTCAATTGCCAATGAAATATTATTATTTTCATCAACGAAACTTGCTATTTGTTTTGCAGCATCATTTTCATGCGTTTCATCTATCTTTTCAGCCGATGAGGCATCTTTTTTTTCAGAATTTTCAACAGATTTATCTTCTTTTTTTTCTGGAACTACTTCGTCAACATTTTGTTGCTTATCTCCGTTCTCTTTTTTCTGTTCAGCTGGAACAACACTTTTTTGAGCTGTCTCTGTATCAGAAGTTTTTACTTCACTTTTTGATTCTTTTTTTTCTGTCTTTTTATCAGAATTATCTGTTGCTTGTGTTTTTTGCTCTTCAATTTTATTTTCAGAACTAGGTTGTTCTACTTTTTTTTCAGCCTTAACATTTTTTATATCAGAGGCCCCAATTGCAATATGAGTCCGTGTTCTAGAAACCGTCACCGAATACTTTTCTGGAACTGCCCATTTTAAAGTTAATTTTTGATTCGACTGGCTAATTTCAGCCTGTTTTAAATCATTTGGAAAGGCAGAAGTAATCTGATCTAAAGCTTTATCATTGACACTTTCAGTAGTGTCAAAAGTAATTTGATATAAATTTTTATCACGCTGTTCTTTGTAGGTAGGCGTTTTTTTAAAACCAAAAACGATTTGATGCTCACCAGCCCGTTGTAAAGCATACATTCCAAGATTTTGTTCAGCGCACAAAGCATGATTTGACATCAAAAATGTCAAAAAAAAGATAATCAATCCACGCTGAAAAAATTTCATCCTATTTTCCAAAAATAGCTTCTAACTTTTTACGCAAAACAGCCGTATTAAAAGGTTTAGTAATATATTCTGGGACACCAATTTCTTTCATTTCAGCCGTTAATTCTGGAGTAATTTCACCACTGACAACAATAATTGGAATCTGCTTATATTTTTCTGTTCCCATTTTGTGGAAAAAATCCTTTCCAGACATTGGACCTGTGTACCAATCATAAATCACCAATCCATATTGATCTTTATCCAACTGTTGAAAAGCTTCATCTGTTGAAGAAACACTTTGAACGTCTTTGAATCCCAATAAATTAAAAACGTTGCAAACGAGTGCATTCATTGTCTTATAATCGTCGACTACGAGAATTTTCATATTCACATCAACAGCCATTATCTCAAACTCCTAATAAAAGATTTTGCGTATTATAGGCAATTATTGAATGTTTTAAAAGTATTATTTTCTATCATCGTCTGTCGGAAGACGTCTTCTTGTTGCTAATTCTATCGTCAAAGCTGTTGCTTTTTCAGACGTCATCAACGCCAAAATTGGAGCAGACTTAGCTTCTTTCATTTTTTCAAATATTCTGACCAACAAATCCATATCCATTGTATCAAACAAGCGAGCTGCTTCTTTTGGCTTCATTGTTGAATAAATCTTGACGAGATTATCCATCTTTGCTTTTTCTTGGATATCATACTGCCCAATCAATTCCTTGATAGTCATTTCCAATTCTTTTAATTTAGCAATTTTTCCTTCGATTTGTGCTTCTGCTGCCTTTAAAAGGCCCATTTTTTGATTAAGATCACTTTCTCGAGCATCTAACTCTTCACGACGTTTTGCCAAACTTTGTAAAATGTCTAATTCTGATTGAGAAAATGTTTTATCTGATGTTACATTTTTGGGTGCTTCTTTTGATGCTGCCAACTGAGAAACTGGCGACTTTGTTTCCACCAAATCTTCTTTTTCTTCCTGTTTAGCCAAAACTTCATTTACCGAAAAAACAGGTGGTTTATCATTTGAAACAACAAATGAACGCCACAATACTCCTACACGCAAACTCAACATCAACGTACAAAAGAAAATCACCAAAGGCAACAATCTGAAACCTGATTTTGCTTTCTTTTTATTCTCTTTTGTTATTGGAGCATTTTTTATCTGATTAGTCATTGTACTGCCTATTTTCTAACGCATTGATTGTAACGCTTTTAACAATTCTCGTTCTGTTTCACTTCGCTCTTCAACGTTGTCAATACTTTGCATTGCCATCATCTTTTCTTTTTTAGCATCGACGTCTTTCAAAATATCCTGAGCTGCCAAAACTGCATTTGAAATCAAATCCTCATCAGACAAATCTTCATCCGTTCTCATCAAAGGACGACGATCTTCTCTTCCACGAACAGATGACGAATCGAACAAAGGTCTTTTTTCAGCCTTTCTAGTCTCAGCAATAGGCTGACGAACAAAATTTGGTTCCTGTTTTTGAGGTTTATATGCAGGGGCAGTATTTACAGAAGCACTTGCCATAGAATTCATATAGGATTTTTTTTCATCAAACTGAGCAAGCGTTTGCTCGGCACGTTCCAAAATATATTTTAAATCATCGTGTAAATTTTGAGCTCGACGAATCTGTTCTTTCAAATCACCACCAGCACTATCAACAGCCTGTTTTAATCTTGGAATACCAGCTTCAGCTTTTGAAGTCGCATCATTAAAAGCTTCTATCAACCTAGATAAATCAGCTTTTGAATTACGCAAAACTTTTAATCTTTTGTTTAATAACAACGCAAAAATTATTGTTGGAACTAACAATAAAATCACAATGATATTTATAAAAGTTTCTATGGACATAAATGGCTCCTCAATCCTTTTGGCGTTTTATTTTATCTTCAATTTGAATCGCAATATTCGATCCTTTGCGTCCCATTCTACCATAAAACATAGGAATATCACCACAAATCAATTCGACTTCACTATCCGGAGATGCATTTAATATCACTTGAGTTCCAACTTCCCACTTGAGAACGTCTTTCAAAGTCATCATTTTTCGATCTAGAACAGCGTGTAAATCAACTTCACTAATCCACAATGCTTCAGCCAAATGTTGCTCCCAAATACTATCACGACCGAATTTTTCACCCATAAACATTTGAAGCAAAACTTCACGAACAGGTTCCAACATTGCTGATGGTAAAAGGAACTCCATTGAACCAGATCGTTCCTCGACTTCAATTTTAAAATGAGCAACGATTGCTGAGTTTTCTGGTCTTGAAATCATCGCAAAACGAGGATTAATTTCCAAACGGTCAAATCTGAATGTAACAGGAGCAACCGGATCGAAAGCTGCTGACAAATCAGCCAGCATCAAGTGAACCATTTTTTCAATCAAACTTCTTTCAATGATTGTATAATTTCTGTTTTCAACGTCTAAAATTGCAGTTCCTTGGCGTCCCCCCAACAAAACATCAACCAGTGTATAAATCAATTCAGAATCAACTGTAAACAAACCGAAGTTATCCCATTCTTCAGCTTTAAATACACTAATCATCCCATTTTGTGGCATTGTACGTAAATATTCACTAAAACGCATCGTATCCATACGTTCAAAGGAAATTTCAATATTAGATTGTGTAAAGTTACGTAAGCTGGTTGAAGCCAACCTGACTAATCGGTCGAAAACAATTTCCAACATAGGCAAACGTTCGGACGTAACCGATGAGTTATTCAATAATGCTCGAACACCTATTTTGTTCGGGTCAAAATCGTCATCATCTCCACGCAACGAATCTATTTCATCCTGATTCAGTATTGCTTCAGAACTATCGCCTTCCCATTTTTCCTCTTCTTCACCAGCCATTTAACACACCTATTGTACAACAATATCTTTTAACAGAACGTCAACCACTTGAGCTGGAGCAAGAATCTTCGTTAATCTGCCCAAAATTTCTTCTTTCAAACGGTATGTTCCCATAGATCCTTGTATTTCTTCTAAACGCATTTCACGTAAATAAAATTGCATACTATCAACGATTCGAGGCAACATTTTTTCAGCATGAGCAACGTCTAATTGACTTCCTAATTCCAAGGTAATATTCAATTTAAAATAAATTGGCTTTTGATTTCCTCGATTAGATAAGTTTACCATAACTTCTGGAATAACAAAGTATGCCCCTTCTTTTGGCGCACCTTCTTCACCTTCCGCAATTAAATTTTCATCAACTTTATTTTTATTCTCAACAATATTTTCAGTCATACCTGAAAAAAAGACACCAACACCACATGCAATAATTACCAACAGAGGTAATACAATCAGTATCAGTTTCTTTTTACTTTTACCACCAGAAGAAGCTCCTTCTTCTACAGCACCAGCTTCTTCTTCTTCTTCTTCAGCCATATTAACCCCCTAGGACATATTTTCTTATTTATAACGCACTTTTAGTTAACAACAGGTAAAGTATAACAACGAACACTTATATTTTCATTATTCTTTTTTATCAATAAAAAACTTCCGCTTACATTCCCTACTAAAAATTTGGCACGGTATTTGCTTAAACATTTACAACCGTAATCGGGGAGTAAAAAAATATGGAAAATACAGTTTATATATCTTTGTCTCGTCAAAATGCTTTATGGAACCAAATGGATATGGTTTCCAATAACTTAGCTAATATGAACACAACCGGATATAAAAGTGTTCAACCACATTTTACAGAATTTTTGTCACGCAGTGCTAATGATGAACACTTAATTTCAGACAAATTAGCTTTTACACATGATTTTGGAATTGTTCGTGATTTCAAAGAAGGTGTTTTTTCTTCCACAAAAAATCCACTGGACGTTGCAATTCATGGAGAAGGTTACTTTGTTATTGATTCAAAAGAAGGAGTTCGTTATACCCGCAATGGACAATTCAAAATTAACAACGAAGGCATGCTTGTAACGGCTGAAAATGAAGCTGTTCTTGACACAAGTGAACGTCCTATCTTTATTTCCCCAAATGAAAAAACGATTAACATTAATCAAGATGGATCCATTGAAACTGAAAATGGTTTTATCGGTCAATTCAAAATCGTTTCTTTTGCAGATCAACAAAAATTGCGTGCAACCCATGACGGTTTGTATCGTAACGAAAAAAACAATGCTGTTGAAGATGCAGAAAACTTTCAATTAGAACAAGGTATGGTTGAAAAATCAAACGTTAATTCTGTTGAACAGATGACACAATTGATCAAATTACAACGTGCCTATGAAAACATACAAATGATGATTGATACAGAACATACCCGTAACCAAAATATGGTTTCTGTCTATTCAAGAACATCTAACAGATAATAAAGGAGTTTGAACCATGAGAGCATTACATATCGGCGCAACAGGCATGCTAGCCCAACAAACAAATGTCGAAGTCATTTCAAACAACATTGCCAACATGAACACGACTGCTTATTCCCGCAGACGCGCAGAATTTCACGATTTATTATATCAAGATCAACGTCGTGTAGGTGCAAATTCTTCAAACTCTGGAACAGTTGTTCCTTCAGGTGTTCAACTCGGTTTAGGTGTAAAAACGGCTTCCGTTTACCGTATTTCTGAACACGGTAGCGTTGTCAATACAAATAATACGTTAGACTTAGCTATTCAAGGAAATGGCTATTTTCAAATCGAATTACCAAACGATCGTGGAACTGGCTACACCCGTGATGGAGCATTTCAAGTCAGTTCTGAAGGTTTAATTGTTACCTCTGATGGCTATCAGGTCAATCCTGGAATTACCATTCCTGAAAATGCAGTTGGAATCACAATCAACTCTTCCGGTGAAGTTTGGGTAAAATTGGATGGTGAAACCGATTTAACAAACGTCGGACAACTGGAAATTGCTAACTTTATGAATGAATCTGGCTTAGAAGCAATCGGAGACAACCTGTTCATTGAAACTCCAGCTTCTGGTCAAGCAACAACCAGTACTCCAGGTGAATTAGGATATGGAACAATTTTACAAGGATACTTGGAAAACTCAAACGTCAACGTTGTTTCTGAAATTACTGAACTCGTCAGTGCTCAACGTGCTTACGAAATGAATTCAAAAATTATCACAACGGCAGACCAAATGATGCAAACGATTAACAGCTTGAAATCATAAGGAATAAATCAATGATTCGTCTTGTTCAAACATCCTTATTTTTTGCCTTGATTTTGTTTTCTAACACAATCAAAGCTGCTATAGCGGAATTGCCAATTTCGCTTAATGAACAAGTCGTCGTTAATTCTGATAAAGTTACACTCGGAGATTTATTTCAAGGCATTCCTGCAGAAAAAGAAAACATCGTAGCGACTTACGCTCCTGCTATTGGAAAGGAAGTAACTCTTTCAGCAGACTGGTTGGAAAAATTAGCTAAAAACAATGGATTATCATGGGTTCCAGCAGGCTCAAACGTTAAATGTATCATCACGACTTCTGCCCATGAAATCAATGAATCGGAAATAGCTGACCAATTAAAAACAGCTCTAGTTGAAAAAGGTTTACCTGAACAAGCTGAAGTAATTTTAATGAATAATAATCTTCCTGTTTTAGTTCGAACAGATGACGTTTACACCATTCGTTTTTCAAATGCCGTTGTTAACCCAAAGGGCAAAAATTTCCGAGTAAAAATGATCGTTGAAACTGAAAATGCCACAAAAACGGCATCTTTAACCGGAAAATTCAATACGTTCATCAACGTTTTGTCGGCAAAAAATGACCTGTCAGTTGGATCTGTTTTGTCAGAACAAGATTTAAAAATGAAAAAAATAAACCAAACTCAATTTCGCAAATCTTTTATTACCGATTTCGATAAATTAGTTGGCAAAGAAATCAAACGCCCTGTTCAAGCTGGCCAAATCCTAGATGAAACTGACGTCAAAACTCACGTTGTGATGGCTAAAGGAAAACTGATTACCTTGATTTATAAAAAAGGAAACGTTTCCCTTTCGGCACAAGGTAAAACACTTGAAGCTGGTGGCATTAACGAAACCATTCGTGTAACAAACACACAAAGCAAATCAACAGTGCAAGCAACAATTATCAGCGATGATACTGCTGTTGTTGTAGCGACACACAAGTAGGAGGACTCCATTATGAACAAATCAATTTTGAAATCCTTATTCATTTTAACAACCATTTACTCTTTATCTGGATGTGCTTATTTTGGCCGTCTGAAAGAAATTGGCAAAGAACCTGAATTTTCAAAAATCGAAAATCCAACGAAGAAAAAGGATTATAAACCTATTGATATGCCTATGCCTGAACCACAAATTGCATATTCAAACTCCAATTCATTGTGGCGTCCAGGTTCTCGTGGATTTTTCAAAGATCAACGCGCTAGCCAAGTTGGCGATTTACTCACAGTTAATATCGAAATTTCTGATAAAGCTTTATTGGAAAACAAAACCGAACGCAAGCGTGATGGGGACAGTGATTCTGTCAGCGTAAAAACACTTGCTGGTTTTGAAAAATATGCCGGTCGTGTCTTACCTAGTGGTGCAAACCTTGGAAACTTGTTTGATCTTTCTTCCACAAGTGAATCAACCGGTGATGGTTCTATCGACAGAAATGAAAAAATTAACGTAAAAATGGCAGCTGTCGTAACTCAAATTTTACCAAATGGTAATCTTGTCATTCAAGGGAAACAAGAAGTCCGCGTCAACTATGAATTACGGCAATTAAACATGACCGGTATCATTCGTCGTGAAGACATTTCCACGTCAAACACAATTAAATCAGAAAAAATTGCTGAATTGCGTGTAGCTTACGGTGGTAAAGGAAACATCAGTGAATTACAACAAACGCGTATTGGGCGTCAATTAGTTGAAACACTCTCTCCATTCTAATGAAGAAAACTGACAAAAATCCCCGAGATATAATCCCGGGGATTTTTATTACAAAAAGATCCTTTAATTTATTTTTCAGCCAATTCTAACCATTACAAAATGTAAAGGTGTTATTTACCTCGCCCTGTAGGGAGAGGACATCTTTTGTTAGTGAGCTTCTTTATTTATGAAGCGAACTTTACAAAAGATTGGTGAGGGGGCTTAAAACCTTTTCTCGTGGGTAAAAAAAAGGACAATTCATTGTTGAACTGTCCTCTTTCTATTTGTTTATTTCACCTTTTTATGAAACTAATTTTTTCGTAATGCGTAAGATCTCATCTAAAGCTTCACGTTCAAAATACGTATGGTCTTTTCCCCAAACGATTTTCATTATTGTCTTCTGTCCTAAATTTAATAACGTCCTGTCTGAAAACAACATCGCATCAAATGGAACACAATGATCTTCCGAACCATGAATAAAAATAATTTCGGGTTTTGATTGAGCAGGATGTTCTTCTACTTTTTGAACATTCAACAAACATCCACAAACGATAACAGCTCCACCAATTGGCGTTAAAGAACCATCTTCATTTTTATCAGCTAATAAATCAGATTCTGCAACCAATTGAGCCAACAACATTGCTCCTTGGGAAACCCCCATAACGTAAGTGTGGGAAGCACTCAAATGGAATTGTTTCTGTTTTTCTTTGACGTAATCAGCCGTTGTTTGTGCATACGGATGATACATATCATACATTTCAAAAAACTTTGAACGCTCTTCATCACTCAATTGCGATGGATGAACTGTAAACCAATTATCATTAAAATTTGCTGGAACAGGAAACCATCCACGAGTATCTTCATTTCCATCAAGAGCAACAAAACCATTGGCTATACAAACAACAGCATCAGGTAAAACGTTATGTAATGCTTCGCCAAACCAAGCATTTGTTGCCGCAGTCCCCCCCATTCCATGGAAATAGACTATCAATTGTTTTGGCTTTTTCCCAGAAAGTGGAGGGATAATGACTTCATTCATCATGCGCGCAAACTAGCTCCTGTTGCAGCTTGAACTGCTCCGATAATACGACGACTGATACTTTCGATTTCATCATCAGTCATTGTCTTTTCCATTGGTTGTAAGGTGACCTGTAAAGCGATTGATTTTTTATCTTCGCCTAATTTTTCACCGACGTACACGTCAAACACAGAAACGTCTGTAATTAATTGTTTATCTACGTTTTTAATTGCCCCAATGAATTTTTCAACGTCAACATTAATAGGAGAAATGAAAGCAAAGTCACGCATAATTGGTGTAAATGCTGACATTTTTAAAACCTTCATTCCTTTACCTGCTTTTTTCTTTGGCATTGGCAAACGATCCAAGAAAACCTCACATACGCAAACGTTTGTTTTGACGTCCATCGCTTTTAACACTTTCGGATGTAATTCACCGAAATAAGCTAAAACTGTTTTACCAATTTTGATTGCTCCAGAACGACCAGGATGATACCAAGATGGAGCTTCGCGTGCGATCTGAACAGAAGAAGGACCTTCTGCAGCATCAATCACAGCTAAAGCATCAGCTTTAGCATCAAAAACGTCATAAGCACGAACTGATTCCGCCCAATGTCTGTCTGTTTCATTACCAAAACGCATCAAGCAAGCAACCGTTTCTTGTTCTTTTGGATGGAATCCAAAAAACTGAGGGCCGACTTCAAAAATAGAACCGTTCATCATTCCTTTAGTAATATTTGAACGAGCTGCATTCACCAAATTTGGAACGACGCTCGGACGCATTTCATTCAAATCTGCACTAATTGGATTTGCAATCAATACAGGTTCTGCCGTTCTAAAGAGTTCAGCATCTTTTGAAGACATAAATGACCAAGTAATTGTCTGATATGCTCCCCTATTTGCCATAGCACGACGAACAGCAGCTTCACGACGTTGTTTGGGTTGTAAAATTCCATGAACACCATTTGGACGAGACATTGGAATTTCTGGCAATTTATCATATCCGTACAAACGCAAGATTTCTTCGACCAAATCATGAGTTCCCGTAATATCTGAACGCCATGTTGGACGAGTTACTTTCAATGTTTCACCTTGATCAACGACTTCACACCCAATCTTTTTCAACAAATCAGCACAAGTTGCTTTATCGACGTCAACACCACACAATTTTAAAACACGCTTCGGATCAAAATTAATTGCAGGTGCGTTTTCTGGTTCTGCTCCTGTAACAATAATTTCAGAAACTTCACCACCACACAAATCAACAATCATTTTGGCAGCCATATTTGATCCATACATTTCAATTGTAGCATGAGGATCAATTCCACGTTCAAAACGTTGACGAGAATCAGAAGTTAAAAATAATTTTTGACCTGTTTTGGCAATGGCTTCACTTGTAAAGTAAGCCGATTCAAGTAAAACACGTGTTGTGTCATCACTGCAACCAGAAACTTCTCCCCCCATAATTCCCGCAATAGATTCAGCACCATTATCATCTGCGATAACAACCATACCGTCAGATAACGTATATTCCTTACCATCTAAAGCAAGTAATTTTTCACCTTCTTTTGCAGAACGAACCGTAATTGTTCCTTTAACTTTATCTGCGTCAAAAACGTGCAAAGGACGACCAAACGTAATGTTAAAATAGTTTGTTACATCAACCAAAGCAGAAATTGGACGCAATCCAATCGCTGTCAATCTATCTTGCATCCATTTTGGTGCTGGACAATTTTTTACGTTTTTAATTTCACGCAAGGTAAAATATGGAGCACCAATTTCTAATGCTTCATTTTTCAAAACGATAGCAGACTTAAAAGTTGTATTTACCAAGGGTTTTGAAGCATCATATAAAGGTTTCAAAGTTCCTACACCTGCAGCTGCCAAATCACGAGCGATTCCGTAAACACTCATACAGTCACCACGATTTGGTGTAATTGAAACATCAAATACAGGATCTGATGGATAAATCGTTGTGATTGAAGCACCTACAACAGCATCTGCCGGACATTCAATGATCCCCGTATGATCTGGGCCAACACCTAATTCGTCTTCTGCACACATCATCCCATTGGATTCAACACCACGAATTTTTCCTTTTTCTAATTTCTGACCAAAAGAAGGAATATAATCTCCTACTCTTGCTAAAATTCCTTTCATTCCAACACGAGCATTTGGAGCACCACAAACGATTTGTAAAACTTCTTTACCCGTATTGACTTTCAAAATGTGTAAATGATCACTGTTTGGATGAGCTACACATTCATCAACACTAACGACTTTTAAATTTGAAATCGCAGCCAATGGATCAATAATTTCTTCAATTTCCAAACCAATTGCTGTCAATCGTTCAGATAATTCTTCGACTGTTGCATTCGTATCCAAATAATCTTTTAACCAAGATAACGTAAATTTCATCTTTTATTTCCTCCGGTCATGCTCAATCCAGCTCCAACAGATGGAATATCCAATGGAACGAACCCATAATGTTTCATCCAACGCAAATCAGATTCAAAGAAAGTGCGCAAATCAGGTATAGCATATTTCAACATTGCTAAACGATCCAAACCAATTCCAAAAGCAAAACCTTGATAAACTTCTGGATCGATATTGCAAGCTTTCAAAACGTTTGGATGAACCATACCACATCCCAAAATTTCTAACCAATCGTTTCCTTCACCGATTTTCAATTCACCATTTTGGCGACTGCAACCGATATCCATTTCAGCAGATGGTTCTGTGAATGGGAAAAATGATGGACGGAATCGAACAGGAACTTTATCCAATTCAAAAAAAGTTTTAACAAATTCAATTAAACATCCCTTTAAATGGGCCATATTCGTCACCGTATCAACAACCAAACCTTCGACTTGGTGGAACATTGGGGCATGGGTTGCGTCATAATCGCAACGATAAGTTCTGCCTGGAACAATAATACGAATTGGAGGTTTCTTTTCTTCCATTGTTCTGATTTGAACAGCAGACGTTTGTGTTCTGACAATAAAACGTTCCCCATTTTCTTCTGCCTGCAAATAAAAAGTATCTTGCATTTGTCTTGCAGGATGATTTTTAGGAGTATTTAAAGCTGTAAAGTTATGGAAATCATCTTCGATATCTGGACCTTCTGCCAATTCGAATCCCATTTGTCCAAAAATAGCAATTACTTCATCATAAGTTTGATATAATGGGTGAATACGACCTTGAGTTTCCGGGCGAACAGGTAATGTGATATCAACAGCTTCCTTTGCTAAACGAGCGTTGATTTCAGCATCTTCCAAAGATTGTTTTTTAGATTCGATTGCATTTGCAACAGCTTCTTTTAATAAATTGAATTGTTGTCCTGCAACCTTACGTTCTTCTGGTTGCATAGAACCCAAAGTTTTCATTTTTTCAGTAATGATACCTTTTTTACCCAACACAGATACGCGTACAGCATCTAATTCTGCCAGATTGGAGGCATTTTCGACTTGTTTTAACAAATCTTGTTGCAATGTTTCCATTTCAGTCATTTACGTTATCCTATAATCATACTAAAGGGGCGCTTTGCGCCCCTTTAAGAAATTGTTATTTAAGCAATTAAGCTTTTAAAGCGGCTTTTACTGAATCAACAACTTTAGCAAAAGATGCTGGTTCATTCATAGCCAAATTAGCTAAAACCTTGCGATCCATTTCAATGCCAGCTACTGTTAAGCCGTTCATGAATTTAGAATAGGTCAATCCGTATTCGCGAACACCAGCGTTAATACGTTGGATCCACAATGCGCGGAAGTTGGATTTTTTCTTACGACGATCGCGGTAAGAATATTGTAATCCTTTTTCAACTTTTTCTTTAGCAACACGGAATAAAGCGTGATTGCTTTCACGGTAACCTTTTGCAAGTTTCAAAATTTTTTTGTGTTTGACTAATGAAGTCATCCCACGTTTTACACGAGCCATTTTCTTATCTCCTTATTAGTTATACGGCATGAAACGATCAACGATCTTAAAATCGCATTCGCGCAACAACGTTGTTCCGCGTGCATGACGCTTCATTTTCGTTCCTTTAGAGATTAAACGGTGACGCTTGCATGCAAAACCATGCTTCAAGCCACCAGCACCTGTGCGAGCAAAACGTTTTTTGACTGCACTTTTTGTCTTTAATTTGGGCATTTCCGTCTCCTTCAAAATAAAATTAGCGGTTCAACTTTTTGCAGGCTGCCCTAAACACATAGCCCACAACAAGCGATTAAACAAAGGTTTTATATCCTTTTTATTTTTTCATTGCAAGAAAAAAAATGAAAGTTTTACAGGTTTAATCTTTTTTCTTAAGTTTAAAGAGTGTCTCGTCAACTTCTACATTGAATTCCGGATTTGACAATGTAACCGTAATAATTGCCCCTTGTGGATCAACAACACGCCATTGTTTTAATTCATATGGCATTTTACTAAAATAAAGGGTTATTTTTCCCATTTGTTCCTTTTTAGAAACAGTAACTGCAATTAAATTATTATATTCGTCAATTCCTTCAATATTCAAATTATCTTTTTCAAATGAAAAGTTCTCTTTTAAGATAATAGAAATTGGATTATCTTCTAAATCAAAATGGGTCAACTGGTTCAAATGTCTATCATAGTAAATTAGATAATATCCATCAGCAACAAATTCAAATGTGACTGGCTCATCGTAAATCAATCGCATTTTATTTGGTTTTTGAACGGTAAAATTTCCCTCCAATATCTTTCCATTTGGATTAAGTTGAACAAAACGACTTTTAATTGTCTTGATTTGGTTCACGTATTTTTCAATTTGCGCTATCGTTTCAGCATTTTTATTTTCTTCTGCATAAGAAAAAACTGGGAAAATCATCAAGAACAAAGTTAATAGAATTCGTTTCATTTTAATCTCTTTTTGGTACTAAGATATCTCTTTTTCTGCTTGGACCTTTTTCCTCTGACAGAATGCCATGTCTTTCCATAGCTTCAATCAAATTAGCAGCTCGGTTATATCCAATAGATAATCTACGTTGAATATAACTAGTCGAAGATTTTCGTTCTGTCAAAACAATTTCAACAGCCTTATCATATAATTCATCATGACTTTCTGAATCGTCATCACTAAATTCGTTTGTTTCTTCTTTATCTGCAATTCTATCACACAAGTATTGATCAAATTCTGGCATTCCTTGTTTACGCCAATGATCAGCAACAGCCAAAACTTCATCATCACTTGCAAAAGGACATTGAACACGAACCAAGCCCCTTTCCCCTGATAAATAAAGCATATCCCCCTTGCCTAACAATTGTTCTGCGCCACTCATTCCTAAAATTGTACGACTATCCGTTCCATTCATCAAACGACAACTAATACGTTCTGGAATATTTGCTTTAATCACACCTGTAATCACGTCAACAGAAGGTCTTTGTGTTGCTAAAATTAAATGAATTCCTGCAGCACGAGCTTTTTGAGCAATGCGTTGAATTAATGGTTCAACTTCTTTTCTAGCTTGTTGCATTAAATCTGCAAATTCATCAACAACAATAACAATGTATGGCATTACGCTTAAGTTAAGTGGTGTTGTTTCAAAAATAGGACGACCATCTTCATCAAAACCGGCTTGTTTTGTCTCTTCCATTGGTTCGCCGTTAGCAATCATTTCACGAACACGTGCATTAAAGCCATCTATATTACGAACACCAATTTTTGACATAAGCGTAATACGATCTTCCATTTGACGCACTGCCCAATTCAACACTTGAGACACTTTTTTCATATCTGTCACAACTGGTGCAATCAAATGAGGAATATTTTCGTATGAAGAAAATTCTACCTTTTTAGGATCTATTAAAATGAACCGAACTTGTTCTGGTGTTAAACGATACAACATAGATAAAATCATTGCATTAACCGCAACAGATTTACCTGATCCTGTCGTTCCTGCAACCAACAAATGAGGCATTTTTGCTAAGTTTGCATAAACAAGCCCACCACCAATATCTTTTCCCAAAGATACTGTTAACAGATTTTCATTTTCCTTAAATTGTTTTGCAGAAATCAATTCACGCAAACCAACGTCAGCCCGTTCATCATTCGGCAATTCAATCCCGATATAACTTTTTCCTGGGACCGGAGCAATACGAACGGAAACAGCTTCCATTTTTCTAGTAACTTCACTTGCCAAATTTGTTACACGACTTGTTTTTACACCAGGAGCAGTACTGAATTCAAACAAAGTAATCACTGGACCAGGATGAGCCCCTGTAACTTCCCCATTCACTCCATATTCAGCCAAAACTTGTTCGAGTTGACGAGATTTCTTTTCTAAATATTCTTTAGAAACGCTAATTTTATTACTTGTGTTCTTTTTCAATAAATCTTCACTCGGCATGACGTAATGTTCTTTTTTCTTAGCCGTTGTCATTTTCTTTTCAACAGGAGGTAATTTTGCTTTAACCCGACGCTGAACCTCTTCTTGTTCAGATTTATCACCTAAATCTAGATTTCCCTGAATATCCACATTTTCTTGTTCATCTTGTATTTCAGGCATAATACTTTCTGGAACGTAATTTTCTTCACTCTCAATATCTTCAGATTGAACATCTTTTTCAACAATGCCATTTTTCTGTTTTTTACAGAAAATAAACTTAAATCCAGCTACCAACATACTCCAAATGAGTTTTCCAACCCAAACTTCAAATTTTCTCAGTTTCTTAAATGGAATTCCCAAAGTAGCTACACCAAAATATAAGGCCCCCAAAAAATAAATAAACTGCAACACCCAAAAAGGAATTACTTTTATTAAACCAGCCCGATAAACAGCCCCAGATGGACCTGCTATTGTTGGCCAAGTTACAATTTCTGGAAATAATTGACATATCCCCATCACAGAAATCATTGTTGGAATCAAGCAAGGCAACCGCCAAAATTCAATTTTTCTCCATCTTCGACGATAAACAATAATTCCCCAAGCAATAATGGCAGATGGAACAAGCAAACAAGAATACCCAAAAAATTGCCACATAAAATCTGAAAAATATGCTCCAAACAATCCCATCCAATTTGTCGGAATTTCGCCTACAGCAACGTTAAGAGAGGGATCTTCGTCATTATACGTTAACAAAGCTATTGCCAAGCATACTCCGATTAATATCACAATCAATCCAGCAACGTGCCAAGCAAGTCTGTGTAAATAAATTGACCAAGAGGTTGGTAGAAAATGCTGTTTTTCTCCCATCTTTTTTCCCTTTTACATAAAAATTGCAGAAGATAATTTACGACGTCCTTTTAAGGTAACAGGATCCGTAGGACCTAAAACCGTAAAAATTTTGAACATAAGCTGACGAGCTGCATCATTATTCCACTCTTTATCCGTAATAAAAATCGTCATCAATTCATCAAGTGCCTGTTCACATTCACCAGCTCCAAACAGTGCAAAAGCATAATTATATCTAGCTTGTAGATCAGATGGATTTTTATCCAAAGCCTTTTTTGCCTCTTTAACGTCTGGTGCATCCTTATTTTCTAAAGCAATTGTCAATGCTTTTTTAGCAGCATCTAATTCCGGAGATTTAATACCTTCTTCTAAATTATCTGCCAAATCTTTTGCTGCGTCAAATTGCTTTGAAGCTATAAAACAACGAATCATTCCCGCAAAAGCATTTGCATTTGTTTCATCTTGTTCCAAAACGGAAGAATACGTCTGCAAAGCTTCTTCAAATTTTCCTTCATTTAAACAAGTTTGTGCTTTTTTCAACAATTCATCTAATGACAAAACTGCACTTCCTGCTAAGGCTTGCATAACTTGTTTGAGCTGATTTTCTTTGATTACTCCTGCAAAACCATCCGCCATTGTTCCGTGTGCAAAAATTAAAGTTGTTGGAATTTGACGAACACCTAGCTGCATAGCTAATTGTTGATTAGACTCAATCATATATTTAACTAATACGACTTTTCCCTTGGCAAGCTTAACGTATTTTTCCAACATTGCCCCAAACTTTTCAGTTTCATCATCAGCAGATAAAGATGAAAAATAAACGAAAACTGTCTGTTTTTGACAAGCAACTAACACGTCTTGTTGAAACGTATCTATTGTTCCATTTTTAATATAATTTGCTTGTTCTGTATTTTGATCTCCAAATAACATATCTTTTACCCTTAGTTAAAAAATTTTTTAACATCATACAGCAATCAATTTAAAATTCTATTAAATGTTTTTTAAAATAAATTCTCGGTCAAAAATACCATGAATATAGGCAATCAACATTCCATAATTTGTCATCGGAATTTTTGCATCATCTGCACATTTTAAACGATATTTCATTTCCCGTTCATTCAACATACAACCACCACAATGAACGATCATCGCGTATTTAGACAAGTCGAGTGGAAACTCTGTCCCACTTGTAAATTCAAACGAAAGTTCTTTTTTCGTAAAATCTTTAATCCAACCTGGAATTTTCACACTCCCAATATCATTACATTGTCTATGGTGAGTACATCCTTCACTGATTAAAACCGTATCTCCATCCTTCAATTGTCGCAGATATTTTGCTCCATCAGCCTGCTGTTTCAAATTTCCTTTGTATCTTGCCATTAAAATTGAAAAAGAAGTCAATGGAATTTCATCAGGTAAATCAGCTGCCACTTTTTTAAAAACTTGTGAATCAGTAATTACCATTTTGGGAGGCATTGCCAATTTTGATAAAGCTGTCTTCAATTCTGTTTCTTGAACAACCATACTACAAGCTTTTGCTTCTAAAATATCCCGAATAGTTTGTTGTTGAGGTAAAATCAATCGTCCTTTTGGCGCTGATTCATCAATTGGCGTTACTAAAATAACGACGTCGCCAGCAGAAATCAAATCTCCAACAATTTTTTTATCCTGATTTTCTTTTGGAACAAGACGGATTAAAGCTTGTTTTAATTCTTCAATTCCTTGACCTGTTTTACAAGAAATACAAAGGTCATTTTCGGTCCTCTTTAAATCTGCCTTATTCATTACAATCAAGTATGGGATTGACTTTTGGATAATCAAGTCAATTATTTCTTGATCGAACTTTTGAATCCCCTTTGAACTGTCAATAACAACAAGAGCAACGTCTGTTTTATTCAAAACCTGTTTCGTTTTTTGGACGCGTAATGCTCCTAAATCACCTTCATCATCAATTCCAGCAGTATCTATCAAAACGACTGGACCAAGAGGTAAAATTTCCATTGATTTATAAACGGGATCTGTCGTCGTTCCAGCAACGTCTGAAACGACTGCAAGATTTTGATGGGTTAACGCATTAATTAAAGACGACTTACCGGCATTCCTAGAACCAAAAATGCCGATATGTAATCGTTCAGATGATGGGGTATCATTCAGCCCCATTATCCCAATCCTGTTTTGAAGGCCATTCTTCAGCAGACACAAATTCTTTCTGATTAAATTTCAACAAAACGTAGTAAACGTAAACCTTACCATCAATCGGATCTTTGACGTGCAACGGAATATATTTCACGTCAGACTCAGGATCAGCAGATATACCATTCTTCAAATAAATTTTGAAAATTGACCAAGGTTCATTTTTGAAAGAAATACTTGCTTCAGGTTTTTCATCACTGGATATCTTATAGAAGTTGATAGTGACATTTTGCTCTGCACCACCTTGTCCAATCAATGAATCCTTTGTACTTGCAGTACTATAACGTTTTGCCTTTTCAATTTTCTTTCCTTTAATTTTAGGAACGTCTTTTGTGACAACTTCAACGTAACGGAATCTGTTGATTGCAGGAACGTCTTTTGCACTCAGCAAAGCATTTTGCATCTCGGCAGAAGCTTGATACATTGTCCATCTCAAAGGTTTCTTTTCATTTGTCAATAAACCTGCCACTTTCAAGATTTCTTTTGCCCAAGCCAAAGTATCCAAATCTTTGAAGATATCCAAATTTTTATCAAACAATGGAGCAGATTCTTCAGCTGATTTACCATCTTCTTCACTAACAGGTTGTGGAGCAATACTGCTCAGTAAAGTTGACAATTTTTTCAATTCTGCAACAGGAATAACTTTCTTTACACCACAATCTTTACACAATGGCATAGCACGCATAGATTGAATCAACTGAACGTATTCCGTTTCCACACTGCGTTCATTTTCATGGCGTAACATTTCAATTCCGTTACTTACAAAATCATTCCACCAATCAACCTTACTCCGCGTTTTATCTGTATAAACGTTGAATAAAGAATTTTTCAGCGTTCTATCTGGCGTACCAATAATTTGTCTCCATGCTTCAATAGGATCTTCTGGCAATTCAGCCCAAGACATCAAAGTTTTTTCACCAGCTTTTGTAAACAATGGTGACAAAACCTTCATCTTATCATTTAAAGAAACAACGTATTCCGCTTTAATTTTTCTTAAAGAAGGAGACATAATTTGATCATCCATATCTTTTAGAATACTTAAGCAGGTACTATAGACTTGTTGTAATAATGAATTGACATTATATGCTTTTGTCGTTTCAGCAATACCTTTAAATTCAGACCAAGATTGAACGTCCTCAAAAATATGTTCTGGGAAAGATCCCCAATATTGAATGTAATCTTGTAAATAAGATTCAAACATATATTTAGCATTTTCATACGAAGCGAATTCGTGGAATTGAATTGACCTGTTTCCCTTTTCAGCCTTCTGTTCATCTTTCTTTTCATCAGAAGCCAAGAATTTCTGAGCTGTTCTAAATAATTCGAACAAACGATTTTTAACAACACGAGGATCAAAATCTTTCAAATAAGACAAATTCCCCATATTTTCTTTTGCTAATCGTTGTGAAAAACTAAAGATATCATCTTCTGGAGCAAGACGAGCTACAAAAGCACGTAATTCAGAAACGGTTTCTGGCAAAATCTTTAATTTATAATCCAAAATCATATATTGGCATAACTCAATTTTAGCCTCTAAAATTTGGCTAATTGCATCAAAATATGGTTTTAACGTTTCATTTTTAGCAAAAGGTTCTATGAAATGCTTATAATTTGCAGAAACAGTCTGAATTTTAGCTCTTAAAGCAGACCATGAAGATTCAAAATCTGCCTGTGATACTTTTTCTTCGGTCGGTGTGACCAAATCATCAATAATATCGTAAGCTTCTGATAAAATTTTAAACAAATAATCGGCTTCATCAGGATCTTCAACTTGGAATTGCCATTGCAACAATGGTTCAAACTTAAACTTATTGATTGCTTGGCGGATATCCTTAATCTGAGAATCAATTACTTTTTTAGTATAGGATCTTTTATCAGCAACTGCCTTACGAACGTGAATAATATCTTCATCTGCACTATATGGAAGTGTAATTTCTTCAACGAATTTAAAATCTTCATTCATCAAATTTTTATATTCATCAGCAGACTTTTGTAACAACACGTTCATTGGAATAATATTTTCAGTCCACATTTTTTCACGAAGCTTATCTTTCCCCGTAAATTTCAAATTCATTGCTGTTGTAATCTGGCCTGCAATATTATCAATTCTGTGGCCATATTCGCGTTGTTCAGCAATCAATTCATCCCATCTTGCAACGATTTCACGCAACTCATCAACGGATTGTAAAGTATCAATTTGTTTAACACCTTCCAATAATTCTTCACTTCCCTTTCCTAAAGAACGAAGAGCGTGAACTAATGATTGAAATTTAGCAAACATTGAATCTGGATAAGCATCTAAATGATACCAAGATCTCAACATCATTAAAGAAGCTTGATATGCTCCCTTTGAATAATCATCAGAATGCATATAAACTGAATCAATCGTCGCTGTATATTTTTTATCATATTTTGGAAGATACGAATCTAATAAAACGACCGTATCCAACAAAACATCCGGCATCAAGTATTCAATAATAGAACGAATATTGAATTTATCAGCAGTTTGCATCAATTCGGTATAATCTTCTTTTTCAACATATCCAAGATAAGTATACGAACGAATAGCAGATCTTAAAATTTTTGTTAATGGAGGATTGCTATTGTCTGTTGCAAATTTTTCACCAACCAAACGAATCAATGGCATTCTAACCATTATACCAAATAATTGGTTCATAATAAAAGCTTTGTCAGCATATCCCATTCCTGGTTCATTTCCAAACAAAAGTAAACTAGATAACTTAAATCCAAATGGAGCTGTAACTGGGCGTTCGCGCTGAGATAAAACTTCTGAATAAAAGTTTATTCTGGAAATATTACTATTGATCAATGGATCTTGATTGATAACGATTGTTCCATCCGGCATTTTTTTCAACAGACTTGAACTGAAAATAGAACCATTCTTTATCAATTCAGTAACTGAAGAATAATAATTCGTAACTGGTTCTAAGCTATCCTTTAATCCATCTGCTTCCAAATATCCTGTCAATCCCCACCAAATTGACAAAGCGACCATTCCAAAGCAAGCTAAAAACTTTGGCACGTTTCTTTTGAACACCGTTGCAGCAGTCAATGCTGAATTAACGGAAGGTTGAAAGATTAAATTCTGAAATAATTTGCGAATAAAGAAAGGTTTTCTTGAATGAACATATTTGCGAGAAATAGGAACTTCATCAACTTTTTGTTCACACATATCTGCCAACGTTTGACTTAGTGTAAAATCACCTTCCTCAGCACTTGTAAAGAAAACACCTTGTAATAAAGTATTTTCTGTTCCATGGAAATTACCATCTCCAAAAATGGCTTTTAAATAGAACGCCAAATTTTGATAAATCTTATCAAAGTTATCTGGGAACATAAAAATCTTACCTGTCAATTCAATACGAGATGATTGCAATGACATGTGAGAAGTTACGTTCTTAGAAACCATACTTTTTTCACTACCAATACGCAACTTAACGATTAAATCTTCCCAAAATTTAGCAAAAACAGCAGCATCATATTTTTCACCACCATTAGGATTTAACCAACCAAAAGATTGCGTTCTTAAATCTTCGCTGATAGCCATTACGTATTCTGAAAAACCGTTAATCATATCCGTTTTCGTGACAACTACGTAAACGGGAACGTACATTCCAATTGTTCTGGTTAATTGACCTAATTCTGTTGAAATCAAAACAGCTTTTTGTTTTGTTAAACTATCATCATCTGCCAACAAAGCGTCCGCAGGAATTGTTAAAATGACACCATCTAATGGCTTTTTATGATGTTTTTTATTGATTAATCTAGTAATGTATGCCCACTCAGCACTACTACCATTTAACCATCTGTCAAAAAAGGTACGACCATTAATATCACAAACAACAGCTTTTGCTCCCATCCATAAACGTAATGGTAAGCTCTTAATTTCCTCAGGTGTTTTTTCATCCTCAGCAGAAACAACCAATTCTTGTTCACTATTGCGGAGCAAAGAAGATTTACCAGATTGTGGTTCACCTAAAATCATATACCAGGGCTGATCATACAGCGTATGGTTATGATTTTTGATCATCTGTATGCCTTGGTCAAACAAGAAATTTATTTTAAAAATGCCATCTGTTAAAGCTCGTTTTGCCTTCTGATGTTCATCTCCACCACGAACTAATTGTGACAAATGATGCCAAACCATCAAATCTTTTTTCAATTCAGAGGTTTCTTGAACTTTTAATTTTTTATGCTTTAATTTACGAACCAACGGAACAATAATAAATAAAACAACAGCTAAAACAGCGATAGCAATCAACAGCCATTTTAACCAGCCCTGCATTCCAGAAGCAGCATTCGCGACATCAGCAACGTTGACGTTTGCTGGCATTTTTACTTCACTAGGTATATTTATTGCTGGCATCTGTTATTCATCCTTATCTTCTATATTTTGAATTCGATTTTTTGGTTCAAATTCAAGTGTCTTTGCTTCTTTTTGAAATGCATCATAATAATGTAAGGAATCTGATAATTTTACACGTTCTTCATCAGAAACCCCTTTTTCACCAAATGAGAAAATTTCCTTTGCTTTGTAATTTTTTGCATCATAAAGCATCACATCTTTCACAGCCTTTGGAATAGCCTCTTTGGATGCATTTTGTAAAGCAACGCGATAATCATGTGTTGCCTGAGAAAATCTTGTAATGTTATATGAAAATGATAACACAAGCAAACCAATCGTGACTGCCAACCACGTTTTTGCTCTTTTAATTTTTCTAACAGGTGGCAATACACATTTTTTTGTTACACTATAATCCAAAGGTGTAATTTCTTCAGTTCCAACGTCTAACTTACCGGCAGAAAAACGAGAAGCGCAAACTTTCATACGACGATCAATATATTCAGGATCATTTTGATAAATACCGCAAAACCCCAAACCAATCATATCGTAAAACATTTCCAAACAACTGCCTGTATCTGGATCATCTAAAGCATCCGTCAACATATCAAAGAATTTTTCATCACCAGACAATTCGTTGTAATTTCTGCCCAATTCACGCCATTCATTTTTAAATGGGAAATTTCCTTCCTTCACCATATAATCAACAAAGAACACTAATGGGCGTTCCATCCGCAGAAATTCACGTTCTAGTGAAGGTGACTTCGCAGCTTCTTCTTTGGCATCACTGAACATAGCCAAAATTTCACGACGAAAGACCTCTTTATCTGGAGAAAATCCAGCATCAATATATTGCCAATAATTGCAAACTGCCATTAATATAGGACGACAAAGACCTTCTAATGTTTGCATTTTTTAATTCCTTATTTTTCATCAACAATTGTTAAGAATAATGACGTTTCCAAACCTGGGAATAAATCACGAGCATAATCAATCAACACTCCCTGTTCGGTACAAATATCTTGCCACGTTTTTGGAGTTTCTTCCGTCTCTAATTTAAACCACAAAGTATCGTTCATATTTGGCAAATAACGGGGTGGATAACGCATCTCGACTAATTTAATTCCACGTGCACGAATATTTTTGGAACGAGGATTAATCATCTTAAACGTATCGCCTGTTTCCAAAGCATTAATGATACGACGAGCTTCAATATCACTATGAATAGCCAAGTAAAATTCTTTTGCTTTCAAAAGATCAGCCATCTTCAAATCTGTATAGAGATAATCACCATTATCAATTGGCTTAAATTTCAAACAGATATAGCTTGCAGAACCTTCAGAAGCAATCATAGACTGAATATCATTAATCAATTGGATAAACTGTCCTGAACAATCATGGTGATTATACGCTTCGATATTCTTAATTTCATTTGCAGGATGTAATCCCATCAATTCTGCCAAGAATGAACGCAATTCTAAATAAATATCAAATGGAGTAATATGCGGAACGTTCAATAAAACAGACAACCTATTTTCGTATAAATTTATCGTCTTATACTGTAAAAGGTTATAAGCCATTGTTCCTGAAAAACTATCTGTTTTGAATTGAGCTACCATCAAATCATTTAACATTTTATCGCAACAACGACGCATATCCATCAGCAAATTCGTAACCATCTGAACAACTGGACATTCTGGTGTCATAATAAAATATGGTGGAACGTACTTCTCAACTAAAGAAATTGTTTTACTTGCCTTATCATCTGTTACGATTGAAAACTTCATAATTGGTAAAACGGATAAATCCGTCATATCATCATATTCTGTAACCAAACGAGCATTCACTTGGCGTGTAACAAGGGCAATTTCATTATCCCCCGTATTTTCATCACGAACTTGTTTTTCTGCTGTTTTATACAAGCGTTTTTGTTCATCACCATAATCAACCTGATTAGGTTCAAATTCCGACCAAACAGGAACTGCTAAGAATACCTGAAAAGATCCCTCATGAGCTTGAATAACTTCATTCAAGCTTAACGTAGGCAAATGAACGTTTCCTGGCTGACTAATACAAGTTCCATCTGGCATAACTGCAGAAAATCTTTTGATAACAACTCTACCGGAAGTTAAAGCTTCACGATCAAAATCGAAATCAATCAATCCTTCTGGATACGAAAAAGCAAAAGAACGGTTTTTTTGACCATATTGCATCATCACTCTTTGTAGGTATTGCAAGTGATGAGGTTGCATAAACAAACCATCATTCCAATGTATTAATTCATCAAAACGCATAATTTTCACCCTATTTTAATCATCAGCCATTCGTTTGCATCTGCGTGTACGACATCTCTTTCTTTCAGCCTTACGCTTTGCTTTAGCTTGTTGTTGTTGTTGTTCTTTCTTTTCTTCTTTGGCTTGTTCTTCGGCTTTCTTCTTTTCTTCAGCTTCTATCTTAGCTCTTTCTTTTGCCTCATCTTCTGGATCTATAGGCTTACTCTTAATTCGAACAAGGCGACCTGGTTTTATTTCAAAATAATGAGATCTTGGCCAAAACCAACTTGAAGTCAATTCAAACACGTTAATACGAGGATCTTTTTCTGTTACACCAGGAATAGCTTTTTCTTTTTTAGCTTCAATAACACGAGGCATATCAGCGATTAACACGATATGCGTTGGATCTTTTTCTTCCCATTTATCCCATTGTTCGATATCCCGATCCATTTCATCAGGAACTGTTTGTTCCTTTGAAAACTGCATTGTATAGGGGTAAAGAGATTTACGCAAAGTATCGTTTGTAAAATACCCTTCAACTGTTAAATTTTTAATTTCATTTGCTTCTTCTTCAGTAACAGCAGCAATATCTAGCTCTACCGTAGGATAAATGGTATACGAATCTTTTAAGTTAGTCCCATATCCAGCATAGATATTCGTCCTTGTCCAACATCCTGAACACAGAAAAATACCCACACAAACAGCCACTCGTGTCAGATTTTTGTTCATTTGAATTATAATTCCTTTACTTGATATATCGTCTTTTCTTTTACAACAAAGTCATTCTTTTTTCAAGCAAGATTTTAACAATTTATTAAGGAAATCTACGGCGTATTTATCAATAAAGAAAACAGCAAATTTATTCACTCCCATAAAAAAGCGCGATGCAAAACAAGTTGTCTCGAAATTTTTTGATTAAAAATTATATTTTCCTGAAAAGATACCGGTATGTGAACGATAACCTTTTGTGAAGTTTCCTTGGTAATCTAAAGATACTGATAAATTATCACCAATATCAAGTTCTGCTCCAAATTTAATTTCCGCCCCTAAACGACTTAACCGTTTTGATTCAAGAACTAATGCTGTTGGAGCTCGTGAAGAATTAACAACAACCTTATTTGAATCTGTTCTGAAATCATAAGTTAAACCGAAACTTGCCATCGGACGCAAAAAATATTTTCTAGAAAACTTAAATTCGTCCGACCAAGTGACACTTGCAACTGCCGTTTCAGTATAAACTGTTCTGTCCTTAAACTCATCTGGACCTGTTTTATATCCATCTTGTTTTACACGCAGAACTCTTAAACCAACTGCCGGAGCAAACTTTTTGATTTTGTATCCAATCGTTGCATTAGCATTCCAAAAATCAGAATCTATATTCGTTTTGTAACTATCTTTTACGTCTGTATCTGTGATACCATAACCGATAGAAGCATTTGCAAACAGTTTTTCTTTTGTATATTGCCCATAAATATAAAATGAATTCGTTTTACTTTTTGATTTTACGTTGTGTGCTTTTGTATCACCATCTGCATGAGCATACGCTATCCCAAGCATCATATTATCGGAAATAAGACTGTCAAATCCAAGGGCAAATCCAGCTGTTTCTGATTTGAAAGCAGTTTTTCTTCCTTTACGATTTGTATCATTGTAAAGAACTTGCCCCCATACCCCGTACTGAATACAATCTCCACCGGATTGGCCGAGCTGTTCAACTTCGATTTCCCCATACTTACGCATATCACCACTCATACGATTTTGAACGACACTTGCAATATTCGTAATCATATCCTGCGTTGTTCCCAAAATCGCATTTGCCGATTGGGCATGATCTTGATATTCATCAGTCGTCGCTACTGGAGGATATTCGCGTTTAAAAATAAATTGCCCTGTTGTTTTGTCATATTCTACAGCATAGGAATACCCTTGATAAGAAACGATATCACCTAAATATGAAACTCTATCCTTAAAATCTTCTGTTGCAAAAGAAATTTTTGTAACATCATCAAGGGTATAAGAAATTAAGTTAATGTCATAAACGTTTATTGCTCCCGCCCCAGCAAAGGTAATTTTATCCGTTGACGCAGGATTAATTGTATCCATAATCACCCCTTGTAAATCTGCATCAACAAACAGATTCAAATCTTTAGCAAGGATCAGGTTATCAACCAGCAATGATGAAACTTCATCATTTTGCATAAACACACTTCCTCCATACGCCCGCAAAGAAGAAATAAATACCCCTGATGAAACAGACAACATGGCCTCAGATGGTAAATTTAAAACGGCATTACTTGATAAAGAAAGGGCTTCTACCCCTAAATGAACTGGCCCCAAAACTTCAATACTTCTTTTATAACCATCCATTGTATCAGCTGTTGTACCTTCATACGCCAAATAATCAATTGAACCACCATACCAATTTAATCTGCCATCTCCTTCGACGTAAACGATATTTTCTTGATCTGTATCTATATTAATCGTTGCACCTGATTGAATAGCTAATATTCCATAGCTGTCTCCAGAATTTTTATAAACGTTTTGTAAAGTACCCGTTCCACGCAACTCAACGTAGCCACTATTTTCAATAAAACCTGTTTTAATTTTTAAAGCATCGTTCACGTTCACAGATAAGGCTCCGTTTTCATAAACATTCAAAGAGTTTTGTTCAAATTTTGCTCCATCAGCCAAATATAAGGCACCACCGTAAACGATTGTTTTTCCGTTTCCTTTCATTCCCTTATTTAAGGTAACAAAATCATCTTCCCCACCTTGTCCATAAACGGCAGTCGCCCCATTATTAATAATATCGATTTCGTTAGAATTAAAGATAGATTGACTTATCCCCAAAACACCCGCATTTTGAACGGCGAATGAAAATCCATCTACGTTTAATTTTTCGATTGTCAAAATATCTCCATTATTAACAGTAATTCCTTTTTTACCGGTTGATGTTTTTAAAACGGATAGTTCTTTATACGGATTACTGTTGCCAAATAAATTAAATGAACGAGATGCTTCTCCACTATACCTCGTTAAGGTGCCTAAATCCTCATTTACCTCCAATGGAGAATCCTTCAAAATAACAAAATCGTTAATTTTTAATAATCCTGTTTCTGCAGCAATATGTTGTTTTAGTGTATAGGTAGAATCATTTGTCCGAGAAACGATGACTTGATGTTTGTCACCTCCTTGTTTGACTTCATAAATACCAGCAGCTGTTGATATATTTTTTTGATTAATTGTTAACGAAGTAGCATCTCCTCCAACAAAAATCTGTAACGTACTTACGCACCCCTTATCCAAATCATTTGACAAAACGGGCAAGATATTCAGCGTTCCCGTTGCTGTTCCTGTCAGAACAATTTTATCACTTGATCCTATTGCTCCAGCCGATAAAGTCGCATCAATTCTTAACGTTGCATTCGAACCAAAATCAACGTTGTTAATATTATACGTATTTATCGTTCCATTTGATAAATCAAGTGTTCCATTAACAATGGATAATTTATTTTGGGTAATACCAATATCTTTTCCTACTTTTAAAGTTGTATCTAGTGAACTCGTTCCAATTTTCAATTCACCGGAACCCTCCAAGTTATTTAACAACTGAGCAGAACTCGTTGCGTATATCACCGTTCCATTATTTTCTATTTTTGTTTCAACTGTTGTTTTCGTTCCAAAAGTAACACTATCTCCAGTATCAATTAATACTTTAGCTGTTGAAACGTTATTTCCTTTTTTGACAACAGAATTGAAATTTCCGCTTTTTATTTGTAATACACCTGTTTTATCTAACGTAATCGCATCAGAAATTGAAAATTTATTAGCATCATTAACAACGAAAGTTCCCCCTAATACTTCTAATTTCTTTTGGGAAAAATTCGTTCCGGAAGTAAATGAGACAGTTCCAGTATCAGCTTCCCTTCCAACAGTCAAAGTTCCCTCGCCTGACAAGCCCGAATTAAAATTAAGATCTCCACTATCAACGAAAAAGGAACCACTATTTTTAACTTCATTTACAGAAAAACTTCCATTGTTTTTCACAACAAAATTTCCAGAGACTATTTCTAATATTCTTTGTTGAAATTTCACCCCTTCTTCAAGAGTTGTAGTTCCACCTGAAATCTTAAATAACCCATTCCCCTCTACATTATTATAAAATGATACGTTCTCTCCATAAATCCGTAATTCATTATTATTTGACAAGACGCCTTTAAATTGTGTTGTTCCACCTGCAATTTCTAGTATTCCTGTATTAGACACACCTTTAAAATTAACGTTTGCGTGCACTAAAAATTTTCCACTATTGTTAACCGTATCAGTAGTATTTTGAAAATCAAGCAGTCCACTTATAACATTTACCATCCCACGATTTTCAATTGCTCCCGAATTATTTCTGAACGTATTTATCCCGTCAAATCTTATATCCCCACCACTTTGGTTTGAAATTGCAAAATTTTTATTTTGCTCAAAAGTATTTCCACCTTGTAGATATACTCGTCCAAAATTATAAATCGCCCCTCCACTATTTGAGCTATTATTGGAAAAAATAGTATTTCTTATCGAAAGAGCTGCATTTAAGCTATTGCCATTCCAAATAGCCCCGCCTCCACTTCCATTATTCGAATTATCACGAAAAATAACTTTATCTATATCTACAAAACGAGACGTATTCGTTGTGAACACTCTATCCATTTTTTCAAATATTAAATTAGATATTCTCGCAGAAGCTCCTTCTTCTATTTCAAAAAAAGCTAGCCACTGCTGACCTGGTTTTCCAGTTATTATATATTGACCTCCATAACCTATAAACTCTATCTCATTTCGAACTTGATAATGTGTAGACGTAGTGAAATCATTTACTACCTCCAAATATTTTGTATGGTAAAGGGACATTGCATTAAATAAATAATTATCACTATAAATGTACATCGCTTTGGCTTCAAATCCTATCATCGCGACTGTCATACAAATCAAAACATATTTCATCAATACGTTTTTATAATGACTTGTTAATTTTTTCATGATGTTCTTGATCAAATTCATCACAATAGAAATACTTTAATCTAATTATTTTATATCCGGTTTCCAACGAGTATAAACCTTTGGCCTTGCAGCACGACGTTCTTCTTCCAATTGCTTATCCAGTTCAATGCGCTGATCAATTGTTTCTACAGGAGCCGTCTCTTTTTTATCTTCTTCAATCTTTTTAGCAACGTCTTTATGAGGAACCTCACCGTTCAAAACTGCTTCATCCCACAAAAATTCACCTATCATTACGCGAATTCCTAAATCAACGTAATGTTGATAGCGTTCTTTTAAAGTCCTTGTTCCACCTTTTGCCAAAGCACACGTTAACAATGTTTGACAAATCCCGTTTGCTGCCAATCCAGGAGGTGTATGAACTACGGTATCCCCCTCTGGCAACATATTTCCAAACGACCAAAACGTAGATAATGCCAATAATCCTGCTGGTTTATCAGGACAAGCATTCCCTGCATCCAACGCTCTTTGAGAATTAACTTCATCCGGAGCAACAACCCAACGATATACGGCAGACAAAGCATCATCTGATATTTTCTTTTCAAAAGCCGGAACTTTTGGAGGCAGAACAGCATTGATTTTTGCCAACGTTTCTTTTTTAGAAGCATGTAATTTTGCTTCTATATCTTCAGCTGCTTTAAAAATAGGGCTATTTTCATCGACCTGTTGATGTTCTAAATCCTTTTTGACCGCCATTTGAATTAAATCATCAAATGAAATTCCATGAATGTCTTTAAAAGTATCCATTGCTACTTTAACTGCTTCATCAACTTCTGCCATCACTTCCGGATCGACTAATTTTCTTAATTCAGCAATTTCTGCATTCATTTTTTGAACTTCTTCCATCATTTTATCTGCTTTTGGATCCTTTGGATTCAAAGGTTCTACTTTAGCAAAATCTGGAACGACAGGCTCATAACTTTCACAAACCTTGTTAAAATCAAATTCTTCATCTGCCTTTTCTTTTAATTCTTCCATCAATGACAAAACGCACTGATATGCCCACCACACGACTGCACGACGATGTCCGATATATGCCAACATTTCGCAAGCACACTTATACCTACCAGCATTTGAAAAATCCCAAAAAATTTCTTCAACGCTTGTTTTATTTTCAAAAAAAGATGCTAAATCCGGACGAATTTTAAAGGCCTCTTTTTCATACAATTCATTTACGGTCGTATATCTTAATAAAGTAAGATGTCTTTTTTGCCATTCTAAATTATCACTCATAATTTTATCCTTTTACTTCCTTTATTAAGACACATCCAAACCTTTTACTTTGGTTTGCAAACCACCAGCTTTATTTTGAACACCTTTTGCAGTCGTATCTAAAGCTCCCGCAGTATTATCCAAAGCATTTGCATCATTACTGTTCGCATTGACAGACCCTTCTTCAGCAGTAACCTCATTTGTAGCCAATTTCCCACTTGTTTCAGTAGCTGCTGTTTCCACTTTACTGACGTCAACTTCTTTATTTGTCGGTCTTAAAGTCGTATCGCCAGTCAAATCTTCTTTTTTATAATTTGTTGTCAATAATTTTTTAACAACCGCCGTAATAGCAGCTACAGCTGCCATCGTTGCAACTGAAGTAAGAACAGGTGTAACTGCTGCTTTTACTTCTGCTTTTTCATCTTCCGTCAAAGCCATCTTATAAATCTCCTAATTCTTTTACTACTTCTTTTTGTTCATCAGCGATACAATTTTGAGCAAAACCTTCGTTAATTCCACAAACAACACTGGTTACCACGAGAGTTGGTAGAGCAGCAATCGCTATTCCTGCAGTATTAACAGGGACCTTGCCATTACTATTATATTTGTCAAACATCTCCGTAAATTTACCTTTTTTAATGGCGTTATCCCATGTTGCAAAAGTCTTATCATTATACGTAAGTATTTGCTGTCCCGCAATTTTTGAAGTCATGTTCGCCCCAACTTGTCGATACGTATCTTTTGAAAGTTCTGGTGAAACTTTATTTTCATCAATAGTAACACCTGTGACCTTGCTACTGTCAGTTTTGCCTATATCGGCATAATTTGCAACTTGTAGTCCAGCAGCCAAGGAAACAACTTCTTCTGCGTTAATCGTATTTTGATAGTAATCCTTTGCCTCTAAACTTGCAGACGCATCACACCCTAATTTAAACGTAGAAAAATGAAACATATTTTCTCTTTGCATAATAATCATCGCCGTTTTAACTGCAACAATCAACGCCATTTGAGTAATTGTAAAACCTAAATCAAGTTCATATAACCGATTTATCTTATCAACACTCGAGTTGTAAATTCCATCATCTTGATGCAATTTACTGTAATATCCATCCGTTTTATCGTAGTGAAGAGCATCTTTCGTTTCTCTTAAACTCATTAACGAAGATTTTACTGCTCCTAAAATCCCCCAAATTATGTTATAAATTATAGGAACAAGCATTGTATTATTGAAATTAAAGGTATCACCGTTCATATTCACGTTATGGCTTCTTTTCATCGCCCCAACTGCCGTTCCTGCCACACCTCCAGCATACCCTTGAATTTTTGCTAAAACTTCATAAGCTTTTGCCATACCAGCAACGTCTCCGGAACGACCTTGGTTTGTCACTTTTGCCATCAATTCCAAAGCTTTTGAAAATAACCAGTTTCCTGTCTTATACATATGATTGGCTGTCGTCATAGATGACAAGCCGACTTCCACACCTGTTAAATCGACTGCCCCCAAACTAGATGAAACACCGCCCCCCATCGCATCTGAAAGAGCAAATGCTTCTTCCATGCTCGCTGAAAAACTATTACCACCAATTGACACTTTTCCATCATTTGTAATAGAAAGAGTTCCATCAAATGGACTTGGCATAAGTCCCAATCCCGTTCCGGTTGAAATTTTTACTCCAGACTTATCAATGACAATTTTATTTGCACCAACTTTTAAAGTAATTGCTCCGCGAGCATTTAAGGTAATATTTCCGTCTGCATTTAAACAAATATCCCCTTTCCCAAGACTAGACAAATTCGACTTATTTGGCATAACCATCTTATTATGACGGGCTTGAATTTTAATCATATTATCCGTCATCGATTTTTCTGCCTTTTCTTTTGCTTTTTTATCTCCGCCTTTTCCTATTCCCGCTCTATAGTTATACTCAGCAACAATTTTAGAATCTGATTGAACATCCCCCATTACTACCAAATCTTTATCTAATATAGTAGAGGCATGTTTAACGTTCTCTCCACTCAAAAAAGTAGATTGTATCAAAATACGCTGAGCATTTGTTTCATTGGCATTTTGAGACGTGGTTGAAATATTTCCTGCACTTTGAATTTTTAAATTATCAATCAATGGATACTTTGTGACTTTTGTATCTTTGTCATTTTTGATAGCAGCACTTGGTTCTTCACCAGCTACGAAAGTAACCTTCTTATAATCACCATTTTCCAAATATTCATAAGTTCTACTACATTCCGTCGGTGGAAGCTCTATGTCATCCCTATCTGATGGGAATTCTGACACTTCTCGATAAAAACCAATTTCTGAACAATTTACGTCATTTCCATTTTTTGATCGAAAATTACTTCTTTTACGATAACGCAAAATTTCTGCTTCAGCATCACACAGAGTTGTATTTTCATCAATGTCAACGACAGCGTACGTATCCCCTACTTTTTCTACGACTTCACTTGCAGAAAATTCAAAATCGTTACAATCTCCCTCTTTACTAGGTAAATAAGCCAATAAATAGTACTTATTCCCGTGGCACACAACCAATACCCGTTCTCCGATACGAGGATAACGAAATATACCGTTATTTTGTCCACCTAATGGCATGGATAACATGACTTGGATAGGTTCAGCACCTGAGGGCAATGGAATAGACTTGACAGCATAAAAGGTATAATTATCGACAGCCTTATAAACAAATTCCGGAGCACTTGGGTCTGCTTTTCTTATATCTTCTGGAACTATGACTTTTTTCTTGCCCATTTGACGACAAATTTTTCCAGTATTATTTTTATCAACAACACCTTTGTCATCAGAAACAATTAACTCTAAAACTTCTTCCATCAAGAACACTCCATCGTTAATAAATTTTTAACCATTATATATTTTAAAAACGAATAATAAAGGAAAAAGTTACTCGAAATTCTAAAAATTTTTTACTATTTCATCTCGAAAAAGATAAAAAAAACACCTATCTCTTTTGTTTTTTTACTTGAAAAGTATATTGCCGTTTTTGTTCATACGGAATAAAAATCATTTTTCTTTTTGGAATATCAAAAACTGTCGTATGAAGCGTCATCCAAACGGAACCATTTCTTTTTTTCTTTTTAAAAGCTTTTCTGTCTGCCAAAATATATGGCTCATAATCTTCAACAAGAGATTGAATTGTCAACCCCTCTTCTCCTGTTCCCTCATCCACACCATTATATTCCGAATACCAAGGTTTCTTTAAATTTTTGTCATAGAGATGACTGTAGTGAACTTTTTTCATCAGCTCAATCATCCCTTTTTGCGTTTTCCCTAATTTATAATTTTTCTTCAACAAATTAAAACGTTCTATTCCCTGAGCATGAGGTGTCATTTGTGTTGTCAAATAGAAATTCGTCACAAACTTGGCATTCTTCACCTTCATTTCATTTTTGACAAATTCAACAACGACACTTTTTTTCCCATCAGCAATCATAAAATGAAGTTCTTTTTTTGATTTTTGAGGAGAATAAATGTTCTTATATCTTAACAATTTAATCGCATGATCGACAGAATCTGCATTATCTAGAACGTATCGAACGACGTTATAAATATTCAAATCTGGCATTTTTGATTTTGTTCCAAACGTTGTTCCATTATCCCCTGCAGGAACTGTATTTGCTAAAATAACAACCCCAGCATCATTTATCCCATCGATTGTAAAAAATGGTAAAAAGTGAAAATTTTCGTTATATTTATTTTTAGAAACAACCTCGTTTGTCAACTCCGGCATAAAAGCAGTTCCAACACTGGCATGCCGAGCATAATTTGAATCAACCTTAATTACGAATTGAGCCATTTCATCATAAGGAAAATCAAAATTTCTACCTACAAAATCACCATAAGAAACTCCTGAACATCCCCAATCGGAAAAATCATATTTTTTCATAAATTCCGGAACAGTAGCATTGTCGTAATCATTGTAAGAAATCGAATAGACGTAATTCTGTAATTTTGTAATTTTTAAATTTTCCATAAACGATTGATCTTCTTGAGAAATGGCACAACCACTCATCAAAAAAACAACGAAAATTGCTAAAAATTTAAACTTCATTCTACTTTCCAATCAAAGTCGCAGCTTCATCTGCAGAAACGGTATGATTTAATTTTTCAGACAACGTTTGTTCTGGCAATTTTGTCATAGCAGACAACGTCATCAAAGAACGTTCATTTCCAAATTTTAAATCACCATAGTGCGTTAAAATAAATTTTTTAACTTTCAAATCTTCTTTTTGGGTGGAAACGTTAATGTAATAATCTGTTGGTGTATATTGCAAAGCAACAACCTCTGTCTCATCGTCTTTTTTTTCATCATCTTCATCAATAGTTGATTCAGATGAGGTTGTTGTTCCTCTCGAACTTGATTTAACGGAAGTTGATATCCCATCCATAATTGGAGCACACGTACTTTCTTCAGTTGTCGTACTTGTTAATCCGCCACTACGCCCTTGTTGAAGAGTTAAATCTAAATGATATTTCTTGCCATTCACGACAATTTCATAATTTGCCTGTTTTTTGACAGAAACAATCAAAGGCATTTTCCCAACCATTTTACCATCTTCTAACAATTCGGTCTGAGCATTAGAAGTCAACCGAACATCACGAGCCTGGCAACCTAATGAAATCAAGCAACAAAGACAAAAGATAAACTTATTCATTTTACACCTTACTTCCTTTAAAATTTTCTGTTATCATAACAAAATAATTACAATTTAACACGAAAAAAATTATCTCTTTTCTTTAATCAATTGTTAAAAGAAGCCATGATAAAATTAAAAGAAAGGATTTAGGAGGAAAAAATGAACGCAAAAATTGCCCCCAGTATTTTATCTGCGGATTTTTCGAAACTTGGTGATGAAATTATAGCAATCGACAAAGCTGGTGCTGATTATATTCATATCGACGTAATGGATGGACATTTCGTCCCGAACATCACTTTTGGAGCCCCCGTTGTCAAAGCTGTTCGCCCCGTCACAAAAAAGTTTTTTGACGTTCATCTCATGATTGAACCTGTTTCGTGTTTCATCGATGATTTTGTAAAAGCTGGTGCTGATTTAATTACCGTTCACGCTGAAGCTGATAAACATTTGGACAGATTACTTCAACAAATCAAAGGTTATGGAATAAAGGCTGGCGTTGCACTTAATCCCTCTACACCTGAAACCGTTTTAGAATACGTTTTGGATAAAATAGACTTAATTTTGGTAATGACTGTTAATCCAGGGTTCGGTGGACAAAGTTTTATTTCAGCAGGATTAGAAAAAATTCGTCGCATCAAAAAAATGATTGGTAATCGTCCAATCGAAATTGAAGTTGATGGAGGTGTCAATCCAGAAACTGCTAAATTATGTACAGAAGCAGGAGCTAATGTCCTAGTTGCAGGTTCAGCCGTTTTTAAAAATGGCACGTATCGCGAAAACATTCTAGCTTTAAAAGGTGAATAATGACAAAAATTTTAGTTGTTGATGATGAAATTGATATTGTTACGCTGATTAAATACAATTTGGAAAATGCTGGATTTGAAGTTTGTTCAGAAACAGATGGAGCAAACGTTTTACACGCAATCAGCATTGAACAACCTGATTTGTTAATTCTTGATTGGATGTTGCCAAATAAAACAGGCATCCAAATTTTAGAAGAACTTCGTTACGATGATGATTTCAATACGTTACCTGTCATTATGCTAACAGCTCGTGGCGAAGAAGCTGACAAAGTTGAAGGATTAGCCGTTGGATCCGACGACTATATGACAAAACCATTTTCAGTTGTAGAGTTAATTGCTAGAATTCGTGCTTTGCTCAGACGCATTACACCTTTAAGAAAAAAAGAAAACGAACAAAAAATTTGGGAATTTGATGATATCCGAATGGATACGGAAACCTGTCGTGTAACGCGCGAAAATCGCTACGTTCATATGGGACCAACAGAATTTTGTTTATTAAAAATTTTAATGCAACAACCTCGCCACGTTTTTTCTCGTGAAGAATTATTACATGACGTCTGGGGTGAAGATATCCACGTTGAAGTAAGAACCGTTGACGTTCATATTCGGCGATTACGTCGTGCCTTAAATGCAGGCGGAGAACGTGATCTAATTCGCACAATTCGTTCTTCTGGATATTCTATTGACAACAATGAAATTCCAGACGAAGAATAACCTTTTTTTCAAAAAAAGATTGACAAAATCTTTCGTCGGAACGAATATCTATCATCATTTTTATTTATATTAAGGAAGGTCTATTTCCATGCATGCATATCGTTCGCATAATTGCGGTCAGTTGCGTTTAGCTGATGCTGGTCAAACAGTTCGTTTGTCCGGATGGATTCACCGTAAACGCGACCATGGTAACTTAGTATTCATTGACTTGCGTGACCATTACGGTTTAACACAATGCGTTGTCGATGTTTCAAGTCCAGTTTTTAAAATTTTAGAACGTTTACGCCCAGAAAGCGTGATTTGCGTTACAGGTAAAGTTGTCAAACGTGAAGGTGACACCGTCAATAAAAATTTACCAACGGGTGAAATTGAAATTTTTGTTGAAGAAGCTGAAGTTTTATCTGAAGCAGATATTTTGCCTTTGCAAGTTGCCAGCGATTTTGATCAACCAGAAGAAACTCGTTTGCGTTATCGTTTCCTCGATTTACGCCGTGACAAATTGCATCAGAATATTTTATTGCGTTCTGCTGTTATCGCTTCTGCTCGTCGCAGAATGATCGAACAAGGATTCGTAGAATATCAAACACCTATCTTGACAGCATCAAGTCCAGAAGGTGCTCGTGACTTCTTAGTTCCATCCAGATTACATCCTGGTCAGTTCTATGCTTTGCCACAAGCTCCACAACAATTTAAACAATTATTGATGGTTTCAGGGTTTGACAGATATTTCCAAATTGCTCCTTGTTTCCGTGATGAAGACAGCCGTGCAGACAGATCTCCTGGTGAATTCTATCAATTAGACTTCGAAATGGCTTTCGTTACACAAGAAGACGTTTTTGCTGCTATTGAACCTGTTCTTGAAGGTATCTTCAACGAATTTTCAAATGGCCGTAAAGTAACACCAGCTCCATTCCCACGCATTCCTTTTGCTGAATCAATGTTGAAGTATGGATCTGATAAACCAGATTTGCGTAACCCATTGGTTATTTCCGATGTTACAGAAATCTTCCGTGGTTCTGGTTTTGGTATTTTTGCAAATGCAATCGAACGTGAATCTATCGTTCGTGCAATCCCTGCTCCAGGAGCAGCATCCAAACCTCGTAGTTGGTTTGACAAGATGAATTCTTGGGCACATGATATTGGCTTACCTGGTATTGGCTTCATTACCTTTACAAATGAAGGTCCAAAAGGTGCTATTGCAAAGAACTTAGATGAAGAACGCATCGAAAAAATCAAAGAAACAGCCGGCGTTAAATTAGGCGACGCTGTCTTCTTCGTTTGCGAAAAGAAAGGCAAAGTTGAAAAATTTGCAGGTCAAGCTCGTATGCATTTGGGTGAACAATTGGATTTGATGGAAAAAGACGTCTTCAAATTCTGTTGGATTACAGATTTCCCAATGTATGAATATGACGAAGAAACAAAACAAATCGTATTCTCTCACAACCCATTTTCTATGCCACAAGGCGGTATGGATGCTTTAGTAAACAAAGATCCTTTGGAAATCAATGCTTACCAGTATGATATCGTTTGCAACGGAATTGAATTATCTTCCGGTGCAATTCGTAACCACCGTCCTGACATTATGTATAAAGCATTCGAAATTGCTGGTTATGGTCCAGAAGTTGTCGAACGTAAATTCGGTGGTATGTTGAATGCATTCAAGTATGGCGCTCCTCCTCATGGTGGTGCAGCTCCTGGTATCGACCGTATGGTTATGTTGTTAGCTGATGAACCAAACATTCGTGAAGTTATCTTATTCCCGATGAATGGTATGGCTCAAGATTTGATGATGCAAGCTCCTTGCGAAGTAACTCCGCAACAATTAAAAGAATTGCACATCAAAGTTGATTTACCAAAAACAACAACGGTTACAAAATAAATAAAAAAGCAGGATGAAAATCCTGCTTTTTTGTTTTCAATTATTTACCTCGCCCTGTAAGAAGAGGACATCTTTTTCTCTCATCGCTATTTTGGAAACAATTTATTTCTTATTTAAAATCAAATAGATATAAATTTTTTCATTTTTTTATAAAAATTATTGTAACCTTTTTCTTTACTGTTCGTTTTAAGGGTGTATGATGAATAAATAAAACCCAACTAAATAAGGAGATACAAAATATGTTAGGAACAAAAGATATTTATTTAAAAATAGACGGTATTGAAGGTGAATCAAAGGATAGCAAACATGAAAAATGGACTGATGTCTTGAGTTTTTCACATGCGGCAATACAATCTATTCAAACAGGTTCACCAGATGCAGCTGGGCGTGGTGTATTTGAACCTGTAGCATTTACACATTGTGTAGATAAAGGAACACCAAAATTACAAGAAGCATGTATGAAGGGAAGCCATATTAAAGTTGCTGAAGTACATTTTTGTCGTGCTATTAACGGAAAACAAGAGGTAGTTTACAAAGTAAAATTTGAAGGCATAAAGATAGTAAAAGCTGAAGTTAAGGTTGAAGATTTGCCTGAAGGAGAATTCCAATTAGTTGAAACAGTACATTTCTTAGCAAATAAACAAACTTGGACTGAAACGGCAGTCGGGTTAGATAATGCTCTTGGTGGCAACACAGAAGCTTGTTTTGACCAAACTAAAAAATGCTAATTAAATTATAAAGATTTAAGATTGTAATGAATTATACCCCTCAACTAAGATATAGTTGAGGGGTATATTTTTTGAGGGAATTTATTTAATGATTAGTACCCTCACCAATCTTTTGTAGAACTCACTTTATAAATAAAGTTCGTTAACAAAAGATGTCCTCTCCCTACTGGGCGAGGTGGTAAACGAAGTTTACGACGCTGATAGACGGTCCCAAAGGGACGAGCGAGGCGAGCAAACAACTCTTGCTAAACTTAGCCAAATTGAATGAGGTAGTTAAAATTAAAAAATAACAAAATCATCCCTTTTGCAGTTTTTATAGTCGCAAATAAATTTGCTCATTAAAAACTGTTTTCCCCCTAAAGTTGGTAATAATGCTACACTTTGTTCATTCCTCTAATATGGGGCAATTAGAATAATAAAATGATATTTTATTTTCCTACATTTTACAGACGCAAAGGAGTATCTGTGTAGGAATGAAATTCGAACTCAAAGACAGTAATATCAAAATCGTAAATAAGGAATAAAACAAAAGAAGCAGGATTAAAAATCCTACTTCTTATTTTACTATGATGAAAAAATAAATTTTATCGACAATAACGTTGTTTTTCTGAAAAATCTATTGCACTAAATTTGACAACAATTTTTTGTTCCGACGGTCTTTCAACTTGTTCCACTTCAAAAGGACGAATATATTCACTTGGCCAATTAGCACGAGCATGCAAGTCCGTTTTAATCACACGACCTAAAATCGTTGATTTATCATCTTTTCCTCTGAAACCTGACAAAGCGAACAAACGACCTGGAATAATGTCAAGCTCCTGGGCCACACCTTCGTATTCAATTGCTTTACATTTTTCTGCTGTTTTTCTAGCCTCTAAAATCAAAGCGACGTCTTTATTTACTTCATCATGAGAAATTGAACGATTATATCCATGGAAATGGGTATCAAATTCATAAGAATAGTTTAGTTGATCCTTTTTCCCTTGATACCAATTTGATGATCCAGATTCATTGGAATTTGGATAAGATTCTTGAAGAACAAAGTTTTCAAAAACAGGTTGAGAATTAATCTGAAAACGCTCTACGCCCCCCTTATCTTCTCCTTGAAAGACCATCTTTAATTTAATTTCAGCTTCGTTATCTTTATCTTTCTTCTTATCTTTTACAGTTGAAAAACCTTCCCCTTCTGTAAAGAAAAGTTTTGGTTCAAAACTATCATCGAATTTAAAGATAAATGAAACTCCATACATCTTAAGCAAAAACTGGATAAAATCATAATCTGAAATTCCATTTTGATTATAGATACAACCTTTTTGATACTGTTTTGCTAAAGTATTTCCACAAATACTATATGGAATATCATGTTCATCTTTGACAACCTTTTGGAAAACAGATGAAACTTGACAATCATTATAGGACCGATTACGAACTGTGTACTTCAAAACTGCAAGTTTTGGCTCAATCGTAATAACAAAGCGATAATATGAAATTTGTGTTCCTTGAGCATTTACTCCCGTAATAACACCTTGTTGTTGAACGTGAGTAACATATCCTGACACAAACCGAGAATCTTTTGCATCAATCTGTTTTAAACTGATTTTTGTTTGTAAATCTCTATTTAGCAAACTTTCAATTTTAATCTTGAATGGTGTCAACAAGACAGCCTCTGCATGAAACAATTCCCCCACTTGTTCAGACAACTTCAAATCATAAACGTAAAATTTATTATTTAATTCGCTGTCTGTAAATGAGATATCCATCATTTCATTTTTTGGAAGTGCAAAATTGTTACTCATATCCTACCTACCTAATTTAATATTTGTGTTTATACCCTTATAACGAATGAACTTAAAAAAGGTTACACAATAATATTCACATTTGGACAAACTGCCAAAGCTGTCGCAACCGGAAAACCAAGAGCAGGGTTCACACCAGTCACTACAGATCCTAAATTAGCCATCGGGCGTCCTTTACAAATTTTATTAACGGCAGTTGTCATCGTAATAACGCCTACACACATTGGGCCTGCAACAGCATCCCCCATACAGGCAACAGGCAATCCTTTAACAATACTTGTAATACCACCAGGTCCGACAACAACGTCCCCCGTAGCAGTCATATTAGCGATAGTAGCGACTGGTGTTGGCATGATTATTCCTCCTTATTTTCAAAAGAATACGTAAATTGTTCATCCTTTGCATCAACAATTGCTTTTTTCATTACGTGGCCTTCCATCGTATTCTTCAAGAAAGCAGCACTAATTTCCGGCAACAAGTCATTATTGATAATTGCATCAATCAAACGAGCACCAGAAGCAACGTTATTACAACGGCGAATAATTTCATTTCGAACGTTATCTGTATAAGTTAATTCAGCACGATAATTTTCACGAACGCGTTTTTGAACTTTTGCTAATTTCAAATCGATAATCGAATAAAGTGCTTTTTTGCCTAATGGATAATATGGAACGATGGAAATACGACCAAGCAATGCTGCTGGGAATACTTTCATCATCGCTGGACGAACAGCTTCTTCCAACACACTCATATCCGGCAAGTTATCTTCATCTTGGCACAAATCACAAATAGCATCATCCCCAACGTTTGTCGTTAATAAAATAACGGTATTGCGGAAATTAACTAAACGACCTGCACCATCTTCCATTTGTCCTTTATCAAAGACTTGGAAGAAAATTTCATGTACGTCTGGATGAGCTTTTTCAACTTCATCCAACAACAAAACACTGTATGGTTTACGACGAATAGCTTCTGTCAAAACACCACCTTCTCCGTAACCAACGTACCCTGGAGGAGCTCCTTTCAACGTAGAAACGGTGTGAGCTTCTTGGAATTCAGACATATTAATTGTAACGATATTTTGTTCTGAACCATACATTTGTTCTGCCAAAGCCAATGCTGTTTCCGTTTTACCGACACCACTTGGACCTGCCAACATAATAACGGCAATAGGACGATTTGGATCAGCTAATGAAGCACGAGCTGTCATCACACGGCGAGCAATCAAATCCAACCCATGTTTTTGACCGATAACACGCTTATTCATTTCATCGCCCAAATTCAGAACGGATTGAATTTCATTTTTCACCATTCTTCCCAATGGAATACCTGTCCATTCAGAAATAATCGTAGAAACTGCTTGTGTATCAACTTGTGGCAATACCAAAGGATCTTCACCTTGAAGTTCTGACAATTCTTTTTGTTTAGCCAACAATGCTGTCCGAATTGTTTCATCCGAAGACCCCTTTTCACGCAATTCATCGCGTAATTTACGACATTCTTCGACAACTGCTTTTTCTTTTGCTAAACGATCTTCTAATGCAGTCTTCTTTTCATTCTGAGCAGTAATTTCTTTTTCAATTGCTTCTAATTTTTCCGTGTGTTCACATCCTTCTGCTTGTTCACGATTTAAAATATCGCGTTCCAATTCCAAAGCAGAAATTTTGCGTTTACAGAATTCTAATTCAGCTGGATCAGAATTTTGGCTGAGTGCAACACGCGCACAAGCTGTATCCAAAATACTAACGGCTTTATCAGGCAATTGACGAGCTGGAATATACCGACGAGATAATTTAACGGCTGAAGACAAAGCTTCGTCCAAAATTAAAACGTTGTGATGTTTTTCCAAAGCACCAGAAATTCCACGCATCATTTGCGTTGCTTTATCATCATCCGGTTCATCAACTAAAATGTTTTGGAAACGACGAGTTAAAGCAGGATCTTTTTCAAAATACTTAACGTATTCAGCCCAAGTTGTTGCTGCAATACAACGCAATTGACCACGAGCCAATGCAGGTTTTAACAAGTTTGCAGCATCATTTTGACCTGCAGCACCACCTGCACCAATCAGCGTATGAGCTTCATCAATAAACAAAATAATCGGTGTTTCAGAAGCTTGAACTTCTTCAATAACTTGTTTCAAACGATTTTCAAATTCACCCTTCATACTTGCACCGGCTTGTAACAAACCAATATCGAGTGAACGCAAAACCGTTCCCTTCAAACAATCTGGAACGTCTCCTGATGCCAAGCGTTGAGCAAAACCTTCAACAACTGCCGTTTTACCAACACCAGCATCCCCTGTTAAAATTGGGTTATTTTGACGACGACGCATTAAAATATCGATAATTTTACGAATTTCAGCATCACGACCAACAATTGGATCTGATTTTCCTGATTTTGCTTGTTCTGTCATATCAACGGTATAAAGTTTCAAAGCTTCTCCTTTACCCATTGCAGCAGAACCCATCATTTGGCCGACTTGACCTGTTGCACCACTTTCACCAGCAGAAACTGCAACTGAAGTTTCAGAAGATTCTGCAACGATATCTTTAAATTTTTCAACAAGCAAATCGCCATTGATTTTAACAAATTCGCTACTCATTTCATGTAACAAGTGAGCTAAATCTGAATTTGCTTTCAAAGCGCACAGAACATGACCTGTTCTGATGACAGATTCACTAAATACCAAAGAAGTTGTCATCCAAGTTTCTTTGATTGCCGTTTCAATGGTACTTGAAAAATCTGAAATAGAACTAGCTCCACGAGGTAAAGCATCCAATGCACGCGTTAAATCTTTTGCTAATTTAGCTTCATCTAAAGCAAAAAATTTGACAACAGCGTGCCAATCATTATTTTCACCAAGTAAAATCTGATTTACCCAATGAACGAGTTCAACGTATGGATTTCCTCTTGTTTTGCACAAAATGGTCGCGCTTTCTATTGCCTTGTAAGCAGCTTGATCCAATTTAGAAAACATTTGGACGCGTTTTAATTTGGCCATGTATTTTTCCCTTTCTTATTAAAGGAGGCAGTATGTTTCTTTTTAACTAACCTACTAGCTCCTACTGTTAATGTAACGGATTTACCGATGAATTGGTTACAACCTAACCAACAATTTCTTCCCAATTTCATCGATTTATTATTTCCTAAAACCAATTTTGGTATTTCTGAACCTTTTAAAATAAAATTAAACTTGTAATCCATCGGTTTATTTACGTATGATGATATTACGTCGCAAAGTAAATCAAATCCTTCTGCTCCAGGTAGAAAATTTTCACATTTTCTAAAGGAGATTGGTCCAATATTTACGCAAAATTCACGTGTAGCCGACATATAATGACGACCTAATTGCAGACTTTGACCTAGAACGGCTGTTGATGCGTTCCCCAATTTGGCAAGATCTTTTGAAGGAATATCATACGAACCAACGATATGATCTATAACGTCCACCTTACATTTCAATAAATTATGCAAAATATCATTTAAGGCATACTTATTTTTGATTGTATTTCCAAAATAATTTGCAAAATTTGCTCCCGTCATTTGTGTTGACTTTTTATACACACTCGTATCAGGCATAAAACCAGCAATTGAACAAATGATATTTGAAATCATATCATCATCAGGGCGATCATAACTAACAGACTGTTTCGTCAGCGCCCAAGCACGATAAAACAAGGTGGTAAAACGATGATGAATAATATCTAAAAATCGACGGAACGTCTGATCGTAATTATTATGAGATTGTTGAAATATAAGATTTGTAAATTCCAAAGGCATTGGACCATTAACACCCAACAATCCAAAAAAATACGTCATAATCAGGGCAGAATATTTATCATTTCCTGTTCTAATTTCAGCAATAGAAGTTGATGGAAAACTCAGATATGGAGCTTGACCAAAACGCAAAGGTTCTTGTTCTGGTAAAGGAGCATACCCAATTCGAGGAAGCTGAGGATTTCCCTTTTCGAAACGACGTACCATTTCAAAAAAATCTGGCTCATTTATCCCCTGCCTTAATTTGCGGGCTACTTGTTTTACATATTGTTCAAGGTCCGCCATGTTCCAATTAATCCTGATTGCGTTGTTCTAAATTCGATTTCAAGTAATGAATTTAACGGCGTAAATGATTTGAATATATTTATCAAAACCAAACCGTATAAATAAAAACCTACTCCAGCATAAGCCGTTTCATTCAGCGTAAATTGAATTTTCCACCCTGTTTCAAAAAAGACCGTTCCATTTTTGTTATATCTGAACGTTTGAGGTTCACTCGTTAATGAAACTATTCCTTCGACCATTCGTTTACATTCATCAGCAGATCTGAGTACATAACTTGATAAAAGGGACTTCAATAATTCCAAAGGAATTGTTCCATTCTTCCATAATACACCCGAAAAATTTAACAAAATATGGCTAACTTTAGCCCAATCTGCTTTATTTCCCCGATCAATTAAGGGATAATTTGGCCGAGATGGTTTTGTTAAAAATTCCCCAGATTTAACAAATGGTATTTCAAAGGTCAATGGCGTTGATTGTTGTAAAAATAAAGGTAAATCACGATTTGAACAAATCATCTCTGCTAAATATTGAGCGACGTCCTGCATATCTGCATTCTGCCCAGAAACAGAAACAAAAACTTCAGTTCCCGCATAAGATGAACGCTGTTTTTCTTTTTGGTCAAACAAAGAACGGCTACGATGAACTGAATAAAAATTATATTTTAATTTTTCGTCATCTTCATGATTAAAAAATGAAGTTGCATCAAATAATTCTTTGTTTTGGGCATCATAAAATTCCATTTTTTGAATACTATAAACTTCATAATCTTGAGGTGACATTTGTTCAGGAACGATGTGTAATTCAAATTGATCTTTTGCAAGATTGAGACGTTCAGAACGCTTTTTGAACGCATTAATCATTGGTACACAATTCGTTTTAAAAGTTGCCGTCCTGATTTCCTGTGCCAATTCACTTTCACGGCGTTTAAAAGTAAATAATAGTTCGATTTGACCAGATCCTGCCTTAAAAATATCTCCTATATTTTCAATGGTAATAAATTTTAGAAAAGATGGATATGACAAGAACTTTTTCAGCATATGGATGCCATACATATTTCCTTTTGTTTCGCTAAGCAATAATTCAATATCTTCAAAGGAATTCACCTTAATCTTAGCATTTTTTAATAATTTAAAACCATCCCCGTTAGAATAATAAATTCCCTCTAAATCAGACAACATTTGACGCATAATCATTGAAGCCGTTGCATCACTTGCGTTAATATACAGCGTTAAATTATTTGCTTTAATTTTTTTTATTTCATTTGCATTTGGCAAACCTAAATCAAGATGAATTCCTGAAACTGCTGTCCTACTTTCAATATCAAAATTAGCTAGGTCACGCGTAATATATTCCGCAGCAGAAACGTAAACGGGAGATAAATAAATTGGGGAGACAGATGAAAATTTACAAGCCGTAGTCATTGTTGGAATGTGAGCTTCTCCAACGATTACGTCATCTAATAAATTTCCAGCTCTAACTTCTTCAGAAGCATAATCAACATTCAATTGAACGACCGCACCAGAAACAATTGGAGTCAAAATTTCTGGAGAAACGGAAGCTAAAACTGCTTCCAAAAAATACTTATACCCATCGTCTAATCTTTTTTCCACACGAGCTGACAAAAAAGCCGTTCCCTCAAGCAATCTTTCCACGTAAGGATCGGCACAATCAAATTTTGTTAAATCTAAACGTCCTGCAATCTTAGGAAATTCATTAGCGAATTCCCCACCTAAATCTCTTAAATAGGTCAGATTTTCACGATAATAGTCCAGAAAATCCATTTTTTACTCCGTTATTTATTCTTCTTTTACAGTCGACATTCCCGTTTCTAAATCTAAAAATGATTTAAAAACGATTTCTTCTTCAATCTCAGCCACCCTAATATTTCCTCGGATTTGATAAGTTATTTTAGATTTACTTCCATCGGTCTCTTCAACAAATTCTACTTCCAAACTTTCTGGATCCAATCTGGGTTCAAAAGTCTTTAATTGAAATTCAATTCGTTCTCTTACTTTTTCACGATTATCCTGTGTATTTATTAATCCACAATAATCTGGTAATCCATAATTAATCACACTGTTCTGAATCTCAGGCCATCTTTCTAATTCTTCTTCACTTGGATGTGATTTTGAATTAAGAAGCATATTTATATTTTTATAAATGTCACTTTTTAATGATTTAAGCGTTACACCAGGAATAAAAACTTCTTTTTTTTCCTCTGGATTCAAATCTATGATACGGCGCAGCAAACAAGGCCAATACCTTATTTCACTTTTGTTTTTTTCTTTATTTTCTGACTTACCAAACATTAAATCTCTTTTTAACAGACAAAACGGGAAAAGAAAATTTTTCCTTTCCCTTCTCATTTAAAATTTTAAATTAAGCCTTTTTGGTGTAGATCACGCATTTATTTTCATTCTTCTAAATCTTTGTCTTGCAACCTTTCCGTTGTCTTATACCAAATGAACAAAAGAAAGGTTGCAAAACTTTTTATTTTTTTTATTTTGCTCCACTTGGAACTTTTGTAACCAAACGCAAAGAGGTTGTTAACCCTTCTAATTGGTAATGTGGACGCAAATAAAATTTAGCAGAATAATATCCTGGTTGACCTTCGACAGCATCAACTTCAACTTTTGCTTCTGCCAAAGGATATTTTGCTTTAGTTTCTTCGCTAGCAGTTGGATCACTTGTTACATAATTAGAAATCCAATCACTTAACCATTGTTGCATATCATCCTTTTCTTTAAATGAACCAATCTTATCACGAACGATACATTTTAAGTAATGAGCAAAGCGGCTAGTTGCAAAAATATATGGCAAACGAGCAGACAAGGCAGCATTAGCCGTAGCATCTGGAGAATCATATTCTTTAGGTTTATTAACTGTTTGACCACCTAAAAATACAGCATAATCTGTATTTTTCCAATGAACTAACGGCAAAAATCCATTAGCAGATAATTCAGCTTCTCGACGATCCGTAATAGCAACTTCCGTAGGACATTTCATTGCAACGCCACCATCATCCGTTGGGAACGTATGGGTTGGCAAACCTTGAACAGCACCACCAGCTTCAACACCACGAATACTTGCACACCAACCATATTCTGTGAAAGAACGGTTAATATTTACACCCATTGCATAAGCTGCGTTCATCCAGTTATATTTATCACTTTGACCAGCACCTGTATCTTCTTCAAAATTAAATTTTTCAACAGGATTTGTTTTTGAACCGTATGGCATACGGCTTAAAACACGAGGCATTGCCAAAGCAACGTAGCGGCTATCTTCTGATTCACGGAATGATCTCCATGCTGCATACTCTGGTGTAGAGAAAATCTTGGTAATATCGCGTGGATTAGACAATTCTTGCCAAGATTCCATATTCATAATTGATGGATCAGATGCTGCAATAAATGGAGCATGTGCTGCGGCAGCAATTTGGGACATACCTTTTAAAACTTCCAAATCTGGAGCACTATGGTTGAAATAATAATCCCCAATCAAACATCCAAATGGTTCACCACCAGCTGTCCCATATTCATCTTCATATATTTTCTTGAACAATGGACTTTGATCCCAAGCCGTTCCTTTGAATTTTTTTATGCATTTAGCTATATCATTTTTGGAAATATTCAAAACGCGAATTTTCATAGATTCATTTGTTTGTGTATTATTTACCAAATAATTCAAACCACGCCATGCACCTTCCAAATTTGAAAAGTCTTTGTGGTGGATAATCAAATTGACTTGATCGGAAATCTTTTTATCCAATTCTGCAATCATTGCTTCGATTGTTTTGATAGCATTATCACTAACCAAAGCTGCATTTTCTAAAGCTTGAGCAGCTAGTGTTTTAACTGCTTTTTTAACAGCACTATCAGCTTCTTCTGTTTTTGGTTTAAATTCCTGATTTAATAATTTTTCAAAATCAGACATCTCCAACGTTTGAGCATCAGCTTGTTGAGCCTGTTGTAATTCTTCACCTGACATTTAAAAACTCCTTATTCTTTATCTTTAGCTTCTTCAGCAACTTTTTCAGCAGCTTCTTTTTCTTTTGCTTTTGCAGACAATGCTTTTAACAATGCTGGATCATCCAAGATTTTATTAATTAAATCTTCAGCACCAGATTTACCATCCATATAGCTTAACAAGTTTGCCAATTCTTGACGAGCTTTCAACAAATCTTTCAACCCATCAACTTTTTCAGCAACAGCTGCAGGAGAGAAATCTTCCATACTTTCAAAAGTCATATCAATTGGCAAATTTCCTTCACCTGTCATTACGTTTGGCACGTTGAATGCGACACGCGGTTTTACACTTTTCAATCTGTCATCAAAATTGTCACAATCAATTTCTAACATCTTGCGTTCTTCTATTCTTGGTAGTGGTTCTGCCGGTTTACCTGACAAATCAGACATAACCCCCATAACGAATGGTAAATTAACTTTTTTCTCTGCCCCATATAATTCAACGTCATATTCAACTTGAACACGAGGAGCTCTGTTCTTTCCAACAAATTTTTGACCACTATTTGAAGCCATAATACTTTTCCTTTCCTTTTTGTTAGATACTAATAATCTTCTTCAGATTTGACGCCTAAGATATCACGCCCACGAGACAAAGCATCTGGAGCTATATCTTGCAACAAATCCATAAAATTCATTTCAGCTAAACGCAATGCCCGTTGAATCAAATATGGCACCGGACTAGTTGGTTCTTCTGCTTGAAAATATTCCATTCCTTTTTTCAACAGCAACAATGCTTCTGCACGACTACTTGCTTTAACGTTTGCAATGGAAACTTTACTATTTTTCACCGCAACCGGAGCAACACTTCCTACAGAAGTATTTTCACCAACACCTGCTTGTTCAGCTTGTACACTTTCAGCATCGTCATTTTCTTCATTCATGACGTGTTTTTCATAAAAACTTGTAAAACGCTTTAATTCTTTTTGCAAAGAAACAATTGACAATGAATACCCACCCGTCAATTTTGCATTTGTTTCTTCGATCATTGCAGATACAGTTTCATTAATCTGCTTAATCAAATCATACTTTTCTTTGACTTGACCTGCCTTTGCCATCATCTCTGCGTTGATTAAATTCATATCAACGGGAGTTTCGCTTTCAATTTCACCATTGGCAATCATCACATCGCGAAGTGTATAATTCAAACCTGATACCAATTTAATTTGACGCAATTTTGACGGGAACATAATGACATCATCAAAAGCCCCTGGATCCGGAGACAACATCATCAAAATATTTAAACGTTCCAACGGATCATTATCATCATCTGGATCTAATTTTGGATAAAGATCATTCCAATATTCATTCAACAACCAACGAATTAAATCCAACCCATCTGCCAATCCAGACAAACCATTAATCTGCGTTTCAGCAATACACAGATAGGTTGCCACTCGCAAATCACGCGTTTTTTTCCATAATTCTAAACAATTTTTCTTTAATCCACGCCAATCCGGATCTGTTCCATTTTCAGGATCCCCCCGAACCAAATCCTCTAGAATAACGTAGAGTGGATCATATTCACAATTTTCCCCAACGACAGCATCCGCAGAAACAGGGACTTTTAATTCAGAAAACTCAGACACTTTTCATTAACCCTTTGAAGCTATTATAAATTAAGTAGAATGATAACTGATACACATAAAAAAATCAATTTAAAACTTACAATTATCAATAAAAAATATTTCCCTCAACTATATCTTAAAGTTGAGGGAAATAATTAATTACAACTTTAAATCTTTAAAATTTAATTAGCATTTTTTAGTTTGGTCAAAACAAGCTTCTGTGTTGCCACCAAGAGCATTATCTAACCCGACTGCCGTTTCAGTCCAAGTTTGTTTATTTGCTAAGAAATGTACTGTTTCAACTAATTGGAATTCTCCTTCAGGCAAATCTTCAACCTTAACTTCAGCTTTTACTATCTTTATGCCTTCAAATTTTACTTTGTAAACTACCTCTTGTTTTCCGTTAATAGCACGACAAAAATGTACTTCAGCAACTTTAATATGGCTTCCCTTCATACATGCTTCTTGTAATTTTGGTGTTCCTTTATCTACACAATGTGTAAATGCTACAGGTTCAAATACACCACGCCCAGCTGCATCTGGTGAACCTGTTTGAATAGATTGTATTGCCGCATGTGAAAAACTCAAGACATCAGTCCATTTTTCATGTTTGCTATCCTTTGATTCACCTTCAATACCGTCTATTTTTAAATAAATATCTTTTGTTCCTAACATATTTTGTATCTCCTTATTTAGTTGGGTTTTATTTATTCATCATACACCCTTAAAACGAACAGTAAAGAAAAAGGTTACAATCTTTTTATAAAAAAAATGAAAAAATTTATATTTATTTGATTTTAAACGTAAAAAAAAGGCAATATTCTACAAATTATACCTTTTAACTCACCCTGTAGGAAGCGGACATCTTTTGTTAACGAACTTTATTTATAAAGTGAGTTCTACAAAAGATTGGT
>JAKSVU010000100.1 GCA_024413465.1 Alphaproteobacteria bacterium
TCCAAATCCCCGGCAAAAGGAGGATTAGCCATAAGAATATCAAAGTTGAATTTTTCATAGGAATTTGGAGTTTCTCTTAATCCTTCAAGACGTGTAAAACCTTCGTTATATTTTGCCCACCAGTCTGGATTTTTCTTAAACTGATTTTCCCATCTGTCATAATCAAGAGTATTCAGATACAGAACATTTGTGTGACCATCGCCAGTAATGATATTTAGGATTTTTCCAACACGAACGGCTTTTTCACTAAAATCAATGGCAAAAACTTTGTCGCGAACATAATCTTTTTCCCACTGTTCACGCTTTGCTGTTGTAAGATTATCACGTTTATTCCAGACATGAAGAATTGTGTGCATTGGGAAACCGCAACTTCCAGATGCTGTATCAATCATAGTTTCTTCTTTTTTTGGATTGAGCATTCTTACACACATATCAATTACATAGCGAGGTGTAAAATATTGTCCCATTTCGCCTTTTTGATTTTTGTTTACAAGATATTCAAAGGCTTCATCAACAACTTCAAGATTGGAATTGAAAAGTTTTACATTCTGAAATTCCAATACACAGCTTTTTACTGTGGATGGCTGCATATCCAATTTTGTATTTGGAGCAAATGCACCTTTCCAGTTTTTCTGAGCATCATCAAAAAGTTTTTCTATGCGTTTAAAAACTTCTGCTTCGTCTTCTTCATTTTTTGCCCTGAATTCCAAAAGTGTAAAATCGTCATCATCAATATTTTCAAGAGCTTCGTAATAGCCAATTTCAGAATTGATTTTTTGCTGTCGTTTAATATCGCGGGAAATATAGTCGGCATCATCATTATGACTGGATTCATCATACAGTTTGCAGTAAACAAGCTTTAAAATTTCATCAAAACTTTTGTCGCTGGAATCGTTGGCAGAAAATCTCTGTTCCAAGTCAGAAATAATTTTTTTAAGTGTTTCGGTTCTAAGTCTGTCATGTTTAATAAGATATTTTAAGGTCTGGCGTTCTCCTTTTAAAACATTAGAAAGATTTTCACCAAACTTTGGTAAAACTGAAATTTCCTGCAAACCTCGAGTTTTAGAATTTTCATCAAGATTGTTGATATAATATTTTTCAATATCATCACCGTTTATTAAAGCACCAAGGCTTGCACCTTCTACACGGCAGTAACTTTCAAGCTGTTTTTTCTGCTGCGTAACATCTTTTTCATCTGGTCTTTTAATTTCAAAAATAATATAGGCTTGATTTTTGGTAGAGTCGGTAAATACAACAATATCTGCAAAATCCACATTTTCTTTGTCACGACCAACAGATTTTACAGGAAGTTCAAAAGTAATGTTTTCTTTAGGATAACCAAATTCATTCATCAATTTTTCTGCAAAAAGCTGACGAATAATTTCTTCTGG
>JAKSVU010000101.1 GCA_024413465.1 Alphaproteobacteria bacterium
AATAAAAAAAAAAAAAAAATTTTGAATAAATTTATTTTATTTATTGTATTTTAATTATATAAAATAATTAATTTTAAATTATAAAATATATATTTATTAATTTATCAAGTATTTTATTCAACGTCTTCAGCTCCTCCAGTAGAAGTTCCTTTAGCAGTTTCTGGACCAGCTCCGGGTTGAGAACCTGGAAAACCACCTGGACCACCTGGACCACCGAAACCTGGCATACCACCTGGTGCACCACCGGCTTGTTGATATATTTTTTGCATAATAGGATTGAAAATAGCTTCAATTTCTTTAACTTTAGCATCATATTCTTCTTTTGAAGCAGCTGGATTATCATTAGTCCATTTCAAAACTTCATCAATTTTAGTTTCAATTTGTTTTTTTTCATCTTCAGAGAATTTATCTTTTAATTTAGCATCATTGACGCTTTGTTTAATTTGATAGCAGTATTGTTCAAGACCGTTTTTAGCTTCAATTCTTTCTTTAACTTTAGTATCTTCGTCTTTGAATTTTTCTGCTTCTTTAACAAGTCTATCAATGTCTTCTTTGCTTAATCTACCTTTATCGTTAGTGATGACTATTTTGTTATTTTTACCAGTAGATTTTTCTACAGCAGTGACATTAAGAATTGAGTTAACATCGAGATCGAAAGTAACTTCGATTTGTGGTTGACCTCTTGGCATTGGCGGAATTCCATCTAAATTGAATTTACCAAGTTGATGGTTATCTTTAGTCATTTGTCTTTCACCTTCATAGACTTGAATTAAGACAGAAGCTTGATTATCAGCATAAGTTGAGAAAATTTGAGTTTTTTTAGTTGGAATAGTAGAGTTTCTTGGAATTAAGACAGTCATGACTCCACCAACAGTTTCAATACCTAAAGATAATGGAGTAACGTCAAGTAAAATAAGTTTTTCGATATTTTCGTCTTTAACATTGGTAATAACAGCGGCTTGAACAGCAGCACCAAAAGCAACAGCTTCATCGGGATTGATGCTTTTGTTGGGTTCTTTTCCATTGAAAAATTCTTGGACCATTTGTTGGATTTTGGGAATTCTGGTTGATCCTCCGACTAAGACAACATCATGAATTTGACTTTTGCTCATTTTAGCATCTTTAATAACATTTTCAAGTGGAGGCATACATTTTTTGAATAAATCCATGCAAAGATCTTCGAATTTAGATCTAGTGATAACAACATTTAAATCTTCTCCGTCCATTAAAGCATCAATATCAACAGTGGCTTGAGTAGCAGCAGAAAGAGCTCTTTTGGCTTTTTCGCATGAAGCTCTGACTCTTCTTAAAGCTTTAGCATTTGATTTAATATCAATTGAAGTTTTTCTTCTGAATTCTCCAGC
>JAKSVU010000102.1 GCA_024413465.1 Alphaproteobacteria bacterium
CTCTTTTGATGATTTCAGATCCAACTGTAACCCAGTCGTTGACTTCTTCAACAGTAACTTTTGGAGATTCTTCAACCTCTACTTTTTCTAATTTTTCCTTTTTCATAGCTCTCACCTCCTTAGGAATTGGAGGTATTATATGACACATTTTTTAATATTAAAATATTAAAAATTTTCCGCTTCGCCCCTACGGTTTTCACGGAAAATTTTCTGCTATATAGTGCTTTGTAAATTTTGCGATTATTTTCTTAATGCAAGCTTTATGGCTATAGCGGCAATAGCTGAAATCAATGCACCTGTGCTTCCAAAAACAATTGCCGCTGCCTCTTTATTTGCGTTTGCAATCTTTTTTTCAAGCTTTTCCATTTTGGCTGCATCAACGTTTGCTTCATGAATAATTAATTCAAGTTGAGGACCGCCGACTCCAGAAGGTATAACTTTATTTTGATATTTTTTGCGTAATTCATCAAGTTGTGCGGTATATTTTTTCCTTAGTTTTTCAGCTAATAAATCTATACCCTTTTTCAACCTTTCAACTACACTTTTAGCAGTATCAATCATCTTGTTTGTTGCATCTAATACCTCGCTAAACTGTTCAGCGCTTAGCGCACATTGATTGATCTTGTTAGTTACTACTTGTTCAGCTTTGATTACTGTGTTTTCCATGTTTTTTTCCTTTCTTTTAAATGCGCTGAATGTTGTTTCTTCTTTAAATGCTGTTGCTTTTACTTTACAAAGTTAATTCATTTAATACATGATTGCTAGTCATCAAACATTTTCTAAATTGCAATTTTCTTTGCATTTAATGTTGGCTCTACGCCATTTATATAATGGGATAAACCCAATATACTAAGTTTATAGGAGATGAGACGATTTTTGACTTCAAGAACTGCCTTGTCTTCTTATTAATGGTGCCATAGATTGAGAAAAGAAAAGATTCTCGCAATGAGCTAATCTATGGCAGCTCAAATTGTAATGTTATTTATGTGCCTCAAACTTGCTGTTTTTGTGAGAGCCACTAAATGAATAACCACACCCGGCAAGAATAGCTAAACCGGTTAAAATTCCACCAACAATAATTCCGGTTCTAGCAAGTTTTGCTTTTTCTGAACCTGACATTTTGTTTGTGACTTGGTTGTTTGTTGTTGTTACTTCATTCATTATTTACTATCTCCTTTAGCTTTTAGCCTAAGTAATTTATATAAAGGTATTCCCAATATATTATTAATAAGTTGAACTGTTTCTTTGCAACTTATGAGCATTATCTTATACTACTTATTTTTGCTATGTTACGAACTTGATGTTCGCAACAGAAAAAGAGGCAGATTATGCCTCTAAAATCGCAATTTTTTATAAC
>JAKSVU010000103.1 GCA_024413465.1 Alphaproteobacteria bacterium
GCTAAATTATCGTTTAACGAATCAAATAAATTCCTTTGTTAGTGATTAACATTCAATTTGGACGTCCTTCCATGATTCTTTTCAGTTTTCAACAAAAAGAAAACGTTGAGCTTGACTTGTGGTTGAAAACCATTTTTTTTTCTGATCACAAAAATTTCATAGATTTAAGCCAAAAGACAAAATATATGTGCCATTTTTCTCTCTATAAAGATTAGATTTGTAAATAAAATTCTTTTTTGGGGAAACGTAAAAAATGACACCACAAAAAAATATCACAGTTTTTAAAAAAGCCGTAATACAAAAAAAGAAAATTTTTGATAAGGCTTTGGATTTTTATAATGGGGATTTGTTTCAGTGGAAGGAATATCCAAAAAAACTAGAATCAAATGAACTCGGCAAGACGAAATCTGCTGTGTACGCTTTTTTTGTAAAGAAGCCTAAGATACATGTCAAAAATATTTTGGCTGCTGTTGGCAATTTAAAAGAGCGTCAAAAAGATAATAAGTTGCCTAAAGTTAATGCTGATAACGAAGAATCCTTTAAAGAAAATGGATGTCTCTATATCGGTAGTGTCACAAGTGAAGCTCTTGAAAAACGCATTAAACAGCATTGGCGAATAAACGAAGACGATGTTGGTAAAAGTACCTTCGCTCTGAAAATCAAAGATTGGATGAGTTTTGCTGGAATGAATGAAAAAGACTTTAATGTATATTGTTGTGACATGGTCAGTCAAGAAACAGAAATTGTGCGTGCTGTTGAAGATTGTCTCGCTACAATGTACCATCCGCTATTAGGAAAACGCGGCGACAGCCCTAAGGGATAAATCTGCAATCTTATGACAAACTCTTCAAAATGAATATGATATAAGTTCAAAACCTGATACTGCAAGAGGAATTGCATGAAATTGTAGCTTTGTTCCTACGGTAATTGAAAAATTAATGCAACAGATGTTCAAAAAAATATAACTATGTCTTCTTTTCAACGACGCCTAAAATAAAATCAGCTAACGTTACTGCCGAATTAACATACAGCCTAGCATGATAATCTCAAACAATTGTTAAATTTTGCCAAGAGCAAAATATGTGCACCATTCTTCTGTCTATAAAGCCTGAATATACTGACAGGATTCTTGCCGGAACAAAGAAGTTTGAATTCCGTCGCCAGGTGGCGAAACGCCATGTGGATCGAATCCTGATTTATTCAACGGCTCCAGAAATGAAGGTTGTTGCTTCGGTTGCCGTTTTGGGAGTACTCAAGGAAACCCCGCAGGATCTTTGGCAAAAGACTAAGGAATTCTCTGGGATATCCCACGATAAATACATGGAGTATTTCTCAAAGAAAGAATTCGC
>JAKSVU010000104.1 GCA_024413465.1 Alphaproteobacteria bacterium
TGGTTTCCGCAACATCGGTCACGTTACCCGCGTTGACCTGGTCAAGCGTAAGGCCAGTTACTCAAAATATGCTTTATAGATTGAATCCCTTACGCTTTCGGTCACTCGTCCCTCATGAAAGCCTATTTCGTACGTTAAATAATTAGCTACTTCAAATAAAAAAACATAATCTTCATATTGCTTCGGAACATCGTTATAATCATTTTTTAGGCAAACAGTTTTCAAGCAGCTCCTTAGGTTATAAAATAAGGCAAAATTTCTTTCCGTTTCTCTTTTTTTCATAATAAATATTTTTGGGTACGTGGGTCCCATGTTATTTTTTCTATTTAGCTTGGCAACAACAATAGGCTTGGAAAAAAAATCTACATTACGCAGTTTTGACAAAATATTTTGGGGAACATCAATTTTTTTGCATTCAACAACATTTTTCCCAGGCAAATGTTCTAGGTAGCATGCATCAATGGAATTGCCGTCTTCTGCTACAAAATATATGTAGTCCTCTCGGGAAACCACATCAGATTCGGTATCATAGACAAAAAAAATTCCATTTCTTTTAAAAAAAGAATCGTCAAAAAACTGGTTGTAGCTATACATACGCTGTTCAACTTTACTTTTTTCATCTGTCGTTATATCGTATTCTTCAAAAAAAACCTTTTCCTGACTATGGTCAAGATTTCGGAAACTGCACCCAGCGACAAGAAGAAAAGAAAAAATAGATATCAATATTTTTACCATTTGGCGACCCAATATTTCGCAGATCCATTATCATACGTATAACGGTACAAATTTATTTGACCATTTTTTACAGCTCCAGCATATGAGGAGATTCCATAATTTTTATAAATCGGCGCATTAGCAAAATCAATGCCCGATGGATGAAATGGGTTCGTTTTATTTCCCCCACCCAATGACATCTCCCCCGGATGTAAATGCATTCTAAAATGGTCTCCCGTTCGAGATTCAAATTCAATTCCATGATTTTCTGAATTTATATGAGCCACTTGTATTTCACCTGTAGGTTCCACATACTCACTTCCCGTCCAAAAACTTCGACGTATTCGAAAAGATGCGCCGGCTTCATATTCCATAGGATTTTCACCAACTTCAACAAGAGAATTTCGCGCATCAGTTAAAATACGATGAGCCTCTTGTAGATGTTCATCAGCAATAAAAGACCCTTCAGGATTTAGAGGCTCTGCGACATGATCACTTTTCAAATCAGACGATTGATCGATTATATCACCACCATTATAATTACCATAAGCCCATGTTACAGAATAACTTGCCAATGCGCTCCCTGCACCCATAAGCCCACCCAC
>JAKSVU010000105.1 GCA_024413465.1 Alphaproteobacteria bacterium
GCCAAAGCTTGGGAACAAAATCTTTGAGCTTGGCAAACCAATCTGCACAAAGCGTTTTACAGTTGTTCTAATAACAAGTGCGAACAAAAAAATGAGGAAAGGGCGGGGCAACTTGCCCTTTCTTTAACCGAAAGGTGAACTTCGTTCATCCCCTAACATGGGGCAAAAAGATAATTATAATATTATTGCCACCTTTAGGGGGGTAAACTATGTTTACGACGCCGACAGGCGGTCCCGAAGGGACGAGCGAAGCGAGCAATTAAAGTTTTTAACGAGCAAACTTGTTTGCGATTATAAAAACTGCAAAGGGGATGGTTAGGTTGATTATTTTTAATCTAATTTACATTTCTACCCTTTTCAGATTGGCTAATCTCGACTGATAGTCTCGATAAGCAATCTGTTTCCCCTATCATGGGGCAATAAAGTCGGCGTCATGAACTTCGTTCATCCCCTAGCATGGGGCAATAGATTTTACGGTTGGGGCTGTTTCGATTTATGAAAGTGGTTCATCCATTTACACAAGTCGAAAGACTTAAACCACAGAGTGTTCGCAATACACTTTGTACTCAGGGGCGAAAGCCCTACTACTAGAACAATCGGAGGATGGCAGGATGCTACCTCCGATATTTTCGAAGAACATTTTTAAGAGTAGCTTGAAATGACTGATCATTATACAGACCAAGAATTATACGATTTATTTTCTACAGTCGTTTCAGATCAATCTAAAATTCCTTACGTTAAAAATCCCATTGAAGTTCGGTGTCAGAATATTGATGAATTAAAAGCGTATGCAGACCTGTGTCAGCAAATAATGACAGATGCTAATCAAATTATCAGTGTTGTCGTGCCAAATTTAACACTGGAGATTGATAAGGAACAATATCAAGTATTACTTAACACCTGTAATAAAACGATAGCTGAAAAGCCGTTTAATTTGCTTTTAGGGGATACGCTGATCGTTTATTTTAAAAATTCGGTCAAAAAGTCGTTTGAGTTACAGGGATTAGATTTATCTTTGGAAAAAATCAACAAATCACTTGATTATGCAAAATCAATGTGGGAAGCACAAAAGCATTTATTATCCGTTTGTTCGTCTGAACAAGAGTGTTGTTTGGATTTTATTACCAGAATGTCTGCGGAAAATAGGGAACATAATCCAAAAATCAATGAAAAAATTCAGATGAAATATTTGAAAATTCGGCAATCTGCTCAGCCTGTTTCAAAATATCCTAGTCCAGTGATGAAAGTTTATCAGGATTTTTTGAAATGGGAAAAAGAAGAACAGAAAAAGTA
>JAKSVU010000106.1 GCA_024413465.1 Alphaproteobacteria bacterium
TTTTTTTGCCGCCTCAAGCAGACGGTCGCAATAGTTTTCAAACGTTTTTTGTTCATCTGGCGAAAGTACAGAAAGCACCTGTTCAAACCATTTTTCGTGTAAATCACCAATTGCAAGAGTAGCTTTTTTGCCAGCTGCAGTAAGCTTCAAAACTTTTTTGCGCTTGTCATCAGACGACTGCTTTCGTTCAATAAAACCTTTTTCTTCCAGCGTAACCATTGCCTTTGCGATTGTAGTTTTATCAATGTGAAAAGCCTGCACAACATCATCCTGCGTACAGTCCTCGTGCGAAATGACAAACGAACAGATAATGCACTCTGTTTCGCTAAGTCCCGAATCTTTAATTTTCTGGTGATTATATTCCTTTCCCATTTTGAAAAGGAGATGAAGCTTTTGAAAAACCATGAGGAGATGATATAGGATTTTAGTTGAAATTTCAACTATTTTGAAGATGAAATTGCAGATTTACCACATTAATTGCAGGCCGTTTTCTTCGTATTGCTTGAATTTTTCGTCTGCACTTATAAGTACAAGATTATTTCGGATTGCCTGCTGAATGAGCATACGGTCAAATGGATCGTGGTGATTTTCTTTTTGAGGAACAGTACTGATGCTTACATAATCATAAGGCTCTGGATTCAAAAGTTCAAAATCAAATTGTTCGGCAATGTGAGGGAGATGGAGTGGATTTATTTTTCCAAGATTCAGCTTTTTATTCTGATATTTTATTGCAATTTCCCAAAAGCTGATTGGACTAATATAAACTTCATTTTCTTCGTCTTCAATAATATCAAAAACTTTTTTAGTTAATTTTTGTGTATCCAACAACGCCCAGATAAAAACATGTGTATCAATTAAATATCTCATTGCTCACCCCACCCTTTTACAGTAATAAATCGTCCATATTGTCAAAAAGATTTTCTGGTGTAAACTCAAAAGTTTCATCTTCCCAATAGGGGCCTAAATCCTTATACATTCCAAGAGGACGTCTTTTCTTCTTAGGTTTTTCTTCTATTTTTGTAAGCTTTGCAACCGGTTTTTTTGCGCGGCCATACAAAATCTGAAATTCTTCGCCCTGAAGAACCTGTTCTAAAACTGAGGAAAACTGTGCTTTAAAATCGCCAACTGTCATTTGTGTCATAAGTTTAAAATACTGCCTATGTTGACAAGTTGTCAAGTTTAAAATGTGATATAATCTTAATATGATAATTTTAATCGGCGGTTCTTCCCACGTTGGAAAAACTTTAATTTCGCAAA
>JAKSVU010000107.1 GCA_024413465.1 Alphaproteobacteria bacterium
TCGTTATAACGATATGAAAGTTTATCACGGATCACTTCAACAAATAATAGAACCTCATTTTGGATTTGGAAATCCTAAAACTGATTATGGATTGGGATTTTACTGTACAGAAAATTTAGAATTAGCAAAAGAGTGGGGCTGTTCGGAAGAAAAAAATGGTTTTGCAAACGAATATGAATTTGACACTTCCGGATTAAAAATACTAAATCTTAATCAAGATTATAATATTTTAAACTGGCTTGCAATTCTTTTAGAAAATAGAACCTTTGAATTAAGACAGGATATTTCGAAAGAAGGAAAAGAATACATTTTAAATAATTTTTTAATCGATTATAAATCCTATGATGTAATAAAAGGTTACCGTGCTGATGATTCTTATTTTTCTTTTGCAAATGCTTTTTTAGAAAATACAATTTCTTTACAAAAACTAAATACAGCAATGAAGCTTGGACTTTTAGGCGAACAGATTGTATTAAAATCCGAAAAAAGTTTTAATCAAATTCATTTTTTACAAAGTCATATTTCCAACAAAGAAATTTATTTTCCTCAAAAAATGGAACGAGATTCAAAAGCCCGAAAAGATTTTTTCAATTTAAAAACCAAAAATGATATTAAAGATAAAGATACAATTTTTTTAATCGACATAATTCGACAGGAGGTAACGCTGAATGATGCACGCTTACAACGAGCTTTATCTTTCTGATTCACAAAAAAATCTTGCCGGAATGTTTGATTACGCAATAAGAGGATTAAAATATTCAGGCGATGAGTTTTTTAATCTTTTTATAACTTCTGGAATTGCTGCAATGTTTGAACATGGAAACCCAAAATATGTTGCAGGGCTTTCTGGAATTGAACTTGCAGAAAACGTTTTACAAAAATCTGGCATAAAATTGCAAAATACAATTCAACTTGATTATTCGTTCGATGGTCCTGAATACTGGCTTGGCTGGGTTATGTCATATTATCAGTGGTACAGGGCTTTGCGTTTTTCTGATTTACAAGCCTATGGATTAATTCCGTCAGAAATATTAAGCAGATACATTCTACATGAAGCTGATATTTCAAAATTTGTTCAGACAGCAGATTCTATCATACAAAAAAATATTAAAAACTCACCAACGCGATTAAAACAAATCAGAACTTCCAGAAAATTAACTCAAAAACAGCTTTCAGAACTTTCAGGTGTAAGTCTTAGAATGATTCAACTTTACGAACAGCGTCAAAATGATATAAATAAAGCT
>JAKSVU010000108.1 GCA_024413465.1 Alphaproteobacteria bacterium
TAGTCGTTTTTTCAAGAGCTGTGAGTAATATGTATATCTACAAGCTCACGAAAAAACAATATTTTTTTTGTGTGGTAACAAAATTATAACACCGTTTAAGTTAACGCTTAAGCGGCTTTTTTATGCGAAGAAAAGAGCGGAAAATGGAAAACGAAAAAGACAGATTCTAATTTTCCAAATTCTCATCTCTAAACACAGAATCATCTTTTCTCCTCAAAATTAAACCACAACTTTATCCACAAAACAAACGATTTTCGGATATAATTAGTATTATTCTCAAAATTTATAATTATTGCCAAAATAAAATCGGAGCCGAAAATGCCACTTGTAAAAATCAACATGCTAAAAGGAAAATCTCAGGAATATAAAAAAACTGTGTTTGACTGCATTCACCAAAGTTTAATCACTGCATTTCAAATTCAGGATTGGGACCGCTTTCAGAGAATCGAAGAATTTGATAAATGCAATTTCGAAATCCCGGAAGGCAAAACAGACAATTTTATGATAATTGAATTTACAGTTTTTCCTGGCCGCACAAAGGAACAAAAAAAATGTCTGATTGAAACTGTAACTGCCACACTTGTAGAAAAACTTTCCATCGCTCCAACTGACATTTTTATTACAATCATAGAACCGCCTCTTGAAAACTGGGGCATGGGAGGAATTCAAAAATGAAAATAGAAACTCCACGCCTTTATTTACGCGAACTTACCCCTTTAGATTACGATGCACTTTACGCCGTTTTAGCCGATTCGGACATTATGCAGCATTATCCATATACATTTGATGAAAAACGTGTGCGTGGCTGGATTGAAAAAAATATTCAGCGCTACAAAACTTTTGGATTTGGGCTTTTTGCTGTTTGCCTTAAAGAAAATGATGAAATGATTGGCGACTGCGGTCTTACAATGCAAAACATAAATGGTGTTATAAAACCAGAAATTGGCTATCATATTCGGAAAGATCAGCAGCGTAAAGGTTATGCAAAAGAAGCGGCAATTGCCGTTCGCGACTGGACTTTTCAAAATACACCGTTCAACGAAATATATTCATACATGAAATCTACAAATGAACCTTCTGAAAAATGCGCTCAAAGCTGGGGCTGTCACTTTGTTGAAGAATATGCTGATGAAGATAACGCATTTACAAAAGTGTACGCAATTTCCCGTGAGGAGTGGGAAAAAACATGGATAAACAAAAACTTCACGAATCCATAATAAATAATTCTCAATTTAC
>JAKSVU010000109.1 GCA_024413465.1 Alphaproteobacteria bacterium
TAATAATTTTCTGAATTGTAATTTACTGTCGCAATTTAATGTCAATTTACTTTCCTACCTACAGCGCAAGCGTTATAATTTACTTTCCCTATCCTACGTAAGCCTCTCAATTTACTTTCCAATCTATAGCGTTAGCGTCCCCAATTTACCTTCATAAATATCATTTGCTGTCAAAACCCTAAAAACTCGTTAAAAAATATGTTTTTCTGTTTGTGTGCGTACACAAACGCTTGATATTCGTCAATTATAAGGCGTTTTTCTCATAAAAAGCGTAAAATTGTTTGCGTACACAAAAAAATAGCAGTACCTTTGCATCGTCAAAAGGAAAAAAGGACATAACCAAGCAAAAATTCAGAAAGAGATCTGGATGGTGATGATCCCGGAAACATTCCTGAATGACATTTTGAACAAGAATTGTTTAGGTTAGTAGAATAATAGATTTAGGTTTTAGTTATTAGGTTAAAGATTGTTTGACTCTTGGATAACAAAAGAAGAACCGCGAGGTTGTTCTTTCAACTTAGAAAAGGATTTTAGTTAAACATATTTTTCAAGTACGCTACAGCTCGTGAAGAGTAGTAGCGTATTTTTTTGCTCTTTTCTTTAGAAATTCCAAGAAAATCTTTGAGATATTGGAAAAAAATGCTATCTTTGCCGTCGTAATCGTAAAATTCAAACAAATAATTAAGGAATCATGGATGAAAATGTAGAAATGCCTAATAACCATATGATATGGGCGATACTTAGTGCAATCTTTTGTTTTTTACCTCTCGGTATTGTTTCTATCTACTATGCATGGAAAGTAGATGGTCTTTATAATGATGGGAAATATGAGGAAGCTCAGGAGGCTGCTGATAAAGCAAAGAATTATGCTATATTCTCTGCTGGTGTAGCTGTAGTATTGATTGCTGTTCAAATCTTAGTTTTCGTTTTGGCTGGTACTGGATTTATAGGTGCTTTGATGTTCGGATGAGGTAGTTGATAGAAAAAAACTGCAAACTCCAAAAAGCAATGTTCTTATAATTATAATGAAATAAGGAAAAAAACAGAAGTAAATTTGTTTGAATATAAAATTAACATTAAATTTGCAATTGATATATTACTACAATTACAAATGATTAAATAAATGTATCACAAAATGAAACAATTTATTCTATTAGTTCTGTTGGCAGTAACTACAACTGTATCAATGGCACAGCAGAATCCTAAAGCTGGATTTATCATTACAAAC
>JAKSVU010000011.1 GCA_024413465.1 Alphaproteobacteria bacterium
CAAAAAAGGGCTGAATTTCTTCAGCCCTTTTTCTTATTTCATTTTTGAATTTTACAATTGGTTTTTCAAAGCTTTGTCGATCAATTCGATTGAATCATCAATGCCATACAAAGCAATAAATGATCCCATTCTTGGTCCTGTGGATTGACCTAACAAAGTTTCATACATGACTTTGAACCATGCTTTCAAATCTTCTGGATAAAACTTTTTACCGATTTCATAAACGTAGGTTTGAATTTCTTCACCAGAAATAGACTTGTCTTGTTGTTTCAACCAATCACGCAATTCTGTCAAAGCTGTAATTTCAACGTCAACAGGAGCACGATATTTTTGATTTGGTTTTACGAAATCATTATAGTATGCCACTGCATAAGGAACCATTGCTGACAACATTGGGCAAGTTTCTGGTGTTGCTTCTGGAGCATATCCTGAAATATATTTCCATAATGCTTTTGGATCTTCCGTATGAGCAACGCTAACTAAGTTCAACAAAATACCGAATGACAATCCTGATTCAGGTTTTGGAGGATTTGCATTATGGATATGCCATACTGGATTGTTGTATTGATCAACACCTGTCTGTTTAGCAAAAGCCGTAATGAAATTCAAATATTCATCCGTTGCACGAGGAATAACGTCAAAATACAAACGCTTTGCTGTCTTTGGTTTTTGGAACATAAATAAGGACAAAGATTCAGCAGGAGCATATTTCAACCATTCTTCCATTGACAAACCATTTCCTTTGGATTTTGAAATTTTTTCACCCTTTTCATCCAAAAAGAGTTCGTAAGTCAAATTCATAGGAGGTTCACCCCCTAAAATGCGACAAATTTTTCCAGATAATTTTACGGAATCTGTCAAATCTTTGCCTGACATTTCATAATCTACGCCCAAAGCGTACCAACGCATAGCCCAGTCTGCTTTCCATTGTAATTTAACGTGACCACCTGTGACAGGGACTGTTACTTCTGTTCCGTCTTCATCAATAAAGGAAACTGTGCCATTTTCTTTATCAAGTTTTGTCATAGCAACTTGTAAAACGTTTCCTGTTTTAGGACTGATTGGTAAAAATGGACTATACGTAGAACGGCGTTCTTCACCCAAAGTTGGCAACATCACGTCCATAATTTTTTCGTAGTTTTTCAAAACTTGCAACAAAGCTTGATCATACACGCCATTTTTATAATTTTCCGTTGCACTCTTGAATTCATAAGTAAATCCAAATTTATCCAAAAATGCCTTCAAGCAATCGTTATTATGATGACCAAAACTATCATGACAACCAAATGGATCCGGAATCTGTGTCAATGGTTTTCCCAAAAATTGACCGACTAATTCCTTGTTTGGAATATTATCTGGAACTTTACGCAATCCATCCATATCATCTGATACGCAAAATAATTTAACGGGAATATCCGGATATAATGCCTTGAAAGCATTCATAACCATCGTTGTTCTGGCAACTTCACCGAAAGTTCCGATGTGTGGCAAACCTGATGGACCATACCCTGTTTCAAATAAAACGTATCCTTTTTCAGGAACTTTTCCTTTTAATTTTTCATTGTATAAATTTCTGGCTTCTTGAAAAGGCCAAGCTGATGATGTCAATGCTATTTCGTTCATTTTGACTTTCCTCTTTAAAAATAATTTCTTTTCTTTTATATTGAATCTAACGTTTTGTAAAACAAAAATTTAAAGGATACGAAATGATTACTGTTTTAAATTATGGTGGTGGAAATTTAAAAAGCGTTGAAAACGTTTTAAACAAAATCAACGCCCCCTTTAAAACGACGGATAAAGCCTCTGATATCGAACAAGCTGAAGCCATTTTATTCCCAGGGCAAGGCCATTTTGGTCAAGTTATGGCAAATTTAACGGAAAAAAAGTTAGATATTGCTTTAAAAACTGCTTTAAACAAAGGGATCCCATTTCTAGGTATTTGCGTCGGTTTGCAAGTTTTATTTGACTCCTCTGACGAAGCCCCAGGTATCGCAGGACTTTCCATTTTTAAAGGAACTTGCCACAAATTTACAACTGGGAAAATTCCTCAAATTGGTTGGAATAAAATCACAACGACAAAATCAAATTCATTTTTAACAGATGATTTTTATTACTTCGTCAATTCATTTCACGTTGTCCCTGAACATCCTGAAATTGTATCAGCAACAGCAAATTATCACGTTGATTTTACCGCCTCTGTTCAACACAAAAATATCTTTGCCACACAATTTCATTTGGAAAAAAGCGGACAAATCGGACAAGACGTTATTTTAAAATGGATGAACCAAAAATGATTACAAAACGCATTATTCCTTGTTTAGACATCAAAGACGGACAAACTGTCAAAGGCGTTCACTTTGAAAATTTAGCAAAAGCTGGAGATCCTGTTTCTTTAGCAGAAAAATACTATAATGACGGAGCAGATGAACTCGTATTTTTAGATATCACCGCAACAAATGACAAACGAAAAACAATTTTAGACGTTGTTGAAGCCGTTGCCTCAAAAGTCTTTATTCCTTTAACAGTTGGAGGTGGCATTCGCAGTATCGAAGATATCCATAATTTATTATTAGCCGGGGCAGACAAAGTTTCACTCAATACTGCGGCAGTCGTTAATCCACAGCTGATTTATGAAGGGGCAAAAACTTTTGGTTCACAATGTATTACAATTGCAGTTGACGTTAAAAAAATTGAAAATACGTATTTTGTCGTAACAAACGCCGGAACGAAAAAAACAGATTACACCGTCACTGAATGGGTGAAAAAAATTACTGATTTGGGAGCTGGAGAAATTTTACTGACTTCAATGGATACAGACGGCACAAAAGCTGGATATGATTTGGAAGTCACACAACTCGTTTCGGATATGACGAATTTACCAGTCATTGCCTCTGGTGGAGCAGGAGCAAACGTAAAACATTTTACAGACGTTTTCCAAAAAGGACATGCTGATGCCGCTTTGGCAGCATCCATTTTTCACTTCAATGAACTTCCTATTCCCGAATTAAAATCACAACTCAAACAAGCTGGGGTAAACATACGATAAACTATGACAGCACCAAAAACAATCTATGCCTCTGATTACAAACCTTATCCTTATCAAGTTAAACGCGTTGATATTTCGTTTGATTTAGATAGTACAAATACTCTCGTCACCACAAAAATGAATATTCATCAACTTGAACAAAAGCCTTTATTTTTAAATGGTGATGAAGTTGAACTCGTTTCAATCAAAGTTGATGATACTCCTGTATCTGATTATACACTTGATGAAGAAGGACTGACCTTTACCCCTTCGAAATCAGATTTTACACTAGCAATACAAACGAAAATAAATCCAAAGGAAAATACAAAATTACAAGGTTTGTATGAATCAGATGGTATTTTGTGTACAAAATGCGAAACACATGGGTTCAGAAGAATTACTTTCTTTCCTGATCGCCCCGACGTTATGCCAATTTGGGAAACGACACTGATTGCAGATGGGAAAAAATATCCAAAACTTGTTTCAAACGGAAATAAAAAATCTTTTGAAAAATTACCTGATGGAAAAATAAAAGCCATTTTTTTTGATCCAATTCCAAAAGCTTGTTATTTATATGCCGTTGTTGCAGGTAATCTTGATCAACTCACAGATGAATTTATCACGAAATCCGGTCGTAAAGTTGAACTAAACGTTTTTGTTGAATCTGGTAAGGGGACAATGAGTAAATTCGCCGTTGAATCCCTAAAAAAAGCAATGAAATGGGATGAAGAGACTTTTCATCGTGAATACGATCATGACGTTTTTAATATCGTTGCCGTTTCCAATTTTAATTCTGGCGCTTGCGAAAATACGTCTCTCAACATATTCAATGATAAATATATATTAGCAAATTCACTTTTAGCAACCGATACGGATTATCTCAACATTGAAGGCGTCGTGGCTCACGAATATTTTCATAACTGGTCAGGAAATCGTGTTACCTTGCGTGATTGGTTCGATCTAACTTTAAAAGAAGGTTTTACAGTTTATCGTGATCAAGAATTTTCATCAGATATGCGCACTCGAGCTGTAAAAAGAATTGAAGACGTTATTTCTTTGCGAAACTTTCAATTTATTCAAGACGCAGGTCCGTTAGCTCATCCTATCCGTCCAGACTCATATATTTCAGTCCGTTCTCTTTACACGGGAACCGTTTATGACAAAGGGGCTGAAGTTATTCGAATGATGGAACGGATCGTTGGAACGGATAATTTCAGAAAAGGTGTTGATTTGTATTTTGCTAGACATGATGGACAAGCCGTCACTTGTCATGATTTTGTCACAGCAATTTCGGACGCAACAAAAACGGACTTATCTCTTTTCGAACAAACTTGGTATCATCAGGCTGGAACGCCAACTGTTACGGCAACAGGCAGCTATAATCAACACAAACAAACGTATATGCTTGTCTTAAATCAAACGACACCTGCTACACCAGGACAGGACAAAAAGACACCTTTCGTTATTCCATTGGAAATTGCCTTACTTGATAAAAATGGAAATGAAATGGCACTCGATGCAAAGGGAACAACTTCAAAAGTTTTAGTCATGAATAAAGCAACTGAAACGTTTGTTTTTGAAAACGTCCCTTGTGCTCCAATTTTATCAGCAAATCGTCAATTTACTGCCCCCATTTACTTTAAAATGAAACGCTCTGATGATGAATGGGCTTTGTTGATGGAATGTGATAATGATTTATTCAACAGATGGGACGCAGGACAACAATTTGCCACAGAAATTTTATGTGATTTGGCTGATGATTTCGAAACTGGGAAAACAGAACCGTCAGTACAAACTCTCTTTAAAATTGACGTTTTTTGTTCTGCTTTAAAAACTTATCTGGAAAATAAAGAATTAGATAAATCTTTTATTTCATTGGCCTTTACTTTACCAACTGAAAAAGCCATCGCTGAACACAGAAAAATTGTCAACGTCGATGCTATTCATCAGGCAAGAAAAACGTTAAGAACGTTAATCGCAGAAAAATTACATCACGAACTTTTGTTAACTTATCATGAAAACATGACTGATGATTATCAAACGACAACGACAGATATTGGCAAACGAGCAATTAAAAATATGGCTCTTTCTTATTTATCTTTAAACGATTTAAAACCTGCAAAATATCAATATGAAACTGCCTCTAATATGACTGATAAATTTGCTGCAGTTCGTCCTTTCGTTTCAGAAGATCAATCCATTTTGGATAATTTTTATGAAACATACAAAGATTATTCTTTAGTCGTAGATAAATGGCTCATGTTACAAGCAACTGCTGATGAAAATAGTTTATTGACCGTCAAAAAATTACTTTCACACCCAGCATTTAACCTTAAAAATCCTAACAAAGTTCGTGCATTAATCGGGGCTTTTGCATCAAATCCAACTGCTTTACATAAAGCCGACGGTTCCGGATATGATTTCATTGTTGAACAAACACTTGTAGTCGATAAAATCAATCCTCAAATTGCAGCAACAATCCCTGTTTGTTTAGGAAACTGGAAAAAATTTGACTATACTCATCAACAAATGATGAAAAAAGCTCTTAAAAAAATTATGGATACGCCAAATTTATCACCGAATACTTACGAAATTGTCTCTAAATCTTTGGGATAAGAAAAAACGGATACCAAAAAGTATCCGTTTTTTTGAATTGAAAAATTATCTTTTCAACAATTAGAACGAATATTTTACGCCGACTGAAAATTCTTTTAAATCATCAAAACAATCTTCTTTTCCGCTATTTATTTTTACATATCTTCCGGAAACATCAGCAGACCAATGATCATCAAGTTTATATTCAGCACCTAATCCAAAACGCAATCCTGTATTTTTTTCTGAAACGTCTTCTGAAGCACTTACTCCTGTTACAAGATTAGTAGCTTTTTCATCTCCTGAAAAATCATACTTAGCAAGACCAACTGTTCCATAAACATCTAATTTTTCAACAGACGTTGGCAAATATCCTTTAACGTCTACACCAACGGCTTCAAATTTAACTTTCGTTTTTAATTTAACATCTTCATAATCAGTCATTTTTGACTTTTCTTCTTCGCCTGATTTTTGGTAAAAAAGCTCAACACCAACGTATCTGTTCAAACGAACACCTGCATTGATTTTAAATGCGTTGAATTGATCTTCAACGTATCCAGTAGCATCATCATCTATACCAAATTTATTATAAGTCAAATCTACCCCTAAATAAGGACGAGCTTCAGATGCTTGAACTTGAACACTCGTTAATGCCGTGAGCATGGCAACTGATACAAAAAATTTATTCATAAAATTAAAACTCCTTATTGTAATCTTTTTTGATGAACAAAAAAAATCATAACAAAGAGTTTTTCATAACAGGTCGCTTACAAAGCGACATTTACTTAAAATTACCAATAATTTGTTCATGAAATTGATACAATGCTTCATTGATGATAACGGGATCATAAATTCCTTTTTCAATAAAGAACATTATAATCAAATCTGCGCTTGAACTACATGAGAATGAATAACCTGCTTTTTCTAACAAATCGTCTGTTTCATCTAAATTTAATTGCAAAGCAAGAGCAAAAGAAATAACTGTATCTCTGCTTGGATGATAATGTTTGTTACTCTTTATTTTTGAAAATAATTTACGATCTACTCCTGCTTTTTTATAGCAATCAACCTCATTTAATTTTTTAATAACGATCCACTCTAATAATTTTTCTGAAAAAGTTTTATCTACGGTTTGAAGAACTTGTTCTAGTTCTTCCTTAAAATCACATTCTAAAGAAAGATCTTCTTCATCATCACCATATTCTGCACTCTGATAATAAATCAACATGTAATTTTGATTTACGTAATTTTCTATTTCTTTTTTTAAAGAATCAACCGTTTGTTTTGCATAAATCCTACGCAAAAAAGGATTTTTTCTTTTCCATTTTTCAAAACTAAATATCATTAAACTCTCCATATCTTTTTAAGATAATAGAAGAATATAATGAAAAAAAATGCTTTACAAGTACGTAAAAAAATACATGACAGTTTTTGTCCATCAAACAAAAACATACACAAAAAAATCATTTTTGTTTTTATAAAATTAACTGCTTCTTCAACTTTTTCATGTAGAATTGAAAAAAAAGGACAAAACAATGGAAAATGAATTTTCATACGTTCAAAATGAAGAACATTATCTTCAAGTCATTGAAAAAATCAAAGACGTTCGTCATCACTTATGGATTGGAACGGCTGATATTAAAGATTTGTATATAAAAGAAGATAATTATACTTATCCTTTACTTAAAATCTTATCAGATTTAATTGAACGCGGTGTTGAAATTCGTCTTATTCATGCAAAAGAACCAGGACCTCAATTTCGTGAAGATTTTGATAACTATCCTCTTTTAGCAGACAATTTGGAACGCGTTTTATGTCCCCGTGTCCATTTCAAAATGATTATTTTTGATTTGGAAGAAGTTTATATCGGCTCTGCCAATTTAACAGGAGCTGGTTTGGGAATGAAAGGGGAAAACAAACGCAATTTTGAAGCGGGAATTCTAACAAATAACTCCGATTGTGTTCAATCAGCAATGGCTCAATTTGATGAAGTTTGGATGGGAAGCTGGTGTCCTGCTTGTGGCAGAAAAGATTTTTGCAACGATCCTATCGTTTAATTTTCAAATTAAAAACGCCAAGTTAACCACGCAAAAAATACGTCCCCGTTATTTTCACCTAAATATGGAATATAGGTCGTATTAATTGTGAAATTACCTATATCTAATCCTGCCATTGGCAAAGCTGCAGGAATAGGTAGCCAATGGTAATTATCTCTGAATGTAACACCTGTCATCACGCCCAAAGTTGGTCGAACGATACTTCCTTTACAAAATAAATATTGCCAAGTATACGCAAACGTTGGTTCTAATTTATTAAAAGAATCTTTAAATGCTATCGCTACTAATCCATGACGATATCTATCACGAACTGTATAGGATTTACCAACACCAAATCCCCATGGCTTTTCATTATATTTATGCGCTTTTTCGTGATCATAAGTCCATCTGTTATGCCAAGTAAAAACAGGCACGTGAATATCTAAAGTTCCTTTTTCCCAAATTGTATTGATATTATACAGAACACCATCAATTGTTCTGTCAAAATTCGAACGCCCTGCAGCATAAGAAACAGAAACGTTTAAAACAAACATTAAAAATACAATCAAAAATTTTTTCATAAGTCTGTTATGGACAATTAAACAATTTAAGTCAAGAAAAAAGGAAGGCGTTTCTAAAAACGCCCTTTCCCTATTTATTTGCCCAATCTTTTAAAATCCAAGATGATGAATTTGCTTTATTTTCACCACCAACACCAAACTCTAAGCGGACGTTACATTCTTTTGCAGTATCTGTTTCTGGAATATTATCCTTTGTTCTATCCCCACCATTCGCAAATACTAAGGTATCATTTGGATATTTCGCTCTTGCTTTGCGAATACCATCACAAGCTGAATTATCGCTATCATCAAAACCAAAAGCGTCAATGACGTTTTTAATATTTTCACAAATTGCAAGACGGGTTTTGAACGACATAAAGTTTTTACCTTTTTTGCGACATAACCATTCATCAGAATTTAACAATAAAATCACGCCATCACTTTTTGCAGCAGATGCTTTGATCATTTCAATATGACCTTCATGAATTGGATCAAATCCACCAGAAACAATATAATATGTTGCCATAATTAAACCTCTTTACTTAAAAATTTTAAAACGTCACTTGGCTCATTAACTTGAACTACTTGTGTATTCGGTAATTTATTCAAAGCATCAGCCAATTCAAAATCATTTCCACCAGCAAAAGTTTTATCTCCGAAAAAGATAATTTTTTCATCCGGATACGTCTTTCTTAAATGAGCTGCAATTTGCCCTTTTCCACATCCTTTTGGTGTAATATCCATAGAAATAGTTCCCCCAACGGCAATATCGTATTCTGGGAAATTTTGCTGTAATACAGCTTGAATTTTCAGCCGTTCATGAACAACTGAATCCCACGCTGTATATTTTTCACGTTCAGTATATGGACAATCGCGTCCTAATACAGAAAAATTAATCATTCCTATTCTTTGTTCAATATAATTTGGGAATAAATCACCAGGATAATTCGTAATTTTTCTGAAATTTTCTAGCATGTCAAACAAACGAGGATTTGGAGCAAAATCTTTTTGATAAACGATTTTTCCCTTAGACCACAAAACGTTTCCCATAGAACAATAAACACCTGTAAAATCTTCTATAACAGAATATTGCAACTGTTCTTCAACCTTTTTAAAATCAGATCCAGTAGCGATAAAAGTTTTGTGATTTTTTTGAAATGCAGAAAATTCTGTCGCAAATTCACTTGTCATAGGCAATCTGGCTGGAGTTAAAGTTCCATCCATATCGAAAACGTATAATGTCATATTTTGTATTCCCTTTTGAATTTTTGACTATATTATACATATTCTTGTAAATTTAAAGTAAAAAATATCCCACCTTATTAAAAGTGGGATATTTTCAACATCACAAGGAGAAATTGCGTTTTTTATTTATCGTCATCAGAATGATCTTCAATCGAAATATATTCTTCTGACGTAATATTTAAATTTTTAGAAGGTTTGACACCATATCCTTTGAGTTTTTCCAATCGAGAAACAACGTTGCCTTTCCCAGATCTTAATTTATTCAAAGCATCTACGTATGATTTTTGCGCACCTGTTATGCTTTTGCCAATTTTTTCCATATCTTCTGAAAAACCAGCAAATTTATCATACATCGCTGCACATTCATCCATAATTTTTGCGATATTTTCATTTTGCTTTTGAATAGACCAAATATGATAAACTGTTCGCAAAATAGGAATTAATGATGACGGTGTCGTCAGAGCGATATGTCTGTCAGAAGCATAAGTTAATAAAGTCATATCTTCATGAACGGCAGATAAATATGCTCCTTCAACAGGAATAAACATACAAGCGTATTCAAAATAATTTCCGTCTTTAATATTATTTTGATAATCCTTTTTTGCCATTTCATCAATGTGGCCTTTAACAGATTTAATATGTTCTTTTAAGTATTCAGACCGTTTTTGAGGATCTTCTTCATTGATATAGTTCGTATATGCCTTTAATGACATTTTACAATCAACAATCATATTTTTATTATCTGGCATTTTTACGATAAAGTCTGGACGAAGGCGTTCATTTTTTAAATCTTCATTTTCATTTTTAAATGAACTTTGGGCTGTGTAATCAATATCCTTTTTTAATCCAACCACTTCAAATAAGCGTTCTAATTGTTCTTCACCCCAATCCCCTTGGAATTTTGAATCACCACGCAAAGCTTTTGATAATTCTTTTGCTTCCGTTCCCAATTTTGTATTCATATCCAGCAAATGGTCTAATTGATTTTTCAATTCACCTTCGGAATGTTTTTGTTGTTCAGAAAAATCCTTAACGTTTTTTGAGAACCCATCCAATTTATCTTTAAATGGATTTAACAAAATGTCCATTGACTCTTTTTGTGTATTTTTAAATTCTTCAGATTGTTTTTTCAAAATATCATTGGATAGATTTTGCATTTGAATTTTCATTTGTTCTGAAAAATCGACTTTTTGTTTTTCAAAATCTGCAACTCGTTCATTAAAATGTTTTTCAGCTTCATCGTTTTTCGTGCTTAATTCCTGATTTAATTTAACGAGACTTTCTTTTTCAAGCAATAAACTTTCAATTTTTTGATGAGCTTCTTGACATTGTTTTTCGATCAAATCTGTTTGCGCATTTTTCGTTTTTAGTTGAATATTTTCATCCACTAACTTTGAATTTTTTTTCATCAAGAAAAAAACACTTCCAAGCATAACGACACTAACGATACTTAAAACGATTTCCATAGTACACCTCTAAAAAATTAAACTATGAAGTTGTTATACACAATGAAATAGACAAAATTTGTCACAATATAAAAAAAATATAAAAAATTATTCACCCTGCATTGTATCTGGTGTTTCATCTGTATGAATAACGTATCCCCCATTAAGCCACCGACTTAAATCAACGTCTGCACATCTTTTTGAACAAAATGGCTTATACTGTTGAATTGTTTCCTTTCCACAAATGGGACATTTCATATTTGGAACAGGCATTAAATCAATTTCTTTTTCACTCACAATAAACCTCGTATTTCTTTTAAAGATCTGGTTGTCCGTTTTTTAATCAATTCGACTAAACCTAAATTTGAAACACCAACCACGCGAATATCATCTTGTTTTAACAAATTACATAAATCGAATAATTTCTTTTTATCTTTCGAACCGGCGAAATCAATCACCATTTGACCAGATAACTTTTTAATTTTAATCTGACGTAAAATTTCATCAACGGCTTTGCGATTAACCTCATCCATTGAACAGCCACCAGCATTCACGTCAATGCAAACCATTGCTGAAGTTTGTTCAACGATAATAGATCCACCTCCGATTAAATCTATTTTTTCTTCCAAAGCATCATCAATGACTGTTTCTAAACACTCCTTTTCACGCAAATCTTTTAAACAAAGCTCTGTTTGAGGGAAAACGTTTTTTAACTGCAAAGCCGTTGTTGCGTGATCTGTCACAACTTCTGAAAAAGTATATTTATTCATCACGGAAAAAATCGTACGTTCCGGTTCTAATAAAATGGATTTTCCTGCCATCGCTTCAGCAATAATCGTTTCCCAAACATGCCGAAGTTCATCTAATTCTTCGGTAAGATCACCTAATGAAGCTTCCTCTGCTTTCGTTCTAACCGTCAATGCATCAGAAACGGGAGCCAACATCATTTTTAATTTTGAAATATCCTTGATTTTTTTTGAATAAGTAATTCCTAGTCTGTTTGGCGTATATACAAAATAAGTTGCAGGCAAACAAATGTCTGTCGTTACTTTCATATCTTTATCTTCAACAGGTAAATGTTCAACCTGAACGATTAATCGTTCCCCTTCACTGACAGGCCGTTCTGAAACGTCTCCATTCAATCTGATAAAAGTATCGGATTTTTGCATAAAAGCTGTTTCGGAATTGGCTAATTCCACAAACCATCCATTATCAATTTGTTTTAAAGCTTTTGCCGCAACAATTGTTCCACAACGCAATTCATTTGGAAATTCTATGAATAAATCAATTAAGATGTCGTTTTCAAAAACGGCAATAATTTCATTTTTTTCATTTTGACTATGAACAAGACGCATCTTTGACAGGATCTATTTTTTAAATCCGTTTCCTATCAACAAGTTGTTCGTTGCATATAAATCTAAACCAACAACGTTCGTATAGGATCCTATAATTGATTTGATAAAAGAAGCTGCCAATCCTTGAATAGCATATCCACCTGCTTTACCAATTCCTTCGCCGGATTCAACGTATTTATCAAATTCAATTTTCGATAAAACAGAAAATAAAACTGCAGTTTTAATCACACGACAACATTTTTTACCAGCAGGTGTAATTAAACAAATTCCCCCATAAACAGCATGTCGACGACCACTTAGAAGTTTTAAAAATTTTGTTTCATCTTCATTATTTTCAGCTTTACCTAAAATTCGACGACCACACGCAACAACCGTGTCTGCAGCTAGCACAAAATCATTCGGATAAAGGTCATGTATTTTTTCAGCTTTTGTCACAGCCATACGTTCAGCATAAGGTCTTGGCAATTCATTTTTTAAAACAGATTCATCAATATCAGCTGGCTCAATTTTATCTGGAACTATACCAATTTGTTCCAACAAAGCTAATCGTCTTGGAGAAGCTGATGCTAAAATAAGGGAAGTCATTTTGTTTTATTTCTTTTCTTGTTTCTCGTATGCTTCTTGAGCTTCAATAGACATTGTTGCAATAGGACGAGCCATCAAACGACCAATCCCAATTGGTTCACCCGTTACTTCACAATAACCGAAAGTGCCATCTTTAATTCTATCCAAAGCAGCGTCAATTTTTTTAATCAATTTCCGTTCTCTGTCGCGTTTATGTAATTCAAAAGATTTATCTTCCTCATCACTTGCACGATCTACGTCGTCAGCAGCGGTAGAAGCATCTTCTTGTTTTAACATATCTAATGTTTCTGCAGATTGATTCAATAATGAAGCTTTCCATTCTTCTAATTTCAAACGGAAATACTCCACCTGATTTTCATTCATGTATTCTTCATCATCACTTGGTTGGTAATTTTCAGGCAACGTTGTCATGACACTTCTCCTTTTTGACGAACCTGTTTAAAAGTATGACAAATTTAACAAAAAAAGTCAATATAAACAACTAGCTACCTATTTACTATTTCTGTATATTCTGTTGACTAAAACAAAGCAGAATAAGATTTGCACTATCGTTGCACAAGGTGTTGTTAACCCCAATTTAAACAGCGTCGGATTCGGCAAAGAAACGACTGTAAAAGCTAAAATTGTTCTGATGACGGCCCCTGTTATTCCCTGAATCATCATAAAAACAGTTTTTCCCCAACCAATTAAATATCCCATCAAAATAAACAAGAAAGAAGTCAATATACAATCAATTGCATACGCTCTTAAATATTCAAAAGCAGATAACACGACTTTTTCATCATCCGTAAATAATCTGGTCAGTATATCCCCATGGAAAAAAGCCGTATATGCCATCATCAAACCGACACAAACTGCAGTTTCTATACTGTAAAACAATCCTTTTTTTATTCTTTCAAATTGCCCAGCTCCAACGTTTTGAGCGGCAAAGGCTGAAAATGATTGTAAAAAAGCCTCTGAAACTAAAAGCATTAATGCACAAATTCTGTCTGCTACTCCAATACCAGCAGAAGCCTCCAACCCCATTCTGTTCCCTAGAACCTGTAATAACATAAAGGATATTCCTACCAAAAAATCTTGAATAGCCATCGGAATCCCTAAACTGACTTCTTTACCAATAAATTCTTTTGTAAATTTTATATCCTTAACAGAAAATATAATTGGCATATCTAACTTACGAATATAAAACAGGGAAATTAAAACGCTAACAGCTTGAGAAAGAACTGTTGCCAAAGCAGCCCCCTTTGCCCCCATTTCAAAACAAGCAACAAATATGACATCCGCAATAATATTAATTACACAGGCAATGATAACTGTAATTAAGGGGGTTTTAGAATCTCCTAAACCACGAAAAATGCACCCTAATAAATTATATCCAATAATAAAAAATATTCCAAAACCACAATAACGAATATAATCTGACGTTTGTTGCAAAGCTTCTTCCGGAGCATTCATTAAAATTGATAATTTTTCTGCTAAAAAAACAAGCGGGAAAAAGAGAATAATTGAAATAATGATAAACAGATATATCCCCGCTCCAATTGCCCGTCCTGCTTGAAACGGTCGCCCTCGTCCAAGCCGTTGTCCGACAAGAATAGTAATTCCCATCGCAAAACTGATTAACACAAAGGTTAATGGCATAATAATCGCCCCACCCGTTGCTACCCCTGAAACGTCATTTGTTGTTCCAAAGCGTCCAACGATTAACAAATCAACAGTGCTATACAGGGCCTGTAAAAACAAAGAAAACATAATTGGAATTGTAAATTTAACTAATGGAATATAAATTCTTCCACTGGTCAAAGTTTCTTTTTCTGCCATAGGTTTATCCTTTTTCATAAAAAAAGGAGCTTCTTGACAGCCCCTTTTTCTTAATTCATATTAAAAAATTAACGCTGATTTGATTTCAAATTCAAAGCTGTTACAAAGCCACCAGGATTTCCCAACCCAGAAGCCATCAAATTTTTGACTTCATCCTTATAAGATGATTTTTCTTTACCAAACAACTTCTCTTTCATTTTGCGTAAAGCAATTTGAGTGTGTTTTAATTCAGCATATTCTGCTAAATCACTTTTCGTTTTTACAGGAGCTTCTTGATCCTGACCAACACCAGAAATTCCATAACCAAAACAAGATACGAAACCTGCACCAGCTAAAACTGAAACGGAGGCCATAGCATCCATTCCTTGAGAAGCCATAACACCTGTTACAACGGCAGCTGCTCCACATATAATAGCTTTGGACATATCTTTATTTGTTTCGTACATATATTTCAATTTTGTTTTCAAAGGAGTATCGGCAATTTCCTTATTATTATTTTCTTCCATACGATCCAAAATTTTCTTTGCAGCCGATTTAGAAGGAGCTTTTAAATCAGTCCCTGCCTTTTGCTTTTTTGCCATGTATTGATCCATCAATTTTTCAGCATCTGAATTTGATTTTGCCGGGCCCATCGCTTCAACAGCACCACTTAGATAGACACCCAATCTCATAGCTGTATCGAGTTCACCCATTGTGATTCCTTTTTCAGATTCAATAAACATAGACATTTTCATATACTCCCATAATTTTATTTTCGGGCATTGTACTATATTTTTGTCAATTTTGTCAAATAATATATCCAGAATCTTTTATTCCACATAAAAAATCATATTTAGTGAAAATCATTTCTGTGTATTTTTCATAAGGAGAACAAATTTTTGAAAAATTTATTTTTCTTTTTGTTTTGAATAATATTATCCAAGAAATCGCGATGAACGATAATCACATTAAAAGTTTTGAAATATGGTTTCATCAATCTTGCAATTTTTGAACGTTCTCGCGTTGCTGTTAAATCACCAACAGCAATATCTATTTTCTTATTTTCCATAGCCTTAAACATTGTATCATAATCATGTGGAACAAACTTTTCAATACCATATCCTAAATCCTGTAATTGATGATACAAAATATCTATCGCCAATCCAATAGGGTTACCATCGTCATCCAAATAAGAAAAAGGAGCTGCATTAGGAATAAATCCAATAACAAGTTTCTGTTTTCCATCAGGGAATTGTGGTAATTTTTTTAAACCTTCATCTACACCGAACCAGGTATGATGAGCTTTTTTATATACACCATTATAAATGTACTGTTCTTGTAATTGATTCATTTGATCACGCAAATCTTGATGAATTGGAGAAAGAGCAATTGAATACGTATTTTCACCTAGTTTAGCTGGATAAATCACGTATTCTGGATGTTTTCTGATAATTGGCAACGCAACAGGAAATGCAAAATTTGCTCCGACAATATCTCTTCTTTCAAGAGCGGAAAACAACTCATCATTTCCTGGATATAACACCTCTTTTGCAAGTGGAACTTCGGCTTCCAAAATAGGTGCATCACCCGGTAAAGTTCCTACAGGCAAATTATGGAATACGGTAACATCATTTTCCTCAATATAGCGATCCTTTTTGATGACAACTGACAAATTTTCTTCAACAAAATGTTTCGTAAAATTTATATATTCCTTGCGTTCTGGTGTAATCTGCAAATTTGAACCCCATACTTGAACGTTACCAGACTTTATCTGTTCAGGAATATCATCAAAATAGAAATCTTTTATTTCAGCTTTGATTTTGGCATAAACGGCAAATCGCTTGATAAATTCAACCAAATACCCCATATTATTATTTGATTTATCTTTATAACTCATTGGGGAATAATCTTTTTCAACGGCAAAAACGACTGTTTCCGTTGGATTTTTAACCTCTGATATTTTGGGCATTTTCTCATCACCATTATAAATCCAACGATGATACATATCTTCAAAAATTTCTTTATTTTTATTATCGGCAATAAATGAATTTAATTTTTCCAACAAATCTTGTCTATTCTTACTTACACCCATCCCTACGTCAGTCAATGAATGAACAATGTACGTCACTTTTAAATCTGGATATTTCTTTTCAATTTTTTTATGTAAGGAAGAAGCGATTACCGTCGCATCTGCTTCACCTAAATGAACTGCTTCTAAAGTTTCATCAAACGTAGTATATTCTTTGTATGATGCATATGGGAATTTTTTAAGAGTAATATCACTTTCAAACGTTCCCTTTTGAACTGCAAAAGTATAATTAACTTCATTCAACATACCATTATTAAAGATATAATCGAATTGGCCAACCTTTGCTGCATTTACACAATTTATATTAAGGCTAAAAAAACATAACAAAAATAAAATTACTTTTTTTATCATCTTTTTCTCACAATTTAGTTCTTAAAAATTTTTTTTAATTTATCCCACCATTTTTCTTCAAAACTTACATCATCCATAAATTCGATAGGAACAACGAAAACGTTAAATGTATTGAAAAATGAATTGAGCATCTTAAATTTTTTAGCTCGTTCACGAGTTGCACTTAAATCACCAACCGCAATATCTATTTCATTTTTTTCTAATGCTTCAAATATCGTTTCATAATTATAAGATTTTAAAATTTCAACGCCATATCCTAAATCACTTAAATAGTGATAAAGAAGATCTATAGAAAAGCCAACAACCTCACCATTTCCATTATCATATGAAAAAGGATATGCTTTTTCGATATAACCAACTTTAATTTTATTTTTTCCATTTGGAACAGACTTTATCACTTTTAGGTTTTCATCCTTTCCAAACCAAATTTTTTGTTTACTTTTTAACGTTCCATTTTTTTCAAGTTTCTTTTGTAAATTTTCTATTTGATCGGACAAAATCTTATCTGTTTTACGAACAAAAAATGAATATTTATCCATTCCTATCTGTGTAGGAAACAACGTATATTTCGGATTATTTTGAACCAATTCCATAGCTAAAGGATATCCCAATAAAGCCACGTCAATTTCACCTTTTTGGAAATCCGTAATTATTTGATCATTATCTACGTATCGAACTAATTGTGCCATAGGAACAGAATTTTCCAAAGTCTCGTACAAACATGGCAAAGTTCCAATTTTTTTATTATTAAATTTCGTTAAATCTCGATAAGCCGCCATACGCTCTTTGCGAACTATAGTTACAAAATTTTCATCCAAAAAACCTTCGGTAAAATTCATATAATGTAACCGTTCTTTTGTTTCTTTGATATTCGAGGCAAAAACTTGATATTCACCCGTTTTCATTTTTTCCTGAATACGATCAACACTATCAGTAACAATATTTATGTTAATATTTGCAAACAGAGCAAATCTCTTTAAAAATTCAATGTAATACCCAACTTGTTCTCCTTTTTGATTAAGAAAACTCATCGGGAAAAAATCATGTTCTACTGCAACTGTAATTGTTTCTGTTGCCTTTTTAGGTGTTTGAAACTTTTTTGGCAAATCAGTATGATTTTTTCTCAACCAATAAGTATACATTTCATCAAAAACGCCACTTGTAGAGATTGTTGCAATAAAATGATTAAACTGTTTTAGTAAATCTGGACGACTTTTAATAATAGAAATTCCAGTTTTGCTATTCATTTGTAAAATTTCTGGCATAACAACCAAATTAGGATTTCGTCTGACAACATGATATTCTAAAAAAGAGGGCATAATAAACGCATCTACTTTTTCATCTGCAACAGCCTGAATCCCCTCATCGTATGAATCGACTTCGTACAAAAGACTACTTGGAAACTTATCCATCGTAAACTGATAATCATACGTGCCCCGTTGAACTGCAAAAGTATATTCTGCATCATTCAACATATCATTATTAAAAATCAACTGATCTACAGAAACTTGTTTTGCAAAAACAATTTCCGCGTTTAAACAAAGCAAGAATGTAAAAAAATAAAATAATGCCCTTTTAACCATGAATAAGCTCATCTATTGTGACAAAAATATCATATATCAATCTTTTATTGCACGCAATTAAATTGTAAAAGGAAACAATTTTCGTTATTCAATCCATTCCTTGATAGGAGCACATATGATTCCAACTAACTTTTCGATTAAACCTGGAACGTCCGGATTGTAATTTTTCTTGGAAAAATCTATAATATCCATTCCCTTATGATCACGATAATCCAATCTTGCGCCACCCCTTACAAGACGGCGAACAACGTCTGGATTTGGATTCATTGCTGCTGCAAACATCAAAGGAGTTCTGCCATCGGTAAAGGTTTGATTTACCTCTGCTCCATTTTCTATCAAGATATCAATAATTTTAGGATTTGGATTCAAGCTAGCAGCATACATCAAAGCGCAATACCCATTACTACTTTTGAAATTAACTTTAGCACCAGCTTTCAACAATTCAACAATAACTTGTTCATCTGTATTTCCCATTGCAGCATACATCAATGGAGTTAATCCATTATCATCAACTTTATTCAAATCTTGCTGATCAAAAACCATTTTTTGAATTTCTTCTTTAGTCGTAAAAGCATATTTGAATTTTAATTTTCTGTTTTCTAAATTTAACAAATCAATAATGGGCTGACTTTGACAAAGCCGAACAGCTAAGCGATAAGCTGTTACTCCATGAGATTCTGTTAAATCCTTTCTAGCTCCACAACGAATAAGACGTTTGATAATCTCTGGATTTTTATTATTAATTGCTGCACACATTAATGCTGTAAAACCATGATTATCTTGAGCATTTACATCTGCTCCTGCATCAACTAAGACTTGGATAATTTCTGGATTTGGATTTGAAAAAGCTGCTCCCATTAAAGCCGTTGATCCATTTGACAGTTTCTGTGCCGGATTAAATCCTGCTGAAATTAAGGCTTTTATAATGTAGGGATTTTTATTTACCTTGCAAGTATACATCAAAGCATCTTCACCTTCAGCATTTTTTACATCCAAATGAATATTTGCATTGATGAGTGTATTTAAGATGTGGGCATCAATTTCATCGCCACTAATCCTTGTCGTCAAGAAATTATATAATGGTGAATTTTTTTTGTTATCAAGAGATTCTATATTTGCCTTGTTGTTAATAAGTATTCTAATGATATATGGATTTGTATTATTTAAAACAGCATAATGGAAAGCTGTTCTACCATCCTTATCTTTTTCTTCTAACTTAGCTTTATTCTTGAGTAGTATTTCAATAACATCTTCATTGACGTTACTCTTAGCCGCACACATCAATGGGGTCATACCATCTTTATCAGTAAAATTAACGTTTGATTTTGATAAAATCAGTTCTTCTATCACGTCTGCATGAATGTTTTTTTTGCAAGCGTACATTAACGGTGTCCATCCATAACGATCCGTATGTTTGACGTCAGCTCCTGCTTTTACTAATGCTTTAATAATATCTGAATTTTTTGTATGATAGGCAGCGTAAGTTAAAGCTGTCCATCCTTCGGAAGTTTCAGCCTTAACACTTGCCCCTGCTTTTAATAACATTTTTACGACACGCAAATCATTTGATTTTCTAACAGCCAACATCAACGGAGTTATACCAGAAACATCTGAAACGTTTACGTTTGGTTTCATATCCAACAAAACAGATAAGGCCGCATAAAGACCTTCAGATGCATAATCTATGATCAATAATGAATTCTTTAAATCCATGTAAAGAACCTCTATACCATCAATTTGGCAAGTTCAACGTCTGCTCTTAATTGAATTTCATCTAAAATGTCTTTTAATTCAGAATCAAGACCTTCTTCTCGAGTTTGTTTTAATAAATTAGATAATTCCAACAGTTTTTGTTTTGAAATGCGACCAGACAAAATAGCCAATCTTAAATCCTCTAATTTATCCAAAATATCATTCCCATGTTGGACTGCTCTTTTTTTACGTTGTTTAGCCAAATCAGCTTCATCAACGAATTGAGCAGCAAGAATAGCATCCACAGAAAGTACACCACTCATTGCTGAAACCCCTGCAGAAGATGCTGTTTCTGAGACATTACTCAACAATGAAGAAAATTCTGCAGCTTGTGCAGAAGAAACACCACCTGTTTTTCCAACAGACCCCGTACTAGACACTGATGAAGATGAACTGACTTTACTTACAGAAGCCATTTTTATTTTCCTTAATCAATCATTTCAATGAATGCAGAAATGCCAGTCATATCCAAAACGTTTTGAACAACGTCATTTGCATGATAGATGGTCAATTTTCCATTACTTGCCACTAATTTATTTTTTGTTGATAACAACACACGAATTCCAGCAGATGCCATATAATCTACACCTGCAAAATCCAAAATAACATGTGTTGTTGTTTTTAACAATTCCGTAATTTCATGATCTAAGGATGCTACCTCAGATGAAACAAGATTGCCTGTTAATTTTAAAGCAGTTTCACCATTTACCTTAATTTTTTTAATTTCCATAGGGGCCTCATAAAAAAGGGAAATACGTTTGGAGCATAATACTAAATCCTTAATATATCGTCAACATCGTTTTATTTAAAGCCGAATTTAAAAGAAAAAACTTGCAATATTCGCCCCTTTCATCTAAAAAAATTAGGTAAAATTTTTAGGTAAATTAGCAATGAATACAACCGATCTCCAACCAAAATTAGCCACCTCCTTTACTATCAATTTTATTGCAATGATCATTGGAATAACGGCTCTTATAATTGCAAGATTATGCGATTATCATAATTACACAAATCTATTTATTTTGTACGCAATCATTATCACTGTTGCTACAGCCATCATGGAATATTTTTCAAAAAAAATATCTACCCCTTTAAAAACTTGGCACATTCAACGAAAATTCAGCTGGATAAGAATACTCTATAAAGAAGTTACTTTACTTTTTACTTTTGGATGTATCGGCTTAATTTACTTTTTATTTTTTATGTTCAATTCCGGTGATTTTGTTCTCAACTTTTTTCCTTTTTTAAAAATAATCCTCCCTTATATTTGCTTAGGAAGTATCCCTTATTTCATTTTAATGGACAAAATCGAAGATGAACCACATGATATTTATTACAAAATAGGATATTCCATTTTACATTTCAAAAAAATGACTACAAAATTTGAACTTGGTAATTACGCTAGAAGTTGGCTAGTCAAAGCATTTTGGTTAGGATTAATGGAAAGTGGGATGATTTACAAAATTCAATGGTTAATTACCTATGATTGGAATATAATGAAAGGTCAACCCATTGAATGGTTTTGGACAGCAAACGTTATTTGCTTTTTTATTGATTTGACATATGCTTCCCTCGGCTATTTAATGAATTTTAAACTCATCGGAACTGATACAAAAACAGCAGAACCTACATTTTTAGGATGGACTGTTGCGATTATCTGTTATTGGCCTTTTTGGGGAGTATTATTCTATCCATATTTTTTCAATTACAATGCGAACCAAACGTGGTTATCAGTTTTTGAAACAAGTTCATTTGGATGGTGGTTTTGGTTCATCGCAATCATTGGCTTAGAATTGATATATTCTCTTGCAACAGTTGCTGCTGGTATTCGTTTTTCAAACTTAACTTATCGTGGCTTGTGGAAGACCGGTCCATATCGTTGGACAAAACATCCTGCTTACGTGATGAAAAATATCAGTTGGTGGTTAATTTCTATGCCCTTTATGGCTGCTGGGTTAGAAGAAGCAATCCGAACAAGTCTTTTATTATTCGGCGTAAATATAATCTATTATTTACGTGCAAAAACAGAAGAACGCCATTTATCGCATTATCCTGAATATGTTGCTTATGCCCTTGAAATGAATGAAAAAAGTATATTCAGAGGAATTGCAAAATTATTGCCATTTTTGAAATATCGTCCGCTTACAGAAAAAGAAAAACTCTTTTAATTAAATCTTCTGTAAAACAATACCACAAAAAAATACTCACTTTTTACAGTGAGTATTCTTAATTGGTCGTCCTCACTCGATATAATTAGAACATTTACCGATGACGATATAATAGCTATTGAAGCCAGTAAAGATGCTTATTACAGGGCTTTGCGCGCTACGCAAAAGACAATATGGAGCGATAAAGTAAATTATGAGCCGTGGCTGACATTTTTTATTACCTCGCTTGCTAAGCAAAAACGGCATTTAGAAGATAAAATTGCTTTTGCCGTTAAAGCAGACGCAACCCGAATTACTAAGGGCGAGCAAGCCGTTTTAGACCTATTTGAAGAAAAAACAAATTGGTCGGTGGCAGAAATGGCGGAAACGTTAAGCAAAAACAGTGAGACAGTTAAAAAAACGGTGCAAAATTTAGTAAAGAAAAATATGCTTGAAAAACAAGGCTCCACCAAAGGTACATATTATATTTTGAAGGGATAAAGCCTCACAAATTGAATTTTGGCTTCATGACCTAAAGCATGGAGCCTTTTTTTATTTTGAAAAAAACGCTCTTGTCAATAATTAAGGAATCATATTGCCATATAATAGAATTAGAGTAAACTAGTTATAGTAATATCATGGAGAATCAATATGACACCAGAAGAAAAGCAACATATCTTACAAAAAGCAAAACAATTTTTTAAGGATAAAATTGTTGAAAATCATAAAAAGCAGACAGAAAAAGCCAAACATTTAAAAGAATTTAATCCCAATCCGTTTTTACAAAAATACTTAGCTAATTTCGCATTTGGAAATTGCGACAGCAAATGTATTGCCAAGGCTCTTGTTTATCCTCGTGTTTTAGGAACATCAATAAATACAATTTTTGGCACTCAGATGCAATCATTTTGCAAGGATGTATTAAACGGCTTTGCTTCGACTACGTCTGGTATTGATATTGAGTTTAAGGATCAAGTTGATGGTCGCCATAAATATTGTCAAATCAAAGCTGGACCAAATACCATAAACAAAGATGATATTACAACCATATTAAACCACTTCCAAGCAATCAGAAATTTGGCTCGAACAAATGGTTTAAAAGATTTCAACCCAGATATTGATTGCGTGGTTGGTGTTTTTTATGGCTGCAATGACGATTTATCGACAATGTATAAAACTATTAACAAGTCCCATCCTGTTTTTGCAGGTAAAGAATTTTGGTATAGACTGACTGGTGATGAAGATTTTTATGAAGCATTAATTGATAATATCGCAGAAGTTGCAAATGAGATTGACGGTACTGCTATTATTGAAGATGTAGTTAATAGTTTAGCAAAAGAAATTGAAGAAAAATCAAATAATTAATAAAAATCATCTCAAATATGAAAAATAACCCTTGCATATATGCAGGGGTTATTTTATATTGTATTCAGTTAACAAGGGAGATTTGATTATGTGGCTATCTATTCACGAAGTAAGTGAAAAACTAAATTTATCCATTGATACAATAAGACGCTGGGAAAAAAAAGGGTTAATCAAAGCTGAGCGTTCTGATAAAAATCATCGTATGTTTAATGATGATGAAGTTTTTGCTTTGTTGGATAAGTTAAATAATAAGTCAGAAGAAGAATTTAAGGTATTAAAATCAGAAATTAAATCTCCTTATACTGCAATAGAATTATTTGCAGGAGCTGGGGGAACTGCTTTAGGTTTTGAAAATGCAGGTATTCAACACATTTTATTAAATGAAATAGATAAAGATTGTGTTGCAACGTTGCAACATAATTTTCCTAAAGGAACAAATATTATCCATGCAGATGTTCACAATGTAGATTTTTCTCAATGGAAAGACAAAGTTGATATAGTTCAAGCCGGTTTCCCTTGTCAGGCATTTAGTTATGCTGGAAAAAGTATGGGATTTGAGGATACCAGAGGAACATTGTTTTTTGAATTTGCTCGCTGTGTTAAAGAAACAATGCCTAAGATTGCGGTTGGTGAAAATGTCAAAGGATTGTTAAAGCACGATAATGGTAGAACCTTGAAAACGATGATTAATGCCTTGAAAGAAATTGGCTATAAGGTGCAGTATAAAGTTTTAAGAGCACAATATTTAGATGTGCCACAAAAAAGAGAAAGGCTCATAATTATTGCGATTCGTAATGATTTGAACATTCCTTTTATCTTTCCTACAGAGAAAAATTATACAGTTTCGCTAAGAGCTGCGTTAAAAGATTGTCCTAAATCAGAAGGTCAAAGCTATCCTAAACGCAAAGCCGAAATATTGTCATTAGTTCCTGAGGGTGGTTATTGGCGAGATTTACCGATTGATATACAAAAAGAATATATGAAAGGAAGTTTTCATTTATCTGGTGGTAAAACTGGTATGGCCAGACGTTTATCGTGGGATGAACCAAGTTTGACGCTAACTTGTGCTCCAGCTCAAAAACAAACAGAGCGTTGTCACCCAAGTGAAACAAGACCATTAACAGTGAGAGAATATGCAAGAATCCAGTCATTTCCCGATAATTGGAAATTTCAAGGCACTATGTCAGCACAATACAAACAAATTGGTAATGCCGTTCCTGTCAATTTGAGCTATCATATTGGTTGTTGTTTGGTTGAAATGTTGGACTGCCTAAGTAATGGCTCAACAGAAGAACAATCATTCAAAATGGCAGCAGAATAATTTACTTTTTAAAATATTGTTGATAAAATAAAATATACTTGACTTTTTTTAAAATTAGCATAATCTAACCTCATCATTAATAATTAAAGAGGTAAAAATGACTGAACAATTTGATTATAGCAAAAAGCCTTGGGAATTAAATCAAGACCTAACTGAAGGAATATTAAATGCAATAGCGAAAGTAATTGAGCAGAAAACAAAAGAATGTTTAGAGGAGCGTTTTGATACATCTCGTGGAGATTCGCATTATTCATATGGGCATACTGCAAGAGCTTGGCGTATATTTGGACTTCGTGAGCTCATAGCGTCACAAATTTTTCCTAATATAAAAATTTTGAAAGATAAAGGTAACTCTTTTGAGTTTGCAATAGGCAAAACTCTTATGAAAATATATAGTGGTATACCAGAAGAAATGACTGCTAATATGAAAAAACTTTCTCCGTATGAGGCTGGACAATATAGCCTAAAATTGGAAGGTTCTGATAATGATGAAATATATTGGCGCATAATGATTAACTCCGCTCCTACTACACACGATCTTTTAAATATTTCATTTACTGGATTTAATAAATACGAGGAATTAGTATGTGTTTATGCACCATTAGAACAGATTCCTGTAATTTACAGTGTTGACAAAGTTGAAAAGGAAGCTAAAAAGATTCCTGATGCAACATTCTCTCGTAAGAAAACAACCCAGAATTCAGAGGCTATTTAATGTCAGAAAGCTTTATAGGGGATAGACTAAGGCAACTTCGTTTAATTAACGAAAAGTCTTTGCAAGATGTTGGCGAAGCAATCGCCACAACAAAACAGTATATACAACAAATAGAGGCTGGTTTACAAAAACCGACAGAGATGACTCAAAGTGCGTTGGCAGACTATTTTGGGGTTTCTAAAAGTTTTTTTACTCAGCAATATAATCATATATATGAGACAGAGTGTAATTTTAGAAAAGCCAAATCTACTCCTGTTAATGTAAAAGAAAAAGCTCAACAATATGCCTCTTTGCTGGAAGAATATATTAAGTTTTTAGATGAAGACGAATTCGATTTACCAATAATATCCTTTTTGAAAGAAGATATTGATTATAAGAATTTATCTGCTTTGAATATAGAGGAACTTGCTGAGAAGTTGAGAAAAGAATGGGGTTTAGATGTTGAAACTCCAATTGATGATATGACAAAGGCTCTCGAAAATGCTGGTGCTATCGTAACGTATTTTAAGGATTTATCTGATAAAATTGATGCGTTTTCCATTAGCAGAAATCGTCCATTGGTCATAAGAAATAATGAGAAATATAATGGTTGTAGATTGCGCTTTGATTTAGCGCACGAATGTGGACATTTAGTTTTGCATAAATGTAGTGATAATGCTGAAGATATAGAACTTAAAGAAGAACAAGCTAATAGATTTGCAAGTGCTTTTTTATTACCAAGAAAGGGATTTTTTCAAGAATTTTATGGTGTTTTTGCAGGAATGAGTATCAACTGGCGAAAGATGGCTGAATTGAAAAAAAGATGGAAAGTTTCTTTTGCTTCGATGATACATAGAGCTTACGATTTAAATATTATAGATGCAGTGAGATATCGTAGCGCATATATTTATTTAAGAAAGAGCGGACAATCTAAAACTGAACAAGGTGATGATTACATAAATATTGAAACATCTTCATTGCTAGAAAATATGACAAATCACTTAGTTGCAAATGATATTGAAGACTTAGCATCTTTTATCAGAAATAAAGGCTGGTCGGCGGATTTATTTGCAAAAGTTATGTCTTTTAACGTTGATAAAGTAAAAGAATATATGGGAAAACAAACAAATATTATAAATTTTCAAGATTTTAAAATATCATAGTTACAAATATTTTTTTTCTTCGCTTGAGTTCTTGTAGGGGCGATATTATAAAATAATAAAAAGGGCAGAAAATGCGAAGAAAGAAGAAGTTTAACAAATTTTATGAAAGAGTCGGAAGCAATTCCGGCTCTTTCTGTTTTAAACGAAAGGTTCAATATGGACGATGAAATAAAGAAAATGCGCGAGCTAAATGATAATTTACGGCAAAATTTTACCGGCGGTCGGGTTTTAATAACGCGTGGAGTTGCAGAGTTGCCAATTGATAAGCAGCTTAATATTATCGAAAAAGTCAGAAATTTCAGCAATTTTAATCAGGACAACGACCCAAACGGCGAGCATGACTTCGGTGCTTTTGACGTTGACGGCATAACTTATTTTTGGAAAATTGACTATTACGACGTTGAGTATCAATACCTCAGCCTAGACCCGAGCGACGAAACAATCACTAATCGCGTTTTGACGGTTATGCTCGCTGAGGAGTATTAGGGAAAAATGTTTAAATAATAAAATTATCAAAAACACATCCAAAATGTGAGCAACAATTTTTCCAAAAAACTTTTTAATAAGCAAATTTCCTCTTTAAAATTGCAAATATACAAATTCTACCAATGGTGGCTTTTGAAATATAATTCTATTTTTGCACGTTTATATTTTAAAAAGTGGCAAAAATTGTGCAGTAAAATTTGACGATTATCATATTATAATAATTTTCGGGGTTTTTAAACGCTTTTACTCTCCTCAAATCACTAAAAACGATTTTCTCCACCTTTTGAATAATTTTGATTCGGAAGCAGGCGAGAATTTTAAATAAAATTTTCGTCAGCTCCCAATAAATTTTAATTTAAAAAAAATTTAGGAGAATAAAAATGAAGAAAATTAATGAGAAAGTTTGGCCAACATTGAAAGAAATGAAAGAATGTTGGAAATATAAAGTGATTAAAGGAAAAAAGGGCGAACTTCATCGCTATAATGAAGCAGAATACGCCCTTTATCAAATTTCACTTAACCTTTTATTATTGCATGATTTCATGCAGAATTTAGGTATGTATTATAAAGATGAAACCTTTGTTCACTTAGGAGAAAACTTGGCCGAACTTTATAAATACATAGGTGAGACAAGATGCGATTGCTTTTATGCAGATAGATTCTTGCGGAGCATGGGCTTAGATGATGACTGGGACACCAGGCATAAGTAATTCTTCAACGGCTATTTTTCTCAAAAAAAGGGAAAATCACCCCAATGAGACAGCAAAGCTTATTTGCTTTTTTATTGATTTGACATATGCTTCCCTCGGCTATTTAATGAATTTTAAACTCATCGGAACTGATACAAAAACAGCAGAACCTACATTTTTAGGATGGACTGTTGCGATTATCTGTTATTGGCCTTTTTGGGGAGTATTATTCTATCCATATTTTTTCAATTACAATGCGAACCAAACGTGGTTATCAGTTTTTGAAACAAGTTCATTTGGATGGTGGTTTTGGTTCATCGCAATCATTGGCTTAGAATTGATATATTCTCTTGCAACAGTTGCTGCTGGTATTCGTTTTTCAAACTTAACTTATCGTGGCTTGTGGAAGACCGGTCCATATCGTTGGACAAAACATCCTGCTTACGTGATGAAAAATATCAGTTGGTGGTTAATTTCTATGCCCTTTATGGCTGCTGGGTTAGAAGAAGCAATCCGAACAAGTCTTTTATTATTCGGCGTAAATATAATCTATTATTTACGTGCAAAAACAGAAGAACGCCATTTATCGCATTATCCTGAATATGTTGCTTATGCCCTTGAAATGAATGAAAAAAGTATATTCAGAGGAATTGCAAAATTATTGCCATTTTTGAAATATCGTCCGCTTACAGAAAAAGAAAAACTCTTTTAATTAAATCTTCTGTAAAACAATACCACAAAAAAATACTCACTTTTTACAGTGAGTATTCTTAATTGGTCGGAGCGAGAGGATTTGAACCTCCGACCCCTTGCACCCCATACAAGTGCGCTACCAGTCTGCGCCACGCTCCGACAAATTTGAAAATCATATAACCTATTCAAAGATTATTTTCAAGTAATTAAGTCACATTTTTCAGTAAAGCTGAAATTTCTTCCAATTCTGTAATAACACTATCTAATTCTGCAAAATTAGCTGGTTTTTTGGCCTTTTCCGCTTGTTTTTCAGTTGCATTTTGACTGACTCGTTCAAAGGTTGCGTTCAAATTTCCTTCTTTCATTAAATTTTGAACACCTTTGATACTATATCCTTCTTGATGCAACAATGTTTTAATTTTTATCAATAAATCAACGTCTTCTTGACGATAATAACGACGATCTCCCGCCCTTTTGACTGGAACTAATTCAGGAAACTTTTTTTCCCAAAAGCGCAAAACATGCTGTTCTAATTCAAGTTCAGTAGCAACTTCAGCAATCGTACGAAACGCACGAGCTGGTTTTTCTTCGAACAAATCATTTGACTCTACGGAAGAAACAGGCAATTCCTGATCTTCTTGCGCTAATTCACTGACCATTACTTATCTTCGTTTAACTCTGCTTTAAACAACAATGATGGTGCAAATGAAACAATTCGGCGAGCTGATATTTCAGCTTCAACACCTGTTTTTGGATTACGACCAACACGAGGTCTTTTTGATAACAAGTTCATCGTTCCAAAAGAAGAAATTTTAACTATTTCCCCTCTTTTCAAAGAACAAGTTATCTCATCCAAAACTTGATCCAATAAACGATAGCAATCGCTGTAAGACAAACCTAATTTTTCATAAATTGCTTCAGCAATTTCGACACGAGTAATGTTTTTTTCAGCCATGTTATCTCCTTTGCAAAAAGAAAATGTAAATTCATTTTAATAATTTTTTAACATTTTTTCAATCATTTTTGAAAAAAATCTTAAAAAAATCAAATATAAAGAAGAAATTAAGCCACAAAAAAAGGGATTTTTTCAATCCCTTTTATTTTATTATTTCATTGGTAATGGTGTCACTTTATATTGACCTGGAGTCAATTTTTGGGCATCTGTCTGAATTTTTACACCATAACGTTCTTGGGCTTTGCCATTTAAAACTGGTGTCGTTGGTTGTGTAATTTCAGGTTTTGGCAACACGTATTTCTTTTCTTCGGATGGCAAGGAAGTCTTTGGGAAACGCATTAACATATATCCAGAACCACCGCCATAAGCAGGCCCAGAAACACCGATTGCATAATTTAAACCAATTTCACCATAATCTAGATTGATGTAATCAACAGAATATACCGTTGAAATTACAGAAGAACCAACCGTTGTAAATTGACATCTAAAGCCCGTATCATCAATACGCACATCATCTGCATCACGAACAAACAAAGAAGATTGACTTGTTCTACATGCTGGACGAACTGAATTATAATGTAAATCATAGTCGAAAACGACTTTAATTACTTGTTCTTGTTTTAACAAACGAACGTCAACAATTTTTGCAGAATCTATCGTTGCTGTTGCAGGAGTTACACCTGCTTTAATCGGGAAATGAATATAATGATCAAAACAAGCATGCGTATTCGGATCTGCTTCACAAACTGAAACTGTTGATTCTAAATTTGTATCAAACAAATTCAACAATGCATTGTACATAAATTCGCGTGTCATACTGAGATGAGCAGCCCCACATTGTGCAGAACGGCAAACAATCACACTAGATGATTGACGAGGTGTAATTACCGTTTTTTGTGCAAAAGGCAAGTACTGACACGACGCAGAAACCGAAGTAATTGCGGCAATAGATAATATTTTTTTTAACATTTTTGAGGACATAGTCCACCTCTTTATAATGAATTCATTTGCTTCATTTTAACCACAAGATATTTAATAAAATCCTAAAAAATGAACAAAAAATTGATTTATTTTATTTTTTAAGCTAATATCTTTGTACGAAAGAAGGTTTTATGTTGGAAGATTTAGATTTTAAAAATGAAAAAGCGGTCAAGGATGCCCTTGAACGTTGGCAGGCAGACGATTTATTTGAAGCTGCCATTGACGTCCGAGACTTATATTTATTACGCAATGCTGTAAAAGCAGTCGAAAAACAAAAAGCCAGTGAATTATTAAAAGCAAAAGATAATCCAGAAAAATGGCTGGAAATTTATCGTGTTGATCAAAAACTTGATCGTAAATTATCTGAAGTCGATGCTGCTTTTCGTGTAACAGACACAAATGAACAAATTTTGTTTGACGTTTTGACATCTCTTGTCATCGTAACAGTATTACATGAGCAAATTGATATTGACCCAGAATATGATGGATTAGACGTTGCTTCAATTCTAGAAAAAGCTACGCCTGTTGATGAAGTTATTGATACAGAAGTAGAAAAAGATGAAGATTATAAACAATCTTTGGAAAAAGCTACTTTAAAAGACCTACAAAAGGTTCACGCCCGTTTAGCAGGTGTCTTAACGAAATTCAATAATGCATATACGCTAAAACGAGCTGACTATAAAATTGAAACAGTAAAAATGCCAACTGCAAACTCTATTGGTCGCATGTTGTTTCCATCATTATTTGCAAATGCAACTAAGAAAATTATTTCTAAAACACCTTGTGGCAAAGGACGTGGAGATTGGGTTGAAACACCAACAAGCTACATACTCGCCAGAACTTGCGATATGCTTCAAGAAATAAAGGGACGCTTATCCATGGAAATTCAAGATCGTGAAGATCAAGATGCCGCTATAAAGCGTCGTAAAATGATTAAAAAGAAAATAAAAGAAACTATCTTCTTTTGGAAAAATAAAAAAGACGCTTCATAGCGTCTTTTTCTTACAAATTAGTATGCTCCATAAGCATCATATCCACGATATGTTTGGTCATGGCGTGGTGTATAACTACGTGATGGATCTTTACAATATATTTTGTATGGTCGTGGAGCCCAAATAATCCCCAATATACTTAAATACGAATCTTTTGTTTCTAATGCAGCTATTCCATTTGTTCCACAATGCATTTCTGGATTTATCCGATCCGTTTGGAACAATCCCCAAAACCAAAAATGACTTATCCCTGAATAAGTTGGGTGTTCTGGAACGTTTGGATCCAAAACAAATCGTTGCGTAGAACAAGCCGATACAGATAACATCAATGCAAAAGCAAATAATAATTTCTTCATAACTATAATGTCTCCAAAAAAGACAAAAAAAGGGGATTTTTCAATCCCCTTTTTTCACTAAATTAAACGTTTTTCGGATCTAAGTCTTCTTGCAATTTGCAACGTTTTTCATAGGTTGTATGCAAGTTTTCATGAGCTTCGTGTGTTGCAGGACCGCCTTCGAAATATTTATTGTAAATATCATAAACGGCAGCATTTTCCTGAGATTTACGCATTGCACATTTTTCATCTGCTTTGTATAAACCTTCAGCACGTTGCATCTTCTTAGCCATACCTTCTGAAATTGGTTGACCAGCTCCACCGACGCATCCGCCTGGGCAAGCCATGACTTCAATTAAATCGTATTGGCATGTACCAGCTTCAACTTGTTCGCAAACTTTTCCAGCATTCTTCAAGCCGTGAACGATAGCTAATTTTAATTTTTTACCGTTCAATTCAACTTCAGCTTCACGAATACCTTCGAAACCACGAACAGCCTTGAATTCGATAGCATCCTTAATACCGCCAACTTTTTCAGCAGCATAACGCAATACAGCTTCCATAACACCACCGGTTACACCGAAAATAACGGCAGCACCTGTGTAGTTACCTAATGGACTATCCAATTCTGTATCTGGTAATTCAGCTAAATTGATACCACTTGACTTCAACATTGTAGCCAATTCTTGGGTTGTCAAAACATGATCGATTTCATATTTATCACCCTTCTTGAATTGATCACGACGAGCTTCAAATTTCTTTGCTGTACATGGCATAATAGAAATTGAAACGATATCGTCATTTGACTTACCTGTGATCTCTGGCATAGCTTTACGAACAACAGCACCGAACATACCTTGTGGTGAACGGCAACTTGAAATATTCTTCAAAACTGTTGGGTGGAATGTTTCAGCATATTTAATCCAAGCTGGGCAGCAAGAAGTAAACATTGGGAACACACCATTGTTTGTTAAACGACCAACAAATTCTGTAGCTTCTTCAACAATTGTCATATCAGCTGTGAAGTTTGTGTCGTAAACGTAATCAACACCCAATTTTTTCAAAGCTGTAACAATTTTCTTTGTTGAATCAACACCAGCTGGTAATCCAAATTCTTCTGCAATAGCAACGCGAACTGCTGGAGCCATTTGAACAACTGTTACTTTTGCTGGATTGTTAATATCAGCCATTGTTTCATCAACTTCGCTATGAATTGTCAAAGCACCTGTTGGGCAAGCTGCAGCACATTGACCGCAGTTGACACATTCAGATTTATTCATATCGATATTGAATGCTGTAATAACAGTACTGTTTGAACCACGTTTTGCAAAGTTCAAAGCTCCTACACCTTGAATTTCAGAACATGTTCTGACGCAGTTTCCGCACAAAATACATTTATCTGGATCGCGGACGATTGAATAAGAGCTAGCATCGACTTTATTGCCTTTTGTTAACATCTTATAACGAATGTCTGTTACACCGACTTTGCGTGCGATAGCTTGTAATTTACATTTTGTAGATTTTGCACATTTCAAGCAATCTTGTGGATGGGAAGCCAACAACAATTCCATTGTATTGCGACGCAATTTACGGATTTGATCTGTGTTGGTTTTAATTTTCAAACCTGCTTCTGGAGGAACAGAACAAGATGATTGAATACCACGTCCTTCGATTTCGACTAAGCACAAACGGCAAGCACCGAAAATACTCAATTCTGGATGATAACAGAATGTCGGGATATCAATTCCAACCTTACGGCAAAGTTCTAATATATTACGTTCATTTTCGATTTCGACTTCGATACCGTCAATGAATAATGTTTTCTTTTCACTCATAAACTTAAGCCTTTCTATTATATGCCTTTGATGGCGCCGAACTTACATGTTGCTTTACATGCACCGCATTTAATACATTTATCTGGATCAATGTGGTGTGGTTGTTTTACTGTACCGGAAATAGCACCTGCTGGGCATTTACGAGCACAAGCTGTACAACCTTTGCAAACGTTTGGATCAATTTCAGGTCTTGCTAAAGCTTTGCATTGTCCAGCTGGGCAACGTTTATCTTTAACGTGAGCTACATATTCATCACGGAAATAACGCAATGTTGATAATACTGGATTTGGAGCTGTTTTACCTAAACCACACAAGCTTGCAGCTTGAACTGTTTTAGCTGTTTCTTCCAACAAATCCAATGTTTCCATTGTACCGCGACCTTCACAAACGTCATCTAACAAAGCTAACATTTGTTTTGTACCTTCACGGCATGGTGTACATTTACCGCAAGATTCATTTTGTGTAAATTGCATGAAGAAACGAGCAACGTTACACATACATGTATCTTTATTCATAACAACCAATCCACCAGAACCGATCATAGCGCCAACTGAACGCAATGAGTCAAAATCCATTGGGATATCTAAGTGTTCTGCTGTCAAGCAACCACCTGATGGACCACCTGTTTGAGCTGCTTTAAATGCGGAATTGTCAACTTCGCCTTTAGCATTGATAACGCCACCAGCAACGTTGAAAATGATTTCACGCAATGTTGTTCCGCATGGAACTTCAACCAAACCTGTGTTAGCAACACAACCTGTAACAGCGAACGTCTTTGTACCAGGAGATTTTTCTGTACCAACTGATTTATATTCAGCAGCACCTTTTAAGAAAATAACTGGAACAGAAGCCAACGTTTCAACGTTATTGATTGTTGTTGATTTACCCCACAAACCAGATACAGCTGGGAATGGAGGTTTTGGAGATGGCATACCACGAGCACCTTCAATAGAGTGCATCAAAGCTGTTTCTTCACCGCAAACGAAAGCACCAGCACCTTCCATAACGGACAAGGTGAATTTTTTACCGGTACCAAATACGTTATCACCCAAGATACCTAATTCAGTAGCTTGTTGAATAGCAAAACGCATACGTTTAACAGCCAAAGGATATTCTGCACGGCAGTAAATGAAACCTTCATCAGCTCCAATACCAGCAGCAGCAATCATCATACCTTCGATAACGGCATGTGGATTACCTTCCATAACTGAACGATCCATAAATGCACCTGGATCGCCTTCATCAGCGTTGCAAACGATATATTTCTTATCGCATGTGACTTTGCGAGCGATATCCCACTTACGACCAGTTGGGAATCCACCACCACCACGGCCACGCAAACCAGAATCAATAACTTCCTGACAAATTTGTTCTGCATTCATTGTGGTATATGCTTTTTCAGCACCTTTATAACCATCACGATAGATATATTCACGAATATCTAAAGGATCTAAATGACCACATTTTGCTAAAACTGTTCTGCGTTGTCCTTTATAGAAAGGAATATCTTTTGCACCTTTGCACAAACATTTATCTGGACCAACGTATAACAAACGTTCAATAACTTCATGGTTCTTTAATGTTTTTTCAACGATCTCTGCTGCATCTTCAGCATGAGCATGGCAATACAAAATACCATCTGGTTCAATTGATAATAAAGGACCTTTTTGACAGAATCCTTGGCAACCACTTCCAGACAATAATGTTTTGTCTTTTACTTCGCCTTTTAATTCAACAATTACGTCGATTCCTGCTTTTTTAGCTTCTTCGATTAAAGCATCATGCAATTTCAAGGAACCGTTTGCGATACACCCTGTACCTGCGCAAACAATCATACGACGTTGTAATTTTTCATATTCTTGTTTGTAGTCAGCGGCAATTTTAACCAAATCTACCATTATGCTTTCTCTCTTTCTAAAATTTTATCGATCTCAGCCAAAGCTTTATCAACAGTCATTTGACCATGAACTTCATCATTGATCACCATTACTGGAGCCAAACCACATGCACCCAAGCAAGATACTGTTTCTAACGTAAACATCATATCGCTAGATGTTGGTTTTTTAGCACTTAAACCTAATTTTTCACGAACGGCAGCCAAAATTGGTTCGGAGCCACGAACGTGACAAGCTGTTCCGTCACACAAACGAATCAAATATTTACCTTTTGGTTCTAACGAAAAATGTGCATAGAACGTTGCAACACCGTAAATACGGCCAGCTGGAATTTTTAATTCTTCAGCTACAAAATTCATCACTTCTTTCGGCAGATAACGATAAACTTCCTGTACCTGTTGAAGGATAGGAATCAAGCGTGAAGGATTGTTGCCATTGGCTTTCAAAATTTCACGCACTTTTTCAAGTTTCTCAACGGCAGTTAAGTTCTGCCCTGTTGTTTCTGTCATTGTAAAAGTTCTCCACTATTTTTTATTTGTCAGGAAAGTTGCTTCCTGACGCAACTAACCTTAGGCAAATTTTTACCTATTTTTTCGAATAAAGGCAAGTTTTATTTTCACTTTTAAACAGAAAAAACGATTGATATTTAGTTAAAAAAAAGTTAAAAAAGTTTTTATGAAAAAAATAATACTTTGTTTATCTTTACTTTTATGTCTTACCGGCTGCGCAACTGTTCCCACAGATCCGGAAGCTTTAGCTGAATATGAACGGACAAATGATCCCCTTGAACCAATGAACCGAGGAATTTTTAAATTTAATCTCGGAGTAGAAAGATACGTTCTTCGACCAGTAGTTTTAGGATATCGTGCTGTTACAACTCAAAACATGCGTGAAAACATCAGCACCTTTTTAGACAACCTTCAAATGCCAGTCACAATATTCAATGATTTAATTCAAGGACGTTTTCAACAATTAGGAAAAGACTCTAGTCGATTTGTCATCAATACACTTCTTGGATTTTTCGGTTTCTTTGACGTTGCAAACAAAATGGGCATAACACCTCATAAAAATTCTTTCGCAACAACTTTATCGACTTGGGGAATGGATACCGGTCCATATTTAATGCTTCCTTTACTTGGCCCAATTGATGGCCGTGGAGCTCTCGGATATCTTGTTGACTATGCTTCTAATCCAGAAACCTATCTTGCCTCTATGACAGGATCAAAATCGTTGGATTATCTTTCTTTATCATCCAGTACGTTTAAACCTATCTCCACTTATGAACAGCTGATGGACGTTTTGGATGACGCTTATAAATCTTCAGCTGATTACTATGCATTCATGCGCAGTGCTTACCGTCAAGGAATTGCCAAAAAGATACGAGCAGAAAGTGGAGAAGAAGAAACAATCAATCACTTTAATTTTGAAATGGAAGACGACGAATGAAAAAAATAATCGCTTTTTTTGCCTTACTTTTTTTGACAACGAACGTTCAAGCTATGACAGCAACGGAACACGTCCAACAAGTAGCTGATGAAATTTTACAAAAAGTCATCACTCCAACTGAAACTTTGCAGACCAGACAAAAAGAGTTCAAAAATATCTTTTACAAGTATGCCAATACTCGCAAAATGATTAAATACACTTTGGGAACTTACGCAAAACAGATTGATGAGCCTACTTTAAAAAGATTCGAGGATGCTGCATTAGAATCACTCGTCGTAACCTGGACTGACAGATTTACAAAATATGCTGGCAAGCAATTCAAATATAAAAAAGAAGTTGCCGAAAAAGACGTTTTTGTTTATTCAGCAATGGGCATTCCAAACTCAGATAGTGACATCGAAATTATTTGGCGTGTAAATACGAACAAACAAGGTGAAATGAAAATCGTTGATATTATTGCTGAAGGCGTCAGTATGATTCAAAGTTATCGTGAAGATTACACAAATTTCTTGCGCCAAAATAATGGCGATTTTGAAGCCCTCATTAAAAAATTAAATTCAAATGCACAAAAATAACTTGTCAACAAACGGATAATCTGTTATTTCATTATCCGTTTAGATGCGGTTATGGTGGAATTGGTAGACACGCAAGCTTGAGGTGCTTGTTCTTTAACCGGAGTGCTGGTTCGAGTCCAGTTAGCCGCACCAAAAAAAGAGGTCATTTTGACCTCTCTTTTTTTATCCAATACTTTAACTTGCCTTTCCAAGTTCAAATATATTCTATTTACCTAATTACTTTTTGGATCTTGTTTTTTCTGCTGCGCCCCAGCTGCAACTAAAAATTCCATATCATCATCCGTCAATTCGATAACCCTATTATCCTCTTCGAAAATTGCAGGCATCTCCGGAGCTGGCAAATCAAATGCAGCATTAATCAAAAAATCAACGTCTTTTGCTTTTTCTTTTGTCATGGTTATTACTCCTCTATTTTTACCTTTATACTCTTAATAACGGATAAAATCAATTTTAGTTACAATTTTTTTAAGATATTGCAGAACTTTTTGAATTATCCTTTGAGTGATTTGTCTTCATACCTGTTGCCGCAGCCAAGCATTCCATATCCTCATCCGTCAGTTCAGTAATATTTTCATCAAAAATTTCCGGCATTTTAGGAGCTGGTAAATTAAAAGCCGCTTTTAATAAAAAATCAACGTTGCTAATCATATGTTTTGTCATGGGAATTACTCCTCTAAAATTTATTACCTTCTACTCTTAAAACGAATGAACTCCATTTTGGTTACAAACTTTTTTTTACACGCAAAAAAAATATTCCCTCAAACACTTAAGGGAATACTTCTTTAATCGCAAAATTTAATTAATCTCTACCTCTTTGAATTTTCTTCAGAACTGCCTGCTGACGAGCTTGTTCATTTTTTGCCCCACTATGCAATCTTCTGATAGGTCCACGATTCATAAAGTTATGGAATTTTGTTCCCAATAATTCTTTGATACTTCTGGGTTTTGTCACTTTATTATCAGACAATTTTGTATTTTCAACACCCGTATCCAAATTGATATTTTTAATTTTTTGATTAAATTGCTCACGATCACCATTTTGAATATATTCTTCAGCAACTTTAATATAATCCCGTCCCAAAGAAATAGCATTTTCTTTCATCGTTTCCATTGAACTATAAACTGTTGTTCCGGAAACAGGATGTTTAAATTCTTCAACGTCAGTAATTGCTTTTGGAATTTCACACCCTTCACGATAAAATCCAGCAACAGCAGGTAATAATTTTCCATTCAACACCTTATCCATACGATGCAAAACACCTGCAATTGTTTGATTTTGTGTTACTTTACCAACTAATAATTGAACACCAAATCCCGTTCTAAAACCAGCATCTACTCCATGTTGTTCAGGATAAGCCGTTTTAAAACTATCACAGAAAAAATGTGTTAATTCTCTTGAATTTTTAATATCATGAACAATTTTACGCATCGGACGGAAATTATCAAAATCGTACCCTTTTTCATTCATAAAATGAACGTCCATCCAAGTTTCAACGGCACGATGTCTTGCTTTTGCAAACAAAATTCCCAATTCATCGGCATTATTTTCTTTTGATTGAGAACCTGACAAGCTATAAACGAATGGATGAAATTCCTGATCCACAGCCATGTGTGTCATATATCCCATGGCAAAAGCTTTTTTCATTGCTTTTTTTTCTGGATCATTTTCTTCACGAACGCCATCAAGCATTGATAAGACTATAGAACGAGTATCATCCCCTAATCCACCATGCATTACCGTTGATAAAACAGGACTTGATCCATATAAAAAGCTGTCTGGGCAAATTGCCCCCATATGCAAAGCATTCGGATATTTTTCAATATCAGCCCTACTCTGTTCTGGCAATCCAGCAACAATATCATCAGCAAATATAACGTGCGTTAAATCTCTGGGCACAGTCTTTCTCCAATCATATTTTTCGATAAAAATTAAACTTTTTTGTCAATTTTGTCAATAAAAAAGATTCTCATTGTTAAGATTTTCCTATATATAAATAAAATATACGATATTATTCATTTTTTTATTGATTTGGACAAAAAAAGAATATATTGTTGTCGAAAATAAAATCATCAATTAAAGTAACAAGGGATGAAATAATGACAAACGAAACACCAAATGTAAAATATTTAAAAGATTACAAAAAACCTGATTACAAAATTGAATCTGTCCACTTAGATTTCGACTTAGATGAAGAAAACACACAAGTTGCTTCAACAATGAAAATTAAAAGCGACTATGATACAACAACCGGAGAAGTTCGCCCTTTACACCTTGATGGAGACGAATTGACCTTAACGGGTATCAAGATTAATGGTCGAGCTCTTGATCCAAAAGAATACGTTGTTGATGACAAAGGATTAACTATTTTAAATCCTCCAAAAGAATTTGAATTGGCCATTGGCACAGAAATTCATCCAGCTGCCAATACAAAATTAGAAGGTTTATACGTTTCTAACGGAATGTTCTGCACACAATGTGAACCTGAAGGTTTCCGCCGTATTACCTATTACCCAGATCATCCGGACGTAATGAGTGTTTTCACCACGACAATTCGTGCTGACAAAGATAAATTGCCATGCTTATTGTCAAATGGAAATATGATTAAAGAAGAAAAAATGGATGATGGCAGAACTGCAGTCACATGGAATGATCCATTCCCAAAACCATCCTATTTATTTGCTTTGGTTGGTGGCGATTTAGACTACATCAACGATAAATTTGTAACAATGTCCGGTCGTGAAGTTACCTTAGGCGTTTACGCAAATAAAGGTCAAAAAGACAAGCTTGATTACACAATGGACTCCATCAAACGTTCAATGGCATGGGATGAAAAAGCATTCGGTCGTGAATATGACTTGGATTTATTCAACCTTGTTGCTGTTTCTGACTTTAACCAAGGAGCTATGGAAAACAAAGGATTAAATATCTTTAACAGTTCTTACGTTATTGCAGACGCAAAAACCGCAACGGATTCAGATTACGCTGGAATCGAAGGCGTTGTTGGACATGAATACTTCCACAACTGGTCTGGTGACCGTGTAACAGTTCGCGATTGGTTTAACTTATCCCTCAAAGAAGGTTTAACCGTTTACCGCGATCAAGAATTTTCACGCGATATGCGTTCTCGCTCAGTTAACAGAATTGAAGACGTATCAACCTTGCGTGCTGGTCAATTTGCAGAAGATGCTGGTCCAACAGCTCACGCAGTTCGTCCGGAATCATACGTTGAAATCAACAACTTCTATACCTCTACCATTTATAACAAAGGTGCAGAAATTGTTCGTATGTATGAAAAAATGCTTGGCAAAGAAAAATTCCGTGAAGCAAACGACTTACACTTCTCTCGCAATGATGGAAAATCAGTTACAATTGACGATTATGCAAAATGTATGGAAGACGTTTCCGGCAAAGACTTAACACAATTCAAACGCTGGTATAGTCAAGCAGGTACACCATCTGTTTTTGCAGAAGGTGAATATGATGAAAAAAATCATACCTATACCTTAAAATTACGCCAAGAAACGAAACCAACACCAGGTCAATCTGAAAAATTACCTTTCGTTATTCCTATGGAAATGGGCTTGTTAGACTCTAAAGGTAACGATATGCCTTTACAACTTGCTGGAGAAGATAAAGCTCAAGGAACTTCACGCGTAATGACGTTAGATGCTGAAAAAGCAACCTTAACTTTCATTAACGTTCCAGAAAAACCTGTTTTATCTGCAAACCGTGATTTTACAGCTCCTATTAACTTCCATTTTGATTACACAGATGCAGAACGTGCTCATTTAATGGCGCATGATTCTGACCTATTTAATCGTTGGGATGCAGCACAACAATACGGTGTCAAAAAGATGTTAGAAATGGTCTCTGACATTCAAGCTGGAAAAGAACCAAAAGTTGACGAAGGATATTTGAATGCTCTCGGTTCTTATTTAAAAGATCCATCTTTGGATAAGGCTTTTGTTGCAACAGCTTTAACACTTCCGTCAGAAGCGTATATCGGTGATCAAATGGAAGTTGTTGACGTTGATGCTATTCACAAAGCACATTCAATGGTTTCAAAAGCATTCGTTCAAAAATTTGAACCTGAATTGATTGCAACCTACGACAGCTTAAACGTTGATCGCCCTTTTGAACCAGTTGCAAAAGATGCCGGTGAACGCGCTTTGAAAAACAAAGCTTTATCTTACTTAACAAAATTAGACACACCAGAAGCAACAGCTCGTGTTACAAAACAATATGAAACAGCAAACAATATGACTGATCAATTGGCAGCCCTAAACAATGCAGCTGGAATGAAAGGTGGCAAAGCTATCGTTCAAGATTTCTATAATCAATACAAAGATGAAGAATTGGTTGTCAACAAATGGTTAGGCGTTGTTGCAAGTGAAAGTTTGGAAGGGGCAAAAGCAGCAGTTGAACATCCTGCTTTCCAAATCACCAATCCAAACAAAGTTCGTTCTGTTATGCGTTCATTTGCAAGCAACAAATCTGCTTTACATGCAAAAGATGGCTCTGGCTATCAATTTGTTGCCGAAATGACAATGAAACTTGATGGATTAAATCCTCTTGTTGCTGCTGATACGGTAAAGCCTTTGACTTCATGGAAACGTTATGATCCAGAACGCCAAGCAATGATGAAATCTGCTTTGGAACAAGTTATGGCAAAACCAGGTTTGTCAAAGAACGTTTACGAAGTTGTTTCTAAATCTTTGGCTGTCGAAGACGATAAGAAGGCAAAGATTATGGAAAATCGCGCTAAATTACAAAAACGCGCAAAAACTGATGCTTTCTTGAAAAAAGGCCCTGTCAAATTGATGACAAGTGGTGCAAATAAAGTTGCAGCTAACGTAGCAAGTCATTCTTCTTTGATTTTGGGACAAAAGGTTCAAATTCCTGTTCCTGTTCGTCAAAAGCAAGCAGAAAGATAAGAATAGAAAAAAGCCCCGAAAAAATTCGGGGCTTTTTTATCAGATATTTTCAAGATTAAATTATGCTTCTTCGACAGCAGCTAATTTGATTGCACATGGACGGCCATTATTTTCGCCCATTTCAAATGTAACAACTTGATTTTCTTTTAAAAAGCGCATACCTGCTTCTTGAACTGCTGAAATATGAACGAAAACGTCCTTTTCACCTGATTCTGGAGCAATGAAGCCATAACCTTTGGTTTTGTTAAACCATTTAACTGTTCCTTTTGCCATCGTCTTATTCCTTTCATGACAAAAAATTACATACTCTGATTTAATCGATCTTTTTCCTTTACCCAAAGGAAACTTGAAAAAATCCGTATACAATAAAGTATATGATTTTAAATAATCTTTTTCAACACATAATTTTTAAAGAAAAAAAATACCTCTTTTTAATCGGACACATCATGAAAAACAACTAAATATACCTTGATAAAAAATGCTTTTTCTTTTAACCTAAAAAGCAAATTTCAAAGGATTTCTAACAATGAAAAAGCTATTATTATTTTTCGTTTTTTTGATTTTTCTCATTCACGCAAACGTAACCCAAGCAAAAACATATCGAATTGGAATGGACGCAACTTTTCCCCCATTTGAATATAAAGAAAATGGAAAAACAGTTGGTTTTGATATTGATTTAATCAAAGAAATCGAAAAAAATACAAATTATCAAATTCAACTTGTTGAAATGGGATTAGACGCACTCATTCCCGCTGTTAAAACAAACAATATAGATATGATTATTTCTGGAATATCAATTACATCCGAACGATCAAAATCTGTTTTATTCTCTGATCCTTATTTCAAGACAGGCCTTCAATTACTTGTTCTCAAAGAAAACGATACCATCAAAAATATCGACGATTTAAATGGGAAAAAATTAGGAGTTGAATTAGGAAGCACAGCTGAAGTATATGCAAGAAAATTAAAAGGGGTAAAAGTTAAAACCTTTTCAAATATGAGTGAAATGAATTTAGATCTTGTCAACAAAGGAATAGACGCTTCTTTAAATGATACTTTCATTCACGAATATTATTTGGCTCACGGTGGTGATAAATATGCAAAAATTGTTGGTGACACTGTTGAAAAAGCAGATGTAGGAATTGCTTTTAACAAAAAAAATATCGAATTAAAAAAAGAAGTAGATATCATCCTCAATAAATTAAAAAAAGATGGCACCTATGAAAAAATTTACACAAAATGGTTTGGCAAAAACAATACAAAACCGGCAGAACGCGGTAGCATTTTCAATTTTATAAAAAGTATTTCTCCTCTTTTACTTTCAGGAACACTTCTAACGATCCAAATTTCAGGAATCAGTTTTTTAATTGGATTATTGATTGGATGTTCTATGGGAATTATACGGTTGTGTCCGTCAAGAATATTACGAATATTTGCAACTTTCTATATTGATTTTTTACGAGGAACACCACTTCTTGTTCAAATTTTTATGATTTATTTTGCTCTTCCACAATTACTGGATAGACACGTTGACGCTTATTTTGCAGCAATTACAGCTTGTTCTTTAAACATAGGAGCTTACATCGCTGAAGTTATCCGTTCTGGCATACAATCAATTGACAAAGGGCAAATGGAAGCGAGTTTTTCTCTAGGTTTATCTTGGTTTAAAACAATGCGTTTTGTGATTTTACCCCAAACGTTTAAACGAATTGTTCCACAATTAGGAAATGAATTGATTGCCCTTTTAAAAGATTCTTCTCTTGTCTCTGTTATCGGTTTTGAAGAACTCACAAGACAAGCTCAAATAATTATTTCACAAACGTACGCTTCCCTTGAAGTTTGGATGGCTGTTTCAATTATCTACTTAATGATGACAATTATCATTTCTCAAAGTGTTAAATACATTGAAAAAAGGTGGGCAAAGTCATGTCAATGATTAAAATATCTGAACTTAAAAAAAATTTTGGTAATCAACAAGTTTTAAAAGGTATTAATTTAGAAATTGAGGCTGGTAAAGTTGTTGTCTTAATTGGACCATCAGGTTGTGGGAAAAGCACCCTCCTAAGATGTATGAATTTTCTTGAAGAACCATCGTCAGGAACTATTGAAATAGATGGAACACCTTTAAATCATGAAACGATCAAGGATTTACAAAAACAAATTGGAATGGTTTTCCAAAAGTTCAATTTGTTTCCTAATCTGACAATTTTGGAAAATTTAACACTTGCCCCCATTCAAGTTTTAAAAATGAATAAAACAGATGCAGAAAACACTGCAAAAAAATATCTGAAAAAAGTTGGATTGTTATCAAAAATAAATGCTTATCCAGAACAGCTTAGTGGAGGACAACAACAACGGGTCGCAATTGCCCGAACTTTATGTATGAACCCTCAAATTTTATTGTTTGATGAACCGACTAGTGCACTTGATCCAGAAATGGTCAATGAAGTTCTTGACGTAATCAAAGAATTAACAAAATCTGGAAAAACGATGATTCTTGTAACACATGAAATGTCTTTTGCTCGTGAAATTGCTGATATCATTCTTTTTTGCGATAAAGGAATCATTTTGGAACAAGGAAGTCCTGAAGAAATTTTTGACCATCCTAAACAACAAAGAACAATGGAATTTTTATCAAAAATTTTATCTACAACTAAAAAGAAAAATACTTTTTGGGAAAAAACAAAAAAACATTTGAAATTTAAAGGAAAAAAATGATTACAGAATTTCGAAAAAATCATATTTTAGGTGTTGCCAGAAAACTTCAACAACTCAGCGAACAATTTTTTCCAAATAATGAAGAAAAAGCCCGCGAAATGTTTTTAATTGGTTGGTTACATGATTTTGGTTACGAATTTGTTGATAAAAATACAGTGGTAGATCATCCTTTTCGAGGGGCTGAAATCTTAAATCGAACAGGTTTTAAATATACACAAGTTATTGCTCAACATGGAGATCCTGAAATAAAAGAAATGAGTGATGAACTTTTTTTACTTAATTGTGCAGATATGATGACTGGGCCAAATGGCGAACAAATGACGCTTGCTGAACGCGTAGAAAATATGATTACCCGTTTTGGTGAAAATTCAGAAGCTCATCTAAAAGCGATTAAAATGAAAAACCTTTTGGAACAAGATCCAAGGTATAACAAAATAAAATAAATTTATCGTAATGTTTTTTTCACCTCACCCTGTAGGGAGAGGGCGTCTTTTGTTAGCGAGTTTTTAATAAAACGAACTTTATAAAAAATTGGTGAGGTGGCTAAACATCACATGAAATTTCAAAATATCCAGCCCCTCGTCACACTTTTTATCTGATTTATCTACCAGCCGTTTTTGCTGACACGATCGCACTCATTTGAGCTGTTTGTTTTGCCGTTTGTTCAGCTTTTTTTGTCTGTGGTGTAATCTTTTCATAAGCCTTGATTTGCGAACGAGACAAGGACATCCACTTTGAATAATTAACGTCATCCAAAGTAACACCCTTTTTATTAACAACGTACATATCCCAAGCTGAATAATCAACACGACCAACTCGGTTATACATTCCCATTGTCAATTGTTCAGTACAATTATAAACGTCTTGTTCCAAGTAAAACGTTTCTGGTGTCTTTAATAACTTTCCATCTGTTCCAGCATAAGAAACGCCATCCATATTGCAAACTTTTGTAATGACACTATCAGCGTTTTGTTCTTTTGTTGCCATTTTAAACACCAAATCTGACGGAGCTTTTGAAATAAGATTTGCATAAAAATTAACAACTGTTGCATCATAAGACTTAACGTAGCCTTTGTCTTTATACCAAGCCAACATCGTGTTTTTCATCACTTTATTTGTGTCGGTTCCACACGTATCAACGTTTGCTTTATAGGCATCAGTTACCCAAGGATATCCTGTTTCTAAACATTTCCACGCTGCACTATCACCTTTTTGCATCAATTCGTATGAAAACATCGTTTGTGTCATCATCGCATCTGCTTCCATTGCTCTGTTTTTCATCGTTGTTGAAGCAAAATTATAGAAAGCATCATCATGAGCATTCAAATTGTGATCTTGAATAGAGTGTTTCCCTTCATGAATCAAACAAGATTGTAACTTATCTTTTGAAAATGCTTTATTTAAAGTGATGGTATTTTTATTCGGATTATAAAAACCAACTGAATTAACCCCTGCATCACCCATTTGAATAGTTGTTCCATTTTTAGCAACGGTCTTTAAAACAGAAGCACCTGTCTTAGTCTGAACAGAATTTTCAACTAAACTTTCCAGAATAGAATCTTGTTGAGCCCCAGCGGAAACAACTTGATAATGTAGCGTATCACCAGGAGCCACAACCACTTCAGCCGTATATGGGAAACCAATTCTATGATAATTTGTTGCAGCTTGGGCTTCATTTCCAATACCACTTGCAAAAGCAGTAGCCAACACCATCCCTGCAATCATTGCAGAACGAGCAATACTCTTCTTTCCACTTTGGTATTTTTTAACGTCCCCTTTATCAAAAAATTCTGCAACAGATTGAACCATCGAAGTCTTCCCCTTTATCTACCTGCTGATTTTGCTGCCAACAAGGTATGTAATTGATTCATCGGCCTGCGGGATTGATTTGCTTTTTCTGAAATTTTAGATTGCAATCCTTTGCTTGAAGCAGGACGAGATACTTCCCAATAATCAGCACCACGATTACCTAATCCACCGGCTTCTTTTTCCATCACGTCTTTTGCTTGAGCTAAAAATTCAAACTGACGAACGTCTCTTAAATTACGATAAATTGCCCAATAGGTATTATCTGAAACGTTATTAATATCTGGACGAGCAAAAAATTCTTTTGCTTGTTCTCCTGACATATAAGACTTGCCTTGAACGTTACAAACCTTTTTAACTTGATCTTCTACTGGAACAGCGCGTGTAAATTGTTCCGCACGTTCTTCTTTGGTCGCATTCCGTTTACGATATTCGAAATTACGAATATAATTTGCATCATAGCATCCACGAATACCCGTATCTGTAAACCACCCTTCAAAAGCAGCGCGTTGGGCATCACCTGTTTCCAAACCACCTTGTTCAGCAGACTTTGTAAATGGTTCCAAAATATGCTTATCATCTTTCATCAAAGCATTATATGGACCTTCTATTCCCATTTGCTTTAATTCCCAAGTTGCAACACAAGCCGAAACGTTGGCATCAGCTTCAATTAACCATTGAGAATGTAAATAATCTTCTGGACGATCTTTCAAAGCATTCATTTGAACGCCGTTTTTAAATTGTTGAGCATGACGCAATTCATGAGCAAGTGTAGCTAATTGACGATCAAAAGTCCCACCACAATTCAATTTAACAACGTTTGTTTCATCATCAAAAGAACCATGAGCACGAATATTATCTGTCATAATCTTAACGCCAAATTCTTTTGCATCAGCAATTAATTCTTTTCCTTGTTTTGTCATTCCCAAAACAGCTAATAATTGAGAAACACGTTCACGACTGCTTGGTTCAATATGAGGATAGTCAACTTCTTCTGCTTTTTCTTGTCCAATCGTTATGGTTTCTTTTTTTGTAAAGACGTCTGAAAGTTCACCCATAATAATACATTCCCTTCAAATTTTAATTGAGATAATTATACTTAACTTTTTCCTTTTATTCAAATTGTTTTTTCGAAAATTTTAGACAAAATTTATAAAAATTATCCCTTGATTTAAATATCAACCTCGTCCTATAGGGATTTAAAGGATCAAAAAAAAATCCCCTTAAAAAATTTTTAAGGGGATATTTTTTATTCTGCAGAAACCTTGTAATTTTCCCAATATTCTGCAAAGACTTCTTTAAATTTCTTGTTAGAATGTTTGAAGTTATGCAAATATTTATGGGTATCAAACATCCCCTGAGACGTTTCAATTACAGAAACTGCAATATTTGAACAGTGATCTGAAACGCGTTCATAGTTTGAAAGTAAATCTTGCAATACAAACCCACCTTCGATCGTGCATTTTTGTTGTTGCAAACGCTTGATGTGATTATTTTTAATCGTATCTGTTAAATCATCGATCACTTGTTCCAAAGGTTCAACGTTTGCAGCTTCAGCTATGTCTGATTTTTCATAAATGTAGCACATCTTATCAATAATATCCGTAATTGCACGCAAAAGAGTCTTAATTTCAAACATAGCTTCGTCTGAAAATTTCAAATCTTTTTGTTTTATTTCACGAGACAAATCAATCAAGTTCATCGCATGGTCGCCCAAGCGTTCAAAGTCACCGATTGCACGCAATACGCGAGAAGTGATCTGGCTATCGTGTTCAGAAACTGCTTGAGAACTTAACTGAACTAACGTTGTCCCGATTTTATCTTCGTATTCATCTAACAAATCTTCATTAGAGCGTATTTTTTCAACGGTTTGTTCATCATAATCAAACAACATTGAATTACATAAAAGGATTGTTTCCTTTGCTATATGAGCCATCTTCACACTTGCAAAATCGCATTCTGCAATTGCAATAGAAGGTGTAGCCAACAAACGCTTATCAATGAATTCAACTCGAGATTCTTCATCTTTTTCAGGCAAAAGAGTGTTCGCAATTTTTTCTAATAATTTTGTAAATGGTAATAAAATAACAGTCGTTGTGACATTGAAGATTGTGTGAACTAAAGCAATTCCCGTAGCATCAATTGCTTTTGGTGCAAATGCAAAATGGATTGCTGAATTTAAAGCCATATAAACAGCCAAACAGAAAACAGCACCAATCAAGTTAAAGGCAATATGAACGACAGCCACTTTCTTTGCATTTCTGCCTACGCCAATACTAGAAATTAAAGCAGTAATACAAGTACCAATATTTTGGCCCATAATAATAGGAACAGCCATATCATAAGTAATAGCACCGGTCTTAATAGCCAACGTCTGCAAAATACCAACGCTTGCTGCAGAACTTTGAATAATTGCTGTAACAACAGCCCCAACGATCATCCCAAGAATTGGATTATTAAAAGCTGTCAACAATCTGGTAAATTCTGGTTTATCTGCCAAAGGTTCAACAGCATCACCCATCATTTTCATACCGTACATTAAAACGGCAAAGCAAACCATAATACTGCCGATATCTTTTTTCTTTTGACTTTTAGCCCCAAGAATAAAGAAAGCCCCAATCAATGCCATAATGAGTGAAAAATATTTTGGGTTTAATAAGGATATCCAAATATTTCCTTCAATTCCCATCAAGCTGAGCAACCAAGCCGTAAAGGTTGTCCCGATGTTGGATCCCATAATAACACCAATTGTTTGACCAATTTCCATAATGCCACTGTTCACCAAACCAACCAACATAACAGTCAAAGCTGAAGATGATTGAATAGCTACTGTAATTCCTGCTCCTAAAGCAAGAGCCTTTAATGGATTTGCCGTCATTTTTTTCAAAGCGCGTTCTAAACGCCCACCAGCCATTTTTTCCAAACCTGTTGACATAACGTGCATGCCATACAAGAAGAATGCTAAACCGCCGAAAACGACAATAAAATCTAAAATACCCAAAATAATTTTCCTTCTTTTATTAAAAAATCGGGCTTACTATATCACTATATTTCTAAAAATAAAGAAAAACCGAAAAAAAGGGCATCAACTGATGCCCTTTTTCTATTTTTCAAGCATTTGCGGGAATTAGAAACCACCCATTCCGCCCATGCCACCCATTCCGCCCATACCGGCTTCAGCACCGCCATGGCAACCGCATGTCTTTTCTTCTGGTTTATCAGCAACCATAGCTTCGGTTGTGATGAGCAAACCTGCGATAGAAGATGCGCTTTCCAAAGATGTACGAACAACTTTGGTCGGGTCAATAATACCAGCAGCAAACATGTCAACGTATTCACCTGTTTGAGCATTGAATCCCGTTTCTGTTTTCTTGCTTTCCAATAATTTTCCAGCAACAACTGCACCGTCTTCACCAGCATTTTCAGCGATTTGACGAACAGGAGCTTGTAAAGCACGACGAATGATATCGATACCTACGCGTTGATCATCGTTAGCTGGTTTCAAAGAATCTAATGCACGTGTAGCATACAACAAAGCTGTACCACCACCTGTTACGATACCTTCTTCAACTGCAGCGCGTGTTGCATGTAAAGCGTCATCAATACGGTCTTTCTTTTCTTTAACGTCTGTTTCAGAAGCGCCACCAACTTTGATAACAGCTACACCACCAGACAATTTTGCCAAGCGTTCTTGCAATTTTTCTTTGTCATAGTCAGATGTTGTTGTTTCAATTTGTTTTTTGATTTGGCTGCAACGAGCTTTGATTTCTTCTTTATCACCAGCACCATCAACGATTGTTGTGTTGTCTTTTGTGATAGAAACTTTTTTAGCTGTTCCCAACATATCCAATGTTACATCTTCCAATTTAATTCCTAATTCAGAAGAAATAACTTGACCTTTTGTCAAGATAGCAATGTCTTGCAACATAGCTTTACGGCGATCACCGAAACCAGGAGCTTTTACAGCAGCGATTTTCAAACCACCACGCAATTTGTTAACAACTAATGTAGCTAATGCTTCACCTTCAACGTCTTCAGCAATGATTAACAAAGGACGAGAAGTTTGAACAACAGCTTCCAAAACTGGCAACATTGATTGCAAGTTTGATAATTTAGCTTCATGAATCAAAACGTATGGATTTTCTAATTCGCATGTCATTTTGTCAGCGTCTGTTACAAAGTATGGAGACAAATAACCACGATCGAATTGCATACCTTCAACAACTTCCAATTCGGTATTCAAACCTTTTGCGTCTTCAACTGTGATAACGCCTTCTTTACCAACTTTTTCCATAGCATCTGCCAAGTATTCACCGATAGCATTGTCGCCATTAGCAGAAATTGTACCAACTTGAGCAATTTCAGCAGATGTGGAAACTTGACGAGAATGTTTCTTTACGTCTTCGATAACAGCAGCAACAGCCAAATCAATACCACGGCGTAAATCCATTGGGTTCATACCAGCAGCAACAGCTTTGCAACCTTCACGAACGATAGCTTGTGCCAAAACTGTAGCAGATGTTGTACCATCACCAGCAACGTCAGCTGTTTTGCTTGCAGCTTCTTTAATTAATTGAGCACCCATATTTTCGAATTTGTTTTCCAATTCGATTTCTTTAGCAACTGAAACACCGTCTTTTGTAATCTTTGGAGAACCAAAAGATTTTGATAAAACAACGTTACGACCTTTTGGACCCAATGTTACTTTAACTGTATTTGCCAAAATATCGACACCACGCAACATAGCATTACGAGCATCTGTTGAAAATTTTACTTCTTTAGCACCCATTGTAGTGACCTTCTTCCTTATAAATTAAATTATTCTAAAATACCTAATACGTCGGCTTCTTTCATGATCAAGTAATCTTCACCAGAAATCTTGACTTCTGAACCAGACCATTTACCGAACAAAATCTTGTCCCCAACTTTCAAAGTCATTGGGATTGTTTTTCCAGCTTCATCACGGCTGCCTGTTCCAACAGCGATAACTTCGCCCTGAGATGGTTTTTCTTTTGCAGTATCTGGAATAATGATTCCACCTGCTGTTTTTGTATCTTCTGCAGTGCGTTTGACCAATACGCGATCAAATAACGGTTTGAAATTCATGATGTTTTACCTCTAAATAAACCTTTTAAGTTAATAATGACAACAGCCCGTTGCCACCTTGTATTAATATAGATAATGTCGATTATTCTAATGTCAAGTACCATCAATCATTTTTTTTATAATTTTTGAAAATTATTCAAAAAAAGCATTTCACCTCGCCCTGTAGGGAGATATAAACTTCTTCTTATTATTCCCACATGTTAGGGGAATGAACAAAGTTCATGACGCCGATAGGCGGTCCCGAAGGGACGAGCGAAGCGAGCAAACAAATTTCTATTTTTCTAACTAATCATCCCCTTCTCAGTTTTTATAGTC
>JAKSVU010000110.1 GCA_024413465.1 Alphaproteobacteria bacterium
AAAGTTTTGAAACTGTTCGCCTGCAGGTAAAAGACAGTTCAATGTTTATGATTTTGGATGAATATGCGGTTGAAAAAATTGAGGACTGTCCCCCTTGTTCAGATGAAAACGAAAAAATTGTCACTTTGAAAATGCCGAAAGCCGGCTGGCTCGTAAACTGGATTTTAAGCTTTGGAAGCAGCGTAAAAGTGATTGAGCCTGAATGGTTGAAAACAGAAGTTCTTAAGGAAGCGGAAAAAATCAGATATTAGGTAACATATTCCCGGTTTCAACTCCAAGACGGATTTTGCGAGTTTTATACAATAGTTTTAATATGACTACATAATGACTATACAGTTTATATTATATATATTATAATTTGCCTATTGGAAATGCCTGATTCAGGCGGCTTTTCCCAACTTCAATCAGCTATGCTGAAATTTGATTTTGGGAGGCTTTGCGTATGTTAGAAGCAATTATTTTGATAGCAAGTTGTATTGCGTCAATTATTTGTGCAATATATGCAATACTCTCTTACCATAAAAAAGATAAGAAGTAGTTAAAGTAAAAAGTCGCCATAGCTTCGATACCTTGGCGACTTTTTTCTGTCAATTGTGGAGAAGTCCAAATGAATTGGGCATTTCCTTTCTTTTAATATAGCATAGAAAGATTTTGACGTCAAACAAGATAAGTTTCTTTGCTGAAAAATATTTTTTTAATTTCTACATTTCATTTCGCATTGCTTTACGAATTGTTTCAACTGGTAAAAAATAAGTAAGGTCTTTATTTGTAAGGGATTGAAATCCAAACTGTTCATAAAATGATGCAGACGATTCTTTTGCATCAACTATGATAAAATAAAGACCAGTAATATCTGCAACGTGAACTGTTTTTATAAATGCCTGTGTCAGCAGATATTTTCCAATTCCTTTTTTTTGAAAAGATTTATTTACAGCAAGTCTTGCAACGCGTAAAGCTGGGATTGGATATTTTGGAAGATGATTTTTTGCATTTTCCGGTAAATCTTCAAATTTAACTTGAGCTGTAGCAATGGTAAAATATCCTGCTATTTCTTTTGTTTGAGTGAGTGCAATAAAAGTTTTGCCAATTCCAAGTTTATCGTTTTTTTCTGCATACCGAGAAAGATAAATGTTCAATTCTTCAATGCCGCAGTCAAAATTTTTTAAAAGACTTTTTTGAGGAAGCTCGTTTATTGAAAACAGATATAAATCTTGAATCAACGAA
>JAKSVU010000111.1 GCA_024413465.1 Alphaproteobacteria bacterium
TATCGTAAAACAGGAATTCTTTTGCAGATTTCCCACATCGCAATGCTTACAGGTAAAGTCACAAATAATTCTATCAAATAAACAACCGCAATTGGAAGATTTGGAACGGCTGGTTTAAGCAATGTATTCAAAATCAGCATGATTAAAATGTGATTAACGTAAATGCCCCAGTTGCATGAACACATATATTTAGAAAACTTATTTTCAAACTCAAAAACAGTCTGCGCAATTCCAAGAATTCCCATCATTGTAAACCACGCATGAACAATTGAAATCCAGTTGTTTTGAACTTCTAAATCTGAATAGCAGATGCCGTAGAATTTTTTGAAATAAACAACGCCAAATCCTATTCCAATCAAAAGACAAATCCAGCCAAACTTTTTAAGCTGAGCAAGAAGTTTTTCACTACTGAAAACATAGTAGCCGAGCAGGAATGCCATTGTGTCGTATCCAAAGCGATAAGTTGGAATCATTTTGATGTTTAAAATCCGGCTTGCACCAATCATCACAATTACAAAAGCAGCGGCTACAAAAATATTTGATTTTTCACCTAACGCTTCCAATCGTCCTTTTTTATCAATCAATTTGAGCAGGGCAAGAACACAGCAGGCAAAAAACAGAACATGGCAGAACCACAAAGCGCCAATTCCACTTGCCACACTGATAATGTATTTTACAAATCCTGGAACTGGAGCTGCATCCGGACCAGACATAAAATTGTTTGAAATAATCAGGCCGCCAATCCACTGAACTGTAAGAATTCCGAGCGTACTTGGAACAATCAGTTTTTGAACGCGGGCTTTCATAAATGCTTTAAGTGATTTTTTCTGCAAGGTATATTTTGCGCAAATTCCGCTCACAACAAAAAGCAGAAGCATGAACCACTGGTAAACGGAATACTGAACAATTCCTGCAAAAGTTATTGCTGGAGCCGCACCTTCAACTGCAGGATTTTCTGGCAGCCCCGGGAACATCGCGCCAATTCCAATGTTGTTGTAGTAATAAAACACATGAAAAATAACAACGATTAAAATTGTTATCCAGCGCAAATTGTCAATCCATCTTTTTCTTTCAACTGTTTCCATTTAAGTAACACGCCTCCTTTTTGGTTGTCAAATTATAATTTATCTAACAAGTAATAAAATTGTAACGTGTAGTTGCGCAGAAAACAACCAACCAAAAGTAACATTTTAATAGGAGAAATGTTCGGTTTAGTTGC
>JAKSVU010000112.1 GCA_024413465.1 Alphaproteobacteria bacterium
ATCAAAAACCATTCATAAAGGCTTATGCAAGGAACTAAAAAAGACTAGTTGTGGTGTATAACAATCTTGTAAGCTGGATTGTGGATTGACAAAAAGAACTACAGAAATATCGGAGTGCCCCCCGAAAACACACCATTGAGACTACGTTTCTTTGATTTCCGTTTTTTATGAAGTTTACAAATTTTCATCATCAGCGTGCTGTTTCGGAGCATCGCACCAGAGACAGCGGGACATGTCACGTTCATAAAGTCTTCCACACGTCAAGCACATGACTTTAGTCTCGGTGCCCTTCTTGAGATCAAACTTGCAAGGCTTCTCCAAATAGATTCCTTCCATTATCTTTACAACATCAGGAAAAACACATTCATCGACCCAATAGGTACGGTACCTTTTTTTGAAGTAGAAAATTCTACCACCAAAGCGGCCCCTTCCGCATCTTAAAAATTCATCTTTATTAAAAAGGAAAAAAATTGTTTTTCCAAACATAAAAAAAACAAAACAGTCTTCTTTTCTTTCAATTTTGTAGGGATGAGCCCAAAAGAAATACATGAGTACGACAACCAAGCCTGAATACATAAGACAAAAAGGAGTTAAATCAAGGTCTATATTGACATCTTGATACGTATTCAAAGCTACTATCCAAAGAGAAATGTTTGAAAAAAACATCAACATTAAAAAAAGAAATTTAGCAGTATATAAAGCTTTTGCCTTATACGTCACACATTCGATCATTTAATCATCTCTTTGTTAATCTTGTTAGCTACACTTTTTTGAGACAAGTTTAAAATATACAAAAAACACCTAGTTCTTTCCAACTGATATTCCATTAGAAGTTTTAAAGTCTTTATGAAGCAGCATAAGATCGCTGACTGGAACTTCCGGTGAGAAACCTGTGTTTGTGTCTACATAGAGCTTTTCAAATGCAATACACAAAGCCGTACCAGAATTTACTTCTGAAAATTCTTTAAGTACAGATTTAACGTCAGCTTTAGATTTTGCATTTTCTATAGCTGCGATCATTTTATTTTGTTCAGCTCTATCATTTTTCATACAAGCCAATGTGTATAAAAACTTGCATAGAGTCAAGAGCTGTGCAGCGTATGCTCCAGTATAACAGAGCTAAAATTAAAAAGTCTTCTGTATCGGGTGATATGATAGGCTGCCCGGATTTTATTAAAGAATTTATTTTTAGATTGCTATTATAAAATCTGAAAATTTA
>JAKSVU010000113.1 GCA_024413465.1 Alphaproteobacteria bacterium
AGTAATGCTCCACAAGCTAAACCATCAAAATCTGAACGTGTTACTAATCTCATAGACATAATCTCATCCTTAGTATAAAAATCTAAATTTTATTTTAACAGAATAAATATAAAAAAGATAGAAAAAGTTTTAATGACATTTACCGCAAAAAGTATATAATCACTTTATGAGGTTTTTATGAATTTTATTGCACAACAAATGCCTAAAGCTGGTGATACTGTTATTGTTGGTATGTCTGGCGGTGTTGATTCTACTTTGGTGGCGCTTATGCTTTTGCAAAAAGGTTGTAAAGTTATTGGTGCTACTATGTCTTTGTGGGATGGGGCACTTCCTGAAGTAAAAAGCGATAAACCTCTTAAAGCTTCTTGTTATAGTCCGAGCGAAGTTCAAAATATTAAAGAATGTGAAGTTTTTTGTAAGGAACACGGCATTGAATATTATGTTGTAGATGTAAAATCAGCTTATAAAAAAAATGTTCTTGAATATTTTAAAAATGAATATAGAAACGGTCGAACTCCTAATCCTTGTATCCGCTGTAATCAGATGGTAAAGTTTGGTGCTCTTTTGGAAGGGATTAATAAACTTGGTATTGAATATGATTATTTTTGTACTGGTCATTATGCAAAAATTGTTCAGCCGGATGAAGGCGTTTTTGGTTCTGAAATTCGTCCTTTTATGATTGCAGGTGCTACTGACGTTTCTAAAGATCAAACTTACTTTTTATACCGATTATCTTCGGAAACTTTGTCTAAGGTTCGTTTTCCTCTTGCTACTATGAAAAAAGAAGAGGTAATGAAAATTGCCAGAGAAGCTAATCTTGTTGCGGCTAAACGTGAAGAAAGTCAGGATTTTATTGGCGAAGAATACTTTGATTTGATTTTTTCTGATAAACCGTCTGTTCCTGGCGATATTATTGATTTGGACGGTAAAGTTTTGGGTCGTCACCGTGGAATTGAGCATTATACTGTAGGACAACGTCGCGGGCTTGGTGTTGCTGTTAGTTATCCGGTTTATGTTCATTCTATTGATGCTAAAAATAATGTTGTTGTTCTTGCTCCGAATGATGCTTTAAATGCTGACTGGTTAATTGCTGATGACTTTGTTTGGCCTGGAAATGTTGAACCTTCTGAAAGTTTTGAAGCGATGGTAAAAATTCGTTTGGCAAGTAAGCCTGTTCTTGCAAAAATTGAAAAATATGTTCAGCCTGAAGATGAT
>JAKSVU010000114.1 GCA_024413465.1 Alphaproteobacteria bacterium
TCGCCACTCAATTTTTCTGGATAACCAGATCCGTTCCATTTTTCATGATGATAATGCGCAACGTTCTGGGCGATTGTCTTAAATTCTTCATTATCAACATTTTTTAAGACGCTCTGAACAATTTTTGCACCTTCTTTAGCATGAACTTTCATTTTTTCATATTCTTCATCTGTAAAACGGCCTGGTTTTCTTAAAACTGCATCATCAACGGCAATTTTTCCAAGATCATGCATAGGTGCGGCTTTAATTACATAATTAAAAAATTCTTCAGAGTAATTTTGATAATCAGGATGCTGCTTTAATTTTGCCGCAAAAACTCTTACACAGGCACTTGTTCTTAAAATGTGACCGCCAGTTGAATTATCGCGGCTTTCAACCATAGTTGCCATTCCTTCAATTATGGAATTCTGCATCAAATCAACTTTTTCTGATTTTTCTTTAAGAGAAACAGACATATCGTTCAAAGTGTCGCCCAAATCTCCAAAAGTATCATTGCTCACACCATTAATTTTATAACCAAGTTCACCAGCTTTTATTTTTTCCGTAGCAGTTTTTATTGCTCGTAACGGTGCCGAAATGAAAAAAGTAAAAGAAATTGTTACACCAATGGAAACTGTACAAAAAACAGTAAAGAGAAGAATAAAATCAAAACTGAACGTTCCATTATTTTTAGTAATTTCAGAAAAATAAGCAGAGAAAACATACAAAATTGGAATAAATGCTGCAGACATGAAGAAAATAAAAATCAGTCCGCTGACAGAAATATGTCTTGCACCCTTGTATTGAGTTAAATGCCCGTCAGGAAAATATTTTTTAAGAAAATGTTTTCTGTGCTGAATATTTAAATCCATAAAACATAATGTAAAAGAAAAAATACAATTCAAACCTAAAACAATAATTTGTGAAATAAGAAAATACCAGATTAAACTTCCTGTTTGAAAATAGAACATTAAATAAAGAAAAACCTGTTTAAGTGCTTGAATTAACCATCCCGAAGCTCCCATAAAAGAAGCAAAAATAGGGAGATTTATAAATCTTTTATGCATATTTGATTCGTTTGCAAAAAGAATATATGTTAAAAAAGTCAGGGTTGGAATTACAAAAGATAAAATAGTCAAAGTATTCGCAAAAATTGCATGATTAGTTAAAAAAGTTATAAATTGATTATTTTCTGGTGAATCTATTATCATAGCCGATAAAGTTGAAGATTCTA
>JAKSVU010000115.1 GCA_024413465.1 Alphaproteobacteria bacterium
GATGACAGTTTATATAAATTGAATATCAAATCTGAAGTTGAAGATTGTGACTTCATTCAGACTCGTATAAGTAAACAGTATTTGAATCAATATCATGATTATTACATGGTATAAGCGCATCGGAGATTTTTATGGAAAAAAATGAGTTAGTATCAAATACAAGAGAAATTATTTTCTACAAAACAGCCGATGGAAATGTAAAAGTTGAAATCCTTTTGAAAGATGAAAATTTGTGGCTCACACAGGCTAAAATGGCTGATTTATTTGATGTACAGAAAGCAGCTATTTCCAAGCATTTGAAGAATATTTTTGAAGAAGGTGAATTAATAGAAAATTCAGTTGTTTCCATTTTGGAAACAACTGCAGCAGACGGTAAAAACTATAAAACAAATTTCTATAATCTGGATGCCATTATTGCAGTTGGCTACAGAGTTAATTCTAAAAAAGCAACTCAATTTAGAATCTGGGCAAATCAGATCTTAAAAGAATATGTAATAAAAGGTTTTGTTATGAATGACGAAAGATTAAAAGAACCTGATTACACATTCGGAAAAGATTATTTTGATGAACAGTTAGAAAGAATCAGAAACATTCGCTCAAGCGAAAGGCGATTTTATCAGAAGATTACTGATATTTATTCAAAATGCAGTGCGGATTATGATGTAACAAGCCAGACAACTAAAGATTTTTTTGCAACAGTACAGAACAAACTTCATTTTGCAATTTCACATCAGACAGCAGCAGAAATTGTATACTCTCGTGCTGACCATAAAAAACAGAATATGGGACTTACAACATGGAAAAATGCTCCTGATGGCGATATTTATAAATCAGATGTTAGTATTGCAAAAAACTATCTTACAGAAGATGAACTGGACAGCCTTAATAGAATAGTCACTATGTATTTGGATTACGCTGAATCACAGGCAAAAAATAAAAAAGTAATGTACATGGCTGATTGGGCAAAAAAACTTGATGCCTTTTTACAGTTTAATGAACGGGATATTTTGCAGGACAATGGAAAAGTAACCCATGAAATTGCAAAAGCTTTTGCAGAAAATGAATGGGAACAATATAGACAAATCCAAGATCAATTGTATAAAAGTGATTTTGATTTGTTTATTGAAACAACAAAGCAGATAGAAAAATAATATTTGGGGAAATAAATGAATATCAGGGAAAAAACAGTTGCTCTTATTGATGAACTT
>JAKSVU010000116.1 GCA_024413465.1 Alphaproteobacteria bacterium
TATATTTTATATATATAAAAATATAAAAATTTTATTTTTTTAAATAACATTGTGGCACTCCAATTTAAACCTACTTCTATTTTACAAGAAAATCGTAAAAAGTGGAGAATATATTAGATTATTTTAACAATTTCGCGGCAAAGCATAACCAAATTATAGCGGATTCCAAAACGTTTACCCCAACCACGGTCATTCCATTCGTCAGAAGCAACATCATCACCACCGTAAATAATTGCACCGTAATCAAAACCACGGAATTTGGCAACAGCAAGACAACCAGCCTGCTCCATCTCAACAATTTTTGCTCCTTCACTTTTGCGTAATTCAATTCTGTCGGCAGTTTCACGAAGAATAGCATCAGTTGTCCAGCAAAGGCCCTTTATATAATCAAAACCTTTTTCATCAAGATAGCCGGTGATTTTATCAACAACCTTTTTATCATTATAAACAACACGACCAGCCGGCAAATAATGATAAGAAAAACCTTCATCGCGGATGGCACCTTCAACTACTAAAAACTCACCAACTTTTATGTTACGGTCAAGAACACCGCCGCCACCACAGAACATAACTTTTTTTATACCAAAAGCCTGAAAAGCATCAAGATTACCTGCACAAGCCGGACATCCAACCTGACCAAGCAAAATCCATACATCAGGAGAATCAACAAAACTGTAAATATCAAACGGATTTTCACCGCCAATGTGATAGCATTTTTCAATTACGCCTTCTTCAATCAATTTATTCAGCGCTTCGGGAAAAAAGGTAATAATCAATTTATCAGCAGGCCATTTTTCACCGCCAGTTAAATTTTCCGGATTTATTTTTGCAACCGGATTTGTATCAAACTCTAAAATTGGAAATTCGTTTTTTGTTATCATTTTGTGCCTCTCCTTCCTATTTTTCAGTTTCAATTCTCCAATAAACTGAACCATCAGGTTTACGACCCATAAGTTTACGCGCAATCAATTCCCGCCGTAACATAGTTGGATTCATAAAACAATGATAATCGCTTATAGTTTTTGTAACTTCCCGTTCAGTATAGTTTTTTCCACATTCAAAAAGACTTGCAAGATACTCACAGACAATTTGTTTTCCATCAGCCGTATTTGGCCACGAAATAATTTTTCCATCTTTATCAAGATACTTTTCTAATCCTTCTTTCTGCATTTAAAACTCCAACTTATTTATTATTACACATACATA
>JAKSVU010000117.1 GCA_024413465.1 Alphaproteobacteria bacterium
TTTTTTTACATTTGTAAAACACAGCTTTTTAATGAAAAAAATGAACTTTTAGATGAAATATCACAGCAAGTTGGTTTTAGAACTTTTGAATTTACACCTGATAACGGATTTTTCTTGAACGGACGCCATGTAAAAATCCAGGGAGTATGCCATCACCATGACCAGGGAGCGTTAGGAGCTGCTTTTGAGGAAGATGCACTTATCCGGCAGTTTGCAAAACTTAAAGAAATGGGAGTAAATGCTATCCGCTGTTCTCATAATCCTCCTCCACAAAAATGGATGGATTTGGCAGACAGAATGGGCTTTTTAATTGATGATGAAGCTTTTGATATGTGGGAAAAACCGAAAACTCCATTTGATTATGGAAATTATTTTAATGAATGGTATGAAAAAGACATTACAAATTGGGTAAAGAAAGATAGAAATCATCCTTGTTTAATTATGTGGAGCGTTGGTAATGAAATTTATGATACGCACATGGGAAATGGTCTGGAAATTACTAAAAATCTTTGTAAGGTTGTCAGAAAATATGATCCTGATAAAAATGGATTAACTACAATTGCCTCAAATTATATGATGACAGAAGGTGCGCAAAAATGTGCAAATGAAATAGACGTTGTGGGATACAATTATCTTGAAAGACTTTACGAAGAACATCATCAGCAATATCCGGATTGGAAAATTTATGGTTCGGAAACAAGTTCTACAGTTCAAAGTCGCGGAATTTATCATTTTCCTTTGTCGCTTAAACTGGTTACATTTAGTGATGGTCAATGTTCTACTTTGGGAAACTGCACAACACCATGGGGAGCTCCAAATTCGCAGTTTGTAATTAATAAGGAAAAACAATGCAATTTCAGTGCCGGACAATTTATTTGGACTGGATGGGATTATATTGGAGAACCAACACCTTATCATTCAAAAAATTCGTATTTTGGACAGATTGATACTGCGGGATTTCCAAAAGATACATTCTATTTGTATAAATCAGAATGGGCTGGCAAAAAAACGGAACCTTTTGTTCATTTATTACCATACTGGGATTGGAATGAAGGCCAGGAAATTGATGTAAAAGCTTACACAAATGCCGATGAAGTTGAACTTTTTGTAAACGGAAATAGTTTTGGACGGCAGAAAATTGATCATCAAAATGCGGAAGAACCTTTTGGCTGCTGGAAAGTTGAATATCACAAAGGGGAAATCCG
>JAKSVU010000118.1 GCA_024413465.1 Alphaproteobacteria bacterium
GTTAAAATCCAGCCTAAAATGAATACAACAATTCCAAATGCAAGAACTGGAAGCTGTTTAATCTGATCTGACCAGGCAGTTGAATCCATGAGTTTAATATACTCTATGTTCAAAATATTTTTACACCAGATAGGAAATTCTAAAATTGCATAAACAATCCAGTAGATGATAGAACCAATTAAAAATGCAATTCCAGGTTTTTCAGCTTTTTTGTAATACTTTGTAAGCATAAAGAAATTAAAAATTGTCATTGTAATGAAATTTAAGCCGTAAAAGGCGATATTTGCATCAATTCCGGCAAGATTTTCGATTTTCCAAACTTGAGTCATAATCAATGAAAATGGAATAGTTATAATTACAGCAATAATTTCATAAACAGCGATTATAATACAGCGCGATTTTACTATATCTTTTTTTGTGATTGGTAAAATCATGGAGTAGGCTATGTCTTTATTTAATTCAGCATTGTTGAAAATAAAAAAGATTGAAAGGCAGATGTAAAAAAATGGTACATAGCATGGATAACTTGGGATTAAAATCATAGAAGTTATAGCTAAAAATAAATAGTTTACTGGTGAAATGCACAATTTTAATTCTTTATATAAATAATTTTTCATAAATTACTCCTTTTATAAACCTTGTTAGTGGTAGCGTTTTTTTATCGTTCCTGATGAACCATAATTTCTTCCAAGGTTGGTTTGGAAATTTCTGCATTTGCAAAAAGATTTTTATCTTGCGACAAAATAATTCCTTCGTAACCAAAATTGTGAACACGTAAACCAATAATTTTTGATTTAAGTTCATCTGTAAGATCCTGTTCCTTTCCTGAAACCTGAAGATATTTTTCCTTAAAAGTAACAATGTCTGTGCTTTCAAGTATTTTTCCATTTTTGATGTAAGTTACGTAATCGGCACATTTTTCAAGGTCGGAAGTAATGTGTGTTGAAAACAGGATGGAATGTTCACCGTCGGCAACGTAATCCTGGAAAAGGCAAACAAGTTCATCACGGCTAACTGGATCTAAACCGGAAGTTGGTTCATCCAAAATTAAAAGTTTTGCATCGTGACACATTGCTAATGCAATCTGATATTTTACTTTCATTCCGGCAGAAAGAGATTTTATGAGTTTGTTTTCATCAAGATTAAAAGTTTTTAAAAGTTCCTGATATTT
>JAKSVU010000119.1 GCA_024413465.1 Alphaproteobacteria bacterium
GCAGCATTTTTAAGTTTTGCTGCAACTGTGTTTAAAAAGTTCATGTGTCCTCCCACTAGAGAATTCCTAAATCTCTGTAAAATTGTTTTCTTTCTTCAATAGTCAAAAACGAACGACCTTTGGCCTTTGTTCTTGCATCCATCTCTTCATCAATTTTTGCACGTTCTTCTTCGGATAACTGATGAAGTGCTTTGTGAATTTTGATTTCATCCTCATTGTGATTTTTGATATCATCAAGTTTCAAATTACATTCTGGGCAGTAGTAATCAAACTCATCAAATTCTGTTCCGCACGAAAGGCAAGTGACATACACAATTTTTCTTTCACATACCTTTGGTTCTGATTTGGTTTGATTTTGTTGAATGATTTTGAAATCACGTAATACTGAAGTTGATAAAGCCAAAATTCTGTACATTCCTTCAAACGACTTAGAAGGATTTTGTGATTCTGTTCTCTCAAATACATATTTCAAATACGATTCAAGTTTTTCTACCAGCTGATATGATTCGAGTTTTTTCATCACATCACTTTCAAAGTTTTTATCAAAAGGATAGTCACCACCAAATAACTGTTTAATATAATTTACAAAAACTGACTCGCTAACTGGCTGGGATTCGTAGTTAGTTAGTTTAGTATTTTGTATATTAGTATTTAGTTTATTAGTATTTAGTAGTGGCGGGTTTTCCGTTGACGATTTTATCGTCGACGATTTAACCGCATCGATAAATCCGCAACGGTCCCCATCAGGAATGGAATCAACTGGCATTTCATAAATCAAATAACAGTTTCCACCGAATTTTCCTGAATCTCTATTTTGACCTTTTTTTTGAATATAACCAAAATGAATTAATTCTTTTATTGCCGAATTAAGAGCATCCTTTCCATCTGTTGAATGTTTTACAACTTCTGAAAGATAGATTTTCCAATCATCTGGTAAACTCATCAAATAAGTGTGAACACCTTTTGCTTTCCAGCTTAATCTTGAATCTTTTATACATGTATTATCCAACACTGTGTATTTGTCTTTTCTTGGCTGCTTGACGAAGATAGTATCACTCATAGACAAAACCTCCCTCAACCCATTGGACAAATTCCAAAAAACTGATAGAATAAAACCAACTTGAAAATATTAGATTGCCGTCTAATAGATTTGAAAGCGATATT
>JAKSVU010000012.1 GCA_024413465.1 Alphaproteobacteria bacterium
CTTTGCAGTTTTTATAGTCGTAAATAAATTTACTCGTTAAAAACTGTTTACCCCCTTAAAGGTGGCAATGTTATTCAAAAAAAGGGAACTTTTCGTTCCCTTTTTTCATCTTTTAAAAATCATATCTGACTGAAACTGTTCCTGTGTGGTTTTTATAATGTTGTCTGTATTCACCATTATAATCCAATGATAATCCCCATTGATTATTTACTTTTGTATCAACACCGACGTTTAATTCCGTTCCAAAACGGCTCAATCTATCATCTTCCGTAAGAATATGAACGTTTCCTGCTTTTACGTTCACTTTATTATCATCTGATTTAATATCATAGATAAATCCTAACGTTGCTCTTGGGGTGATTTCCATCGTATTTACTTTATACGCATTGTTCCATCCCAATTGAACGACTGCTGTCACCGTATTTGAATCTTTTGCTTTTAATCTGGTATCACCGTCTTTATAAGCATCTTGATTTATTCTGACGTATCTGAACCCAACTCCTGGAACAAATACACCGACGTCTGTTGCTTTTTCAAAACCTGTCAAGGCATCAAATGAATAGAATTTTGATTTAACGTCATCATCCCCATTTTTTGGTTCTGCTTTTGATATACCAAATCCCAAAGAACCGTTCACAAAATATTCATTTGGTTTGTATTGTCCGTAAGCAAAGAAACCATGTGTTTTGACGTCTGTTTTTTCACCAACGGATTTCATTTCTGATTTTGTATAGGAATAAGCAACACCGGCAATTACGCCATCAGTGACTTCTGTATCAGCCCCCATAACGACCCCTTCGGAATGACCTTTAAATCCGACTGCACTTGCAGATGAATCTCTTTTTATGTGGTTATACAAAGCTTGAGCCCACAAGCCATATTTTGCATCTTCATCACCACCACTTTGGCCTTTTTTAGAAGAGGCACTAGATGATGACGTAGGGACACCACTTAATTGAGATAAACGAGCCCGAATGGACGATTTGACGGCTTCATTTGTGCTGTTAACTGCATTCTTTGTTCCTGAAAATAAACCGTTTACAACTTCTTCTTTAATGGAAGTTTCTGCAATCTTGCTATCCAATAGAGCTATTAATTGATCATTTTCAACGTTAATTGAAAAAGTATAATTTGTACTGATGGTATAAGCATATTTACTGATATTCGTATCGTTAAATAAACTCATATCCAAAGTTGGAGTACCTGTAACATTATTAATTAAAACGACATGATCCCCAACGTTCAAAGTACTTCCACTGACTGCGCCAACGGCAACTTTAGTACCATCCAAATCAACAGGATTAGCACTATCAACAGATAACATTGTATCCCCGTTGGATACGTTATTTGTCAGAACAAAAATGTAATTTTGAAAGTTCCCTGCGGAAGATATACCTGACACTTTTGTATTCAAAATTAAGGTATTATTACTTCCCGCCATTCCTATTTTCCCATTAATTTCGGTGGAATTAAAAATAGGTGTACCAAAAATGGATACTATATTGTTGTTAACCCCCATACCAGAACCACCATAAATTTTTGAACCACTATCAAAAAAAGGGGAGCCAGATATTATAACTTTATTATAATCTGCTGTAAAACCTTCTCCACCATAAACCTCTCCTTTAATAGTGCCTCCTGAAATAGATACAATATTATATTTTATACCAGAATACGATATTCCTCCACATGATGCCCCATAAATACTCCCTACTGTTCCTGAAAACATACGAACAGTATTATATTGAAGGTTATCTTCTGCTTTATATTGTCCATAAACTGTATCTGAAGATGTCAACCCTTGAGATAGACCACCTGAACTACTCTCAGCTATGATGATTTCTTTTGTTCCATCACCCGTATATTTGCCACCGACATTCTCTGCATTTGTATAAGCAGTAATATCATCAGCAATTGCATTATTTACAACACACATAGTTGCTACTAAAGCCATCGCACAATGGCGTAAGACAGCTCGATATTTTCTGGTTAATTCCTTTAAAGTGGTTCTGGTTAATCTCATAGTAGATAACTCCCGTAAAATAAACAGTGGATACTATCCTATTCTTCTCTTGTACCCACTTTTATCCATTAGCATACATCACAAATATAAATATTTTATGTAACTTTTTTCATTTTTTTTCGTTATACTTTATGAAGGAATACCCGTAAGGAAAATTATCATGACAAACAAATCTGAAAATAAAGTTGAAAAAAATATTGAACTTAACGAGGAAGATTTATCCACAATTACTGGTGGAACAACTTACAATTTGACAAAAGATTTTCCTTCCAAAGACGTCGTCATTGATCCAAAAAATTTCCTTCAAGAAATCAAATAAACAAATCTTTTTGATTTTTCTTAGTAATTTAAAAATCACTTCCTTTACCTCGCCCTGTAGGGAGAGGACATCTTTTGTTTGTGAGTTTGGACGAACTTTACAAAAGATTGGTGAGGGGCTTAATATCACAAAAAATTTCTTTTTTTTCACAAAGAGTTTATAAAAAACAACTTTTATTATCATTATCATAAATGTTTTTTTTACTTTTATACGCCTATAATGTCCCTAATTAGGAGATATTAAATGAAATTAAACCGCATGTTAATTTGTGCGTTTTTATGGGCTGTCACCGTATTTTTATTTACGGGACGCGTCTTTAATATCTTTGATGAAGAAGCAAATAATTTGAATAATGAACGAATTAAAATTCAAATTTTTGAAACACGTGATTTTATTCAAAATCAGCTTGATTTAGGACAATCTTTAAATACGCTTAATTCATTGCCAACCTTATTTGAAAAACAGGTCGAAATGAATAATGAAATGGTTTCTTTATTCGTCGCCGATGCTCAAAATTCAAAAATTTTATTCAGCTCTATCAAAACTCAAGAAGGATTGTCTATTCCTTGGATTGATAAATGTAAAATTCACAATTCTTTTTTCAAAGACACTTTTGAAACAAAAACCATTATCGGAACGGGAATTTTCAACGTCTATAACAAACCTGTAGGTTGTGTCGGGGCTGAATATACGACTGAAAAATTAGAAGAAGTTCGCAATAAAATGGTGAACACTTCTTCTCACTATGCTTTTTATTTATTTACGCTAGGATGTTTACTTTTCTTCTGTTTTTATGTAACACCGACCGTCAAAAAATACATTAAAAATTATAAAACTTATTTGATTGTTTCATTCGTCGTTTTACTTCTTTCTTTTCCACATTTTATTGGAAAAATGTACGTTAATTTCGAAGAAAATCTGCATCCAATCATTGAAACAAAAATCCAGACTATTTCTAATAAAATCAGGTTTATCATTCAGTTTGCCGTTGAAAAAGACGTTCCATTTAATTCAATTCCAGAAGCCGAAACTTTTTTAGATAATTTCAAAAAACAAAATCCAGAAATCGCTTTTATTTTATTAACAGATAAAAGTGGGCGTGTTTTATACGAAGCTGGAACAGCAGAAAGTGCTTTCAAGTCAGATTCAAAAACAGGACAAATCAGTCTACGCAAGGGATATTACAACGCTGCAGGTCAAATCATTGTCAATAATTCCAGCATAGGTTGGCTTCAAATAGGTGTCAATGAAAGGTATTTACGTGAAAAAGTTTTTTAGCTTTATTCTTTGTTTATTTTTTATTTGCCCAGCAAAAGCCGAACAAAAAAATATCCTGATGGTTTTGTGGGATGGGTGTGAAGAAGCCTGTCGTGGTTTTCAAGATTATGTAGCTTCAAATAATATGGACGTAAAAATATCCGTCATTGACGTAAAAAAAGATCCCAAATTAATAGATGCTGCTATTGAAACAGTTCACAAAACTCATCCCGATTTACTCGTTACTTGGGGAACAATGGTTTCCGTAAAAATGTTAGGAACAGAACAACAAGCCTTACAAGAAGGATATTCCATTTTAGTTCCTGCCGTTTTTATGGTCGTTTCTCAACCTGTTGAAAGTGGGCTTGTTTCTTCATTTGTTTCACAAGGCAGAAATTTAACCGGTGTTTCACAAATGCCTTCGATTTCCGAACAAATTCAAGCAGCTAAACAGTTTTTCCCTTTCAAAAAAATAGGAATTATTTATAACCCGTCAGAAAAAAATTCTGCAGACGTTGTCAATGACGTTAAAAGTTATGCTTCTTTGTTAGATTATGAAGTTTTTGAAAAACCTCTTCCTGTCAATAAAAATGGGCAAATTGAACCAAAAGCAATTGCTGGATTGGCTTATGAACTTGCAGAACAAAAAGTAGATATCTTTTTCTTGCCACCTGATTTTTCAATCAACGAAAATAGGGATTTATTTTATCAAACAGCTGTTTCTTTAGGTATTCCAATTTTTTCAGCTTCTGAAGGTGCTGTTCGTCATGGCAATGCTTTGTTTGCATATACGCACAAATACTACAATATCGGACAAATAGCTGGTTATAAGGCAAAAAAAATTTTAGTAGATGGCATTCCTGCTTATAATATTCCAATCGAAACCCCTATTCGCGGTATTTTCGTCGTTAATATGGACGTTGCAAAGCAATTCAACGTTTATCCACCTTTATCCCTTTTATCAATTTCAGAATTAATCAATTAAAACACCTAAAACCATTCACTTGAAGATAATTTTCAAAATTTTTTTTATTTTTTTGTAAGTTTTTTTTATTTTCATCGTTTATAGGTGTGTAGTTCAAAACAAAAGGAGACCTGTCATGAATAAAAAATTATATATTTTACTTGGTGTATCTTTGGCATTAAACTTTGCTCTTGGTGGATATGTTGCGGGAAAAGCAACAAATCCTGTTCCTCCGCAAAGACCACATTTCGCAAAAATGATGCCTCATGGGAAGCATTTCCAATTTATTAAAAAAGCATTTGCTCAAAATGCAGAAGCAATGAAAGAGGCTCATAAAGGCGTTATCACAGCCCTTAAAGCAGGTGATGAAGCTAAAATTCGTGAAGCTTTAAAAGTTGCAAGTGAAGTTCGCCGCAAAATGGATGATCAAATTCAAGATAAAATGGTTAAAGACTTTATGAACATGAGTGATGAAGAAAAAGCAAAATTCATCAAAAAATTCGAAGGTAACGGAATGAAACCTCATAAATGCCACAAAAAATTTAAAGGAAAACATCATCACCACAAACATGGAAAAATGATGCCACCTGCACCTGCTGAACAAGAAACATTACCTGCTCCAGACGCAGAATAAGGGAATAAACTTATGCAAGATACTGAAATTGATTTAATGCACAAAATTGCCAAAGGAGATGCTAAATCATTTCAGTCCTTGCTGATTTTATATGAGCGTCCTGTATTTAGCTACGTTTGGCGATTAACGATGGATATTCCTTCTGCCGAAGATATAACACAGGACGTTTTTTTGAAAGTTTGGAAAAACGCAAGTTCTTGGAAACCAGATTTTCAATTAAAAACTTGGTTGTATAAAATTGCATACACAACCTTTATTGATAAAATAAAAACAGAAAAAACGACTGCAGAATTACCTGAAAATTTAGTAGATAATTCTCCCACAGCAGAACAAGACTTTATTCAAACAGAGCAAGAAACACGCGTTAAAAATGCTATAAAAGCTCTTCCAGAACAACAACGTCAAGCCTTAATTCTGTGTTATTATCAAGGATTAAAAGCTAAAGAAATTGCAGAAATTATGAATATGAAAACAAATGCCGTAGAAGTGATGATTCATCGTGCAAAACAAACTTTAAAAGATATGTTAGGAGGTTCCCATGAATGATACTGAATTAAATTCATTGTTAGACAATTGGAAAGTTCCAGAAACACCTTCTTTATCCAATAAAATCATGTTGCAAATTTTAAGTGAGCAAAGGTTCTGCTTTATGTTCTGGAAAGTTGTCGCTGTGTTATCAGTTGCTTTCTTTTTTGGTGGATTTTTCGGCTTTGATGCTGGAATTACCGAAGCAAACGCAACAGAATATTTTAACTCTATGTTCGTTGATTATATGTAATCAAAAACACTCCTAAGTTTTACCCTTATTAGAGAATAAAATTTATTTATTTGCTCTATTTTTCCAAAAAACAAGCGTCACCATACGAAAAGAATCTATATTCCTGATCAATTGCATGTTGATATGCTTTTTTCATTCTGTCTGTTCCCATAAACGCACTGACTAACATAAAGAGCGTTGAACATGGTAAATGGAAATTCGTAAATAACGCATCTATGGCTTTAAACTTATACCCTGGCGTAATAAAAATAGAAGTTTCTTGACTGAATGGATGAATAACACCCTCTTCATCAACAGCACTTTCCAATAAACGCAACGCCGTTGTTCCCACAGAAACAATACGACGACCTGCTTTTTTGGCAGAATTTATAATATCAGCCTGTTCTTGGGTAATAACGCCATATTCCGCGTGCATAACGTGGTCTTTTGTGTCTTCAACTTTTACAGGTAAGAATGTTCCCCCACCTACGTGTAGCGTTATTTTGACGTTTTCTATGCCCTTATCAGCTATCTTTTTTAATAAATCATTTGTAAAATGTAATCCTGCCGTTGGTGCAGCAACAGCTCCTGGATTTTTAGCATAGACAGTCTGATAATTTTGTTTGTCTTCACCATACTCTGTATGTTCACGATGAATATATGGAGGTAATGGCATCACCCCATATTGTTCTAATTGAGCAAACAATTCGTTTGGATTTGTTAAAAATTTGAGAATAACTGTTCCTGTATCGCCTCTGCCTAAAACTTCGGCTTGTAAAGGTTCTGCGTTTGGATCTGTCGGAGGATAAAAATCAATCACATCTTTTTCATGAAGACGACGAGCATTTTTAATCAAACATTCCCACGTATTTAAAGCAACTTGTTTAAAAAGAGTCGATTCGATAGCAGCTTGTCCCCTCATTCCAAACAATCTGGCAGGAATCACCTTCGTATCGTTAAATACCAACAAATCAGATGAACGGAAAACGTTCGGCAAATCAAAAATGTGACGATCCGTTAAGGTATCGCCACATACATGTAATAACTTGGCTGATTCTCGAGGTGTTGCAGGTTGTGAAGCAATCCGTTCGCGAGGCAAGTCAAAATCGAAATCTGAAACTTTCATAATTAAACGCGAGGAAGAACAACTTGTGTAAACAATTCATCAAAAGTTGTATATTCTTCCATTGTATCATGACCTGTAAAGTCTAATACTTCATATTTTTGTGTTTCAATATTGTAAACGTACAAATCATCATCTGCACGACCAAGGAGAACGTATCCTGATAATTCTGAACAATAATCAGCAAAATCTTCGTTTGCAGAAACGATATCAAGCAAGGTGTAATCGTTTTCTGGATCTGTCACTTGATCTGTTGAAAAGAATTCAATCCCGTTGAAAGCAAAACCGTTTACTGTACGCAAAAAGTCAATATAACCTTGTGGAATAGCTGGAAATTCAACTTCTGCCATATCTTTTTGGCATTGAGCTAAGTCCTTACTAGAAGCAGGACGCACAATCATAGCTGCTGGTTCGTTTTCAAGTTTTTTCAAAATATCTGCAATCATTTTTTTATCCTTAACAAATGAAATTTGATTTATTTTATCAAAACAATTTTTTCTTTTCAATAAAATATCCGGATTTTAGATAAAAAAAAGCCTCCCAAATTTGGGAGGTTCTTTTTAATGGTGCCCCTGACTTGAATCGAACAAGCACGTCCGCGAAGGACAACAGATTTTGAGTCTGTCGCGTCTACCAATTCCGCCACAAGGGCACTCAAAACAAAGTGAAATATAACCAAAAATTAGAACTTGTCAAGATGATTTTAAAAAATTATTCGTTTTTTTTTAACCTTTTTTCAAGAATAAAATAAGGGAGACTTTGAAAACAAAGTCTCCCCCGTAATAAAATAATTAAAACTTATGCTTCGTGCGAGAAAATCTTGAACAGAAGCGTATAAAGATGTCCTGCTTCAGACCCTAACAAAACCGTCGTCAAAACGTCTGACCGTTCAGTCTGTTCAGCACGCGCCAATAAATCTTCAAAGGTTGACATATACTTTGATACGAATTCACGGAATTCTGTATCTTCTGTAAATTTATCCGTTAACTTACGAACTTGATTCTTATCAATTACCTTTGATAAATAACGAATAAAGGCAGCTCTATCACCAGAATAATAGCGTTTCCACAAATCTTCTTCTACGGATGGGGTAAAGATACGCGCAATATCAACACCCAAAGACTGTAATTTTTCCGTAATAGCAGAAGCTTCATTAAGAAAACGTTTCGTATCAGCTTCTTCTTTCTTCTTATCAAGAGCGTTAATATATTCTTCTGCAGATTTAGAAGCAGAAATAAGAGCCTGAACTTGACGGTTAAATGCCCCACCCAATTTAATAGATTGAGCAGAAATACGTTCACCTGATTCACTGATTTCTTTAGCATTACTTTGCATAACGTTCAGTAAATCTTGTAATTTTTTCAGAGCATCATCAGCTGAAATTGACAAAAGTTTTGATTGATCATCAAATTTTTCACCTGATTTTTCAACTTCTTGAGCAATACGTTCAGAATTTCCTGCAACTTCACTAATCATTGCACGCAAGCGTTGTCCAGCCAAATCAATTTGAATAACTCCCTTATCAGACATATCTTCAAATTCTTTACCAATTTGATGGACAGTATCATTTAATGAACGAATCTTATTATTTGCATCTTCAGCTGATTTATTAAAATCAAGTGCGCGTTCACGCAAAACAACACCACAATTCTTGATTGATTTTTGTGCTTCTTCGGACAAACGAGCAACCTGGTGAGATTGAACAATAAATGTATCTCCTGTCGATTCAAGCTGTTGACGAGCCATCTCACAAGTTGCTTCAATCATTGAAGTTTTTCCTTCAAATGCTTGTCCAACTTCAGCTAATTCGTTGATAGCTGTTTGAGAAACAGAAGAAAGCAAGTTTGATTTTTCCTCCAACATATCAGAAACTGTCTTTGAACGAGCCATGCAATCTTCAGCTGTCTTTGTAGCTTCATCATTACGACGACGTAAATTTTCTCCCATTGCATCAAGCTCAAAACCAATACGAGAAGAAGCTGCCAATAAATCATTTGTATTCTGACGAACAGCTTCATTGATAGCATGAATTTGATTCATTACGTCTTCAGCAGCTTCTTTCAAATATGCTGTCTGATGTCCAAGTGATGCTTCACCCAATCTAGATTGGGTAGCAACCATATTTGACGTATCACTTAAATCAATAATATGACGTTGCATTGAATCTCGAATCATCAAAGCTTGTTGTGTTGATTTTGCAGATTGTTTTTGTAAGTTTTCAGTTTGAACTTCAATTTCTGATCTTAATCCTTCAACTTTTTGAACAAGATCGTTTGCCATTTGAGCAAAGGTTTCATGTTTGCGTTCCAAAGCATCTAAGTTTTCAACACTCTTCGTCGTAATATCAGATAAAACACCTGACATTTCTTTCGTTTTGTTTGTAAAGAGTTCCATTGCATCGTTAATTTTATTTTTAGCAACAAAGCTAACGTTTGACAAATTGTCTCCTTGTGTTGTTAGAGCAGAACCAACAGCTTCCAATTGATTTACCGTCATTTCAGAAGCATTTGCTAATTCTTTCGTTTGGACACTCAATCCTTCTTCGATTAAACGAATTCTGGAGACGAGGCGTTCCAAATCCTTATCAGCTTGTTCAGATTGTTCACGCAACATTGTCGTTGCAATCGTCGTTTGTTCAGCCACCTTATCAGAAACCTGATCCAAAACGTCACTTTGACGCGCAAAGACGTCTTCTAATTCATGACCTTTCGTTGTCAATTGATCAGCAGCAGAAGTTGCAGATTGTAACAATTTGCCAGCATCTTCACTGATTTTTCTGAATTGTTCATCCAACAAAGCAACAACTTTGTCTGTTTTGGATTTCAATAAATCTGTAGAAATATCCATTTGTGTTGTTTGACGAGCAATTTCGTTTGTAATTTCTTCTGTATAACCTGTCATTCTTTGAGCAGAAGAATCCAACAAATCTTTGTGTCTTGTCAATTCTTCGTGCATCATTGTATTGACACGGATCATTTGTTGTGAAGACAAATCTAAAGCAGAAACACGATTTGCCAAATTCAGATCCAATTCAGAGAACTTGTCGGTAACCTGACTTGATTTTGCAATAGCTGATTCAAGTTGCATTGCCATCTTTTCAACTGTTTGAGCAGTCCGAGCTTCTAACAAATCAGCAATTGAAGTCAAATCATCTGATTGATCTTTCAATTCCTGTTTAATACTTTCAATCTTGTTTGAAGTCGTCGTAATGTATTTTTCCTGTTGTGCTAAACTTGTTTCAGAAACAAGTGTCTGAGAAACGAGAGCACTACTCAAATCTGCTAATTCACCAGAATGTTTCATCAAACGGTTGCAAATATCATCCGTTTCTTCACCAGCGGCATTCATGCCACTGTGAACAGCTTCAATCGTATCTTCAAATTTCTGTTTCAAGCTTCCAACTTTTTCTAATGAAGAATCTAAGACTGTTGCCAAAATACTTGATTTAGCTTCCATTGTATCTGCCACAGCTTCGGAATTTGTCTTAATCGTTTTAAGAGCGTTATCCAAAACTTGTGTTTTCATATCAACACTGTCTGCAACTTTTTGCAACTGATCATACATGCTATCGCTGACAAGATTGATTCCTTCTGCCTTTCCATTAAGAGCATCTGTAACCGTTGTAATTTGTTCAACAGCTGTTGAAGAAGCGTTATCTATTTCAGAAATATAGGTATCCAACGTTGTTTCGATTGTTCTAAAGCGTGTAACAATTTTTTCAGCTTCTGCGTCCAACAATGCATTTTGTTCTTTGAAAGTAGATAATAATTTTTCAGAGGTTTCTGATAATTTTTCGTCCTTATTTGAAATTTCTGTCGTTTGATAATCAAAGACTGCTGATAAGCGTTCAGTTCTCTTTTCAATATCATTAATCATGGCTTCAGTATTATGTTTAGCCCGATTTGACATTTCTTCCAAACTGCAAACCTGATCTTGTAATTCAACGTTCACTGCGGACAAGCTATCTCGCGCATCACGCGTTGATTTTTCAATCAATTCAAGTTGTTCCATAACGTCTTGCTTAATTTGACTAGATTGTTCTGCTAATTCCGTATGAATTTTATTCCCTGCAGAAGTAATGATTTCAGCATGTTTAGCAATTTCATTTGCAGCAATGGAAGTCTGTTCTGCCATCACATCACGAGCAATTTCACTTGCTTTCGTCAAAAACGTTCCTTGTTCGCGCAATTCCTGACTGATTTGCAAGGTCTTATCCGTTAAATTATCCCCTGTTGCTTTTAAATTTTCAGTACTGTCTTTCAACAAAGTACAAGTTTGTGTTAAAACGTTTGAAGATTCTTGCGTTGCATTTTGTAATCCAGTTAAATTTTCTTGTAAGGTTGATAAAGTTCTATCCGTTTGATTTGAAGCAGTTGTGCAAGTTTCTTCCAAAACTTTTGTCTGTGTGGCAATTTTTTCGATATTTGTTTTTAAATTTGAATCAAAAGTTTCTGCTAATGCGTTCAAATCCGTTATTTTATTCCCAATTAACTTGTTAACCGATTCGGAACAATTGGAAATTTTCGAATAAGCTTCATTCAATTCTTTTGCTTGTTCTTTGATTTCATCCAACAAGTTGTGAACGTATAGCTTTGATTGGCTGTCCGGCGTTGTCATTTGAGCTATAAAATTCGCCAACTTCGTTGATTCTTTCAAATAGCGTTTGTGGGCATAAATAAATGCGGCGCCTACCCAAATCAAACCTATCGGTGAAAGAAAACCAGCCAACATACTGAAATATTCAGCAGGCATCATCTGTAAACGGCTTTCCCACCAGCCACTTACATCTAGCCACATACAAGCTAAAATAACCCAGATTAGTGTTAAAATAGCACCAGCCCAAATAGCAGTTTTGTCGGCAGTTTTATCATTTTCAATGGTAGAAAATAAAATTTTTTCATCTTGAATTTGTTCGTCGGACATTGGTTTTCCCTTTTATCAAAAAACACATATGACAAAATCCACGAATTTTTTGGATTCGTCAATGATTATCATTGACAATATCACTATTCTGGTTAAAAAAGACTTATAAAAATTATTCTTTTTAAAAAAAAGAGGCATCGATGACAAAAACAAAATATTATCCAGAAATTCAGCCAAAAGCAGATTTCCCAGCAATGGAAGAAGAAATCTTGAAGTTCTGGCATGAACAGGAAACATTTAAAAAATCTATTTCAAAGCGTGACGCTGGTGCAAAAGGATCAAACGAATACGTTTTTTATGATGGACCTCCATTTGCTAATGGTTTGCCACACTATGGCCATTTGGTAACAGGATACGTCAAAGATATTATTCCTCGTTATCAAACAATGCGCGGTCATCGTGTAGAACGCCGTTTTGGATGGGATTGCCACGGATTACCAGCTGAAATGGATACAGAAAAACATCTTGGTATTTCTGGTCGTGCAGCTATTTCACAGTTCGGAATTGGTAAATTTAACGAAACGTGTAAAAAACGTGTTTTGATGTACACAAATGAATGGCAACAAACTGTCACTCGTCAGGCTCGTTGGGTTGCTTTTGATAATGACTACAAAACAATGGATTTACCATATATGGAATCTATTATTTGGGCATTCAAAGAACTCTATAACAAAGGTTTGATGTATGAAGGCGTTCGTATTTTGCCATACAGCTGGGCTGCAGAAACACCTGTTTCAAACTTTGAAACTCGTATGGATAACTCTTATCGTGAACGCGAAGATCCATCTGTCACGATTATGTTCCAATTAAATCCTGTTGAAGGAGAAACAAAACCAATTAAGGTTTTAGCTTGGACAACGACACCATGGACACTCCCTTCTAACTTAGCATTGTGCGTCAATAAAGATATCGATTATGATATTTACGAAGAAGATGGCGTTCAATACGTTTTAGCTTCTGCTTTGGTTGGCAGATATAAACGCGAATTGGCAAATGCTGAAAAAGTAAAAACGATTAAAGGATCTGATTTGGTTGGCAGAACGTATCAACCTTTATTTGATTACTTTGCAGGAACAAAAAATTGCTTCCAAATTATTTGTGCTGATTATGTTTCTGTTGAAGACGGTACCGGTATCGTCCATATTGCTCCAGGCTTTGGTGAAGACGATATGAATGCTTGTATTCCATACAACATTCCTGTCATTTGCCCTGTCGATGGAAAAGGTTGCTTCACAAAAGAAGTTCCTGATTATGAAGGTTTACAAGTTTTTAAAGCAAACGAACCAATTATTAAACGCTTAAAAGCTGAAGGTAAACTCGTTCGCAAAGAAATGTATAAACATAACTATCCACATTGTTGGAGAACAGATACACCTTTAATTTACAAGGCTATTAACAGCTGGTTTGTCAAGGTAACAGAATTCCGCGATCAAATGGTGAAAAACAATCAAACGATTAACTGGATTCCAGAACACGTTAAAAATGGTGCTATGGGAATGTGGTTAGAAGGAGCTCGCGATTGGTCTATTTCCAGAAACAGATTCTGGGGAACACCTATTCCTGTTTGGAAATCTGATGATCCAAAATATCCTCGTGTAGACGTTTATGGCTCTATTGCTGAATTGGAACGTGATTTTGGTGTTAAAGTAACTGATTTACACCGTCCGTTCATTGATACACTCGTTCGTCCAAATCCAGACGATCCAACGGGTAAATCAATGATGCGTCGTGTCGAAGACGTTTTAGACTGTTGGTTTGAATCAGGTTCTATGCCTTTCGCACAAGTTCATTATCCATTTGAAAACAAAGAATGGTTTGAAAATCATTCTCCTGCAGATTTCATCGTGGAATATTTGGCTCAAACTCGTGGTTGGTTCTATACCTTGATGGTAATGAGTACAGCATTGTTTAATCGAGCTCCGTTCAAAACCTGCTTGTGCCATGGCGTTGTGTTAGATGAAAATCAACAAAAGTTATCAAAACGCTTACGCAACTACCCGGATCCAAACGACGTATTCAAAACTTTAGGTTCTGATGCTTTGCGTTGGTTCTTAGTTTCTAGCCCAATTTTGCGTGGTGGAAACTTATCTATCGACCGTGAAGGAAAAGAAATTGCAAAAGCTTCTCGAAAAGCTTTAATTCCATTATGGAATGCTTTCTATTTCTTTACTTTGTATGCAAATGCTGAAGGACTAAAAGCAAAAATCATCACGAAACCAACTGATGTGTTAGATCGCTATATTTTAGCAAAAACACGCGAATTGGTTAAAAATTTGACAGAAAAATTGGATGAATGTGATATCGTTGCAGCTTGCAGTGACGTTGTTGATTTCTTGGAAATCATGAACAACTGGTATATTCGTCGTTCTCGTGCTCGTTTCTGGGATATTTCTACAGGAACAGAAGCATTTGACACTCTCTATACCGTTTTGGTCACCTTGTCTAAAGCAATGGCTCCATTACTTCCATTGACTTGTGAATATATTTACAAATCATTGACTGGTGAAGAAAGTGTTCATTTGGTTGATTATCCCGATTACAAACAATTTGATGCAAATGATGAGCTTGTCAGCGATATGGATTTTGTTCGTGCAGTTTGCTCAACGGCAAAATCAATTCGTGAAGACAACAAATTGCGCAACCGTTTGCCATTGGCTTCAATGACAATTGCTGGAAATAAATCTGAACGCTTAAATGCTTACGTTGATCTAATTGAAGATGAAGTAAACGTAAAATCAGTTGTCTTAGGTAAGGATGTTTCTGAATTAGCAGATAATTTATTATACATCTTTACCCCAATCGTTGGAAAGCGTCTCGGCCGTTATATGAAGGATATCTTAGCTGCTTCAAAGACAAATGAATGGTCTAAGAATGCTGACGGCACCTTATCCATCGCTGGACAAATTTTAAACGCTGACGAATTTGAATTGCGTCTTGTTTTAAAAGATGGAAAAGCTGGATTAGCTTTACCTGATAACACAGCAGTCGTTGTTCTTGATACAACTGTTCGTCCAGAACTAGAACGCGAAGGGATTGCTCGTGACTTTGTCCGCAGTATTCAAGCAAAGCGTAAAGAAAATGACTTTGACGTTTCTGATCGTATTATCGTTGCTTATGATTCAGCAGATGATTTGATTATTCAAGCTTTGACAGAGTATAAAGATTACGTTTCTGAACAAGTCTTGGCTGTTGAATTTAAACACGAAACTGGATTAACTGGTGATACGGAAGAAATTGGAACAGGAAATGTTACTTTCACTTTAACGAAGAAATAATCAAAAGGGGGATTTTAAAATCCCCCTTTACTTTTTATGTTAAAAACAATATAATTTATCAGTACAAAAAGGGGGATTATGTCTGAAAAATCATCTATATTAGGTCAAATATTTTCCAGCAAAATTTTGCGTGGAGGATATAGTGATGAACGTTGTGAACTTGATTTTCCAATGAAAGGAACAGATCAAGAAAAACGTCGTTTAACCTATTTAGTGAATACAATATCCCGTTCTTCTGAAATTGGTAAAGCTGTTCTATCAGATGCTGCAAAAGCTGGATTTGAACTTTCTTTTGAAATGCAACCTGGAACATGTGGTTATTGTGGACGAGATGAAGAAACAAAAAAGCCACACATTGTTTTAAATCCAACATTGAGTGATAACGAATTAATCACCACTTTAGCTCATGAAGCAAGACATGCTCAACAAGATACGCGGGGATGCACTTATGAATTCGGTGATTGCACTCCGAAATCAGAAATTATGCTTTATCGTGCAATGGAAGCTGATGCTCAAGCAACGTCGTTGATGACGTGTTTAGATATTCGGGAAAAAACAGGGAATGCTGGTCCATTAAATAAATTTCGTAGTGAAAGTTCAATTATCGCAAATAAAATACCTCGTGAAATTTTGAATAATAAAATTCCTTTCAAACCAACAAATGTTCTTTACCAACAAGCTTTTGATGGATGGTATGAGGATGGAAAAATGATGTATGCGTATGAAAATGCTTATATCTCTAGACCAATGGCAAGATATCGTGAAAAAGAATCTTTCAGTGAACATCCTTATGACAAAAAATTAACTTCAGCACAAATTGTCAGTATGGTTTGTGTCAATGCAGATGGAAAAAGTTATTGGGAAAATAAACAAAATGTCCTTGAAACACCTGACAAATTGAAAATAAATAGCTCTACAGCAGAATATATGAAAGCATTTTTTGGTCATCGCCAACACAAGACTGGTCAAGCTCCTGATCCAGAATTGAAGACTATACCTATTGAAAAATGCTTTGGCTTGACAACTATGAATGAAGCAATGGGATTTTCACAAGATTTCTTTAAAAAATCTCTCCTTTTGAAAAAGAAAACTCAACAACGATAGAAACAAGGAACATTTTATGGATAACTTGATTCAGATTACATCAGGACGTTTTACAGCAACAATAAATCCAAGTATTGGTGGATCATTGACGTCATGGACAGAAAACGTCGATGGTAAAGAAGTTGATTTAATGCGTCATGCTCTACCAGAATCTGTTGAAAAGAAAGCTGCAGATATGACAGCTATGTTTCCTCTTGTCCCTTATTCAAACAGAATTCGCGGAGGATCCTTTATCTATTGGGGAATAAAAAGAATTGTTCCTAAAAACCATCCTTTTGTCGCAGATCCTTTACATGGTGAAGGATGGCAACGTGAATGGCACGTTGTTGAACAATCTGCAACAAGAGTTGTTATTCAATTTGAACACAATGGAAAAGATGGGTTCCCATTTAGTTATCAGGCAACAGAAACTTTTGAAGTTGAAGAATCTAAATTGACTGTTTCTTTAAAATTAACAAACAAAGGCGGTATTCCTATGCCTTGTGGTTTAGGATGGCATCCTTTCTTTGAAAAAGATCCTGATACTATCGTTCAATTCAAAAATAAAACACTTTGGGCTCATGAAGCACTTCCACCTCGTGAAAAACCAATTAAGGTTCCATCAGAATGGGCTTTTGAGAGCGGGAAAAACATCAATGGTCTTGATTTAGATACTTGCTTTGGTGGATTTGATGGTAAAGTTGAAATCACTTGGCCTTCTAAAAATCGCCGCATTACAATGACCGCACTTCATGATTTTGGACACGTAATCGTTTGGACACCTCAAGGAGAAAACTTCTTTTGTGTAGAACCTGTTACAAACGCAACTGATGCTTTCAATTTAGCTTCTCGTGGTGTTATTGGAACGGGTATAAAAACGATCGAACCAGAAGAATCTTTATCCGAAAAACTTATTATTGAAAAGTTTTAAAAATATTTCTAATTAATCCTCTAAGGCTTCAGCACACTTCTTGAAGATGTTTCCTCTTTCTTCAAAGTTTGTATAGACTCCGTAACTTGGTGCTGCAGGAGATAACAAAACAACGTCTCCTGGACGAACGAGTGTAGAAGCGTATTTTACAGCCCCTTCCATTTCATTAGAAATACGAACAAAACCACCACGAGAAATTAAAGCATCTGCCAAACGTTCCCCTGTTTGATGCATAGCAATCACTTTAACTTCATGTTTTATACAATAATCAGCTAATTCGTTGTAATCTTGTTCACGATCAAAACCACCGGCAATCAAAACGATATTTGTATTTGGATAAGTATTCATTGCTGCCATCGCTGATTCCGGAGTTGTTGAAATACTATCATCTACGTAACGAACGCCTTTTCTTAAAGCAATTTCTTGAATTCTGTGTGGTAAAGGTTCAAACGTATGAAGAGCAGCTTCGCAACGAGATAAATCTCCACCTGCTTCCTTAACTGCAGTCAAAGCAGCACAAATATTAGACAAATTATGTTCACCACGCAATGGCAACATTTGGGCTGAAAACAGCTTATCATATCCATCATAGAACCAGCCATCTTCAACGTGGATACCATCTAAATTGCCATACAAAATTTTGTTTTGTTCATCCTTCGTATTGAAAATCAAAGCACCATTATTTGCATTTAAAATTGCCACCTGATCTGGAGCTCGAACACGCAAAATATTTAATTTATCATTGTAATAATTTTCATGTGTTTGGTGCCAATCAATATGTTCTGGATATAAATTCAACACAACAGAAACGTCAAAACCATATTTTAAATCCGCACATTGATAACTTGACATTTCAACGACAATGCAATCATAAGCATCTAAATTATCTGCATAGGAAATAGCAGGAAAACCAATATTTCCACACAAAGCTACTCGATTGCCCTGTTCACGCAACAAATGCGCGATTAAAGAAGCCGTAGTTGACTTTCCCTTTGTTCCCGTTACCCCAATTAAAAAAGGACGTTCATCTGGCATCAAAAGACAAGCTTCCATAAACAAATTTGTTCCTGACGTAAAAACAGTCCCGTATTGCTTAGCCATACGAACTTCACGACGATAAATACTAACACCTGGGGATTTTACAACAACCCCAGAAAGAGACTCTGTAACTGGATCTTCTACAACCTTCACTGTACAGTTTCTTTTTTCCAAAAAGACTGTTACAGCGTGACCTTCTTTACCATTTCCCCAAACAGTAACGCGTCTATTCTTTAAATCTTCTAATAACATCTTCGTATTCCTTTGGAATCAAATTTTGTTCATTTATCGTAAAAAATTTATTCTCAGGTAAATTTATCATATTTTTTAATGATTTTACAACATAATCATTTGCCCATTCTGATCGATTTGCCATTTGTAAAAATGCCCATTGTGATTCAGAAATTTCCCCAACACATTCAAAAGGTTTAAAATCAGCCAATCCAAGTAATTGTTTAAAACCTGTTAATTGTTCTGGCTCATTCAAAGGATTTCGTTTAAAAATCTTCAATAAACGATCCTTTTCCATAAATGCTCCTAGAGCCAAAAAAACAAATCGACACTTATCACAATTTCCGCACCAATAATCAATACGTTGATGTTCATCTAACTTAAAAGCTTTGTTACAACTTGTGAATATATCATCATATTTTTCCGATTTAGCAAACAAACGGGCAATATTTAATTCTGACAACGGACGCAAAATAGAAAAATATCTGAATTCTGGTAAAACAGACTGTGTAATTTTAGAAAAAGCTTGTTCAAATTCAAAAGATTTAGACCATTGATGATTAACCATTTTACCATTTAACATTGTATTTCCAACGTTTGCAGAACGTTCATTTGACATACAAACATCTTTAAAATCATACAAAACAGATGCTGTCATTAACATAAATGCGATAATTCCCGTAATAGGAACGTGTCCATTTAAAACTTCTGGATGCTTATTTAATTCTATCAATTCTGGAGCAATTTTACGAATAACCTGAATAGAAGCTAATCCAGAACGTTCTATTGTTTCTTTGATAGGGCGAGGTAATCCTACACTAAAAAGAGTAGGTGTTATCCCACAAGACTGCAATGTTTGAATCGTAACAATCGAATCTTTTCCACCACCAACAGGCACAATTGTTTTCTTAGCTAAATCAATCTGTTCCGGTTCACTTTTTAAAGATGGATCTGCAACAAAATTAATTAATGGAAGAACATTATTGCGATACGAAAATTCACCTAACCCGCTTTCATAAAACATCTTGAAAAAATCAGCTTCATCCATTGTTAACGGACAAGTTTCCATTTGAGATGGAATAAAAGCTTTATAATAGCTTATTCCACATGCCAAATGAAGCAAACGCAAACATTTTTCAAATGCTTTTTGACGTTCAGGACGTAAACTTGGTGCATCTTTAAAAGTAATTGTTTCGGTAAATTCTAATCCTGTATCAAAACCATAGGTTAAAAAAATAGTATGCGTTGCATCATCAAAGATGCAACGCTTAAAAATAAAGACCTTTGGAAAATTAGTACATAAATCCACCACGACCAGATACCAATGGAATATAAGCGCCGGAAGCCATTGCTTTTTGACGCATATCATCTAATTCTTTCTTTTCCATGTGTTTTTGTAATTTATTCAAAGCAATACTTGCATGCTTCAAATCAACGTAATCGCGTGTCGTGAAAGAATTTGATGCGGTAACTTCACCATAAGTTCCTGCAGCCATTTTTGAACCAAAGTAAGCTACGGCACCTAAACCGATAGCTTGTCCAACAGACGGATCAATTTGAGAACCGACAATTGCAGCAACTGCAAAAGCACCAACTTTCAAAGTTGTTTCTTTCATATGTTCACCAGCTTTAAGGTTTGCATAATAAGCAGCTTTTTCTTTTAAACCATGTTCAGACATAGCAGCTTTAACTTCTTTTTGCTTTTTCACAACGTCAGACATTTCAATGCCTTCCCAAGCTTTTGATTTAGCAAGTTTGCTTAATTCAAATTGAGCTTCCAAAGCTGTTTCTTTGTAAGTATAATAGCAAGCTGTCGTTAAATATTTATTCAACAAAGCCGCTGATTTTGTTTCATTTTCTTTTGGTTCTGTTAAATCTGAGATAGACACTGACATTTTAGTTCTCCTAACAAATTTCTGTCTCCATTATATGATTATTTTATTAAGAATCAATAACTGAATTATATTTTTGTCGATTTTTGTCAATTATTTTAATGTCGCCGAAAATCACATTCAGGCGTATGAGCTTCTATGACACCAACAGCACACAAATAAGAAAAAACAATCGTTGAACCAACAAATTTCATTCCTCTTTTTTTCAAATCTTTTGAAATTTTATCAGAGAGCTCATTCGTTGTTTCAATTCCATCACTTTGAATGGTTTTACCCTTTGTCCAATGCCATAAATAAGCATCAAAAGTCTTAAATTCTTGAACGATTTTTATAAAAATACGAGCATTGGTAATCGCTGATTGAATTTTTAATTTATTTCGAATAATTGCGGAATTTTCCATAAGCAATTTAATTTTTTCATCTGAAAAATGAGCAACCTTTTGCACGTCAAAACAATCAAAACATTGTCGAAAAGCTTCCCGTTTATGTAAAATACATTGCCATGACAATCCTGCTTGAAATCCTTCTAAAATCAGCATTTCAAATAATTTACGATCATCATGGACAGGTATTCCCCATTCCGTATCGTGATATTTTACGTAAACAGAATCGTTTTCATCCAACCATGAACAACGCATTATTCAGCCATCTGATTTAGGGTGGATAACATTCCCTTCATGTCTTCGACAAATTTATCCTGATCTGTAAACTGAAGAGCAAAATCAAGAGCTTTTTGACCTATTTCAGCGCGTTTTTCTGGATGATCATACATATCCTTCAAATGTTTTGCTGCTGTTTCAATGTTTGCATCTGCCCACAACTCAACGTACTTATAAACTTCCAAATCATGCTGTTCCGGTTTAATCATTTTATAATCAACTAATAAGGAACATTCTGGGCGTGTAAAATCAACGTTACCACTATAATTCGTTGCAATCACAGGTTTAGCCAACAACATAGCTTCCAACATTCCTAAGCCAAAACCTTCCCCACGATGTAAAGAAATATACACGTCGCAACAATTAATCAAAGAACGCATTTCATTTGTAGATAAAAATTGTTCTACAAAAACAACCTTATCCGTTATCCCGGAAGATTCGATTTTACCCTTCAAACGTTCAACCAATTCCAGAGCTTGTTTTGCCCCACTTGTTTTGAAAACGAGTTTGGCATTTTCTTTGTCACCTACTGCCCGTTTAAAGGCATCAACGACAGCTTCTGGATTTTTACGGAAGTAAGATGACATAAATGAAAAATTGAAAAAAACAACAAAATCATCTTGTTTTAAGCCGTATTTTTCTCTGACATCTGATGGATTTTCCAAAACAGAGCGATCCACGTGCATTGGATAATGCAATTTAAAAATCTTTATTTTGTCCCCACAACGAGGTTTGAAAAAATTCGCACAAAAACTTGAAAATGTCAAAATTCCGTTGATTCCCTGTAAGACGTAGGGACGAACTTCATCCATTCCAGATTCAAATTCCCAAACGAGTTGTGAAATATTATTATATTCAACAGGTTTAAAATGTTTTCCAGTTGTAAATGAAATCTTGTGTTTAAAAATAGGTAATTGCTTGCCATACATATCCAAAACTTCAAAAGGAATATCTGATGATTTCATTGCTTCAGCAACAGCACGTCCAACTTCTGCTTCACCGGAATTATCATTAAAAGAACCGACTAAACTAAAACCATCCGTTCTTAATTTTGTTTTTTTCAAATTTTTATACATCAAAGACGTTTTTTTTGCCTTCGAACGCAATCTTTTTATTTCAAAACCCAAAATATGATAAACGTAATAATCTGGTGTTTTTTCGACTTTGAATAAAGACATTGCTTTTACCTCCACAATCTTTTTTTTGAGAGTTTATCTATTATTTTGAAAATTCGTCAACATAAATTTCAAACAAATCATTTTTATCTTGTTATAAAATGTGATAATTATAACATTCGAATTTATCAAACAAATCTAAGGATTATTTTTATGCCATTGATTTCTGTTATTTTGCCAGTTTATAATTCTGAAAAATATCTTGCCCAAACATTGAATTGCCTTTTTGCACAATCCTTTAAAGATTTTGAAATTATTGCCATCAATGACGGATCAAAAGATAACTCAGAAGCAATTCTTCAAGACTATGCTCAAAAAGATACTCGACTAAAAATAATCAATCAGCAAAATGCCGGACAAAACCTTGCCCGTCAAACAGGAATCAAAGCAGCAACTGGTGATTTTATTGCTTTTTGTGACGATGATGATTTAATGCTTCCAACAACTTTTGAACGCATGGTAGCCGTTCAAAAAGAAACAAATGCCGACCTTGTTTGTCATGCCTATAAAAGAATTGGAGAAAATGTAACAGCTGATGAATTACCCGTTGCAAAAAAAAGCACGATAAAGATCGCTAAAGGATTAGATTCAATTCGTAAAAAGGAAGTCAATATTATGCCTTGGAGTAAACTTTATCGTCGTTCATTATTCGAAGGGAAAAGTTTTCCAGCATTGACCTTAGGCGAAGATTTTTATACAACTTTCGTTTTGTTTATGGCTGCAAAAAAAACAGTATATATCACAGATAAACTTTACTTTCATCGTCAGCATGATGGGCAACAAAGTGGCTCTTTAACCACAAAAAAAATTCAAGATAATTTCAAAGCTGCCCATTTGTTAACTGATATAATCACAGAAAATCATTTATCTTCAAAAGATTGTAAAGCATTTGCGCGTTATTCAGCAAGATCCCAATTGTTTTCCTTATTTACACAAATCATGGATGATTCAAATCCTGAATTGAAACAGGTTTTTGTTGATGAATGGAAATCTTTGTTTGCAAAAACGTTTATCAACTTGTCAGATTTAACGCTTGGTCGCCGATTTGTGATGAACGCGATTTTAAAGGGAAACTTTGAAGTCGCTAAAAAAAGATTATCCCTGATTAAAAAAATTAGGATTTAATCACACTTTCAATTGATTTTTCCAAAACAACTGCGACTTTTGATAAAACATATTTTTGTTTTGTTAATTCATATCCCAATTTTGCCTTTTTTGAAGTTTTTGAAAAATCTGTCAAAGCAATTTCAATTTGATTCGCCAAAGCCTCGTAATCTCCAACAGGATAAGTGTAAGCAGCTTGATTATCTGCATAAATTTCAGCTGGTCCTTCTGCCAAAGAAGAGATAATCGGTTTAGATCGAATCATAGCTTCTAGCAAAACAATCCCAAAAGATTCATGATGCGAAGATAAGATGAAGACATCCAAATTTTTATAAAATTCATCTTTATCAGATACCCAACCACATAACTGAATATCTTCTGATAAATCTAATTCTTTTATTAAAGCTACAATAGACTCATAAGTTTTTTGATTATCCCCAACAGGAGTTCCCCCTATTACAGCGTGAAAAGGAATTTTCTTTGATTTTACAATCGACAAAGCTCGAACAAAATCTTCAAATCCTTTTCCTGGTTCAAAGCGTCCTAGTACAGCCAAAACAGGTGGGGTTTGAAAAGACGTGCTCGGAAAAAAAGACCGTTCATCATCTATCATATTTGGAATAACGTATATTTTTTCTGCAGGATAACCTTTTTGAACAAAAATATCTTTTTGATATTGAGAAATAGAAAAAATAGTATCAGCTTTATCAATTTCTTTCATTTTAGGATTGTGCGCCACTGCAACCAGTTTAATTCCCAACAAATGAGCCACAATCTTAAAAATGCGAATTGCTTTTTTTGTATGAACAATAACAATATCGGCTTTAAAGTCTTTCAATTTTTTGTATAAAAGAGGAATCAAATAGTATTTAAAATGATGAAACGAAATACCATATTTTTCAATTTTTTCATTATTTAAACTAGATAAAACTTTACCCCGTTTATCCCCAACGTATAAAACGTCGTGTCCCCGTCTTGAAAGAGCCGTTGCATAATCAACAGAAGCCTGTTCCACACCACCGACAACTTTGCTCGTCATCACATTTACAATACGCATTTTTTTATCCTCAAATCCTACCTTACGAAAATACATCAACCTTGACAAAAAAAGCAAATCTTTTATCATTATAAAAACTTTTTTACTGAAAGGATCATTATGAATTTTAAAAGATTTTTTATCAATAAATTCAATGGGTATGACTTACCTTCTTTAAAGAAACCAGTTCCTCTCGAAATTAAAGAAAAAGACAAAATTTGTATTCTTGCTCCTCACGCAGATGATGAAACAATCGGATGTGGTGGCTTGCTATCAAAATATGCTTCTCAATGTGATGTGATTTTATTGACGGATGGTTCTCGTGGAGGAGATCCTGCAGTTCGTGAAAAAGAATTTTCTTCTGTTATGTCTTTTTTTGGCGTTCATGATTATCAGCAAATGAAAGCTAAAGACCGCTATTTAATAGAAGCTTACGATTTATTTAAAAAATTAGATTTTTCATCTTACGACTTCGTATTTATGCCTCATCGTTTAGATGCCCATCGTGATCACGTCGTTCCACAAGCATTTTTCCGTCGTTTAAGAACAGAAATATCCATCAAAGCTCGTCCTGTTTATTACGAAGTTTGGGGAGTTATGTCTGAACCGACACACTACTTAGATATTTCTGACGTTGCTGATAAAAAAATTGAAGCAATTAAAATGTATTCTTCTCAAAACGTAATCGATTATGCTGACCGAATTATGGGATTAAATCGTTATCGTGCTTTGAAACACGACTATCTCAAATACGAAGAAGATTATACGATGGAAGGTTAATATGAAACTATCTGCTTATATTGTTACTTTAAACGAAGAAAAACGTCTTCCTAGAACTTTAACAGCCTTAAAACAGGTAGCTGATGAAATTATTATCGTTGATAGTGGTTCAACTGATAAAACTGAAGAAATTGCCAAGCAATTCGGAGCAAAATTTTTATTCCACAAATGGGAAAACATCTCTTTTCAAAAACATTTTGCTCAAGAACAATGTTCTAATGAATGGATTTTGACTTTAGATGCTGATGAAGTTTTATCTCCACAGTTAATTGAAGAAATAAAAACTGAACTTGAAAATCCAAGAGCTGACGTTTATAAAATTAAAATTAAAGATATGGCACCGAAAGCTAAAAAGCCTAGAATTGGAGCACGCACTTATAACTTAGAAAGATTATATAATCGTAAATTTGCTAATATGCCAGAAGATTTAACACATGATCGTCTTGTTGTTCAACCTGAAGCAAAAGTAGCCCAACTTAAAGGAATAATTCATCACTATTCATATCAAGATTTATATCAATTATGGTTTAAATTAAATATGTATACAGAACAGCTTGTCAACACAGCCATAACACAAAAGCGTTCTTTTTCACTTTTCAGATTAGCAACTGAATTCCCAAGACAATTTCTTGTCTATTATTTTAAGAGAGGATATATCTTTGATGGAAAATTTGGATTTGTTATGTCTGTTTCCTATGCCTACTTCAGATTTTTAAAAATCGCAAAATGGTTTGAAAGAAAATACTTCTTAAACGAAGAAAAATAATATAAAGATTGTCGCTTATTATTGACTTATATCCTAAAAAAAAGTAAACACATTTAATAAATGCACTTGCTTTGGGAAGAGTATTTTTTAGCATTCCAAATGAAAAAATAGGGGTTTTATAAGTGAAAAAATTATTTTACATAAAAAGAAATTTAGCTCAGGTCGAAATTTGTTTTTTTGGAATAAAACTTAAATTTTGGAGATACTTAAGAATGTTAAGGCAATTGTACATATATGAACACTACAATTTCCTTAAAGAAAGTCTGAAACAAAGCAACATCAATCTTCCTGCTGAAGCAAAAAATCTTTTGGACCAAGTAGAAGTCGTCAATATAAAATTAAAAGATATTAAATTACCTGGAAATCAGCCATTACAAAACTCTCATATTTATGCATATATTATGGGAGGTGAAAAAGGAGAATATTCTAAAAAGTGGTATCATGGCGGAGCTAGAATATATGATCCTGAAATGGCAATGAATAGCTATAACGATTTAAGAAATGATATCAATGAATCTGGCTATGATCCTGCAAAAGGAATTATCGTATTAGATGATGATAATATCTTAATTGATGGACAACACAGATGCTGTCTTTTACTGAAAAAATATGGTGAAGATTATACTGTAAAAGCCGTTCGTCCAAGAAGATATGGTGAAAATCATGACTAAAAGATACTTTGGACATTTTGAATATTTAAAAGGCCTCTTAACGATAGACCGGACTTTAACTTGCACTAATATCAATCTTTTTAAGCATCCCGTTTTTAAACAGGAAGAAAATAAAGCAAAAATCATCACACATATTTTTGGCTTTAAAGTCCACACGATAAAACTGCGTCATTTTACTTCAATTCCTACGAAGGAAATTTTTTATCAACAATTCTGTGCAGATGAATCATTTTGTCGTCTTGACTTAATCGTAAATTTATTAGCCATCGAAAACGAACAGGGATTAAACGATTTTGGTTGGGATATTTATACCAAAATGCAATCAATCCTTTATGGGAAAGAACAAGCAGAACTTCAAAAAAGTGAACTTAAAACTTTAATTGCAGGTGGGAAAAATGCCCTTACTTTACCAGAAAGCCCATTGGTAATAACAACAGATTTAAAAATTGTAGATAATATCCGTCAACTTGCCCTTTCTTTATTTCACAAAGAAAAAAATATTGCTGTTGAAGTTCTTAAAAAAACAAATAAAAAAAGACACCCTATTTCTGTTGACAGATTATTTTTCATTTACCAAAACTTTTCAATTTCAGAAATTGAAGCAATCGATAATTGTTTTTCAAGATTAAAAGAATACATCGGTCCGTACAGAATAACAGGATTTTTATGGCCACCAGCAATTAAACTCTTTGATGAAATTACAAATAGAATTTCAGAATTCTACAAGGTTGTCAGCTATAAAGATATTTTGTTTGATGAATCCTCTTTTTACACTTTTGTCAAAGCCCTTTATCGTTGTGATGATATTGCTGATTGGAAAATTGACAAGAAAAACGAATTTATGCATGACTTTTTTCCTAAAAAAATCAGAGTGTTGACGTTGGAAGTTGCTCATCCTTATTTCCGTTTTAAAAATGACAAGCTTAGATTTACAGTATTAGATCATATTGTCAGATTAAAAGGAGCTTTCAGAAATAACTACAAAGACAAAATTGAAAATTATCAAGTCGATATTATTCTTCATTCCGCAGACAACACGAATGAAAGTGAATTTATGGGTGATATAGTCAATTCTGAATTTAAAATGGTAGAAATGCTTCGGGAAATTTCAGAACCAGGTGTTTTCACTATCGGCATACAATCAACAGATCAAGAATGTCTTCAAAAATTTCCTTTCTGCAAAGACATGGCTATTATTTGTAAAAAAGAACTATTCTCTGACATCTCCTTAAAGATTAAATATTTCTTAGAAAAAAATCTTCAGGGTTTATATACCTTTACTTTTGAATCTGAAGAAAATAAATGCACTTACCATATTCGTTATAAAAACAATATTGTTTATAAATTCAGCATTCAAACTTCTTTGAAAAATATTGATAATCAATCGTTAGAAAATAGTTTTTCATCACCAGAAAAATGGAACGGCATTAATGTCCCAACAATGAAAGATGATGATATTTATAAAAAGGTTTTATTTCATCAAGGTTAAAAAGGATGTTAAAAGAGAAAAAGTATTTCGGACATTTTGAATATTTAAAAGGTCTTTTAACAATCGATAGAACGATTGATTCAACGAACATTTCTTTATGCAAACTCCCTTTATTCAAACAGGAAGAAAGAAAAACGAAGATTGTTTCTCATTTTTTAGGAATACACGTTCATTCTATTAAACTCAGAAATTTTATTAAACTTCCTGTCAAAGAAGTATTTTTTCAACATATCAATCCTGATGATACATTCAGTCGTCTTGACATTATTGTTTCTCTGCTCGCCATTGAAAATGAAAAAGGGCTCAATGATTTTGGCTGGAATCTTTATACAAAATTGCAAACAAACCTTTGCAGTAAAGAACAAGCTGAAATAAAAAAAACTAAATTCAAAGAATTTATTTCACTTTATCTCGATAATCATTCCTTACCAGATGAACCATTAGTAATTAATGAAAATCTCAAAATAGTTGATAATGCTCAACAACTAGCTCTTTCTATTTTTTGTAAAGAAAAAGATATGATTGTTGAAGTAAAGAAAAAGATGGAAGCTCAAAACACTTGTGACAGACTATCTTTAATTGCTAGCGATTTTTCAATACAAGAATTAAAAGCCGTAGAAGACCGTTTATTACGTGTAAAAAATGAAGTAGATATTTGTCAACTTGATGCATTTTTGTGGCCCCCTGTACTTTCTTTTTTTGATGAAATTACAAACAAGATATCATTGTTGTATAATGTTAAAAATTTTGTAGATATTCCCTTTGATGAACGAGCTTTTGCCAGATTTATCAAAGCAATTTATCATTTTGACGAAGTTGCAGAATGGAAAATTGATAAAAAAATAGGTTATATGAAACCGTTTTTTCCTAAAAAGGTTAGATGCTTAACACTTGAAGCACCTCATCCTGTTTTCTGTTTTAAAAATAAGAAAAATAGATTTTCTTTTTTAAGAAATATTGTCAAAATGAAAAATGCAATCAGAAAAGTATATCAAAGCAAAATAGAGAATTATCATTTTGATATCATCACTCATTCTGCAGATAATACGACGCAAAGTGAATATATGAATGACGTAATTTATTCTAACTTTGATTTTTACAATTTACTGAAAACTATTTCTCAAAAAGAAGTTCTCATCAGTGGAATAAAACAAGTTCAAGATTTAGAAGATATAAAAGCATTCCCTTTTGGAAAAGATATCGCTATCATCTGCAAAAAGAAAAATCTTGAAAACGTTATTTCAAAAATCAAAGATTACTTGGCAAACCATTTAAATAAAAAATACACTTATAAAATCATCAATAAAAACGAGCAGTGTGATATTTCTTTATTTGCAAAAGATAATCTCCTATATGAATTTTCCGTTTATTCTGCTATTCCAGAACTTGATGAAAAATTTATTTGTAACAGTTTTTCAAAATCCACCCAAATAGGAAACATTTTTGTCCCTAATTTAGCAGATGAAGACACTTACAGAAAAATCATTTTTTCAGAAACAAAATAATTATAGGTTATATTCCCGAGCAACTTTAACTTTATGGTCACCACCATACAAGTGTAATAAAGCGCAGGCTCTTCTTTGCCCATCAGAAAGAACGTTATTTTCGTTCAAACAGATAATTGATTTTGAAACGTCATATCCGTTTTCCTGAATATTTTTTTCCAAATTTAAAATATGGGCAATTGCTGCATCAAGTTGTTCTTCAGAAGGATAATTTTTCGCTTTTGGTTGATGAATTTGCATATAATGTTTGTAAATTTCTCTATCACGGGTTTCTAAAAACTTGTACGGACTTAAATCGTATAAGGAATAAATCTTTCCTTTCCATTCGCGCCGAATATCTTTTAAAGCAACTTCTGTAATTTCAACTTCACCACTAAACAAACCATCATACGGTAAAGAGATATTTCGTTCTTTTAAATAGCTTCGTATTCTTTCAGTATTTTGTTTTCTGAAAATATCATACATCATGTATCTGTAATTTCTAACTTTGAAACTGAATCCAAAAATACAGATTTTCTTTTCATATTTTCCTTTTTTTTGAACAGAAAAAATTTTTTTAAGCAAATTTTTCATTTTCTTTCCCAAACAAATACCTTAATTTTTTTTGCAATATCCTAAAATTGCCGTAACAGCAGCAGGTGTAACACCTGAAACACGAGAAGCAGCACCGAGTGTCTCTGGTTTTGCTTTGGTTAATTTCATCACAATTTCATTGGAAAGTCCACCTATTTTTTTGTAGTCGATATCAACTGGAATTTTAAAAGATTCATCTTTTCTGAAAGCAATAATATCAGCCTCTTGACGCTGTAAATATCCTTTGTATTTTGATTCAATTTCAATCTGTTCTACAACGTCTGAACGCGTGTTTTGTAATTCTGGCCATACTTGTTCTAATTTTTCCCAAGTAATCTCTTCATAAGCCAACAAATCAAATCCATTTCTGTGAGATCCGTCTTTATTTACGATAAATCCAAGTTTTTCCAATTCACGAGGAGTTCCACCGATATGAAGGAGTTTTTCCTTTGCTTCAGCCAAGGCTTGTTTTTTCTCTTCAAATGCTTTTTGACGTTCAGCACGAACACACCCAATTTCAATTCCTTTTTCTGTTAAACGCATATCAGCATTATCACTTCGTAACAACAAACGATATTCAGCACGAGAAGTAAACATACGATAAGGTTCATCAACGCCCTTTGTCGTTAAATCATCAATCATGACACCCAAATAAGCATCTGCACGATCCAATACGAATTCTCGCCCTTTATCTTCGGCTCTCAACGCAGCATTTATTCCGGCAAGTAATCCTAAAGCTGCAGCTTCTTCATACCCTGTAGTCCCGTTTAATTGCCCTGCAATGAATAAACGAGATACTTTTTTTGTTTCCAACGTTCTTCTCATTTCTAAAGGATCAACGTAATCATATTCGATTGCATACCCTGGACGAATAATACGAACGTTTTCCAATCCCTTAATAGAATGAATCATAGCATCTTGGACGTCTTCTGGTAAGGAAGTAGAAATTCCGTTTGGATAAACCGTATCATCATCCAATCCTTCTGGTTCCAAAAAGACGTGATGTGAATCTCTATCTGCAAATTTAACTAACTTATCTTCAATACTTGGACAATAACGAGGACCAATTCCTTTGATTTGTCCTGAAAACAGTGGAGCTCTATCCATATTTGCACGAATAATTTCATGAGTTTTCGTATTTGTTGCCGTAATATAGCAAGCAATTTGTGGAACAGTAATTTCTTTATCCATATATGAAAACGGTTCGATATCACTATCCCCAAATTGTTTTTCAACTTTTGTATAGTCGATTGTCTTCCCATCCAAACGAGCAGGCGTACCTGTTTTTAATCTACCAACACGCAATCCTAATTCGACGAGTGACTCCGTCAAATGTTCGCAAGAAATCTCTCCAACGCGACCTCCAACTGTTTTTTTTGGTCCGACGTGCATTAAACCATGTAAAAACGTTCCACAAGTTAAAACGATAGCCTTTGCAAAGTGTTGTTTTCCCTCACTTGTTTCGACACCAGTGACTTCTTTTTTACCATCTATTTCCTCGTAAAAAAGCTTTTCAACTGCACCAGCCTCAACAGTAAGATTCTGATAATGCAACAATTCACGCTGCATGGCCTCTCTGTACAGTTTTCGATCGGCTTGAGTACGTAATCCTTGAACGGCAGGTCCCTTGGATGAATTTAACATTCTAAATTGAATCCCTGCTTGATCCGCAATACGTCCAATCACTCCATCCAAAGCATCAATTTCACGAACAAGATGTCCTTTTCCCAGACCACCAATAGCTGGGTTACAAGACATTTCTCCTAATGTTTCAATTTTGTGGGTCAGTAGTAATGTTTTTGCCCCCATACGAGCTGCAGCCGTTGCTGCTTCGCACCCTGCGTGGCCACCACCAACAACAATTACGTCAAACATCTTTTTTATTTTCCTATACAAAAATCTTTAAAGATAACATCTAATAGTTCTTCTACTTGCACTTGTCCAGTAATTTTGCCTAAACAACGCATAGAAAGTCTTAAATCTTCTGCAGCCAATTCTAATTCAGGGGCAATCAAAGAATGTTCCAAAGATTCTACACACTCTACCAATGATTCACGATGACGAAGACGGGTTAAAGAAGGTTCTTCTTTTAATGAAAGAGCATCTTCAACGTATTTTCCAATTTTATCCAAAACCTCGTCAATTCCTTCCCCTGTTTTAGCAGATATAAACAAACAATCTCTGTAATCAGCAGAAACTCTATCTTTTTTATTCATTATTTTTAAAACGTTTCGACCTTGAAATAAATTTGTTTCGGAATCGATATTATTTTTCGTTACATCATATACTGCAAGAATCAAATCTGCATCTTCAGCTTTTAATTTAGCACGACGAACACCCTCAGCTTCGATTTCTTCGGTTGTTTCACGCAAACCTGCAGTATCGCAAATAACAACAGGATAACCTTTTATATCCATTCTGACTTCGATAATATCCCTCGTTGTCCCTGCAGTTGACGATACAATTGCAACATCTTTGGCAGCGAGTCGATTCATTAGGCTAGATTTTCCGACGTTTGGTTCACCAATTATTACAATTTGAAAACCTTCACGTAATCTCTCACCACGTTTTCCATCCATAAGATGTTGATTTATTTCATTTTTTAAAGAAATTATTTTCTCTTTAATTTGATCAGCAACAGAACTTGGAACCTCTTCTTCTGGAAAATCAATATATGCTTCAATCCATGCTAATAAATGAACAAGGTTTTGACGCCATGTTTCATATTTTTTAGCTAAAGCACCATCCATTTGACGCAAAGCTTGTCGTCTTTGTTGTTCTGTTTCAGCATTAATTAGATCTGCCATTCCTTCAGCAGCAGTTAAATCCATTTTTCCATTTTCAACAGCACGGCGCGTAAATTCTCCCCGTTCTGCAAAACGGAAATCATCCATTTTAGCAAGTTCTTCTAATAATTTATTTAAAACAGCTCGCCCACCATGAGTTTGAAATTCAACAACGTCTTCCCCTGTAAAACTGTTTGGACAAGGGAAATAAATAACTATTCCTTCATCTAAATCTGCACCATCAAGCGTTTTAATTTTTTTATACAAAGCTTGTCTAGGAACTGGATTTTCTATTCCAACCATCTTTTGAATTGCTTTCAAAGCAGATCTTCCAGAAATACGAAGAACAGAAACACCTGCCTTTCCTGGAGCTGTTGCTGGAGCAAAAATTGTTTCTTTCATTTTTTATTCCTTTGTCTTTTTAATAGAACGTAAAAAGCACCTGCACCACCATCTTTAGAACTTGCTTGACAGAAACTTAAAATACGATCTCGAATTTCTGGTTTATTCATCCAAGAAGGAAATGCTGATTTAATTACACCTCGTCCTAATAAACCACCTATTCCTGTAATAATTAGCAAGCATCGTGCTTTTTGTTGATAAGATGATTTTATAAACTCTTCGACACATTGTTCAGCCTGATCTAAAGTCAATCCATGTAAATCAAGACGACCTTGAATATCCATTTCACCATCTTTAAACTTTTTAGCAGTCTTTCTGTCCATGGCTTGAAAATCACCGGCCGTCAATTCTCTTAAATCAGTCTGAACTTCTACTTCACAACGATTTAACGGTTTAAACTCGTTTTGCAATTTTTTTTCTAACGAAACATTTTTCGGCTTTTCAGCTCGTTTATGACTTCCTAATGGCCGAACTGTCTTAACAATCGCTTGCCATAAGTCATCATTAACCATTATTTTGTTCAGCTTGTTGTTGTAAAATGGATGGATCAACTGGAATTAAATCATTAAAATATTCCGTTGCAAATTCACGCCAATCTTCGATTTTAGCCGTACATGTATAACTTTGTTCAGCCTGTAAAACAATCTTAAATCCCCCGTAATACCAAGCCACTAAAAACTTTTCAATTTTAGGTACAATGCGACGAACTAATCTATTGGTGATAATTGGTTCCAAGATAATTGGTATAATGATAATATCAATTAAACATAAAACGACCAACATCAACATTCCCATTGTTAAATTGACAATATACATCGTTGCAATAGCTAAAGTGACAACAATCAACATGGGCAAAACATTTTCCCATGGATTAAAAACGGGAGATCCAATTTTATTCAACTGATGAACGTTAATTTTGATAAAAGCCTTATTTTCAACAATTGCCCGTTGCAACCCTTGAAAAATTAATTGATCTTGCCGTGAAGGTGGTTGAATCTTAATCATCTTTAATTACCTCTAGGATATAATATATAGTAAATTCCCTGGGAATTCATTCTTCCTGCTAAATGTAAAGCTTCATCTCCTGCCCCAAAAAAGAAATCTCCGCGAACCTTTCCTTTAATGGCTTTTCCAGTATCTTGAGCAAAAACAAGACGCTGTAAAGGTTCTTTATTTGGATAACGCGTATCTAACCATAAAAAACTTCCCATTGGAATATAAGTTGTATCAACAGCCATACTTCTTCCCGCACTTAAGGGATACTTCATTGATCCAATCGCATCAATGGATGAATCATGCTTGAAAAAGATATATCGTTCGTTTTTATTCATTAATCTTTCTCCTTCAACAGGATGAGCAATTAACCAATCACGAATATCAGCCATATTAAAGATACCCTTTTTAGCCAAATCTTTACCTATAGCATAAAAAGGACGTTCATTACTTGCATCAAAATGCAAACCTATCAATTCACCATCATCCATTTCAACAATACCAGATCCCTGAACTTGTAACAGAAACAAATCTGCTTGATGTTCAATCCATAAAATAGGAATTAAATCATCACGATTGTTAATTTGAGCTCTTGTATCATATTTTTTTCCACGAACGAGATCTGCAGGTTTTTGATAAACAGGAACAGTAAATTCAAAACTTGGCACCCATGATCCTTTAACCAATGGTTGATAATATCCTGTAAAATTTCCAGTCATTCCAGGAGTATACGGAATCATATTTTCTTGAATAAAATTTTTAACTTCTTCAGATGACAAAAATTCTTGTTGATTCAAACGAACGCAAAAATCTTTCCAACTTTTTTGTTTCATGAGAAACATACAAGAATTTTTCATTGCCGGAACAGCTTCTAAAAAATCATCATCATCAAAACCGGGTAATTTTGAAAAAGAAGTTGCCTTAAAACCTGAAATTGACGGTGTAGCATAATATCCAACACCATCTTTTTCAACAGAAGAACATCCTGCCAGTAATAATATAAGGAAAATTAAATTTTTCATTGCTGCTGCGTTTTTATCAAAATCCAGGTTGGGCTAGCAGATTTCATTTCGCGTCTGAATGTCCAAACGTCAGTCACTGTTTCAATGTAAGTCGGATCCCCTTCGATAATTTCACCTGCCTCATTTTTAATGATATTTGTCTGTTCTGTAACGAATTTAACCGTCATTTCCAAACAAGCCCCATAAATTTCAGCATTTATCAATTCAACTTTATCAAAGCCAATTAAACTAAATTCTGCAGTTTCTTTATTTTCCACGCGTTTATCAATGACGTCACAAAAACCTTTATACATTGTTCTGCTTAATAAAGCATCCAAAGCCTTTTTATCTCCTTTAGCAAAAGACGTAGCAATATATTCAAATGCTTTTGGTGCTTTTTTCATAAAATCATCAGCATCAAAAGAAGGGCATACATCTTCGATTTTTTTCAACTTCAATTCGATTTCGGTTTTTTCCTCATCTTTCTTTTCAGCTTTTTGTTCTTTTTCGATTTCTTGTTCTTTTACAGGCATTTTGATAATTTGAACTTTAGGTTGATTTTCTTCACCTTCAGGTCTTGAACCAAGGACACCTTTTAATTTAACAGCCAAAATGATGACTAAAATAACCAAAAAAATAATATCTGCAGGTTGCATATTTTTAATCCCTTTATTTTTTAAATTAATAGTGATATAAACCATTTTTAAATAATTTTCAAATCGGAGTTTTAATTATGACAGAAAAAAATGAACAAATTGCCCCAATGATTGCTATCAATGCCCAATATATCAAAGATATTTCATTTGAAGCTCCTCATGTTCCAGAAATTTTTACACAAATCAAATCAAATCCAGAAATCAACGTCAACGTTGACGTCAACGCTACGAAAATCAATAACAATTTATTCGAAGTAAACTTAAATTTGAAAGCTGAAGCAAAAGCAAAAATTACCATTAATGAAAAAGAAGAAGAAAAGACAGCCTTTTTGTGTGAAGTATCTTATGGATGTCTTGCCACAATTAACGTTGCTCCAGAATCTATCGAACCAGTCCTTTTGATTGAAGTTCCTCGTTTATTGTTCCCATTTGCACGTAATATCATTGGTGATTTAACACGCGAAAGTGGTTTCCCTCCATTGATGATCAATCCAATAGATTTTGCTGGTTTGTATCAACAACGTCTTGCTCAAATTCAACGTGAAAAACAAAAAGCTACGTTAAACTAAGTGATTTCTTTTTATTCACAAAATACACTTGCTGCAAGAGCATTAATTGAAACTTTTGAACAATATCAAATCGAGATTGTTTTGTTTGATGATTTTGAAAAAATGCTTTCGCAGACGGCTGATTTATATTTATTTGACGAACTTACCCCTAATCAATATGAAACAACAAAGGGAAAAACAGAACCTTGTTTTTATTTACAGCACGTCGGAAATGATAACGAAAACGTCATTATAAAACCATTCAAGCCACTTTATTTGCTTTCAAAAATATATCCTACCCTGATTTGCACTACAAAAGGTGAAGAAATAAAAATAAAAGATTATATTTTGAATCCAAAAAAGAACACTTTAACAGCTGGTGACTCAGTTATTTCTTTAACTTCCAAAGAAACTCAAGTGCTTTTTTTTCTTTCCCAAAATGCAACAGGCTTATCAAAAGATGATTTATTATCCACAGTTTGGGGATATGGCATTGAAATAACAACACATACACTAGAAACCCATATTTACAAACTCCGCAATAAACTTGAACAGACGAATATTGAAATCTTGTTAATGGGTGATAAATATACAATTGCTTAATGAAGCTTTCTTGCTTATAATGGATTTGTGTTGAATTTTAAGGTAAAAAATCATGGCAAATTTAAAATACACGATTAATACTTATTCTTATCAAAAAGGTATTCGTTCTTTGGGATTTTCTACCCCAGAATCTGTTGTTTCAAACAGCCAAAAATTTGCTGAAATATTAAATTCAGCATCACCTGTTGAACAGCAACCTGAAACAGAACTCCAACCTGTTGAAACACCTATTATTCAACAAAATGACTTTGTTGCTCCTCAAGAACAAAATCAGTTTGAACAAAATCTTGCTTCACCTTTAAGTGAAGAGCTGAACAATAAAGTAGAACCTAAACAAATTACAACACCAAGCAATATTATCCCAAATCAAGAACAACAAATAGAACAATCAACTGATTTTACACCTATTATTCAAACACCCGTTCAAAAACAAGTAGGAGAACGCCTTGACGATAAAATTTCAAAAACGGGATTTATTCAAAAATCACCTTACAATATGAGTGATGAAACAGCAAAACGCCTTGCCGAAGTTGATGCACAAAAATCAATGACTAGACCTATTTCTGAAAATGACAAAGTATTTCCTTTGAATCAAGCAACAAAATTTACAGGAAATACAAAAATGTTGCCTCCTGAATTAGCTGCTAAAACAGCAAAAGATAAATCAAGTTTGAATCAAGTTGATATAAATAAAATCAAAGATACCGCAATTAATATGCCTGATTATCCTCGAGAAGCATTGCCAAACGTATCAAAACAGCCGACTTCACCAGCTGCCTCTTGGTTTCCCCAAGCAATGACAAGACAACTAGATATGTATGAATCAATGAAAAAAGTTCAACAACAAGAACAAAGCGGCTCAAATTCTGTTATTCCAACAGATTTAAAAATTTAAAATTTTTTTTAAAAAACTCTTGCAATTCCAAAAACAAAGCGTATATATAGTTCTTGTTCAGGCGCCCATAGCTCAACTGGATAGAGCATCTGACTACGGATCAGAAGGCTGAGCGTTCGAATCGTTCTGGGCGCGCCAATAAAACCAAGGGTTTCAAGCTTTTTGCTGAAACCCTGTTTTGTTATTAAAGACGCTAACAAGACGCTTTACAAAATATTATTACCCATAAAATCATGTTTTTATGATTATATTATAACTAACATTTCACATTAGTAAACTTCTTAAGGTGATCAGCTTAATTTTTAAAATTTCAAATATAAAAAATACTTTAGTAGTATAATTGCTAAAGATATAATGCAAATAGGACTGTTTAAATGTTAATAAAATCAATCTGAATTAAAATCTTCAAGATTAACCTTATGTTGGCTTAAAAAAGCATGAAGATCGTCTAAATCATATAAAACTTTACTTCCAATCTTTATATAAGGTATATTTACTTTTTTAGTACAACGCCACACAGCCAACGTTCTTTCATCAGTCTTTAAAAGTTTAGCACATTCTTTCGTATCAATGAGAGTCATAATAATTCTCCGTAATTTTTATTAATCTTCATTAATAAGAACCGAATGTATTCATCTAAATTAAATAATATTTTTTACTTACACAAATATCCTATATCACAATACTTAAGGTTCATTTGTTTTATTGTTACCTTCATTTTTTCTTACCTTATTTAATTAAAATTCATAAAATTTCCTTTACTGAAAATATCAATATACAAAATGGTCTCTTTTACATTGACATATTCATTTACCTCTAACATTACATTTTATATTTTATTGATATTAAAGGATTCTTTAATTAAGTTCTCAATAAAGTAAGCAAACATTGGATATATAATTAAACGGACGTTATCACCAATACAATAATGACATCTCACTCATTAAAAACTATCTTCCCGAAGAATAACAGTAATATTATAATTATTTTTTCACCTATCATGAGGTGAAAATTTAAATCATATTCTCACTTTTATATTGACATATTCACTTAGGACAATTCCCTTAAAATTTATTAACTATATCCATATAGAATAATAAATAACTATTCAGCAATTAATATTGTTTTTTCGTAAATAACAAGGATATTGGGAATTTTACAATAAACTTTACTAATTTAAACAACGCTCAATACTATGAATATAATTCAATAAAAATCAGCAAAACCATACGATAAATCAGATTTTCACGTTTTATTACAAAATAATTTTCAGAAGATAAATAAATCTCAGTTCTAATAAATGATTCTAGGGTTATTTCATAATTGGAATTCCTTAGTGGGTAAAATAATGACTGTATCAAGATAGCGTTCTGATAAAAAAATTATTTTACTAACGTCAGATAAAAAGTGAGTAAGCTTACTTATTTTTCAATGACTCGATTAAGTTTTAGTACATTCTTTAAATAAAGAATGTATTTGGCACCAATTTGTGAGGCTTCAACCTCTCAAACAATAATAGTAAAAGGATATTAAGCCATGAAAAATTTTAAATTATCAAATGTAATCAATCAAGAAGATATTAATTCAATTATCAATGATTGTAATCAAATAGATGATAAAGTTTCTTACCAACTTATTAATAAAATGAATAATATCATTGAAAAGATCTTTTATGATAAAGCATCTATATATATTCAAAATATTAATAAAATTATTTCAACTAAGTCAGTTACCGATATCGAATTATTAAAACTTTTACGTAATGAAACATATGCTTCTTACGTATCAACTAGAATGCTGTTAAGGAAACAGCAAATGAATGCCTATATGGAGAATGTTAGTAGAGTTGATAAGGAAGCATCATTACCAATACAAGTTAAACGAATAACTGCTACAGAAGCTATTACAGCTATTAAACCTAACTTAGCTTTAACACTGAGTTTTAATCCTAATGTAAAGATGATGGGTGATTTCAATTTAGAAAGAGCAAATAAAACCATGAATAAATTCTTCAAGAAACTTTATGATATTTTTAATTTCAATGGCTATTATACTTTTGAACATTGTTCTACTAATATTCATGCTCATCTTGCATTACATGTTGATGATGTTCCTTTAGTGAATGTAGATGAATGGTTAATAAAAACAGAAGATATCATTGAACTATTATGGAAAGATTGTATCCAAAGTGGTGCAGTGTGGCTTTCTTATATAGACAAGCCAAAAGGATGGGCTCAATACATTGTAAAACATATACAAGAAACTAATGAAATTATTCCTACTCCTAGTTTTGATGTTCTTTAATATAGTTAGATAAACAAGGAGATACACTCATGAAATTATTTAGTATTAAAGAAACAAGCTCTTTCTTAAAAATTGGAAAATCAACTTTATATCGATTAATAGCTTCTGATCAGACATTTCCACCATCAGTAAACACTACTTCTGATAGAAAGAAATATGATAAACAAGCTTTAATAAATTGGATAAATTTAAAAGCTCAAACCGAGTATCCAGATCTTACATTAGTGGATATAAAAGGTATTCAGGAAATGTTAAATGTATCTTATTCAACTTATCATAAATGGTTGCGTTTAGATGAATTTCCAAAACCAATTATTATAGCAGGAAAGATATTGTATATCGAAGAGATGATTAAAAATTTTATCAAGAAACTTAATGGAGAACTAGCAAATGCATAAAACATCTGAAGAAATATCTTTCAATAATGGAGTTGAAAACGAAATGAATAACATTGAAGAAAATGCACCTAAGACATCTACAAATAATGGTTTCAGAATTCTATCTATAAAAGTACCTGAACCAGTTGTAGCAAAGATTCAACAAGTTTGTAAAACTCAAAACATTACAGCTGAAGAATTTGGTAAAATAGCATTGATTAAGGCTTTAAAACCTGAAATTCACTCAGCAAAATTGGATTGGTATGATCTTAAAGAAGATTCTTGTGATACAAAAGATGATTTAATGGAACAATTAAAAAAAGTTTATATTAAATGTCTTTTAAAAAACACACCTAATAACGTAGATACAGAAGATAATGATGAAAATCCTGAGGGGGATAAAAACTCTAGCAAGAAGGATAAAGACGGAGAAGAAATAGCCTCTCACAAGTCTTAATTTATTTCTATTTGATAATGTATTTTGGAGTTAAGACTATTCAATAATAAGTTATATATATTAACTTAAAAAAGGATATCTTAACTCCAATTGCAATATTTGTATTAAAGAAAAATATTCATAGATGTTTATAAAACGCCATAGAATTTTTATAAGAACAAAAATGTACCTCTAATTTAAGATAAACCTATGTTATCCAAAACCCTAAAATTTTTTAATAACAAGAGAAGTCTGTTTAATTATAGTTCTTCTGATGGTTTCATTTCTGCATAATATGAGTTTGGGAAGTAATCAACCCATCTATCATCCATATACTGGTACAATCCAATCATACTTGGAATAAATAATGTAACACAGTTATATAAAAAACCTAAAAAAAAATCTTTTAAATTAAATTTTTCGGAAATTTCTCTATTCATAATATATTTTAGTTCTATTTGTTGTGTTTGATAACCAAAGGATTTTAATTCAACTTTTGTTTTCGTTGATCTAGTTATTCTACCTTTAAAAGGCGTACTTCCCCTATAAACATCATTAATATACAATTTTGCAGAAATATTTGAATCTATAAAAATCATTTGTTCAGAATCTAAATTGTTCATTGTACAACAACCAAATAAATTAATTGAAGATAAAAAAATAATTAGAGATAACAATTTTTTTTTCATTATTAAATTTCCTCAATAAAAATCTGGATTTTATTAATTTGAGACTCATTAATATCTTCAACCACCACATCAAATAACAAACTTTCTGAACCACACTTAAAGGATACACCACTTTCAAAGGGTCTTCTTATTGTACAAAAGGATTTATCTTTTTTTTGAAGTAGTGGTGAAAAAAATAAATTTTTTTTATCTTCGTAAAAAGGTCTTAACCAAAAAGGAATATCCACATTTTTTACCAAATTGTTTTGTTTATCAAAAATTTTAACAACAACTTTTAATTCATTTAAACTTTCTTTTGGTCTATCTATTGCAGAAGAATGTGAAAATTTATAAAAAATTGCGGAATCATTTAAGCGATTATGAGTAATTTTTCCATTTCTAATAAACGTATTTCCCCCAAAATCTTCAACAAAAACATTACCACACCAAATACCAATATCTTCTGGTTTTACAGTACAATTCATATTAAGAATGCTTGTATCGCCTTTAACCAAAAATTTTGACAAAATTTTTCTTAACGGATTTACATAATTTTTCAAATAAAGTTCATCATCAAAATCAATCTTTACATAAAGAATAATTTGGCCTTGATTGTTCTTATATGAAAAGGAGGGCTTTAAATAAGACCATCCTAAATTACTAATTAAATCTGAATATCCTAAATTATTTAATATCTCAACATTTGAACTATACATATTATATTTATCAAATATATTAATATTACTTTTCGTTGACGATATGACAAACAAATGATTTTTATCTTTTAAAGTACTATTAATTTCTCTTTCTCTGATTTCTGATTTTTTTTTCAAGGTAAAATCTAATTTTTTTTCTTCACCTGCCTTTATAGTAATGCTAGAATTTTCTATTTCATAACCAGGTAAACGTAATGAAATAATATGTTCACCCTCTGGAATTGTATAATTTATAACCGGTGTATTTTTTTCAATAAGTTTATCATCTAAATATATTTTAGCTCCAGAAGGTTTTGAAAAAATATTAATCTTTGAAGGTTTCTTTTCTAAAAATAAATTTATTACTTTATTTTCATCTTTTTCTAAAACAATTTCCTTCGCAAAAGAATAGGCATATTTGCTTTCAGCTTTTATTATTGAAGCTCTTCCTGCTTGTAGTTTTACTCCATACATTGGAGCTTTCCCTATTTTTTTGCTATCTACAAATATGTATGTATCATCAACATTCGAAATTATATCCAAAAAACCATATCCTTGTTTTAATCGAACTTTTAATTTATTTTCAATATTTGGATAAATATGAACATTACTTGTATATGTTTCAAAAAAAGGAGAAATTATTTTAATTTGGTGAATCCCTGGATTTAATTTTCCAACAATTCGTATGGGAACCTCTCCGTATCGTTCACCATCGATATATAAATCAGCAGAAATACCATATGTATCGACAGTTAGAATACCTTTTTTAACATCATTTCCAATTGTAGATACTTCTTTTTTTTCAGAATTTTTACTTAATTCATCAAGACGCCTTTTTTCTTTTTCTATTTCTTTCTTGGGGTAAGCATATAAAATATTATATTCCCATAAGTCATCTTTTTTTAATGCATACTCATCTTGCTTTTCAAACGAAACTAATATGGCTTTTGATTTTATTTCAAGCCTATCAATAACATCTACTTGATTAAATGTTTGATTAGCTTCAAAAGAATTTTCTATTTTTTCTCCAAATATCGCAATTGCTTGATATCTTACATCTTTTTCTGCGTTATATTTAGCTTCTGATTTTGTTTTACCTTCTCCCCAACCTTTAAAATATTTTACACTTTCTGTATCTTTTAAAGGTTTGTAAACCCAATGAGGCACTTCATTAGCAAAAACACTACAAGATAAAAACAAGTACGCAATAAAAAATAAAAATTTTTTTCCCAAATTAAATATCCAATAATTTCTTAGGACGAAGAATAAATCTCCGTCCTAAAATAATCAAAAATTAATATTTATCAGTACTTTTACCAAAGGCGTAACTCATTGTCCGTTGGTTAATAGCCTTTGTTACATCAGACAATTTCTTTCTGGTAAGAGCTTCTTCAAATTTTTCACGAGATAAAACATTAATTGTGTACACTCTACGTACAATTTTTGTTCCATTCTCATCTGTAACAGCTACTCTTTCCCAATAAGTACCAGCTTTTATCATTCCACTAACTGAAGCTTCATTTAAAATTGACAGCGTATATGATGCCTCTTGACTATTTAAATTATAATCTTGATTCGCTTGATTAAAAGCTCCTGAAATTTTACTTTTCACTGCAGCTGCAAAATTACGTTTTGCCTGAGCCTCTGCTGCAACTGTAATCATATTTGTATTTGTGTTAGATTTTTCAGGAACTTCATAAAAACCAACAAAACATATATTTTTTGCTTGAGAATTCTTTGAAATATATGCCTTATCTTTTGACGAATAATCACAGGGATACCCATCTTGAGATTCTTTAGCCCATTCAGGAGCTTTAGTCAAATGATCCGAACGTGATAAAACTTGATCTTCTGTAAAGGAAATTGATGAACAACCAAATAATACAAGAACAATATGTAATAAAATTAGATTTTTTTTCATAATAATCTACTCCATCAAATAGCACACCCTCTTAATCCTGTAATTTTGCCATCTTTTAAAACTTTGACATCTGTATCTCTAAAATAGCTTTTTATTTTATTCTCTATCTTTTTCATAGCTCGTAACGCTACATGTTTCGGAATAACTTTGCAAAATTTAACCTCAAAAATATTACCTATTTGTGAAATACCTTCTCCAAATATTGGTGAAATAGCAGGTGCATACAGACCAAATGCTTCTACATATTCACCAACTTTACAATAATCAAAAGCCTTTGTATTCACTTTATTTTCGATGAAAAAGACCTTATCCAGCAATTTTGAACCAGAAGAAATATATCTTTCAAATTTTGAATATTTCCCTGTTCCTATTTGTTTCTCTATAATTTTCCCGAACATAATATTTTCATCACGTTTAGCTAATTCCTTTGCATCACGAAGATCTCCTCCATATCTAACCCAATCTTCTATATCTCCTTTATAACATCCAAGTCTTTTATAATTTAAATAATTATCTAAACTCTCTAATTTTGTATCAATATATTTATCCATATATTCATTATAGCCTTGTTCAAATAATTTTTTATATTGAGGATTGTTGTGATAATCAAATCTTGAAATTTTATAAAAATCAATGATTGAAGACACATTCTTGTAACGAACAGTATCGCCAACTTTTACATCTTTTGATTTAATCTCTCCTTGCTTTTTGTATTTTGTTAAAATTTCGTATCCTTTATCGGTTTCTGATATAATCTTTGATATTATATCATATCCCTCAACTCCCCAATATTTAGAAGCACCATTCGGTAGCCATTCATTCATTTCCCTCAAAGCTGTAAATTCTCCTGACATTTTTGCCATTTTATAAAGATTTTCTGCTATTTGTTTTGATTCTTCATTATTCTTATTCACAATTCTTTGTTGTTTTTCTTGCTCAATTTTAATTTTTTCTTGTTCAATTTTAATTTTTTTATCGTTTAATTTACTTGCTAATTTTACCTCATATTCTGGAATTTTTTGTTTTTCTACTTGACTTATTTCATATTCATGACAACTTGAATTATAACATCTAACAAAAACATAATCTCCATTTTGACCATTGAAAATTATTCCATTAGTAGATCTGTATCGAGATATTCCATCCAAACTTTCTACCATATAACCACTCAGAGAAGTACCTGAAGAATATCCATCCGTAACTCTTGCATAACCACAATAATTTTCTTTACCGAACTCTGTGTCAGGACATCTGTTTATATTTTCGTCATATTTCTTATTATATATTTCTTGCCCATTTTTTATCCAGTAATCACTTTCACGATTTATTATACTTATTAATCTGTTCTGCTCACTTTTTGATATAAAATAAGTATCTAATAATTTCTTTTGAAGCTTCTTATTCTCATTAACTGTGTTAAAAAAACTATAATATATGCGATCTAAAAGATTGTTTTTATAATATAAATTAAAGGTAGAATATTTATTATCTTTTTCTATACGAATATCATCTCTATTGATACTTTTAGATATAGAAAATAATTTGGATGATTCTTTACTAAAACACTCTGGAATATAAGGTGTTCCGTTTTTTTGATAATTTTCTTCTACATCCCTTTTTATATCTTCTTCCTTTAGACGGAGACTTCTAAATTTTTTCAATGATAAAGTACATGCCAACTTATTAGGTAAATAACTAGCTATTTCTTCTGATGTTAATGTATCATTTACTAATCCTAATGAAGCACACGAAGTTATAAAACAAATCGATATCATTACGGTAGTAATATTTTTTAAAAGTTTGTTACAATTTATTTGACAAAAAATCACTGACATAAAATAACCTCCTATTTTCTACGATATTCCTAATCTTTATTTACCGAAATAACGAACACTCACATTTTTATCTGTATTTAAATTGTTTTTCATTTTTCTGAATATTCACAACAATTCTCTTGTTATTCAAACATTAAACCATTTGCTATTCCTAATTTTATTGCTTTTGATGAATTTATAATTGCGCCTTTTCCCTTCATAAAATAATTCCATTTTCTTGCAGAAATGTTTGAGTTTTCAGATAATAATTTGATAAAATTTAGCCTATCTTTTTTTAATGACTTTAATTCTTCTGTAAGAGAAGATATTGTTTGTGGTTTATTTAATTTTATTTGTAATGGATGTGTATAAAAAGTTGCAACACCTGAAACAAAACGTTTTTGTCCTAAAAGAAATAATAGAATGGCTGCTGAATCACAATATCCAACGTTGTATGTTATAATTTCTAAATTTTTTATTGTTTTTATAAAATTAAATAAACCGATAGTAACAGAAACTACTCCTCCATGTGAATTAATATAGAGTGATAATTTTCGAACATTACTATTTTCGTAAATGCTCTGAATCAAAGGTCTTACATTCTCAGTAGAAATGCTACCTTGTAAATAAAAAGATATACTATCATCAAATTTCCCCATCATAAACAGACCATACTATAAGACTGAGAATTTATCGCGTTCTTCCACTGCAAGATCCCTTGCACGTTGAATAACAACCACCCTTACATCCAGATCGACAACTCCCTGTACATTGAGAATCACACGTTCCTTTACATCTTCCCGTACAATACGTTCTACAAGTAGTACTACAGGATGATCTGCATGTTCCAGAACAAGCTCCAGAACATTTTCCCATACAATTAAAGCTCATATTTGCCTTTTCTGTAAATGTAAGATCTTTAATTGAATATTCATTTAACAAATTTTGTATTTTTTTTAATTCTTCTTCACTTATTTCCATATTTTCTTTCCTTATATTTGAAATGGGTAATTTCTATCTTTTATTTGTTTAATCAATTCAATTGTCCTCAAAGATTTTTTTAGGTGTTGAACATCTTCAATAGATAATTCTTTCTTTCGTGCTGCTATTAATTTAATTTGAAAAATAGATGAAATACGAGCTTCTTCTAAATGAAGTAAACATTTTCGCTTATCTCTTGTTCCTAAATTCCCCCTATACTTGAAATTAAAACCAGCACACGTCGGGCAAAAATGTTTCAATATACACTTGTTACAGATATCATCATTTACGATTGAACATTTTTTGAAATTAATATCTTTTATTTTTATCGCTTTTTTTCCTAGAACAATTGGACTAAACATATGACATCCATAAGATTGTCCATCTGGATCATATGCTGTCATAAATGTTCCAGTCCCACAGTATTTGGTAATTTTTTTCTTATCTTTCCGAGGATCTACTACATAATTTAATCTAGTTAAAAGATTTAAAGGTTTTATATCAGGAAAATCTAAATAAAATTGCGCTAATTTTTCTAACTGATTTTGATATAAAACAACATCATATTTATCCCAATTAATGCCTTCAGCTAAGGAGGCTTCAATTTTATATCCTTTTTTTTGAATATAAATAATTCCATCAGCCATTTTAGGAAGAGTTTCTTTAGATATTGTCATATGTAATCCCTGTTTAGGCCAAGTTTTACAAAAAAAATCTAAATCAACATCAGTAGCACCTTCACCACGATTAGTTTTTTGCATATCTGTATTACCATCAAAACTACAACTACATACTATTGATTGTTTATGTTTCTTGAACCACTTTTTTTCTTTATCGTGAAAAAGAGTTCCATTTGTCGTTATTGAAAAAATATAAGGAACATCAATATTGCCTGAATCTGCCCATTCAATAAGTTGTTTTATAAGGGGAAAATTCATCATAGGTTCACCACCCATTAAATCAATCTCTAACCCCACATTTTTTTTACTTTGTTTTACTTTTTTTATCTCTTTTTTTATGAGAAATATTGCAGTTTCAAAATTCATTTTTTTTGCTGATTTATATTTTTCATAGCAATAAGAACAATTTAGATTACAATTATGTGTAATCATTAACATACAAATTCTTCTAACTTCTTGTTCTTTGTCCCATAAATTTGTCAATAAGAACTACTCCTAGCTAAATTAATTGTACTTAGTTTATCATAAAGGAACGCTTTTGATTTTTTTTACAAGCATATTCTACAAATATTATCTTATTGATTTTTATTAATATTATTTTTTAAGAATAATTAAATATAAAAAATAAGTATTGCAATTTATCGTTCTATTTTATGTCTATGAAAATAAATAGGAGAACATAAAGATGACAATATACGCATATATTAGAGTTAGCAGTGATAAACAAAATTGTGACAATCAACTTTCTGCAATCAATAACTTTGCATCTGAACATAACATGAAAATAGATAAATATGTTCAAGAAACAATTTCCTCTAGAAAAGCTATTGAAAAAAGAAAAATTACAAACTTATTTAATAAACTAAAACCATCTGATACACTGATTATTACTGAAATAAGTCGTCTTGCCAGAAACCTTTATGAAATTGCATCATTACTTCAAGCTGCCATTAATAAAAATGTTGAAGTAATTAGTATAAAACAAAACTATAGCTTTAAAAATGATCTGCAATCCAAAATAATGGCATATACTTTTGGACTTGCTGCTGAAATAGAACGAGATCTTATTTCCACCCGAACGAAAATGAGTTTAGAAAAGTTAAAAGAACAAAATATTAAACTAGGCAGACCTCTTGGTGCAAAATCAAAAAAGCTAAAATTATCTTCCAATTTAAAAAAGTTAAATGAGCTTCTGAACAAAAAAATCAGTAAAAGAAAAATAGCAGAAACATTGGGTGTCGATAAAACAACAATTTACAGATTTATCAAAAATAATCCGACATTAATTAATGTGTAAAAATAGATTATACCTTATTTAGAATTAATATAAGTTTCAGCGATGGCATAAATGTTGTCTAAATAGGATTGTTTTTTGTTAATTTGACACAATCTAAATGAAGTTTAGATGCTATTTTTACATTTAACGACACCTTTTGTCTCCCATACCTGTTAAATTAGTAAGTAATCAGAGAGATACTATATGTTATATGGAGAATGGCTATGAGTAAGATTGGATATGTAAGAGTTTCAACTGTAGATCAAAATACTGACAGACAATTATCAGATGTAGCTTTAGATAAAATATTTGAGGATAAAGCTTCTGGAAAAAATACACACAGACCTCAATTACAAGTTATGTTAGATTATATTAGAGAAGGTGATGAAGTTTTTGTTCACTCAATGGATCGTCTTGCTCGTAATGTGAAAGATTTGCTTGAAATTATAGAGATTATCAAAAATAAAGGTTCAAAATTAACATTTGTCAAAGAAAAGATGAGTTTTGATCCAAATACAAATGAAAATCCAATGCAAACATTAATGTTAACTATGCTTGGTGCTATTGCTGAATTTGAACGTAAGATTATTTTAGAACGCCAAAGAGAAGGTATAGCTATTGCTAAAACAAAAGGTGTTTATAAGGGAACAAAAAAAGTTTTATCTGTTACAGAGATTAATCTGTTAAAAGAAATATTCAACAAGAAAGAAATGTCTGTTGCTGAACTTGGAAGGAAGTTTAATATTTCAAGAGCATCTGTTTATAATTATGTAAAAAAATAAATTACCCTAGGTCATTTGGATCTTTCTTAAATATTACAGAAACTGCATCTTCCATAGCATTTTTAATAGCCCCCAAATTTAACCTTGCATATATTTCAGTAGACTTTAAAGATTTATGTCCTAAAGATTTTCCAATAATAGTTTCAGTGTTTCCCATTATAGCTTCATAACTTCCTACAGTTCTTCTCAGATCATGTATCCTTAAATTTTTAATACCAGCTCTTTGTATAATTCTCTTCCATGCATTTTTAAGATCAACTACATGCCCTATTTCAGTGTTAGAATAAAAAACATATTCATTTTGTTTTTTATCTAATAACTCTTTAAAAAAAGGTACAGCATCTTCAACAATTGGAACATTTCTAGGTTTCCCATTTTTTGTCTTACTTATATGTATATGTTTATGTTTACTAATTAAATCAACATCTTCCCATTTTAAAGCTGAAATCTCATTTTTTCTGCACCCAGTAGCCAACAGTATTAAAAAGTAATTTTTAATATAAACATTTGTTTCTTTATGTATTGAATCAAATAAATAATCAAATTCATCTAACTGAATAAATCTATCCCTATCTTCCGTTGGATGTTTTGTAATACATAAAGCTGGATTTTCAATATTTAATCCCAACCCTTTCTTTTCATCTATAACATAATTAAAAAAAGCTCTAGCTGTCCTAAAAAAACTATTTGCCTGATATTTATAACCTTTTTTTGTAATATCTTTAAAAATTTTAGACATGATTTCTTTGGTTATTTCATTAATTGCTTTATCAAAATATGGTGATAAATACAGAATAAAAGCCCCTAAAGCCTTATCAAATTGTTTTTCTGTTCTATTATGAGACATCATATAATATTCTTTATATTTTTCAAACACATTACCAAGTGAATCAAAGTTTTCTTTTTTAATATTAATATTTTCACCCTTTTCAACTTTAAGAGCCAATTCATTTACTAAGCTTCTAGCAATATCTACTGTCATTGTAGGAAATGTACCTACTTTCTTTTTGTAATCTCTATTTGAATATTTCTTTCTAAAATAGAAAATTTTATTACCATTAGGTGAAACAATTAACTTTAAATTCTTGTTTTGTATATCTGTATATTCAACAATCTTATTTTGGCAGTTAATATTAGTAATACTTGCTTTAGTAAAATTAAAAATGTTCTTCATTATGTCAACCTTATTAAAGACGCTAATAGGACGCTTTCTATATTAATAAATATTAATTTATATTAACTTGTTTGTCAAATTAAAATGTATTTTTTATTATTTTTCAATATCTTATTAATGTTCATTAATTACTATTAATATTCATTAATACTAGGGATTCTAACTACGGATCAGAAGGCTGAGCGTTCGAATCGTTCTGGGCGCGCCACTTAAACTC
>JAKSVU010000120.1 GCA_024413465.1 Alphaproteobacteria bacterium
CAGCTTGCAGAACAAATCAACGTTTCAGATAAAGCTGTTTCTAAATGGGAGCGCGGCGACGGTTGTCCTGATGTTTCTGTAATGCCAGTTCTTGCAAAAATTCTTGGCATTGATGTAGAAAATATTATGAATGGCGAACTTCCTGCCTCTTCAACAACGCTTGCGGCCGAATATCCAGATAAAAAAATAAAACTGTATGATTTTACTCGCCCGGACAAATGGGGCCACGATGAACTTCATACAGTTTACGAATTTTTCATGGATTTGGCACAGAAAATTGAATCAACATTTGCCGGAATCCGTAATGAAACCTGCACTTTATCAATCAGTTGTGTTGATCAGTTGAATAATTACGAATTTCAGCGTTCCATCCCATCATCCTGTTTTATTTTTGATTATGATTTTAACAATGCTGGTTATGTTATAGAAGTTGATGGCGAAATTGGTAAAATTTTACTCAAACAGAATTTTGAAGAATACAAACAGATTTCAAAATTTGACCTTGATGTAATGCAGCAATTTTTTGTAAAAGAAGTTTCAAATCTTATTACAGAAAATATTTTTGCCCGCCTTCCAAATCTTTCATCTGAAAATCAAAAACTGGTGAACAAATCAGTTACCGAATCTAAAAACACTCCTTCAACTTTGAATCAAAATCGCGGTGGAATGTGCTGCCTTGTTTCTTTTGAAATAAACATTGGCGATAAAAAAGGATGGATGAATCTTCAGTTGAGCGATCCGTTTATGGATAATCTTCGTGCTCTAGGATTTTTCGGTTTTGGTTGGAAAGAACCGGAACTTCAGTATTTAAGTGATATCAGCGCAAAAAAACACGACAACAATCTTACGGTTGAAATTGGACGTTTTGGTTCTGAGCAGGTAAATCTTGAAGTTGGAAAAATTCTTGTTTTTGATAAAAAGTATTACGATCCGCTAAATCTTGTTTACCAGAATAAAGTTATTCATACCGGAGAAGCAGTTGTAGTTGATGAACATTTTGGAATCCGCATTTTAGATTTTCCAAAAGTTCCGGAAATCACTTACGAAAATCAGGATTATATTTGCGTGCAGATTGGAGCCTGCTATCATTCAGAAGATGAAATTTTAAGCATAAAAGAAAAAATTGTTCTCGAATTGGACAGTTTCGTAGGTT
>JAKSVU010000121.1 GCA_024413465.1 Alphaproteobacteria bacterium
TGATTATTATTAAGTTTATTTCCAGTTTATTAGGTTTTGACTGGAATTTACTCTCATACAGTTATATAATCGTTTTTTGAATGATGGCTCTTGGAAAGGAGCTAAAATGAAAAAGAAAAAACATGCTGATTTTACTCACCTAACTAGAGAGGACAGAGAATTTATTGAACACTGTTTAGAAAACTATGATTCAAAAGAATTAAACTTTAAAGTTATTGCTGATACGCTAGCAAAAGATCCAACAACTATTTCAAAAGAAATTAAACGAAATAGAGTTAGGCAAAAAGAAAGTGGATACGCAAACATCTATCATAATCTTTGTGAAAACCAATTCACATGTACACTAAAAGATGTTTGTGGCACAGGTTGCAAACACACTTGTAAAAAATGTGAACATTGTAACGAATTCTGCAAATCATTTAAAAAGATGGAATGCAAAAAAGTTTTGAGACCTCCTTACGTTTGCAATGGATGCAACACAAAAGGAAAATGCAAATACGAAAAGTATTTCTACAAAGCAGACAAAGCACAAAAAAAATATCAAGAATTACTTAGTGAAACAAGATCAGGTCTAAACATGACCTGAACGGAATTCAAAGCTTATGAAAAGTTATTAAAGGAAAATGTCCCAAAAGGACAATCACTTTATCACATCAAAAAAGCAAACCCAGAAATTCCATTTGAAGTTTCAACAATGTATCAACACATTGAAAAAGGTTGAATTGAAATTAAGAATGTTGATCTAATTAGAAAAGTAAAATTGAAAGTTAGAAAGAAAACTGCACTCGAAGCAAAAAAGATTGCAGCAAGAAAAGTCGGAAGAACTTACGATGATTTCTTAGACTACATGTCAAAGCATCCATTCACACCAGTAGTTGAAATGGATACAGTTATCGGACTTCGCGATGAAGAACCTGTTCTTCTCACTTTCCTTCACAGAGATTCAAATTTGTTTTGATCGTTTGTTTTAGAAAGCAAAACTTCAGAAAACGTAATTAATAAAATTAATGAACTGTATGAAAAACTTGGACACAAATTGTTCACCGAACTTTGTCCAGTAATTTTAACTGACAATGGAAGTGAATTTGAAAACCCAGAAGAAATTGAATACACGATTGATGGACGTTTAA
>JAKSVU010000122.1 GCA_024413465.1 Alphaproteobacteria bacterium
TTAAACGTCCATCAATCGTGTATTCAATTTCTTCTGGGTTTTCAAATTCACTTCCGTTGTCAGTTAAAATTACAGGACAAAGTTCAGTGAATAATTTGTGTCCAAGTTTTTCATACAGTTCGTTAATTTTATCAATCACGTTTTCTGAAGTTTTGCTTTCTAAAACAAACGATCAAAATAAATTTGAATCTCTATGAAGGAAGGTTAGAAGAACAGGTTCCTCTTCTTGACGCCCTATGACAGTATCCATTTCAACAACTGGTGTGAATGGATGTTTAGCTAGAAAGTCTAAGAAATCATCGTAAGTTCTTCCGATTTTTCTTGCAGCAATTTTCTTTGCTTCAAGTGCAGTTTTCTTTCTAACTTTCAATTTTACTTTTCTAATTAGATCAACATTCTTAATTTCAATTCAACCTTTTTCAATGTGTTGATACATTGTTGAAACTTCAAATGGAATTTCTGGGTTCGCTTTTTTGATGTGATAAAGCGATTGTCCTTTTGGGACATTTTCCTTTAATAACTTTTCATAAGCTTTGAATTCAGTTCACGTCATGTTTAAACCTGATCTTGTTTCACTAAGTAATTCTTGATATTTCTTTTGTGCTTTGTCTGCTTTGTAGAAATATTTTTCGTATTTGCATTTTCCTTTTGTTTTGCATCCGTTGCAAACATAAGGTGGTCTCAAAACTTTTTTGCACTCCATCTTTTTAAATGATTTGCAGAATTCGTTACAATGTTCGCATTTCTTGCAAGTGTGTTTGCAACCTGTGTCGCAAACATCTTTTAGTGTGCATGTGAATTGGTTTTCACAAAGATTATGAAAGATGTTTGCGTATCCGCTTTCTTTTTGTCTAACTCTATTTCGTTTAATTTCTTTTGAAATAGTTGTTGGATCTTTTGCTAAAGTGTCTGCAATAACTTTAAAGTTTAATTCTTTTGAATCATAGTTTTCTAAACAGTGTTCAATAAATTCTCTGTCCTCTCTAGTTAGGTGAGTAAAATCAGCATGTTTTTTCTTTTTCATTTTAGCTCCTTTCCAAGAGCCATCATTCAAAAAACGATTATATAACTGTATGAGAGTAAATTCCAGCCAAAACCGCATAAACTGGAAATAAACTTAATAATAATCA
>JAKSVU010000123.1 GCA_024413465.1 Alphaproteobacteria bacterium
CCAAGATAAAATACAGCGCCTTTGCAGTTTTCGTCTTTACGCAATGCCAGATATTTTCTTGTATTTGCAGAAAGTTTTGCTTCACTTTCAGATGTAGATTTTATTTCAATTGCAAAAGTGTTTTTCCAGTTTGCAATTGTGTCAACTTCAAAACCTTTACTGTCGCGGAAATATGATATATCACTTTTTTTTGCAATATTAAACCGTGATTTTAACAGTTCTGCCACTGCAAAAGTTTCTACGATTCCGCCTTTATATGGACTTAAAATTAAATCTTCTTTTGTTTCTATCCGTAAAAGGTAACATAAAAGACCGCTGTCAATAAAATAAAGCTTTGGAGTTTTTACAAGTGATTTTCCTAAATTATTAAAGTCAGGTTCCATAAAATGAATGATGTAAGACGATTCAAGAATAGAAAGCCAGTGTTTAATTGTAACGGCAGAAACTCCAAGATTTTTTGAAATTGAATCCATGGAAAGCATCTGACCGGAATACGTTGCGCATACTTGAATGAACTTCTTAAAAATTGACAGATTGGAAACATTGATTTGTTCTTTTACATCCAGATCAAGATATGAATCTATGTAATTTTCAAACCAGTCTTGCGCTATAAAATTTTTGGATTTATCATGCAACGGAGGATAAAATCCCTTGTGGATAATTTCATATGGAATGTCTGGAAGCAAATCGTTTTCTTTTAATTCAGAAAGGGAAAATGGCAGAAGTTTTAAAAAGGCAACTCTTCCTGCAAGACTGTCTGTCATGTTTTCTTTGAGCTTAAACTGACTTGGCCCAGTTAAGATGAATTTTCCTGGAACAAAATCTGAATTATCAACATAGAATTTTACTGCGTCAAAAATTTCCGGGACTTTTTGTGCTTCATCAATAATTGCACCGTCTGGAAATGCCAGCAAAAAATCTTTGGGATTTGATTTTGCAATTTCACGCAGGTTTTTGTCATCAAAAGTAAGATACTTTTTTTTCTGGAAAAGTCATTTTGGCAAGAGTAGATTTTCCACTCTGCCTTGGACCTGTTATTCCTACAATTGGAAATTGCGAAGCTAATCGTAAAAGAGCATCTTTTGCTTTTCTTTGAATTTG
>JAKSVU010000124.1 GCA_024413465.1 Alphaproteobacteria bacterium
TTAGGAGAACAGCCATGGAAAAAACAGAAAAAAATACTATCAAAGAAACAAAAGATAATGAAATTGTTGAATTAAAAGATGATGATTTAGCAACAATTACAGCTGGTGCAGGATCACACAATAATGGGTGTGACAAAAACAAAACAGAACAAATGATTATCGAAGAAACGGTTTAGGGACACACAAAAATGAGTGAATTCAAAATTGGAGAACAGCCATGGAAAAAGAAATTCTAGAAAATAAATTAAAAGCAGAACAAGAAACAAAAGATACCGAAATCGTTGAATTAAAAGATGACGATATGTCAACAATTACGGCTGGTTCTGGGATTCATGATTCAATAACACAAAAACTTGCGTGTTACAAAAACAAAGTGGCTGAAATTCAAAAAGATGCTCGTGAATCCAATAACACACAAACTCCCGTGTCACTAAAACCTACTGGAGGATCGTATATCAGTACCACTTGATTCAGTGACATACAAACTTGTGTGTTACAAAAACGTTTACGGAGTGTATACTGCTCACGCACATGGTTTGACATGCAAAGATGAATAAATTCCAAGATATTTAGCCCCCACATCGCGTTTTTATAACCATTTTTATCCTCGCCCTGTAGGGAGAGGACATTTTTTGTTGGTGAGTTTTTAATAAAAACGAACCTTACAAAAGATTGGTGAGGGGGCTAAAAATTTTTTCTTATTTTTGTAACCATTTTTCGTTTCATCCGTTACACTTAGTATAAGAAACATCTTTTAGGAGAACAGCCATGGAAAAAGAAATTAAATTAGTTCCCGAACAAGAAACAAAAGATAACGAAATTGTTGAATTAAAAGATGACGATATGTCAACAATTACAGCTGGTGCAAGGAAGCATGGTTCAAGATCACACAAAATTGGGGGGGGCGAAAACGCTTTAACCATTCATATCGGACCCAAAAGAGAGTAAGATAAAACAAAACTTTGCGAAGAACAACAGGCATAGAACACTTTTTTAGGATAAAAGCTATGGAAAAGGAAAATAATTTAATTCCTGAACAAGAAACAAAAGATAACGAAATTGTTGAATTAAAAGATGA
>JAKSVU010000125.1 GCA_024413465.1 Alphaproteobacteria bacterium
GTAGCCGCCGCTTTCAGGAGTCAATCAGAAATGGTTGACTCCTTTTTTTTGTTTTGAATTTTTCGAATGGATTTTATGGTTTGAACGTAAAATTTCCGTAAAATGATTCGAAAATTATCGAACACGCAAAACAGCACCAATATTTACGGTAAATTTTCTGGAAATTTTACGTTCGTAAAATGAGAATTCATGAATAATTCATGATAATTCGTGTTTCCAAAAAGAATTTCCGGATCATTCTCGAAAATTTTACGTTCTCCGAAATAAAAATATGAGATAAAGCCACGTAGTGGCGAAAGATGTGTGGCCGTGGCGCGTAAGTCCACGGTTACTTTAATTATGAATCGATATGTTTTGTCAAATAATTATTTGCTTTTTTATATTAGTTTATAATTTTGTGATGTTGTTGTTATTTCTGATAGCATTATGTTGCAAGATGCTAAAAGAGTGTTGTTGAGTATGAATTAAATAATTAGGGCATTTTTATCATGAAAAAGAAAATTTTACCAGTTTTAGCTTTAGGTACATTTGGCCTAGCATCCTATGCGGGTACCTATATGGTAGTCACAAAATCTGATGGTACTGTTGTTGAATACAATGTAAATGATGTCGACAGTGTGTCGTATCGTACTTGTAGATGTGAGTGTGATTTACCTGTTATCAATAGTTGGAGTTTTGTCGATGGATCTAAAGGAGGCAGTCGTCTAATACCTAGTGGTTCTGCAATCGTTTTTAAGGGTAGTGGCTTATCTGAGATTACTTCTGTCACATTTGATGATGAAGAGGCTGAAATTTCATTCTCTTTAAGTTTTGGTAATCAATGGTGGTGTTTGGCCTCTATTTAAGTGGGGACGCCCTGAACATGATTTCTATACTGCACCAGTAATTAATTGCAAATAATTGGATTCTCAAAGAATCTGATGAATCTAATAATACTGGAGACGTTGCAATTCGCAGCGTCTCCTCTTTTGTTAATATCTATTTCCCCCACCTCTACGCAAATCGAGGGATTTTGGGTAAATTTGCGTGTAATTTATAAAATTTTAGAGACGTGGCAGAGAA
>JAKSVU010000126.1 GCA_024413465.1 Alphaproteobacteria bacterium
TCTTTTGAAAAGAAGATTTAAGCTGCTCTAAATAATATTGAGGGGGAAAGCCTTCCCCCTGGGTTCAACCGCTCCGCGTTTTCACCACACCCCCTTCGCCTAGGGCCACGAAACAAGTTTCGTTTGCCCTAAAACCCGAGAGAAAAAACTACTGATTTGTATTTTGGAACATCATCCTTATCATTCATTAAAGGCTTAGTTCCAGATGCATATAAATTTATTGATATTCAAATCTATAAATCCGAATTGGAAAAACTAAAAAAATAACATATATATTTTTGTATAAAGACCCGCATTTTTTGGATGGTTGCCGGACTTAAAATTTGGAATAAATGTGCTTGCCAAATACATTTACTTTTCAATTTTGCAAATTAAATGTATTTGTACAAAGAGAACTACATTTTTATTGCAAAAACTTCCAGTAAATGTATACTTCGAAAACAAGCTCCATTTTTTATACAGTTTTGCATAAAAAATGGATTAATGATGCCTGATTGTACATTTTATTTGCATTTTGACAAATAAAATGTAGTTTCAAATCTACTTCTGTAACTAATTCCATTTATTTTGCAATATTGTAATTTGAGTGGGAAAATTTGAGTTGATCTCTCCGTTTTAATTTCAATTCTGCAAAATAAATGTATTGGGATAATAATGGCTACATTTTTATTGCAATTTTTCCTGCGAAATGTATACCTCGCAAACAAGTTCCGTTTTATATACAGTTTTTGCATAAAAAATGGATTATGGTTACTGGATTATGCATTGTGTTTTCGTGTAACGGTCTGTAATTTTGGAGGATCGGCAAATAAAAAAATCCCGCCAGTCAGTTTTTACCGACCAGCGGGATTTTTTATTTGGGATCCTGAAACAAGTTCAGCAATTTACTTTACCATTGAGTGGTATTCTTGTAATGAACGAACACTTCCTTCACCACCATTTCCACCTTTTACAGCTGAAATACCCTGAACTGCTGCTACAGCGCCAGCCAGAGTTGTGATGTATGAAACTTTGTATTTCAAGCACATCTTGCGGATTGT
>JAKSVU010000127.1 GCA_024413465.1 Alphaproteobacteria bacterium
TTATGGGTTTATTTTATTCTTTATCTTGATGAATTTGAAAAAATTCCTTTTGTAATCCGCCATTATTTTAAAAAAGGTTGGCTTAAAAATATTACACGAGGATAATAATAGAGGCATTTATGTCACAAATTGCAGGAATTTTAGAGAAATTAGAAGGAACTTCTGTTTATGATGTTTTATTAAACATGGAAGATGCATATGAACGTGTTTCCAGTGAACAATCTGTTTGGTATAAAAAGGCAAAATTTACTTGCCCTTCTGGCTGCGGAAGTTGTTGTGAAAATTTTGAACCAGATTTATTTGAATGTGAAGCGTTATATATGTCGGCATGGTTATTAGAAAATCAGCATGAAGTTGCTATGCAGGTTGCTGAAGGAAAATTTCCATTTGAAAAGGAAAAAGGTTGTCAGTTTTATAATCCAAATTCCGATTATCATTGTTCCATTTATGGCGGACGTGCTTTTATATGTAGATTATTTGGTGCTTGTAGTAATCATGATAAAAATGGAAAAAAAATTTGGCGGCCTTGCAAATTTTATCCATCTTCAATTTTGGTAACTCATGAACCACCTTTGAAACATCGTCAGTATTCTGAAAAAGAAACTTTAAAAATTTTAGGCGATGTTCCACCAGCTATGAGTGATTTAATGGAAGTTGCATTATCATTCATTCCAGATTCTGAACGAACAGTTTTAATTCGCGAAATTTTACCTTCAACAATTAAAAAACTGTTGTGGATAATTTCAATGAATGATAATGACAATCCAAACGGAAGTCCTAACGCTCCACTTGCCGCTTAAAATAAAGGTTTTGCAATTTCATCACCATTTGCAAAACATCCTGGAATTACATTCTTTTCGCGTTTAGTACCAAGGAAGTCTGTATCAAAAGTGATAGGTGTACCATCAGGATTTTCGTATTTTTCTTCTGGTTCAAATGCCATCATAATATCGTCAGTATGCATTAATTTTGCATCTACTTTAGGAAGATAATCATAAACGTTAGTTTTTAAACAGATTTT
>JAKSVU010000128.1 GCA_024413465.1 Alphaproteobacteria bacterium
ACGACAGCAACAAAAAATAACTATGTAAGGGCAATCCAACGGGTTGCCCTTTTTTTATTGGACAATATGAGGATTGAAACATCTTGTATATAATTGACGATAAAATTTGCAATTCTATACAAATTCAATTATTTTTGTGATAAATTCAAAAACAGTTTTTATGGGATTAACAACATACAAAAACAAATCTCCTATGAATGGATCAACAATCAATTTAAGTAATACGTTTAAGGTTTCCTCTAAAGGGATTGCAAACAATCGCAATTCCGGTTATGTCCGTATTGTCAAGTATGTGGACAAGAAAAAACACGAAAAACCTCAATTATATAATGCAGACATTCTAAATCTATTAAAATAAGAAAGATGACATCTTAAAAAGGAAACTGTGAAAGATGTATAATGGACAACAAATACAAGTAGAACTTGGCAAAAATGAAAAAAATAGAGTTTTACACAAAGTAAAAAATGTAAAGGAAGAAGCAAAAGCAAATCTTCCTCAGATAATGTATGAAGGAATGTTATCTCGTATTAGGATACAAGAAATCAAAAATTTCGGGGAAATCTCAATATCTACAGCCTCTTACTCTGAAGTGTTTGCGTTAAACAAAAGGTTTTGTCAAGAAAAGGTAGATCTTGCTATTTATGCCTTAAATAACATTATGGATTGGAAATTCTTAGGTATTCCTGTAGCAGAAGCTCCACAAGAAGGACATAAAACCACTAAAGGTGTAACAGAAACATTTTATCGTGGGAAAGCAAAACTAAACGACTTAGAAATAGAGTATTTACTGAGGACAAACAGTCAAAATGAGAAATACCACTTGCACAATGTTGTAGTCAACAATCCATAAAAAAAGAAGATACCCTTGCCCCCGAGAAACTGGCATTACCCAGCGTTCGACTCAGCCATATCTTCTTTTTTTACAAAAATAAAGTTTTGTATAACATTTTCAAAAAAATCAAAGAAAAAAACTCTTCCCCATCACTGAGGAAGAGTTTTAAAGAAAATCATTCGTTTAT
>JAKSVU010000129.1 GCA_024413465.1 Alphaproteobacteria bacterium
TCAGGCAGTCAGCGGCATGTTTAATATCTTCGTAATCCAGCTCTTCACCGGAAAGTTTACAGCATTCAAATTCATCAACAATGTTTTCAATAAGCACCATATCAATAAACAAAGGGAGATTTTCCAAAGTCTTATCATCAATACTTGTTTCTGTTCTATATCCTTTTATGACAGTGTTGAAATAATCTTCCATTGCTATTTTTCGCTTTTCAATATTTTCAAACTGAAACCAGCCGACTCCATGGGTCCATAAATTAGCAAGATCAAACATATACCAGCAATAAATACAGTTATCAAAATCGAATACGGTGATTTTCCCGTCTGACATATCAATGTGATAATTGCCATCACTAAAATCAAAATGAACAAGACCGAATTCGTTTTTTTCTTTAGAAAGTAAAAGAAAATTCTGCAGCCGCTGGGAAATGGATTCTTTTAATTCTTTATATTTATCTGGAATAAGTTGATTTATATATTCCATATTATATTTTTCAAAATAATCCTGTCTTTTATTTTGTGGAACATAGTTTTTTGAAAGCTGATGGATTTTGCCTAAAACCTTACCTGTATTATAAAAATATTCTGACAAAGGACGGCCCTCAACATAATTATATCCATTATCGGAAATCAACATTCCAGGGGCATATTCAAAGCAGCTTACAAAAATTTCTTTATTTTCATGGATAATATTTTCCACAAGCTTTCCATTTTTTGAAGGAATTACATCTGCAACCGAAGCTCCATTTTCCGCAAGATAATGAACAAATTCCAGTTCAGCCTGATAATCTTTTTCAAGACGATCCTGGGTCATAGAAATTCTTACAACCAGCGATTTGATTCCTTTATTTTTACATATATAAACCAGATTACGACCACCTTCATGGGAAGCAACTTGAGAAAATGTATAATCCTTATAAAATCCGTATAAATCTTTAATCTTATCTAACAACATAACTCCTGTAAAATCTATTGACAGGTGAACATTTGTTCACTACATTTAATCTAATCAATTTTG
>JAKSVU010000013.1 GCA_024413465.1 Alphaproteobacteria bacterium
CAGCAATGATTGTTTGCTCGCTTCGCTCGTCCATGTGAGAATAAAATTTATGTCCTATTCCTACAGGGCGAGGTAAAGAGAGTGGTTTCTAAAGGTAAATTGCTATTTTCCGGAACAGGTTAAGTTTCGTAAAGGTTTTAATTCTTTCAGTGTGGAAAGTAATCTGTATGCGCCGAAATCCTGAATAATTTCATCAGCTACTCCATTTTCATAATAGATGGCTGACGTTTCATAAGCAGGAACATCAGTTTTATCGTTTAATGGATAAAAGGCAAAATCAAAGTGCCATGATTTTTTGTCTTTGAGGGCATTGAAACGTGCAGGTTTTTTATTTTCTGAAATAAAGACGCTGACGAACATTATTCCGTTATATTGTGTGCCATCATAGACGATGGATGAAAAATGCTTTTTACCTGCTTTTGCTGCAGTAAAAAGGTTTTCCATTTGTTGCAAAGGTGTTTTTACAGTCTGGTTAAGTACGTGATCTTCTTTAAAGGGATGCGATACGTATATTTTTTGTTTTTTTCCGTCACAACGGATTTGACCTTGTAAATCTGAATGGTCGGTCGATTTATCACGCGTGAAGACTTTAAAGTCAAACACACAGCCGTCCAAGCTTTCTGTCGTTTCTTGTTTCCAGTTTGTTGTTTCGATACCTGATATGTCATAGTTTATATCCAACGAAAAAATAGTTTCCGTTTGCCAATAAGAACAGGCTTTGCGGATTTGATATTTTAAAATTCCATTTGCTCCAACGACACTTTGTGCACCACCTTCGGTTGAAAGTAAAGATATATCATATTTCGCTGTGTGCGAAAGTGGTGTAGCAAGTGCAGGAAATGCTATAAATAGATAACTTAATAAAAAAATATTTTTGAAAAAATGTCTCATTTCTTTTTTTTCTCTTCATATTTCTTTTTAAAGAGTGCATCTGTTGTTGGCAAGGGAATTCTTAAATCTGAACACACTTGTTTAAAATCTGTTTTAGAAGTAATTCCAAGTGAAATCGCCATAATAATCGTATCTACCATTTTTCCTACGGTAGAATATCTAAAGTTCATTTCACGAGATTTTAAATTATATTTATGTTCAATAAAGGATCGAATGTCAGCAGATTGTTTAAATTGGCTTTCTTTATAAACGTAAATAATCGTTTCTTCAATCAGCTTGTTTTCATCTTCAATATCTAAAAATTCCAAAGGCATTTCATCAAGAACTTGTGAAATGATTTCTGTTTTATCCGGTTTTGGTTGATTTTTAGCTTCTTCTTCTGCGGCTTTTAGTTCATCTTCGCGTTGTTGTTCGATTTGTTTTTGACGCGAATAGGTATCAGAATTATCCATTCTTTTAAAACCGGCTTTTTCAAGTTGTTTTGTAAATTCATTTTCATGCTGTTCTATGACAGGAGCCGTTTTATCAATGATTTCTTGTAAATCAGCTTGACGCTGTGGATTTTCAATCACGCTTTGTGAAACAGGAGCCGTTGTTTTCAATACGATATCGCGTTCATTTATCATCTTTGATTCAAAGACTGTCCAAAAATCATCAAGTTCAATTTGAGTGTTGAGTGGCGTAATTGCCAAAGAAGGACCATGATAAAACTGATTTGCTAAAGCTGAATTTTGAATAATGAACGTTTTGTCATTATTATCCATTTGCCCATATAACGCCCATAACATTTTGATGGAACCGTTTTCTTTTGTTGGGGCAATTTGACATAAATAACGCCAAGTCAAATCAGAAAAATAACGACCTTTTGTAATTTGTAAGGTTGAATATTTTGCGTCTAAGATGGCATATTTTTCATCTGTTTCCGTTTTATACTTGATGATAAAATCAGGTGTGAAATAATAATCATTTCCAACGTCACCTAAGGTCGTACGATAAAGGTTTAAATCGTTTTTAATCGTATTTCCGTAAATAACAGGTTCATAATATAAGGTCAGTTGAGCATTTAATTTTTTTGATTCAAAGTGATAGATATTATTTACACCCGGATTTTCGGCAATTTTTTTATCTTCGAATTCGTAAGTATATTGTTCGGAACGAATTGGTGTCCAACCTTTGTTTTGAAACAAAGTGATGAGCTTGAATAAACAATAATATTCAAATTTTTTATCAAGTGTGTCGCCTTCCATTAAAACTTGTTCTTTTTCAATGGAACATTCCCCGAAATTAATCCATCTGACGATAATATTATACAGTTGAATATATTTTTCTTCGGTCATAAATGCAGAAGTTTTTTGAGGCAGACCAATGATTTCATCGGTAATCATTTTATTGTCCGATTCATATCCGTAACGATGACCTAGGCAACCTAATTCACTTTTTAATTTACTGATTTCTTCGATAGATTTTTTGGCACGATGATATAAAAATAATTCAATAGAAGAAATTTCTTCATTTTCATCAAGATAAATCAGTGATTTTTCTAAACTTAAAATGCGACCTTTTAACCAGTATATGCGGTTGAAACATTCTCCTATCAAGGATTTAAAAAAGGATTTGATTTGTTCATTTTCATAGAAGTACGGATTTTTTTCACGCCGTTTTGTTTTTTTGTTAATCGGGGCTTGAAAATTTTGTTTAAAATAATCGTAATTGATGTCGAAAAAATCACGAATTTCCTTGATTAAGGTAATGTAATCAGAAACGGAAGTCCAAGATTTTTTTCTGAAACGAATTGTTTGATTTCTGGAATTTTCTTCATCTGTTGAATTTGATTTGTCTTCAACAAAAATAAATGAGTTTAATTGTTCGTCAGAGTTTTGTTCAATCGCGTCTAAAAACGAAGAAATATTTTCGTTATTTTGTTCAAACTGACTGAGCATCAAACATGGTTCAGAATAAAGAGTTGTGATTTTTTTATTATTAAACAAATCTAATCTGAATTGAATTTCACCATGTGTTAGATGAAAAGCTTGATGTCCTTTTTTATCCCATTGGAAAACGAGACGATTATCTTCTTGCGTAAATTCACCAAATTTCTTGTCATTAATCGAAAGTGTTGCTTTTTCAAAAGGGGGCAACGCATTTGGTTTAAAATCATAAGATATTTCGCTGAAAATTTGAGGAATGTTTGATTGATCTGCGACAACTCCGTTCATTTTATCTGTGAAAGATAAAACGGCATAATATGTCCCTTTGTGTGAAAGTTCAATCGTACATTCCATTTAAAAATACTCGTTATTCTTCGGGCCAACCAATTGCTTGAGTAATAATGACTTGAATGTTTTCAGGCAGTTTTAACAACTGAGCTGTTTTTTCTTTGTCAAATAAACCACGAACAACCGTTCCTAAACCGGCGGTTGTTGCATACAAAGCGACGTTTTGGTAAGCTGATCCGGCATGCATTGCACTATAATGATTAGGATCATTTTTATCTGCGGTGTAAATCAAAACAAGTGGAACGTTTTCCATAAAAGGTTGTGTTGCGAAAACGTTCAAGATATTGTCTGCGACAACTTGACTAAGTTCATTTTTGTCAGCATCATACAGGTAAACACCTTTTTTTGTTGCAGCATAAACTTGTAAATTTTTTTCATTTCTGGCTGTTGGAATTGTTCTTTTGCCAGAAGCATCACTTACACCGTAAGCAGCCCATAAAATATTTGATAAAGTTGCTAAATCTACGTCTTTTGTTTGATATTTTCTGGCAGAACGACGAGTGTTCATTGCTGTCATTATTGCGTTTGATTTGTTAGGTTCTGGAAGTTTTATTTGTTCTGCCGTTGCATTTTGCATAGTTATCACCATCACTAAAATAAAAACGTATAATTTTTTCATATTTTTTATCCTTTTTTTAATAGTAAAGAGATTACAATAAAAGCAGGATATTATCAATTGAAAAGAAAAAGACTTGAATTGATTTGTTATTGTTGAGTTCGTGGGAAAATAAGGATGCTATTTAATTCAATAGAATACATTTTGTTATTTTTACCAATTACCTTTTTTGCATATTATTATTTAATTTCAAAAAGGTTGATTTTCCTATCTAAAGGTTTACTCGTTTTTTCTTCTTTATTTTTTTATACCTGGTGGAATTTTGACTTTTTCCCACTGATATTGATGTCGATTATCGTTAATTTTTCAATTGGTTCTGAAATTTCAAAAGCTCAAGAAGATGAAAAAGCACGCGTTAAAAATAAAACGCTGTTAATCTTTGGGATTTTATTTAATTTAGCTGCTTTAGGATATTTCAAATATTTTAATTTTATCGTTGATAATATCAATTTGTTTATGACAAGACCTTTTGAAGTTGAAAAAATCGTTTTACCGTTGGCTATCTCATTTTTTACGTTTCAACAAATCGCATATTTGGTTGATAGTTATAAAGGTCAAACAAGAGAATATGATTTTTTAACGTATGCTTTATTCGTCAGCTTTTTCCCACAATTAATTGCAGGGCCGATTGTTGCACATCATGAAATTATTCCTCAATTCAAAAATATCAAAAACATGATTAAAAATTACAAAAATATTTTTGATGGCGTTTTGATTTTTTTGATTGGGTTGATAAAAAAAGTTTTGATTGCAGATTATTTTGCTAAATTTTCAACAGCTGGATTTGACAATATCCAACAATTAAATTTGTTTGGTGGATGGATGACGTCCTTGTCATATACAATTCAGATTTATTTCGATTTTAGTGCTTATTGTGATATGGCAATGGGAAGTGCTTTATTGTTTAATATTCGTTTGCCAATCAATTTCGATAGCCCGTATAAATCATTAAATATTGCCGAATTTTGGCGCAGATGGCATGTAACACTCACTCGTTTTTTAAGAAATTACGTTTATATTCCACTTGGTGGAAATCGTTGTTCAGAAATAAGAGAGTATTTGAATATCTTTATCGTTTATTTCGTTAGTGGGGTATGGCACGGAGCTGCTTGGAAATTTATCGTTTGGGGCATGATGCATGGAGCTGCAAATATGTTTTGTCGTGTTTGGTCTAAAACAGGTTTGCATTTAGGTAAGTTTATTGCTTGGGTGATTACTTTTAATTTTATCAACGTTGGATGGGTTGTTTTTCGTGCGAACGATTATGAAGGTGCTAAAAAAGTATTGTCTGCTATGATAGATTATAAATCTGTTTTACAGCTTCAATCGTTTCAAGTCAGTTCTCTTTTATCAGGATTTGATGCCACCATATATGATTGCTTGTTTTTAATTTTATCAATCATTGGGTGTGTCGTGTTGCCAAACTCTGTTGAAATTTTAAATAAATTTTCGTTAAAATCAAAATCATCTGCTGTTTGTTTGGGAATAATCGGGGCAATTTGTTTATTCTTGCTCGTTGCTAGAATTTTGATTCTTCCATATTCCGAATTTATTTATTTTAATTTCTGATAGTTGTTTATTGAAAAAGCCCCCTCTCCAATCTTTTGTAAGGTGCGTTTTATTAAAAACTCACAAACAAAAGATGTCCTCTCCCTACAGGGCGAGGTGAAAATTTGCAATTTTTATAGTCGCAAATTTATTTTTTATCGGCAACGTCTGGCGTAATTCGGTATTCTGCCGGTACGTTTTTATCAAACCAGATCTTTAACTCTGATAAAACAGGATGTTGTAAAGCCCGTTCGATTAAACGCCACAAACGTTGAATGTGGACAAGGTATTTAGGTTTATGATCACGAACGCATAAACGAACGAATATCCCTAAAACTTTGGCATGGCGTTGTGCTGCGAGAATTGCCCAAGCTGTTTTAAATTCTTCGACGTTTTTAATTCCTACACCCGTGATATAACGATCTTGCATTGTTTTATACAAGTCAGGAGCAATATCACGACGAGCATCTTCTAATAAAGACATAATATCGTAAATAATAGAACCATGTAGGGCATCTTGGAAATCAAGTAAACCACATTGTTCTAATCCTGTCTTGCCTGGAACAATCATCAAGTTATCTACGTGATAATCGCGTAAAACCATTGTTTGTGGTGTTGCATGAATTTTTGCAAATAATTTCAACCAAAGTTCTTCATATTCTTTTGCAACTGCTAGATCCGTTTTTTTACCAAAAACTGCAGGCATATACCATTCTGTAAATAAATTTGCTTCTTTGAGTAAAGCCTCATTATCATATTTTGGTAAATTGTTTGGAATCACGTCTTTTTCAGGAATGGTGTGTAGCTTAACAAGCACGTCAGTTGCTAAAGCATAAAGTGATGATTCATCATAACCTTTGTTAATGAGTCTCGTATAGGTGTCGTCCCCCATATCTGACAAAAGGATAAATCCGTTCGTTTCATCTAAATCATAAATGTGAGGGACCGTAAAACCAAGCTGTTCTAGTTTTTGATCGACAGCAACAAAGGGGCGAATATCTTCCATTGGAGGAGGAGCATCCATTAAAACGCGACTTTCTTTTCCTTTTACAATACGGTCATAATGGCGAAAAGAGGCATCTGCTGCCAATAACTTTCGATCTCCATCATCCCAATTGTTTTTTTTCAAAAATTGGTGAAGTAAGTCTATTCTTTCCATGATAATTCCTTTATTCTGTTCGTCCAATCAGTGCCGATTGGAATAAGTTTAATTTGACGAGTGTTAGCGTCTGTTCCATTTTCAATATGAATTTCAAGTTTGTTTTTAGGAAACATTCTGCTTGCTTTGTCTGGCCATTCTACCAAAGAAATCCCATCAATCAATGCTTCTTCAAGACCGATTTCAAAAACTTCTTCGGGAGATTGTAATCGGTATAAGTCAAAATGCCAGATTGTGCCTTTGTCCGTATCGTATAATTGAACGAGAGTAAAAGTTGGGCTAGGAACTTCTTCTGTTGGTGTTGTCAAAGACCGTATAAATGCACGTGAAAAAACAGTCTTTCCCATTCCAAGTGTGCCATATAATAAAATCACATCACCTGGGTGAGCAATATTTGCAATTTCACCTGCAAGTTGTTCAATTTGTTGTTGATTTACAAGCATCGTTTAGAAATGATCAAAAATTGATTTCCCTTTTTTCAGCACGTCAGGTGCTTTTATCTTGATTTTAGGAACTTTTACTTGAGCAGCTTCTGTTCTAATACGATTTTGTTCTTCTATCCATTCCCAAGGTGCCAAGAACGTACCAGCCCAAAGTCCTTTTTGGTTTTGTTGAGCCCGTTCTTGATAAGGAACGTAAATAGGATTAATAGCAGGTAAAGCGATAGCCCATCCTTCTTCAACCATATATGCCCCTAAATCCATTGAATTTCCTTCAGCGTCTTTGATAGAGCAAGCTGCTAAAACTTCACCTTTTTTGTTGATGCTCATGACACGGCATGTTACAGGATCATTTTCAATAAATTCTTTTAATTTTTGAGCAGAAACTGTTCCACATTCGTAATCCATGCCATTGGACCATGTGCAACGTTGTTCGCGTAATGGGGAAGCGATGGCGTAGAGTTTAAAAACGTATCCTTGTAAAACGAACGTATCACCAGCTTTATAAAGTTGAACGTTTCCCGTTATAAATTGCGGTTGTTGAGGAACGGTTTCTTCCTCTGGGGGAACTTGTCCTGCCGTTTGAGTGGCAATTGTTTCTGCAGCGGTTTCTTTTACGTTCTGAACGGTTTCTGTTGCTTTTCCAGTAATTACCATTGCTAAATTTTTAAACATGTCTGGACCGGCAACAAAAAAGACCATGCCTCCCATTAAGATTGCGATCAATCCTAACGTGGTGAAACAACCAAAATGTTTCCAGAAACGACGGGTAAATAAAAAGATAACAAGAAGACTGACAACAAGTATGCCACCACCCATGACAAAATCTTGTGGATTGGTACTTCTAAATTGGGTGCTACCAAAATATGAAGCGAGCATGGCTATCACAACGACTCCACCACGCATAAAAAAATGCAACATCTTCTTTTATCCTTATAATGATTTATCGGGTATATTCTTCACGGCGAAGATTGCGAGGCAAAGATTGAACTTTGTTTTTAGAAGCAATTTGTTCGCGAATTTGATGTAAATCTCTGCGTTTCAAAGGTGTTTCCTTGCTTAATCCGCGCAATTTACGCAAGCGTTCAATGCTGATTTTCTTGCCGTTTTTATCTGTAATAGATAACTCTTTCTTTCCTAATTGTTTTTCTTGGATACGATTGCGTTCCATATTTCTATTCTTTTCCAGCTTTTTACGATTCAGACGATCGCGACGTTGAGATGGAAGAAGTGATTTGCGTGTATGAAGAGAACGGGTACGCTTGGTTTCCAGACCTTTTACGTCTTTTTTATTGATATCCATCGGTTTCGTCTTACCAATTAATGAAGGATCATTTCTGGCGTAAGCAAGTTCATCAATAGAAAGAGTCCCTTTCATTCCCAATTTCTTTTCCTGGCGAAGAAGGGCTTCTTGAATATCCAAACCTTCACGAGCTTTTTTTGCTGCCAATTCCTGTTGTTGTTTGACGACAGTGTTTTTAGCTGCTTCAATACGATTGGAAGGTGCCGGACGATTAGGATTTTCATTTAACAATTCTTTCTCAGCCTTTCTTGCTGCTGGGGCAAGACTGAACAAAATGTTATCTTGTTGCACAGTGTTAGAATAAGCCGTTTTTTCTTCGGTTTTATTTTGTTTCCAACTGAAAGTACCATCTTCGGCCAGTTGAACACGTTTTCTTGTGTTTTCAAGCATAATGAATATCCTTATGTTTTAAGTTTCTTTACCTATATGATACACGCTTTTGGTAAAAAAAGAAGTATTTTTGATAAAATTGGACAAAAAAATTTTTTCTTGCTTTTACAAAATAATGTGTTAGAAAGGTACTGCTTTTTTGAATGTATGGGGTTGTAGCTCAGTTGGGAGAGCGCTTGAATGGCATTCAAGAGGTCAGGGGTTCGATTCCCCTCAGCTCCACCATTATATCTTATGTAACATTAAGAATAAATTTAATATTGCAAGTAGTATGTTTTTTAATAATTTAATTTTAAAAGATAGTGAAATATATTTATATCTTATTAAAACCAACGAAGCCAATTTTGAAAAGAATTGGGCACCAAGTTACAATTTTAATGTTTGCTTATTAGATGGAACAAAAATTGGATATTTAAATTTTAGAGTAGATAATTCTAAGATAACTAAATACTGCGGAAATGTTGGGTATAGTATTGATGAAAAATATAGAGGTAACCATTATTCGGCAAAAGCTGTAAAATTAATACTTCAATTTGCAAAAAGTCATGGTCTAAAATATATTTTAATAACTTGTGAAACAACAAATATTGCTTCAAATAAAATTTGCGAATTCTTGGATGCTAAATACGTTGAAACCTTACAAGTGCCTGAAACCCATGAAATGTATTTGGATGGCAACAGAATACTAAATGTTTATAAAATTGATATTGTATAAACTTTGAAACAAAATATTATAACAATATTAAATTCAATTTTTTTACTAAAATACCCATTTTAAAAACTTTCCGCCTAAAGGGAATTTTTTAGTTTTAAAACTAAAAAAAGTAATTTAAATTTGTCTATTTTTTCCTCGCCAGAAGCTAAACACGTCGCTGGGTTTTAGCCTTTAACCCAATAATAGCAATAGTTTTAAAAGTTCGAGTTTCGTCGCTTCTGCTCCACCAAATTTTCCAATAATTTATTGATTTTGTTTTACGTACTCATTTTCTTTCCTACAGGGCGAGATAAAAAATGAGACTTATTTTTGTAACCAAGTTCTGTTTTGTTCGTTATATTAGTGAAAGGTAGTTTTTTTAGGAGAGTGAATATGAAAAAGGAAACGGAGCTTGAACTTGAGAAAAAGGACAGGAAAGAAAATAAAGTTGTTGAACTGAGTGAAGATGAATTATCAATGGTTACAGGGGCAAATACGATGGGATTGATTGATAATATAGATGTTGGGAAAAACTCAAGTAAGAAAAAATAGCCATAAAAAATCCCCTTTAACTTTTTTGTAAAGGGGATTTTTATTGATTTATTGATAATGATTGTATTGTTGATAGTTGTGATATTGTTGATATTTATTAATTTGAGATGGATCTTGTTTACAATAAACGTTTACGTACGTTGGTTGCCAAGCATCCCATAAAATCACTCTGACAAGGAAAGATAAAAAGTTTTCATCTTCTTCAACCATTGCGATATTTTCTAAACTTCCACAAATTTTGATTGGTTCAACGTCGTTTCCTCTGTAGTTATAAAATTTGGAATAAGTTGGTTTTTCCGGAACGTATTCAGAAAATTTAACCTGTGTATTCATACAAGCAGACAATAAAGTTAAAGCACAAACGATAAATATCTTTTTGAACATAGAAAATTCTCCTTAACGAACTATATTGTATTTTCAAATTCTTTGCGAAAAGTCTAGCATATTTAAAGTAAAATTGGTAATTTTTTTTATTTTTACTTATAATGATTAGCAAATATGACAAAATTAAAGAGTACAAATTATGAATTTAAGTTCTATAGATATCGTTATTATCATTTCATCTTTACTTCTTACAGTCCTTATAGGTTTTTCAGCTTCGCATTCTTCGGGTAAAAATAAAGAAGAGTTTTTTCTGGGTGGCAGGTCGATGCCTTGGTGGCTTCTCGGATTTTCAATGGTTGCAACGACTTTTAGTGTCGATACGCCTAATTTAGTTACGAATTTGGTTAGAACGGGTGGAGTTAGTTCTAATTGGAGTTGGTGGGCGATGTTGCCAGGTGGTATGCTGACAGTATTCCTATATGCCCGTTTGTGGAGAAGAAGTGAAGTTTTAACCGATATCGAATTTTATGAATTGAGATATTCAGGAAAATTGGCTTCTTTTTTAAGGATGTTCAGAACTGTTTTTATTGGCTTGTTATTTACGGTGATTTCCATTGCGAATATCACGATGGCATTGACAAAAGTTTGTGGTGTTATTTTAAATTTTTCACCGATCTTGACAATTGTCATAGCGATGGGGATTACTGCTGCTTTTTCTGCGGCAGGTGGTTTGAAGGGCGTTTTATTCAGTGATATGATGTTATTTTTGCTTGCAATGGTAGCATCTGTTGCTTCTGCTATTTTTGTTATCAATTTGCCAGAAGTTGGTGGTTTGTCGATGATGGTACAAAAACTATCAGAAAATGCTGAAAACGTAAATAAAATGGAAATAGTCAGTTTTGGTTCTTACTCTGATTTTTTATCGATGTTTTTGATTCCGATTTCTTTGGTTTGGTGGAGCGTTTGGTATGCCGGGGCTGAACCAGGAGGAGGCAGTTACGTTGCTCAACGGATGTTGGCTGCAAAGGATGAAAGCCACGCCGTCAAAGCAACGTTGTTTTTCAATATCTTACATTATAGTGTTCGTCCTTGGCCTTGGATGTTAGTTGCTTTGGCATCTTTGGTATTGTATCCAAATCAAGATGCCTTGGTTGCAACGTTGAAAGGTGTAATTCCTGAACATCAAATAGGAGGCGATGCTGCATATTCTTTGATGTTGACAAAAATTCCACATGGATGGTTAGGGTTGATTGTTGCTTCAATGATTGCTGCTTACGTTTCAACGTTATCTACATTGTTGAATTTGTCATCAAGTTATTTTGTTAATGATTTGTACGTTCGTTTCATCAAGCCAGATGCTTCACCCAAAAAACAAGTTTTTGTTGGCAGATTTGTAACTATTGCCATTGCTGTTATTGGGGCATTATTTTCGCTATATCTAAGTAACGCATTAGACGTATTTCAATTTTTATTATCGTTTGGGGCAGGAACAGGATTAATTTTTATGCTCAGATGGTTTTGGTGGAGAATAAACGCCTCGTCAGAGTTAGTTGCGATGATTAGTGCGTTTATTTTGTCTGTTTATTTTACGTTCGTTCATCAACATCTTTTCCCAAATATTGAAATTTCTTGGTCATTTTCATTAGTTTTACAAACGGTGATTGTAACAGTATGTTGGGTTGTCGCTGCTTATTTTGGACCTCAGACTGATAAGAATACGCTTATCAATTTTTATAAGAAAACAACACCTGCAGGTTTCGGGTGGAAGAGTGTTTTGAAATTAGCAAAAGAAGAAAATATAAGCATTACAAATAATCGTAAAGATTCAATTTCTTCAGCTGTGATAATGGCTTTGTTTGGTACAGTGACGGTTTACGCAATTCTGTTTGCTACGGGTGAATTTATTTATCACAGAATATCTAGTGGACTGATATATTCTGTCGTATTTCTTGTCAGTTCGTATATGACGTTGCGTCTGATGAAAAAGAATCTTAGTTAGAGAAGATACCACTAGCAAAAACAATTCGCTTTCTGCAGAAAAAGAAAACGCATTTGATAATTATATCAAGGGATAATCTTGAAAAATATTACCGATCGTTTACCCAACGTTCTGGATAAATATCATAGTGTAAAGGTTGATTTTTGTATTGAGGGGTATATTGAATTTCTTTTTTCTGTTTCAATTTTTCCAATAACGTAGATTTTTGATTTTTTATCTTAGAAACAAGTTGTTGAGCAAGTTTGTTTGTTTTTTCTACCATTGGAAAACTCCTTTATGTTGTGAAAAAAAAGATAGCTCTATTATATATTTTTTTTATGCAATGTCAAAAAATTAAGTAACCATTTGTTAATTTTTGAAATAATCTATAATTAAATAATCATATAGGGTGTTGATGCTTATAAATAAGAAGAAACTAAACCTAGGGACAAAGCAAATTGAAATTCAGAAAAAGATATATCATATACGTCATAAGAACGATTTGTGCTGGCATAATTTGTTTAGTTCTTGTTTTGGGTGTAAAATTTTTTCTTGGTTTCAAATCAGGAACAATGACGGTGTCGGAACAAGAGTCTGTTTATCTGATTTCTGATAAAAAAGTATCCAAAGTAAAAGTTCCGGAAATTCGTTTGCCTCATACAAAAAATACGGGGACGAAAATAGGTGTTTTATTAGGGCGTAAAGACGAAAAAAATTATGAATTAAATAAGGATTACGTTTGTGCGTTGCAAAAAGCTGGGGCGACAAATATTCGGTTGTTGTCATATAGTAACGTTGTTGAACAAGCAAAAGATTTATCGGGTATCGTCTTGGTTGGAGGAGCTTTTTCTTTTCCACCCAATGGGAAAAAAAACTTAGTGAAAAGAAAAAAATATAATAGGTTTTATGCTTATGAAAATTTAATTCGTTTTGCTCACAAAGAGAAATTACCCGTAATGGGAATTTGTGCCGGTTTTCAAATGATGGTTGGATTGATGAATCCGGGAAAAGTAAATTTGATTGCGATAGATACTCTACCAAATCATTTGGTCCATTCAGAAGAAAGGCACATACGTCCCCATAGCGTTGCTTTTACAAATGGTTCTCGTTTGCTACAGCTTTTGGGGCATAAAGTTGACGTTAATTCAGTACATCGTCGGGGAATTTTGTTTTCTGATTTAAGAAATTTGGAAGACGTGATTCCAACTGCAGTTTCTCCAGATGGTTTGGCAGAAGAAGTTAAATTTCCAAAACATCCTAATTGGATGGCTGTGCAATTTCATCCGGAAGTGCTAGCTTGTGATGGAGATGAAAAAATGCAAGGGATCTTCAAATTGTTTATGCAAGACGCCGATAATTATGAACAAAATAAAGCAAAAACAGCAGACATAAGTAAAGAACCATAATTTTTTATTTCCTTTTGCTAAAATTTTTGGTTATGATATGTACACAGAGAATTAAACGTTTTGAAATGATTTGAAACTTTTTACATTAGAGCGACGAAAAACTCGGGAAATAAAAAAGGGCTGAACGTTAGTAAAATCAACCCTTTGAAATGGTCGGAGTGATGGGATTTGAACCTACGACACCTACGTCCCGAACGTAGTGCTCTACCAAGCTGAGCTACACTCCGTATGGGAAAGGGTTATAACGCATTTCATATGTAACTGCAAGAGCCATTTTACAATAAGGAAGTTTTTTATGAAAAAGTATTTTGTTTTATTGGGATTAGCTATCTTTTTCGTGATTTGTTTTTTTGTTTATAATGCATTGTCTAAAAAGGAAAAAGCAATCAAATTACCTGTTGAAAATGCAGTTGTGGAAACAGTACAAGATCCTTTTGCAGATGGTAGTTTTTCTGATGAAGCTGAAAAGGTTTCCATTGATGAGCTAAAAGCAACGGAACAGCCTGTCAAAGATGAATTAGATCATGCTGCTTTTGATATTGTTCGTGTCGAAGAAGATGGGCTTTTAGTCGTTGCAGGTCGAGGTGTTCCTGGTGAAAAAGTTTCTTTGATGGATGACGAATTAGAATTGTTAAAAATAGACGTTGATGATGCTGGTCAATGGGCTTCTATTTCCGAAATCAGATTAGATCCAGGTGCGCATAAATTGTGGTTAAAAAATGCTAAAATTACTTCCGCTGAAATGGCTGAAAACGTTGTTGTAAACGTTGCAGAACAAGATAAAGATACAATGGCTGTTCTTGTTAGTTCGGCAAATGAAGACGTTAAAGTTTTACAAATGCCAGAAGAAACAAAAATGGCAGAAAGTGTTTTAGATGTTACTTCCGTCAATTACGTCAATCAAAAGGTGACAATTGCCGGTTCTGTTAAATCAAAGGGCAAAATTAATCTTTACGTTAATAACAATTTCGTTGGCAAAGTTTTTGTTGATAAGGCAGGGACTTGGAATATCAAAACTTCTTATTTGATGAAAAAAGGATTGAAATATACTATTCGTGCAGATCAAGCTGATGAAACCGGAAAAATTGTTGCTCGTGTAGAAGTTCCTTTTGAAATTGTAACTGGTTTGGCTGTTAATGACAAAAATCAAATTCGTGTCGTTAAAGGCGATTGTTTGTGGAATATTGCAAAATATGCTTATGGCGATGGTTTTGCTTACATGACGATTTATCAGGCAAATAAAAATAAAATTAAAGATCCAAATTTAATTTATCCAAATCAAGTTTTTGTTATTCCATCTAAGTAAGATTACGCTATTTTGTGTTTATTTTTACGAAAATTAGAAAAGATTTGTATAATAATTCTTTTCATTTTTATCAATTTGTCATATAACAAGAGGCAGTTTTTTAATATATTAGGAGAATACCTATGACCAACAGACCTGATTTATCATGGCGTCATTTTATATTACCACCTATTCATACAGAAGGTTGGAAATTTGTCGCTGTTTTTGCTGCAGCTACCTTTTTATTGGGAATGTTATGCAGTTTTTTAGGCATAATTGGTTTTGTTTTGACCGCTTGGTGTTATTATTTCTTCCGTGATCCACAACGTGCTGTTCCAGCCGGAGACAGCTTAGTTCTTAGTCCAGCAGATGGGACAGTCAGCAATATTTGCACGATGGTTCCTCCTGCAGAAATGGAATTAGGAACAGAAGAAATGACACGCGTCAGCATTTTTATGAGTGTTTTTAACGTTCACGTTAACCGCGCTCCAATGTCTGGTAAAATTTTGACAAGTACTTACGTTAAAGGTTCTTTTGTCAACGTTTCTTTGGATAAAGAAAGTGAAAATAATGAACGCAATTTGTTGTCAATGGAAACAGTAACAGGTCATAAAATTGGTTTCGTTCAAATTGCAGGTTTGGTCGCTCGTCGTATTGTTACTTTCGTAAAACCTGGTGATGAAGTTCGTGCTGGTGGTCGTTTTGGTTTAATTCGTTTTGGATCAAGATTGGATGTATATATTCCAACTGATGTTGCAGTGAAAGTTCAATTAGGGCAAACAATGATTGCTGGTGAAACAATTATTGCCGATTTGAATGATAAAGGTGCTGCTATGACAGGAGACATGATTTGATGTTAAAAAAGACAAGCAAAAAGTTAAAGGAAATTCCTTTTAATCGTATTGCACCAAACATTGTTACAATGATGGCTTTGTGTTCGGGTGTTACTTCTATTCGCTTAGCAATAGAAGGAAATTTTAAATTGGCTGTGATTGCCATTTTGATGGCAACTATTTTTGATGCTTTAGATGGTCGCGTAGCCAGAATGTTGCAGGGCTCTTCTGATTTTGGTGCAGAATTAGATTCATTGTCAGACGTCGTTTGTTTTGGTGTGGCTCCAGGTGTATTGATGTATATTTGGGCTTTATCTGAAACAGATCGTTGGGGATGGATGTTTGCTTTGTTGATGCCTGTTTGTTGTGCATTGCGTTTGGCTCGTTTCAACGTGATGTTGGATGAAGAACCACAACCGTCTTATTGGCATCATTTCTTTGTCGGTTTGCCAGCTCCAGGTGGGGCATTTGTTGCTCTCGTTCCTGTGTTGCTTTCATTTGCTTTCCCAGGAAATGATTTCTTTAGAACAGAATGGTTCGTTTGCGCATTCTTGTTTGTCAGTGCAATTTTGATGGCAAGTCGCCTGCCAACAATTTCTTTGAAACATATTCGTATTCCTGCAAGATTTGTTGCATTCTTCTTAATGATGTTCGGTTTGTATTTAGGGGCTTTGCTTTACAAACGCTGGATTGTCTTGAGCATTTCATTTATCGTTTATTTAGCCAGTGTTCCAGTTTGTTCAATTATCTTTTTACATTTGAAACACCAAGCTGAAAATCCAAATGGCAAATCTGAAGGATAAAAAAGTCGTTCTAGTTGATGGGTCGGGCTTCATATTTCGGGCATTTTACGCATTTCCCGCAGATATGACCCGCCCCATTGATCATTTACACGTTAATGCATTATATGGATTTTGCGTTTTATTGGGAAAGCTTATTCGAGAATTTGAAGCCGATTACATAGCTGTTGTTTTTGATGCTTCCCGACAAACTTTCAGACAAGAAATTTACCCAGAATATAAAAGTAATCGTCCTCCTGTTCCAGAGGAACTTGTTCCTCAATTTAAACTTATTCGTGAAGCTGTTGATGCTTTTGACGTTGCTTGGATTGAAATGGATGGATATGAAGCTGATGATTTGTTAGCGACATATGCCAATATGACGGCCGAACAAGGTGGACAAGCCATTGTCGTTTCAAGTGATAAAGATTTAATGCAATTAATGCGTCCTGGCGTGGCTTTGTTTGATCCAATGAAGCATAAGTATGTCACAGAAGAAGACGTGCTGAAAAAGTTTTATACAACGCCTGATAAGGTTGTTGAAGTTCAAGCATTATGGGGAGATGCAACGGATAACGTTCCTGGGATTAGAGGATTAGGACCTAAAACTGCTGGTAAATATATTAATGAATATGGATCCCTTGAAAATTTATATGCACATTTGGATGAATTAAAAGAGGGTAAAGCAAAATCTTTATTGGCAGAATTTAAAGAAGATGCTTTCATTTCAAAACAGTTGGTCAGTTTGAAAAAAGACGTGCCTGTTTCAAAGGGATTATCTGAATTTGAACGCAAAGAAATCAATCCGATTAAGTTAAATGCTTTTTACCAAACGAATGGTTTTAAGAGTTTGATGATTTCTTGTATTGAAGAAAAGCGTTCTTATGAACAAATTTCTTCATCAAAAGAATTAGAAGAATTTGTTAAAAAAATAAAAGATGCGGGACTTTTTGCTTTTGACGTTGTGCTTAATCAGGGAGTTGCTAAAGGAATAGCTATTTCAGTTCAAAAAAATGAAGCGTTTTATATTCCATTTAATGAAACACCAGCTCAAGTTTCTTTGTTTGATATACCAAAGGGACTTCCTTTCAGTGAAGTTGAAAGGTTAATCTATCCGTTATTTTCAGATAAATCTGTTTTAAAGGTTGCTCACGATTTAAAGACTGCTTGGCATGGTTTATCAGCTGTCAAAAACGTTGAATTTAATAATTATGATGATACGGCTTTAATGGTATATAACCAAGATGGCAATTTATTATCAGTTGATTTTGAAAAACGCGTTTTACAAGACGTTGGCATAAATATTATGCCCGTTAAAAAATTAACTGATTATTCTGATTTAACGCCTATTTTTTGTCAGCGTGCAGACGGGGTATTTCAGCTTTATCAAAATATCAAAACTCGTCCAACTTCAGATTTATATAAAACAATGGATTTACCTTTATTGCCTGTTCTGTATCATATGGAACAGACTGGGATTAAAATAGATCCAGCACAATTACGCCAATTAAGCACTTTGTATGAACAAAAATTAAATGAATTAACAGACTTGATTTATGAAGCTTCAGGGCAAGTTGGATGGAATATCAATTCTCCAAAACAATTGGGAGAAATTTTGTTTGACGTTATGCAATTGCCAAACGGGGGCAAAAGTAAAACGGGATCTTATAAAACAGATTCAGATACGTTGGAAGAGTTAGCAAATAACTTTCCAATCGTTCAATACGTGTTGGAATATCGTCAAATTTCAAAGTTGAAAAGCACATATTCTGATGCTTTGCAGGAATTGTATGATAAAAAGACACAACGTGTTCATACGACATTTAGTGAGGTTAGTACTTCAACAGGGCGTTTGTCTTCTAATTCTCCTAATTTACAGAATATCCCTGTTCGCACAGAGGCAGGGAGAGCAATCAGACAAACTTTTATTGCTGAAAAAGGATGTGTCTTAATTTCTGCTGATTATTCTCAGGTTGAATTAAGGTTGTTAGCTTCTATGGCGAAAGTTGAAGGATTAAAACAAGCCTTTTTATCCGGTGAAGATATTCATGCTCGAACAGCATGTGAAGTTTTCCAAGTATCTCCTGAAAATCTTACTCCGGTTTTGCGTCGTCAGGCAAAGGCTATCAATTTTGGGATTGTTTATGGTATTTCCGGCTTTGGTTTGGCTAAACAACTAGGAATAGATAGTAAGTCTGCCAAAAAATACATTGATTTTTATTTTGAACGCTATCCTGAAATTAAACAATATATGGCTGACACAATTAAGTTTGCTGAAGAAAATGAATTCGTATTAACGGCAGATGGCAGAAAGTGCTATGTGGCAGGAATTAACGATAAACGGATGAAAGCATTTGCAAGTCGTGCTGCAATTAATGCACCTATTCAGGGAACAGCCGCGGATATTATGAAAAAAGTAATGATTGCTTTGCCGGAACAGTTAAAACCTTTTGATGCCAAAATGTTGTTGCAAGTGCATGATGAAGTTATTATTGAATGTCCTGAAAAAAATGCAGAACAAGTTGCAAGCCTGGTAAAATCTATTATGGAAAAAATGGCAAATTTAGATGTTCCTCTTGTTGCAGAAACGGGAATTGCAAAAACTTGGGCTGACGCACATTAAATTTTTTCAGAATGAGAACGTTATTTTGTTCATGGAATATAAATTGACTTTTTTATGAAAAAGAATAAGAATTAGGCAATAAAATCTTTATTACAGAAAGGGAAAATTATGTTAAAAAAATCATTATTTGTTGCTTTTGTAGCAGTATCTTTAATGGGATTGACAGCATGCAAATGTTGCGACGGTAAGAAATTAGCAGTTGTCGATGTTCAAAAAGTTGTTACAGCTTATCCAGAAGTTCAAAAATTAAGATTAGAACAAGAAAAAAATACAGCAGAATTGGCTGAATGGATAAAAGGACCAAATGAAGAAATCGAAAAGATTAAAGATAAGGATAAGAAAGCTGAATTGGCTAATAAGTATGCAACAGAATTGAATCAGAAAAAGCAAGCATTACAACTTGAATACGTTCAAAAATTACAACAGATTGACGCTAAAATTACAGAAATCATAAAATCTGTTGCTGATAAAAAAGGATTCAAAATGGTTTTCACAAAGAATTCTCTTGTCGTTGGTGGAACAGACATCACAGAAGAAGTTATTCAAGAACTTGTAAAATAGTTTGAGTGAATAAAGTATTTAAGAGCAGTTCTTTATGAACTGCTCTTTTTTTTGATACGATTTCGACAATAAAAAAAACCGCATATATTTCATATGCGGTTTAATTGATTTTCTGGTTTAAATTAACCTTGAGCAGCTTTCTTTTTTGCTGCAGCAACGATACTGCGTTTTAAGCTTTTTGCTTCACAAGATAATTTTCCATTTGGTGTGCTCATCAAGAAGGCATCCAATCCACCGTTGTGTTCAATTGAACGTAAGCCGCGTGTAGAAACGCGTAAGGTAACTGTTGTGCCTAATGTTTCACTCAACAAAGAAACAGCCTGTAAGTTTGGTAAAAAACGACGGCGTGTTTTATTGTTTGCATGGGATACGTTATTCCCACTCATAGCACTCTTTCCAGAAATAAAGCAACGTCTTGTCATGACACAATTTCCTTTATAAAAAAAACCTGTAGGTGTGTAGATACATTGAATTTAAGTTTTCGTCAAGTTTTTTTTATTGAATCAGGCAAAGAATCAATATGAAACCACTCTTTTAGATACTAAGTGCCTGTTGTTTTAGAAGAATCTTTGATAAGTTGTGATGTTTTTTTACGAATCGATTTAGTTTATTAAATAAAGTCAGAAAAAATGATTGACTTTTTATTGGAACTAAAGTAGAACAGATTAGAACCTTATAAAAACGTAAAAGGAGGAGATATGCTTACAAAAAAACAACGTGCTTTATTGATGTTAATTCACGATCATCTTGAAAAAAATGGGATAACTCCATCATTTGAAGAAATGAAAAATGCAGTTGGATTAAAATCAAAATCGGGTATTCATCGCTTAATTGCAGAATTACAAGAACGTGGTTATGTTAAGACGCTACCTCGTAAGGCACGTGCTTTGGAAATTGTTAAAATGCCGGAAGATTGGGATAAACAGAATGTCGAATCGATTGTTTCAACAAATGATAATATGATTGAAATTCCTTTATATGGTAAAATTGCAGCAGGTGTTCCTTTAGAAGCAATTTCTGGAACGGAAACGATAGCTATTCCCTCGTCAATGTTGGGAACAGGTGAACATTATGCCTTGACAGTTGCAGGGGATTCAATGATTGAAGCTGGCATTTTGAATGAAGATACAGTGATTATTAAAAATACGACAAGTATTGAAAATGGTGAGATCGGTGTTGCTTTGGTTGATGGTAATGAAGTTACTTTGAAAAAGATATGGCGCCATGATCATCAGGTATCTTTGGAACCTTGTAATAAAAATTATGAAACGAGAACGTTTGACGCTAGTCGTGTTCGCGTGCAAGGAAAACTGGTTGGTTTAATTAGAAATTATAATTAAATTAAAAAAAATGAAAAAAAAGTATTGACGGGTGTTTTTTTTATCTGTATATATAAACCCGTCACAAGTGATCCCATCGTCTAGTGGCCTAGGACATCGCCCTTTCACGGCGGTAACTCGGGTTCAAATCCCGATGGGATCGCCATAAAAAAATAGCCCCAATTTTTTGGGGCTTTTTTTTATAATGAAATTATGGGAGTTGAACCCGAGTTTTGGGTTCGATTGAGCTTGCGAAAGACGCTCAAGTTATTGGGCGTCCCCGAGCGATAGCGAGTGGGTGAGGGATTAAAAATCCCGAACAAATCCCGATGGGATCGCCACTTGAGATTTTCCCCTATTTCTGTGAATAAGTTAAAAGGTTTTCTTGATGAAAACAATAAGTTATTGTCGTCTAAATAGGAGTTCGCAAGTATCATTTTTAAAATAGCTCTTTTTTGTATTACTTGCGAACTCATAAATAAATTTTTTAAATTATTGGTAAAATATATAATGTTTTCAATAAGTTGGCTTATATTAGAGTTTTGGAGTGCTATAAATAGCTAAATCTTTATTTAGTGCAGAGATTTGATTTTCTAATGTTGATTTAATAATTTTATATTCACTACCATCGATTGTACCATCTATATAATCACTTAAAACTTTTGATTTTTTATCTTCTTTTTTTTAGAATTTCAGCTTTAAGAGAAGAAGTTTTTCCTTGTATAGCTAGAGTTTCTTGATGTACAAGTTCTTCAATTTGATTTGATATAAAATTTCACTAGGAATTTTAAGTTGTTCTAATAAATTAATAATCTGTTCCAATACAATTTTTTCACTAACATTTCTTTGTGTACAGTTTCCAAAGTAATGAGAACATCTTAAATATCTGTAGGTTAGTCCACTTGGCTTAATTTTTTCATAAGGAGTTATAAGACAACCGCAATTCTTATAGGTTAAGATTCCTTTAAATATAAACTATTCTTGATGTTCTGTAATATGAATTTTCTTATTATTTAATTTTAAGAGTTTTTGACGTCTTTCAAATAATTTTTTGGAATAAATGTTTCATATTTATGAGAAACTAATTGACCTTTATAATTCATATAGCCAATGTAGAAAGGATTTTGTAAAGTCCTTGCTATTTTATTTGTCCATGTACTATGTATTTCCCACGTTTAGATTTTAAGTCTATTTCTTTAGCGTATTTAGTTAATTCTTTTATTGTATAATAACCTGTTGCGTATTTATCAAAAAGCTTCCTTACAAGAGGTGCTGTTTGTAAATCTATAATAATGTTAGATTTGTTTCCATCATCTCGTTTGTTGAGATATCCAATTGGTGAATCACGAAGAAATTCACCTTTTTCTATTTTTCGTTTGTTAGAACGTTTATGTACCATTTTTAACTTTATTAAAATTAAACAAATCTCCAAAGAAAGACATCAAACTTACCCTCTAAAAAATTAACTAGCTAAAAAGAAAAGGGGAAAAATTGATTTAAAATATCTGATGTATGCTCATCTATACAATATTCATAAGCTGTTAATCCCTTATTGTCTTGTAAGTCTGGATTTACTGCACTTTTGGATAAGGATTTAATCACATCACAAGAACCATTCATAGCAGCAATCATCAAAGCGGTAGAGCCCTCATTATCTTGTAAATTACAATCAGCACCATGTTCTATAAAAAAATTAACCAAATCAACTCTATTAAAGAAAGCAGCTCTTAATAAAGGTGAGGCACCTGTTAGAGAATAGCGTACATTTAAATCAGCACCTTCATTTGTTAATTTAATGACATCTGATAAAGGAACCCTCTTATAATCAAGCCAATTTAGTGCATCTGTTGCTTTTTTTGAATATCTTATAGGTTTATTTTCTATATTTTCATTATGAGAAAAGACTGAATTGTTGTTTTCTAAAAGAGTATTAATGCTTGGAATATTAATTTTCTCATTCAAAAACATTGTATTAACAATCAGTAATGTTTCTAATAAAGAACGCCCCTCAATTATTTCATCTTGCGTTATTTCTTTGAATGGTTTATTCCTTAAAAAAGCTTCAAATAGTAATCCTACAATATTATATATGTCCCACGTTGGCATCTTTTGGTGATTACTGCCAATTGCATTAGCAACAAATTCAAATTCTTTTTGTATATCTCTATTAGGAAAGAAAATTCTCATACAAACAATTTCTTGTCCAATAAAATCTTCTAAATTATCCGGATTTTCCTTTCCTATTATGCTTGTATGGAAATAAAAAACAAACAAAAAAGAATAATAAAAGAAATCATAATTTATTCCCAAACCGTCTTCTAGCGACCAAATTCTTTTTTTTGCAGGTTTTAACAATTTTTTTATTTTAAAAAAAGTCTCCTTATCGGCTTGTAATATATCCGAATAAATGCTTGGTTCATTTAAATCATAACACAAGTAAGAATCTCTAATTTGAGTACATGAAAGCAATAGACCAGACAAATATTCTGTCAAATTTGACATTGCTTTTTCGAGTTCTGTCTTTTGATTATTTACCATTTTCTTCCATAAAAGCTAAATTTTCTAATGATAATTCTTCTGATAAATCTGGGACTTCATCTGTTAATGCTGCTGCTAATGTGGTTGTTGAACAAATTAATCCATATGTCGACAACCCATCTGCCATATTTCCTCCTAATTCAGCAAGACCACTTGTTATTTCAGAAGCACCGACACCATTTGGTGAAGCAAGAGAACTAGTAAGACTTGATGCTATAACATCTCCAATCATATACCCAGCAATACCCTTACCAACGATTTTACCGTATTGTTCAGCCTGTTCTATTGTTTCTTGACTAGCATCACAAAGTTCACAAGTCTTTCGTGCTACACATCCACCAAGTTCTCCGGCTAGTCTTACTGGTACGTCAACAGATAATTCTGCAACTTTTGATAATGGTTTAGCAACGCCATTTATCGTATTTGAAATTTCATTCGATAAAGAACAAATGGATTTTTTAGTTTCACTATCATCTACAAAACTGCCAATAACTTGACACGTTCCTTTTTGAAGACCATCAACCACTTCACCAGCTATATTTATAGCTCCCCCTAAAATACTTCCCATAGAAACTTTCATAGTATTTCTCCATGTTACAGATATCTCTAAATATGAATGGTATCACATTTTTAAATTTTACAATAATATTTTGTTATAATTTATATGAATTATTCAAAAGGAACTAAACCAATAATTTTACCATTCTGATTTAATATTTCCATTTTCATCATATTCAATATGTTTCATATCTCCATCTTTATAACATGTTTCTGATTCTATTTTTCCGTTTTCATAATAAGTTTTATATGAATGGTCATTTTCGCCATTCACATAATTTGTTTCATAACGTAATTGACCATTTTCATGGTATTTTTTTTCTAATCCATTTTGTATACCATCTTTATAGAAGGACTCTTCTTTTATTATACCTGTTTCATAATAATACTTTTGTAATCCATCAAACTCATTAAAATTATTATAGTTTTCTTCTGATTTTATTGTCCCATCTTTATAATATTCTTTAAATTCACCTTCCTCGTGGTCTCCTTTATAGATAAATGTATAAAATTCAGTTAATTCATTTGAATCGTATTCAAGGTCTTGAATACGTTTGTAGTATTTTGTGTTGTTAAGTCTATCCATGATGTACTCTTCATCGGTAATAAAAAAATTATTAGGAAAACATAACAGCCAACTAATACCTTCACGTAGCAACATAAGAAGTTGATTTTTTTCTTTACGAGGAATTGAACTATTTAGTAAAATCAGCCAAATACTTGAAGCCATTTTTGTGGAATTTTCACCTTGATAATCTGGCTTTTTATAATATTTTACAAATTGATAAAATGCTTTATCACGGGCTTCTTCGAGCTTTTCTATTGTTTTGCTTTCTAGATGTTTTCTGTAAAGTAAATCTGTTTTTAATTCCCTTTCAACATCCTTTTTTATAAGATACATTTCCAAAACAAGGATGTGTAACGCCTCAGTATTTTCCATTTTAGCAATTTCTTTTATGTTTTTATAAACACCAAATCTTTTTGTATAACAATTGGCTATTAATCCTTTTTCATATCTAGATAATTGTTGTGTATCAGTATTTTTTACACCTGTATTCTCATCATAGTCTATTTTTTCGTTTGAAGTATTACTTCCGCTTATCCTAAATAATGCAACTACAAAAAAAAATATTGCTATTAAACCCAAACATCCCATACTATAATATTCCATTTAAGTAAAAAATGAATCTATTTATATTGAAAAACTAGTTTAAAGCAAAGTGTTATTTTAATTCTTATGTATAAAAAGAGAAAAATTGTGGATTTTATTTTCTCACTTTTAAGAAGAAAGTTGTGGATTTGTTCGTATCTCTTAAACAAATGAATGGTAAGGAATATGTTTCCTTAAAAAAACAGATGCTAAATCCTTTTTTTATGAATTTCTTCGTTCTTATGTAATGTTTTACGGATTTAAAGATTTTAATTTTGTTAAAAAATTTATACAGACTCAAGATTTGGATTCTATTAGAAAAAACGAACTTATAAATTTGGCTAAAAAATTAGAGAAAAGCGGAAATATATCAAAGCAATATGATTTAATTTTTAATAGAGAAAAATACGGAAAAGCTTTTTTTTGAAGATTTAGCTTTTGCCAAGAGTGATAAACTAGAAATTGAATTAGATAGTACAAAACCTAATAAAGCACAGAAACAAAGATTTTCACCGATAGATGATGTTGAAGTTCAAATTTTTTATAAGCTAAAAATAGGACATGGAAAAATTCGTGTTATTAGACCATCTAATCTCTCTTCAGAATGTATAGAAGATGATATTAAGTTATCCCAACAGATAACTAATGGTGATATACGAACGAAGATTAAATTTATTATTTCTCGTTCTTAAATTCTTTATTAAAATGTTCAATTTCTTCACTAATATTTAATACATCTGCTAAATAATCAGTTCTAAGAATGGACCAAATGGATCGCCATAAAAAAATAGCCCCTTTTTGGGGCTTTTTTGTTTAGTTTACCACTTTTGATGTGCCTACTTTGTAATATTTTCATCTACATTGATTTGTTGTTCCCGTTTTGCGTTACGATAATGATAACTATCTCCATTTAAATTTATCTCTACTTTTGATAAAGTGTTGCTATGACCAGCTGAAATTTTTGACAAATCATCATCTTTTAATTCTATAACTAAATTATCAGTCATGGTATTTCTCCCGAACAAATGCCCTTTATGTTAAGTGTAACGAATGGGATGAAAAAAGGTTACAAAAAATTTTTTAGTCTTCTCACTAATCTTTTGTAGAAAAATTAAGATTGAAGAATATGAGAAATTATTTTAATAAAAATTCTAAATTTGCTTCGTGTAAGATATCAGCATTATAGAGTAATGCAATTTGTTCTTCTTTTGTAAATTCTGGAAATTTATTATAGTTAATATAATTGTCTAGGTTTATTTGCGCTTCTTTTAAAACGTTACCGTCTATTAATGGGGCAGGTCCATTCGTTTTTGGGTTTTCCATCCTGAATCTCTGCCGATTAAAATGTCAAGAAAAGTTGAAATTTTTAAAAATGAAATATCTATTCTAAATTACCAAACGAAAGCAGGAATAACTAGTTTAGCAGAGGCATTATATTGATTAAATAAGCTACGTACTTTTTCAGGGGTAGGGGTTTGACCTTTTGAAATACCAAGTTCTCGAGCATGGACACCACCAGCAACGAAAATTGCGTCAAGACCAGCATTGTTTGCCCCAATCATATCAGAAGCAATGGAATCTCCAATAACAGCTATTCTAGATTTTGATGAAACGTTGAATCCACCGACGCAGTAATTGAATACGCCGACGTCTGGTTTCCCACGCCAAAATACGTTTCCTCCCATTGATTGATAATGGGCAGCCAAACCACCTGCAGCAATATAAGGAATACCATCTTTCATAACAAAAGAATCTGGTGATCCACAAATCATTGGTAGCCTGCGTTGCATACATTTTTTGAAAAATGGTTCGTATTTTGATAACTCATCACGAGGACTAAACGTACCGTTAATCAAAATAAACTCAGCTTCATCAATGTTTTGAACCATCACAAGACCAAGGTCTTCCATTCCTTCAATATATTTAACAGGACCTAAGTGAAAACAACGACGACCTAAATTGGCGAAGAAAGGATTTTGTCGTGATTTTAATTCGTAATAGATAATTTCACCAGAGGTAAGAACACCTTTGTATTGATATGGTTTTACACCTAATCGTTCGATTTTTTTTGCTGTTTCAGAAGAACGGCTTGGGGTGTTTGATAAAAAGATGACTTGTTTTTTCAATTCTGCAAGTTGAGATAAAGTATTAAATGCGCCAATACACAATCTGTTTTCTTCATAGACCACACCCCACAGATCCACGATGAATGCATCGTAGAGTGGTGCAATGGCCTTAATGCCTGAAACAAAAGGTATTTCTTCGCCCAATACAAAATCCTCAAGTCTTAATTTTTCATTTTATAACATGCTTTTTATGTAAATAAAAGAACAAAATTAATCTTTGTAAATACTCGTTTATTTTTTGACAAATTTTTTGAATTTTAGAATCAAATTGAATTTTAAAAAAAAAGTGGTAAAATACACGACAAAGAAAATCTTTAAAGGAATAAAAAAATGGATGGGAAATCACGTCAAAGTTTATTTTATTTGATGTTGGAAGCAAACAAAAATCCAATTACTATTTTTACAGATTTGGATAAAACCTCTTGTGAAGAAGGAAATGCAGAATTTGCTTCTATCAATAAAGAGGAAACAGGTAAAGAAGGGTGTTATATGCAACCTGATTTGCGTCGCGTTTTTGAAAAATTACCGGATATCGGATGTGGTTTTAACATTGTAACAGGGCGTCATTGGAGTGACGTTCGTGTGAACGATTTAACAGGTGAAAAAATACCAGATGGTGCTTTTCATGATTTATTGGGCGGTGTTGAAAGTTTTGAAAAAGTAAATGCTGTTGCTGGTCATGGGCGTTTGGTCGTACAAGATGGTAAAACAACGGTTTTGCGTCGTGGAACAAATGAAGAAGATGCTTTAAAAGAACAAAAATTTGAACGCTATGTTGGTGAAAACGTTTTGAAATTAAAAGAAGAATTGTTCGAAAAATGGCCTGATAGTCGTGGGGTTATTTTGGCTGAATATAAAAAGCATTTAAGTTATGTCAATGTTGCTGAATACCAAAAGAAAAATCCAACTGCTGGAACAGAAATGGCTGCTTTCGTTGATGAAAAAATGAAAGCTATGATGACGAGTAAGGAAGCTCCAGAAAATCCAAACGGAGCTTTGTATTACACGGTCGAACCAACAGGATCAATGGAAGTTCGTTCAAAAAACCAAAGTAAAAGAAACGGATTAGAACAGTCTGGCTTTTTACAGGCGGCATTTGATCGTGGTGGCCCAGTTCTCGTTTTAGGGGATAGTTTAGGTAAAAATGGAACTGACAGAGATATGGTTGAAGCAACGCGAGATTTCTTTAATGAACGCGGAGCGGGGGATCGTGTATATGTTATTCACGTTTTAAATGGTGAAAAAAACAGAATTACAGATCCAAATGATAAATGTTTCCCAAACATTGCTGTCGAAAATCCAAATGAATTAGGAACAATAATGAAGATGGTTGGTGGTCGGGCTCAACTCCGTTGGGAATGTCACAATGAAACGAAAAATGCTCCTGTTAAAAAAGAACCAAAGAAGGGACTAACGACTTGGTCTGAATTGTATAAGCGTTGCCAAGGAGGAAGATAAAAATGAATAATAAATTGACGATTTTTTTTGTCATTTTATTAGCTTTTGGTTTGGGGGCTTTCACAGATTTTTATTATTGGAAACAATATGCTCCAGCTCCTGTAACAAATATTACAAACGTTGTTGAACCAGTCAAATATGCAGTCGTTGACGTTCAACGAGTAATTTCAAGTTCAAGTGATGTTACTCGTTTAAAAGAAGATCAAGAACGCCAATTGGTTGCTTTACAAGAATGGATAAAAGGGCCTAATGAAGCTTTGGAAAAAGAAAAAGATGAAAAGAAAAAAGCAGAAATGGCAGAAAAGTTTCAACGCGAATTAGAAGAAAAACGTCAAGAAATTCAGGTAAATTACATCAAAGACTTACAACGAATTGATACTAAAATTACTGGAATTATCGAAACAGCTGCTAAAGCAGAAGGATTTTCTATGAGCTTTTCAAAAGGTTCCTTGTTGCACGGTGGTACAGACATTACTGATAAAGTTTTGGAACTAGTTAAGTAATTTTTTATAATCGAATTTTTGTTATAGGACAGGTGAATGGTAAGATTTTTTTTGTTCTTTTTGATGGTGTCTTTTTCTGTTCATGCAGAAGATAATTTTTTTAAAGATTATAAAAACTTTTTTGACGAAAAAACAGATTTTTTTGCAGAAAATAAGACACAAAAATCAGTTCAAAAAGAAGCAAAACAAGTTTCATCTGCCAATCAATTTGCTGATATTGAAGACGATGATAGTTTTTTTGATGCAAAAGATAATTTCTTTGGACAAGATAATGATTTTTTCACAAATGATAGCAAATTTTTTGATAATTCAGATTTCTTTTTAAAAACAAGTGAATTTTTTAGTTCCTCTGATAATTTTTTCGAGGGTGAGGATTTTTTCAAAGAAAAAAAAGAACATCAGGAACCTACTTCTCCAGTTGCGGCCCCTACACCTTCAGTTATAAAAATTTCATCTGCCGAAAAGAAAAAATTTGTTAGTCAAATTGTTGCTCCCCAAGATCGTCCTGTCAAATTAGGTTTTATCAAAAATAATCCATTGGATAAAATGCATATTACTAGCTATTACGGGATGAGAATGCATCCTGTTTTAAAGAAACCTATTTTTCATCGTGGAATAGATTTGCGTGGAAATAAAGTTAATATTTATGCAGTTGGTGATGGGGTCGTGACTTTTGCTGGTTATAAAAAGAATTATGGGAATATCGTCCAAATTACACATGCCGGTGGATATGAAACAAGATACGCACATATGCACAAAATTAACGTTAAAGTTGGGCAAAAAGTGTCTGCCAAACAGGTTTTAGGTTTGGTTGGACAAACAGGGCAGGTATCCGGACCTCATTTGCATTTTGAAATTATCCAAAATGGAAAAACGTTAAATCCAAAAACTTATTTGTTTTTCTAGTAAATTTATAAAACACCGAAATGTTTTAAGGCATTTAAAACGCCGTCGTTATCTACGTCTGTTGTGACATATTTCGCCGTTTGTTTTGCGATAGGTGTGCCGTTTCCTAAACAAGTACTATAATCGGTAAGTTGGAACATATCTAAATCATTATCAGCATCACCAAAGGTCATAATTTCATCTTTATTCCAACCATATTTTTCCATTACTTTGGATATACCAACAGCTTTTCCTCCAGTTTTTTTGATGATGTTTGCAAATAGCGGATACCAACGCATTGCTTTTAGTTCGGGGAAATTTTTCATTAACTCCGGTTCTTGTTCTGCAGTGATATAAGTTGTGGTTTGATAAATTGGTTCCTTGATTTTGTGAATATCTACAATTTCACCATCAGGGCGAGCTTTTCCAATTTGTTGTAAAAAGGAAAACATATTTTCGGTTATTTTATTAAAATAAATAGCATGTGCAGTTTCAAAAGCACTACCTAATCCGCGTTCATTTAGAAAATCTGCGATAGCGATGGCTTGATCGGGGTTGATTGGATCAGAACGTAGAATACCTGTTTTGTCATAACAGTATTGACCAGACATACAGACAAAACCGTCGAAGTCAAAATATTGTGTAACAAAATTTGCAGAGGTGGGGGCTCTTCCGGTTGCTATAAAAATCTTGACACCTTTTTTACGAAGTTGATCGAGGGCAGTCAAAGTTGATTGAGGAATAGTATGTTTTTTAAAACTCACAAGAGTTCCATCAATATCAAAAAAAACAGCTTTAATCATGTTTGTTTCCAAATGTGTTATAAAACATAATAAAGGTTATACAGGGTAATTATTTATTTGAAAGGAAAATTATTATTTTCGTTCAAAATATTTTTTGAAAATTTTGGACAAAAAATCTTTTTTTTCGATAAAATTTGTGTTAGGATTAAGAAAAATAATTAGAAAAGGATATCTACTATGGAAAGAGAATATATTCACGAGAAAAAGAAACACAAAGGCGGGAAAAAAGGTGGACATCACGCAGAACCATCCAATGTTCAGATTGTTCAACCTTATGCTCCAAATGGAGAAAAGATACCTGTTCAACACATGAGCCAAGTTGTCAAAGATAATGCTGAAAAAGGTATTTTCGATTTTGACAAAATAAATGGCTATACTCTTGTTGAAGTTGTGTATAAGACTCCATCTAAAAAAGCTCGTGAAGATATGCGTGAAGATTTTAATAAACGTGCTCGTCCAGAATTTTTGAGAATGTTAGCTGCAGAACATGAAGATGAATTACGTGCTATGGGAATTAAAGACGAAGGTCTTGCTTTGATGCGTCAAGGAAAGAGTGTCAATGGGTATAATGTTCACCATAATTTGCCAATCGCAGGTGGTGGCACAAATGATTTCCGCAATTTGACAATTATGCCAATTCCTCCACATGATGAATTACACCACAACATTATTGATCCTCAATTGAAAAAAGGATCTACAGGGCATGGTATGACGATTAAGCTACCATATTATGGCAAAATGGTATGGCAAAAACCTGATTATAAGTATGAATATGCAAAAGAGGGTGAAGGTCCTGATTTAACTTATATCAATGAACGCAATGCTGAAAATAAAGCAAGAATGGAAGAAAAGAAACACAAACCAACCATTGATGTGGCAACAGCAAAAATGATTTTGAAACAACAAGGTAGAGTTTAAAAAGAAAGGGCTTTTAGAAAAAGCCCTTTTCATTTGCAATAGTTGTTGTTTTGCCATGTCCAGGATAAACGATTGTTTTATCTTCAAACAATTTGAATAATTTTTGAATGCTTGCAGATAATTCTGCTTCATTTCCGCCAGGAAGATCTGTTCTGCCTCGTCCCATACAAAATAACGTATCCCCAGAAAATAAAATGCTTTCTGTTGAAAAGCAAACGCTGCCTGGAGTATGTCCCGGTGTGTGATGAACGGTTAAAGTAAGATTACCAACAGAAAAGGTATCTCCGTCTTTAAAAGTTTTATCAATTTTTGGAATTTTTATTGGACGCATACCAAACATTCCAAGTAATTCATTACAATTTTGAACTTCTGATAAGTCATCTGTATGAACGAAAGCTGGAGTGTGATATTTTTCTTGCCACTCAGCTAATCCCAAAATATGATCGAAATGTCCATGTGTCAGCAAAATAAATTTGAGTTGAGCATTGTGGTTCGTAATAAAATCCATCATATCCGGATTACAAACGGTACAATCAATTAAACAAGCCTCATTTCCATCAATAACAACGTAGTTATTGTTTCCAATAATTCCTTGTTCAAAATTTTGAATAATCATTCTTCAGATACCTCTGCAGTTTTTTTCAAAGAGATGTAGTCGATTTTACCTGATCCAATTAATGGCATTTCTGATAATTCATGGAAAACAGTTGGAGAAGATAAATCACTTAATCCCTTTTGTTTGATAAATGATTTTACGTTAGATAAATCAACGTTCTTTGCTGTTGTGAATAAAACGAGACGTTCACCTTTTTTCGGATCAGAAACAGAAACGACTGCATTTGTTGAATCTGGATAAAGTTCATTAATTGCAATTTCAACTGCTGTTAAAGAAACCATTTCTCCACCGACTTTTGCAAAGCGTTTTGCACGACCTTTAATGAAAATAAAATCTTCATCATCGATATCAACGATATCTCCCGTATCATACCAACCATTTTCAACCGGTTCTAAAATACCTGGATTATCAGCTTTGATATATCCCATCATAATATTTTTACCACGGACAAATAAACGTTTTCCATCGGTAATTCCTTCAACAGGTTCAAGCTTATATTCCAAATTTGGAACAATTCGACCGACAGAACCTTCTTTGTAATATAAACCACTATTGACGGAAATTAATGGACCACATTCAGTTGAACCATAACCTTCCATAATACGAATACCGAATTTTTTCAAATAGAGATTGGACGTTGTTTCTTTGAGTTTCTCTGCTCCAACAACTGCCATACGAAGTTTGTAAAAATCATAAGGGTTTGCGACTTCACCATAACCTGCCAGGAAAGTGTCTGTTCCAACCAAAACAGTTGCATTTGTATCATAAATCAATTCTGGAATAACACGATAATGCAAAGGTGATGGATAATAAACAGTCTTTAATCCATGAAGCGTTGTCATAATCGTTCCTAAACCCAAACCAAAAGAGTGGAACATAGGTAAAGCGTTAAAGAAAATATCAGATGAATTTAAAGAAGATTCTGCAATGCCTTGGTTCCCATTTACCAGAAGGTTAATATGAGAGAGTAAGACTGCTTTTGGCATTCCTTCGGAACCGGATGTAAATAAAACGGCAGCAGCTTGTTCTGGACGGCGTTTAGGTCTGATTTTAAAGATAAAACGAGTAAGTCCTTTAATTTTGTCACCAATTGTCATGTTTTGGGCAACGTCTTCTAAATAAAGAAGTTGAATATTGTCATCAATTAAAGCTTTTTCCAAGTTTTCAAGTTTTGCCCCCGCAATAAAAGCGTGAGAGGTAATTATTGTTTTTAGTTTGAGGGTATGAACACAGGATAAAACCTGAGCAATCCCACTTGAAAAGTTCAGCATTGTTGGGACTTTGTCGTGGCCTATCAACCCAAAAACGAGAACGACGTTTGCTAAAACATTTGGCATCATAACGCCAACGTATTCGTCTGTTGGAATTTTATTTTTAATTGTATTTCCTAAAACGTAGCTTTTTAAAATTAATTGACGATAGTTCAGGGTTTTGCGGCTAGCGTCTTCGGCAATTTCCTTTTTTTGGCCAAAAGTATCTGCACTTGATAAAAGGACGTCAAATATATTTTGACGATTATTAACCCCTTCAATCAGCATATCATTCATAATACGATACATTTGTAATGCAATCGCATAATTCCGTTTACGCTTATCGAGTGTTTCATCTACAGTTAATTTTTTAGCTTCGAAAATAGATAAACGAATTTTTGTCAGCCAATAAGTTTTATGCAAAGATTTTTGTAATGAAAATTTAGAATATTGAGCTCCTGAAATACAAATTGGTAAAATGTTTGCGTTTGCTCTTTGAGCAATAATGCCAACCCCTGGATAAATTTTCATTAATCCACCTGTCACAGAAGAACGGCGTTCTGGGAAAACAAGCACTTTATTGTTTTGTTTTAATAAGGTGATAATTGGACGCAAAGCCATAGCATCTTTGATATCAACGATATGGACGTCAGCAAAAATACGGCAGAAAAATTCAAGGAGAGTATTCTTACTTTCAATTGGCAATATGACTGAAATGCGTTCTGGCATAAAGGCTGCAATCAGTAAAGCATCAATCGTGGAAGTATGATTTGCGATAATTAAAACTCTACGCCCAGCCTGAGTAAAGAATTTTTGATTTTTAACTGTGACATGGAATAATAATTCAAACAAGGTTCGAATAATTGAGCGTTGAAAATCTTTTGGAGATAAACGGCATCCATAGATTAAAACGAACAAACCAATAGTAGCACATATCCCAAAAATCCAAGGTGTTGATAAGTTTAAGTAATAACGCAAAACGGTTATTGCAAAGGCAATTCCAAAACAAAAGAAATCTTGGAATTTGTTTGTAATATAAGCAGCTTCTAATGTTGAAATATTAATTTTTTTACGAAGTTGCAAAACCATTGGAATTATATACATACCGGCATTAAAGGCATTAATCATCCAAAATAAACAAAATAGAGTTTTGCTGGAATGAAGTGCAGAGATAATCGTCATCATTGATAAGGAAAGAGTCATTAATGCCGTATTAAGTGGGATAAAAGTTAAGTCAATGACGCGACGAGATTGTCTTAAGCCAACACAAAATCCACCAGCAAATGAAGCTGTTGCCAAAATAAAGAGCAAAGCAAGAATTCCAAAATTACCATGTTCTACGTCGTCAATATTGCATAAAATTAAAAAGCTCATTGACCAGATCCAAGCAACTCCCATTGCAGATCTGTAAAGAAGAGGGTGTTTTTTTAAAGTGTTATGAGCTTCAATTGCTTTTTTTATGCCAAAGAAGTGAACAGAATATGTTTCTTTGTTTTGGGCATGGATAATTGAGATGATTAATTTATAAGTTAAAATTGCAATGATAATTCCTAAAACAACAGGTGTAGGTAAAATTGCAGCAATTAAAGCACCAATTATGATTGAAAAATAGGTAGAAAAACTGAGATAAGAAGAACCAAAAAAAGTATGGTAGGTTTCATTTTGTTCAAAAACTGCACATCTAAATAATTGAGCTAATATTCCCATAAAGATGAGTAATGAAGCTACAAAAGGTGAAAGAATATGTTGTTGGACGAGTAAAATTAAAACAAAATAGAGAACTTCAAATAATCTAAAAAGAGGATTTTTTTGTTGGCCGTTATTTTCTTTGAAAGAAAATAGTAAACACAAAAAGACCATTCCATAAACTGATAAAATTGAAAGATGGTGATGATGGTGATATTCACGAGTTGCCAGCATAATTTGTGCAAAACAAACAACTGCTCTAGCATCTAATGATTTAAAAAGAATTTTTTTAATTTTTTCCAACATATTTTTTTCCTATTTTTACAAATGCAGAGTTTTGTATAACATTTTTTTTCATTCTTGTAAAGATAAAAATCAATCGATTGATTGAATTTTGTTATCCGTTGATATATCAACGATTGAACGAAGTTTTTTTAGACTAATTGATGCATAAAATCTGCAAGATGTGAAAGAAGTTCTTCCATCTGTTCATCAGTTCCGATAGTTATACGCAAAGCATTTGGTAATCCATAACCGGTTACGCGACGAACAATAAAGCCTTTATCTTGTAAATATAAATCAGCATCTGCGGCTTTGTGGTGTGTTTCTGGAAAATGAACGAGGACAAAATTTGTTGACGATGGTGTCATTTTTAATCCCATATCAGCAAAGCGTTGTGGAAGTTGTTTTAACCATTTTGCATTGTGTTCGAAACATTTTTTTGCAGTTGCTCTATCATTGATAGCTGCAATCCCAGCATATTGAGCAAGTCTGTTTACGTTAAAAGGCGAACGGAATCTGTGTAAAAGATCAAGAACGTAAGCAGGTGCATACATCCAACCTAAACGCATTCCCCCCATTGAATAAATTTTTGAAAAAGTACGAAGCATAACGACGTTTTCAAATTCATCAACTAAATCTTCACCAGCTGTATAATCTTTTTCTGGAACAAATTCTGCATAAGCAGAATCAATAACGACTAAAATATCTGATGGCAATCTGTTGAGTAAATTTTTTAATTCAGTCTTTGTTAAATAAGTTCCTGTTGGATTCCCTGGGTTTGTGATAAAAATCATTTTTGTTCTTTTATTCACAGCTTTGATAATAGCTTCCGGATCAATTTTATAATTTTTTTCAGGGACGCAAACAGTGCTTGCCCCACAAGAAACGGCACATATTTTATACATTAAAAACGCATATTGGGTGATGATTACTTCATCATTTGGTGTCAAATGAGCTTGACATAACAAACTGATGATTTCATCAGAACCTGATCCACAAAAAATTCTGTCAGCATCTAATTTATGAACGTTGGCAATGGCTTTACGAAGTTCTGTACATCCTCCGTCGGGATAAAGAAAAGCTTCAGCTGCATGTTCCTGAATTGCTTTGATAATAGCAGGGCTCGTTCCAAAGGCGTTTTCATTAGATGATAATTTTACAACTTTTGCCTTTCCTTTAATTGAGGAAGCTCCCCCTACGTAAGGAGCAAGATTAAGTACACTTTGAAAAGCAGGAGTTGGTAAGTTTTTCATTTTTTCCCCTTTATTTAAACTAATCAATTTGTTTTGCGAAACCGCCAATAACGGAAGTTAATATAATTTTGTCTTCGGATTTTTCAATAGCTTGTTTTAAACGAATATCATCGTTTGCCAAAGTTCCATCGACTTCAAAAAGATAAGCTTTATGCATTAAATCTGATGAATACGTATCATAAATTGCATTCGTTGAAATACCAACGGATTTCATGACTAAATCAAGTGTTGAAAGACTAATAGTTCCATCGGTTTCAACGACAAGTAAAGTGTTGTCTTCGCCAGATGGCATATAAGGCAATTTTGAAATTGCAAAAACAGTTTTGTCTTCCCCATAAATTGGTTGCTTCGTAATTGGTAATTTTGCAAAAATGTTGAAGGATCTGCGTATATCATGAGAAAGGGCATACCACCAACAATTTTGAGGATCAAGAGATAAGACGCCAACGTTTGCTTCCCCTTGAGAAAGTTCCTTTAAAACAAGAGCAATTGTTCTGCACATCAACAAAGGTGTTGTTGATCCGAAATAGGATCTGCATAATTCAACGGTAGTTGCTTCCTGCGTTTGATTTGGCATATAAACGGCAATGGACATAGGTGTTTGTTGATTTACGCATTCACAAATCAATTCACGCCAAATGTGAATCATTGTATCTCGATTCATAGGCCCTTCGTGTCTTGCACATAAACGTCTTAAAATTTGAGATTCACGATCGGTCCGAATTGCCAAAGGTGTGTTGCCTTTAACTTCTCCAATTTTTTGAGCAATTTTGACACGTTGCATCATTAAATCGTGTAATTGTGTATCAATGTTATCGATTTCAATGCGTAATTGATTTAAAATGTCTTCTTCCATAAAATAACCCTTTGTCTTTTCAACGTTGTCATGTTATATCACTTTAAAAAGGGAAAAAAAATGATAAAAATATCTTTTGATGAATTTTTTAATGAAATTACCTTTAATTCTGCCGGGTTAGTTCCTGTTATTGCTCAGCAATATGACACAAAGGAAGTGTTAATGATGGCATGGGCAAACAAAGAATCGTTAAAAACAACAATTGAAACAGGTTATATGTGTTATTATTCGCGTTCTCGTCAATGCTTTTGGAAAAAAGGTGAAACTTCCGGACACGTTCAAAAATTAATCAGTTTGTGTATTGATTGTGATGGTGATACTATCTTGGCTCAGGTTGATCAAACTGGGGCTGCTTGTCATACAAATAATAGAAGTTGTTTTTATCGTCAGTTAGGGGAAAATCATGAATGATTTTTTAGAATGTGCAAAGCGCGGTGATGTGATGGGGATTATGACACTCCTTCCTGTTATTTCGGATGTAAACATCGTTGATGAACAAGGAATGAATGCTTTGATGTTGATGGCAATAACATGTAATGATGCCATTGTTTTCGAAAATCTGATAAAAGCAGGAATTGACGTTAATACAACACAAAAAGATGGATTGACGGCGTTGTTTTTTGCTAGCGCTCAAGCATCAAATATGGCTGTTTTAAAAACTTTGATTGATAAAGGTGCTGACGTAAATGCTCGAGATCACCATCAATCAACCCCCTTAATGTTTGCCGCAATGATGAATCCAAATGCTGAGGCTTGTGAAATTTTAATTGAAGCAGGTGCTGATGTGAATGCAGTTGATGATGAAGGACGAACAGTTTTAATGTGGGCTGCGAAAGAAAATCCAAATTCAGACGTGCCTTCTTTTTTAATTGATAGTGGTTGTGACGTTCGGATGCGTGAACCTAAATATGGGGCAACAGCTTTGATGATGGCTGCAAAATATAATCCTCATCCACAAACGATTACTTCATTGATTTCAAAAGGAGCAAAGATAAATCGGGCAACACGTTCCGGTTATACAGCATTAATGGTTGCCGTTGGCCAAAATCCTAATCCTGAAATAGCAGAAAGATTGCTTTCTTTGGGAGCAAAAACGGATATGACAAATATCAATGATGAAACGGCATTGATGTTGGCTGCTCAATCGACAAATTCGCCAAGAATTATTGATTTATTGATTAAATATGGATCAAATATTCATCAAAAAAATAAAGTAGGAGCAACTGCTATTTTGCAGGCAGCAATGAAGAATCCAAATCCGGATATTATTCAAGCTTTGATTAAGGCGGGAGCTTCTTTGGCAGATACGGATGTTCGTTTGCAGGCAACACCGTTGTTATGGGCTGCTGCAATGAATCCAAATCCACAAGTTTTGGACGTTTTGTTACGTGCGGGTTCATCACTTTCAGAAACAACCTTTGATGGTAAAAATGCTTTGATGGCTGCTGTTGCTTCTAATCCCAATCCAAATGTTGCAGGATTTTTATTGGCACAAGGTATGGATGTAAATGCTGTTGATAAAGCAGGGAAAAGAGCGTCTTTTTATGCAAAGGATAATCCTGCTCTTTACAACACAGATGTAATGTGGAAATTGATGAACTAAAGATATATATTATATAAAATAAAAAAAAGGCAGATTTTTCTGCCTTTTTATTTTTTTCTGTTTAGATTAATAGTGCAAGTGTAGGCTTAACAATACATCTTCATTTTTGATTTTAAAATGATTAATTTTTCCAGCCATTTCACTATATCTATATTCAAGATCGATGTCTGTTTTTTCATTGATTTTAAAGAAAGCACCAACACCTATACCGTATGCAAAATTAACTTTTCTTTTATCTGCACCTTCTCCTAAATCTAAATGAGCATAGGTAAATCCGAGCATTGCATTGACATAAGGTGTTAATTTTGTTCCTGTATTAAAATCATAGTATGCGTTAGCAGCAAGAGTATTGAGTAATACATCAATATCTAGATCTTTTGCTTCAAAAGAACGGTATGTCCAATCAGCAGCAACACGTAATTTTCCTACATTACTTTCTGTAGCTGGTAATGAAGCTCCGATAGCTAAATTGAAAGATGGTTCATAAAATTTTATTTTATCTTCATCTTTGAATTGTGTATTCCCAAAGACATAACCGATAGAAACGTAGCGATCATCAAAATTTGAAGTTTCTTTTGTTGAATTATCTTTTGCATTGGCAAATTGAGTGCTTAAAAATAAAGCTAAAGCAGCCATAAATATTTTTTTCATCACTAAATATCCCTTTAAATTTTTTATTATTACTAAAATTTTATTATACACGGGGGGGGTATAATGGTTCTATTATAAAGATGTTTTATATCTAGTCAAGGAAAAACATAAAATTGATGATATAAAGAATGGATAAACAAAAAATTACAAAGATTATTGTAATTTTTATAATATCAGTATTAGTAAGTCAAAAAATTAGGGATTTAAAACAAGACCTTCGCGAGCATAGATAGTCGTTGGGGAAGTTTTTTGAATTTCCTGTTCAAAGTTTGCTAAATCTTTGTCTGTATAAGCAGGATTGTGATGGAACAATACAAGTTTTTTAGCATTTGCTTTTTTTGCTAATTCTAGACCAATGCTTGGAGTAGAATGTCCCCAACCAACAAATTTACAATAATCTTTATCTGTATAAGTTGTGTCGTATATGACAACATCAGCATCTTTCATTAAAGATAAAACGTTTTCGTCATCTTTATCTGGATAATGTTCAGTGTCAGATACGTAAGCAATAATTTTATTTTGATACGACATTCTGTAGCCAATAGCACTGTTGGGATGATTTAGAGGAGCTGTTTCAACCTGGACTTGACCATGTCCAACCATAATGTTGCTGATAGCTGGAATATCCAAAAAACGAATATTTGACGGAACTTGTTCTAAAGGACAGGGAAAAAATGGTGCAGCCATTTGATTTTCCAATGCTTTTTCCACACAACTGTGAGGAACACAGCCATAAACGTCAATATTTGATTTAGGGTTATACAAAGGACTAAAAAATGGGAAACCTAAAATATGATCCCAATGAAAATGAGAAATTAATAAATCAATATCTGTTACTGCTCTGCGTGATAAATCTGCTCCTAAGGAACGAATACCTGTTCCACAGTCTAAAATAACAACGTTGTCATCAAAATCAATTTCAACACACGACGTGTTTCCGCCGTACACAATATAATCTGGTGAACAGCAGGGAATGCTTCCTCGAACACCCCAAAACTTGATGTTAATTCCCATCAAAAAACCCTTTGCAACTAACCTTAAGAAAGATTATAACTTAATAAAGTTAAAAATACATTAAATTTTTTTTGAGGGAAAAATGAAAAAATTATTTGTTTTTGTTTTTTTAGTTTGTTTTTCTGTTGGTGTTCAGGCTCAGGAAGTCAAAAGGTTGCCAAATTGTATGGATTTTTCCGAAGTCTATAAAAGAACAGTAATTAATCAAGAAGATGCTTCAAGTGCAGATAAAGAAGAAATGATGTCTATGGCATCTTTGATGATGGGATATGTTTCTGCAATTCAAGATATGTATGGTTCATTGTTAATTGGAATGCGTGAATCTGATAATGAATGGACTTTATTAGATCAGGTTTACAGAGTTTGTACCAGAAATCCTCAAATGACTTTCCAACGGGCTGTTCGTAGTGTGCCTATGGTTGCTGATACAATTCAAGCTTTACAGGATCAAGAATTTGGGCGTTGTCAAAATTATATTGGACAGACAAAAACATCAATTTGTTATGATTTTTGTAATTCAAAGAAATAGATTATGAGTAAAATTAAAATTCGTGGTGCACGAGAACACAATTTAAAAAACGTAGATATTGATATCGAAAAAAATAAATTAGTGGTCATTACGGGATTATCTGGGTCTGGTAAATCATCGTTGGCTTTTGATACTTTGTATGCTGAAGGTCAACGGCGCTACGTTGAAAGTTTATCCGTATATGCTCGTCAATTCGTCGATTTGATGAAAAAACCAGACGTCGATTTAATAGAAGGGCTTTCACCAGCTATTTCTATTGAACAAAAAACGACGTCGCATAATCCTCGTTCTATTGTCGGGACGGTGACTGAAATATATGATTTTATGCGTTTGTTATGGGCAAGAGCAGGAACGCCATATTCTCCTGTAACAGGATTACCGATTGAAAGTCAAACGATAACACAGATGACGGATAAGGTTTTATCCATGCCGGAGGGAACAAAATTAATGTTGTTGGCTCCTGTCGTGCGTGGAAAGAAAGGAGAATATAAAAAGGAAATTAAGGAGTTTCAAAAAAAAGGTTTTCAACGGTTAAAAGTGGATGGAGAAGTCTATTTAATTGAAGAAGTTCCTGATTTGAATAAAAATTTTAAACACGATATTTCTGTGATCGTTGACAGACTTGTTATCAAAGGGGATATCAAAACGCGTGTGGCAGAATCATTTGAAACGGCTTTGAATTTGGCTGATGGTTTAGCAGTTATTGAAAATATGGCGGATCACAGCGAGATTTTATTCTCGTCAAGATATTCTTGTCCTATTTCTGGTTTTACAATTCCAGAAATTGAACCTCGTTTGTTTTCTTTTAATAATCCTCATGGTTTTTGTCCCGAATGTGAGGGATTAGGAATAAAATTACATATTGATCCGGATTTGGTCATTCCTGATAAAGAAAAAATGATAGATGAGGGGGCCATTGCTGCATGGGCAGGATTAAATGGTGAATTATATCCTTGGAATAAAGATGCTTTATATTCTTTGGCACAAAAATTCAAACTTGATTTACATCAACGCTGGTGTGATTTGTCTGCAGATTTACAAGAAAAAATTTTGTATGGTGATGGTTCGTTTGAAGGCGTTATTCCAAATTTAAATCGTCGTTTTTTGGAAACAGATTCACAATGGGTGCGAGAAGATATTCAAAGATTTCAAAATAATTTAATTTGTCCTGCTTGTCATGGAAAGCGGTTAAAGCCAGAGGCATTGGCTGTTAAAATTGCAGGAAAAGATATTTCCGAAATTACCCAATTATCCATTGCAGATGCTGAAAAATGGTTTAAGTCTGTGCCAGAACATCTTCCTGTGCAAAAAAGGGAAATTGCTGAACGAATTTTAAGAGAAACGAATGAAAGATTATCTTTTTTGAATAACGTTGGATTAGGATATCTTTCGTTAAATCGAACTTCTGGAACATTATCCGGGGGGGAAAGTCAAAGAATTAGATTGGCTTCTCAAATTGGATCTGGATTGACAGGTGTTTTATACGTTTTAGATGAGCCGTCAATTGGATTACATCAACGGGATAATGACAGATTGTTGGCGACAATGTTTAAGTTGCGTGATTTGGGAAATACAGTTGTCGTTGTTGAACACGATGAAGACACTATGCGTGCAGCAGATATGATTATTGATATGGGTGTCGGTGCTGGGGAACTTGGAGGAAGATTAGTTGCTCAGGGAACTGCTGAAGAAATTCAAAAAGTGCCGGAAAGTTTGACAGGTCAATATCTTTCAGGTGTTAGAAAAATAGAAGTTCCTAAAAATCGTCGTTCTGGGAATAAAAAGTATATTGAAATCAAAGGGGCTCGAGCCAATAATCTAAAAAATATTGACGTGAAAATACCATTGGGGACTTTTTGTTGTGTTACAGGTGTTTCAGGTGGTGGAAAATCTTCTCTAATTATTGAAACCCTGTATAAAGGGTTGACTAAAATTTTAAATGGGGCTCGTATTCCTGTTGGGAATCATGATAAAATTTTAGGAGTAGAACATATTGATAAGGTTATTGATATTGATCAATCTCCGATTGGTAGAACACCTCGTTCAAATCCTGCAACGTATACGGGAATATTTAGTTATATTCGTGATTGGTTTGCGGAATTACCTGAAGCCAAAGTGCGTGGATATAAATCAGGACGTTTTTCTTTTAACGTAAAAGGTGGACGTTGTGAAGCTTGCCAAGGTGATGGCGTAATTAAGATTGAAATGAATTTTTTGCCAGACGTTTACGTTGCTTGTGATGAGTGTCATGGTTCTCGGTATAATCGCGAAACGCTAGATGTAAAATTTAAAGATAAGTCTATTGCTGACGTTTTAGATATGACAGTTGATGAAGCTGCAGTCTTTTTCAAAGCTGTTCCAACCATTAAATCTAGGTTAGAGTTATTACAACAAGTCGGATTGGGATATATTCATTTGGGGCAGTCTGCGACAACTTTATCTGGTGGTGAGGCCCAACGCATTAAGTTATCAAAAGAATTGTCTAAAAAAGGAACGGGTAAAACAATCTATATTTTGGACGAGCCAACGACAGGGCTTCATTTTGAGGATGTTGCAAAATTGTTATCCGTTTTGCACAGATTGGTTGATGCCGGAAATACTGTTGTTGTGATTGAACATAATTTGGAAGTGATTAAAACTGCAGATTATATAATTGATTTAGGACCAGAAGGTGGAGCCGGTGGCGGTGAAGTCGTTGCTACAGGAACACCTGAAGAAGTTGCTAAAGTCAAAGAAAGTTTTACAGGTCAATATTTAAAGAAAATGCTTAAATAAAAAACTCCCTCAATTGAGGGAGTTTCTATTTAGTCTTCAATGACTATGTAATCAAATTGTTTAGAATCGGCTCGAATAACTCTAATTTTGGTGCCACGCAACATAATCAAAGTTGAATCTGCTGGATAATAAACCGTATCAAAGCTACCTGCATTACCATTTGTGCCAGGGACTGCATCTTTTACGAAAAATGCAATCTGATTATTTTTGATACCATCATATTTTACTTCGAAGTCAATAAATGGGATGGTGTCCATTGTAGAAGAATAAACTCGCTTGAAAGAAGCTCCTCGTGGAGACATTTTTGTGTAGTTTTTCAAAAGAGAGTATTTACTATCGTTGGTGCCTTTGAATAGAACTTCTTTTTGTACGTAAAAGGATTTATCAAGTAAAATGTATTTTTTGTTGAAAGGTCCGATAACGTAGAAAGGTTCATTCTTATAGGTAATTGTTCCAAGGATAGGATGTTGTCCGACAGGAATGGTAAACGAATCAAAATTCGATGAAAAAGTAATCGTTGTTGTGTTTTCAAGTGATCCATGAATAAAATTGCGTTGGTAATATCCAATAACGCGTAGAACCGTTTCTCCAAAACCGGCAGAAAGATGAGAGTTTAATTCATAATTCTTGTCCAAAATAGGAGTTGGAGCCGTTGCCTGAGTTGCTGGTGGAGGTGGTGTTAAAGAAAACGAATCTATTTTATTCGATAAATAACTATCTTCCGTTTTATCTGAAATAAAAATGCATCCAGTTAAAAGTGAAGAAAAAATTGATGTAAAAACAACGAATTTTGGTAAAATTTTCATAAAAAATCCTATTTTTTAAAAATAAATCATTCGAACTAGTTGACAATAGCAGATTTTTTTTGTACTGTCATCAAACTTCTTAAGAAGAATTTATTTTAAGGAAAAATGTTATGAAAGTTCGTAATTCCCTGAAGTCCGCAAAATTGCGTGATAAAGATTGTAAAATCGTTCGCAGAAAAGGACGCGTATATATTATTAACAAGAAAAACCCTCGTATGAAGGCTCGTCAGGGCTAATTAGCGGATTTTTCTGGTTCAAGAAATAGAGAAGGCCGAATCAAGTGATTCGGCTTTTTTTGTGCTCATAAAAACAGAGAATGATTTGACGAAAGTTGTTTTTTTGATAGAGTATTAAGATAACAAAAGGATTTTCTGATGAAAAAATATCTATTTCTTGTTTTAAGTTGTGTTTTGCCTGTTTTGACAGGATGTGAAAAAAAACAACAAACGCCGTGGTATGAACAAATGGCTGTTTATCAAATTTTCGTTAAATCTTTTTATGATTCGAATAATGATGGTCAGGGTGATTTAAAAGGTGTTGAACAAAAATTAGATTATATTAAGTCATTGGGAGTCAATGCAATTTATTTTAATCCGATTGCAGATGCTTTGCAGGATGATACTCGTTTGCGTAGTCATTTAGGGTATGAAATCCTTGATTTCAAGAAGGTTTTACCTGCTTATGGAACAACAGAGCAATTTAAGAGTTTGATTGCAGAAGCTCATAAACGGGATATTCATATCATTTTTGATTTTATTACAACGGTAATTTCCGTTGAACATCCGTTTTTTAAAGACGTTCGCAATAATCCGAAGAGCCCATATCGCGATTGGTTTATTATTCGAGATGAAATTCCAAGTGGACCTTGGATGAATTTCAATGATTATTCGAATCAATTTGCATCTAAACCTTGGAAACTACTACCGACAGGAGGATATTATTATACATTGTGGGGGGCTTCTCCAATGTTGAATTATCACAATCCAAAGGTTCAGGAATACATTTTATCAGTTATTGATTATTGGATGGAATTAGGTGTCGATGGTTATCGTATTGATGCGGCAAAACATTTGTTTATGAATGGTCCAGGTCAAGAAAATCAATTTCATCAACCTGAAAATTTTGAATTTTTCAGAAAGTTGAGAAAACATATTACTGCCAAATTTGGAGCTGAAAAAGTTTTGTTAGCAGAGGTTTTGCCTGTTCCAAATGATCACAAATACGTTTATCCAAATCGTGAAATGTTTGATGCAATGGTTGATTATTCTATGGTAGCAACTTTGTATCCGAACAGTGAGATTGCTTTTGATGATTTATTGTTACCAAAGTTATTCCATAATTATTTTGATGATCCAAATGAATTTAAAGCGACAAAACTTCAAGACAGAATTTTATACTTTGCTGATCAGGATATTACACGGATTTCCGATCGTATTGAAAATGTTACAGATGATCAATTAAAATTAATCGGTTCGTTACTTATCTTTACTCCAACCCATTTCAAATTATTTGAAGGTGAGGAATTAGGTCTAAAAAAAGTTGAAAATTTGGCTTCAGATTTTTATGATTGGAAAAATTCATCGTTATCAATTTTTGCTTGGGATGATTCTCCTTATGGTGGTTTTTCAACACATAAACCATTGATGCCTGCGAGTGTAAATTATAAGACAAAAAATGTGAAAGCTCAGGAAAAAGATTCACGCTCTATTTTAAGTGAATATCGTCGGATGATAAAGTTAAAGAATCAATATCCAGATTTGTTTTATAAAGGTAAACGTATTTCCATTGACGTAAACGATCAAATTTACGCATTTTTCATTACAAATGAAAAACATACGGCTTTAGTTGTTTCTAATTTTGATACGCAAAAAACACAATCTGCAGCTTTTTCAGTCAAAGCAACAAAAATCAAACAAATTTATGGCGAATCAACAAATTATACTTTTGGAAATAACATATTGTTTATAAACGGCTTGGAAAGCTATAAAACGAACGTTTATTTGTTTGATGATTTGACTAGTCAGAATTTTAATTTAGGGGATGTTACAGCATATCCTGTTAAAAATTTAGAATATGGATTGGAATACAAAGTTTCTGAAAAGACCTTGTTCAAGCGTTCAAATTATTGGAAAACAGATGTTTTACGGATATTTAAAAATCAAGGAACAGTATCTGTTCAATTCTATCGTCCTGAATATGGTGGAGAACGAGTTCAGGTTGGAAGTTTTGATTTGAATACAGAAGACCGGGATATTTTTATTCCAATGATTGAAGAAACAGAAGCTGTTGTTGTTTCTGTTAATGCTGAATTTTCGTTTGAAGAAGTAAAAGATTTTAACGATTTTTATTTTAAAACGTATGCTTATAATCCACAAAATCCAACTTTGAAAAAATTCAGTTCTTTTGCTGATGAAAATTTCTGGCATTTTAAAATAGATAAGGAAGGATATGCATTACCAAGTAATTCTGGACTCGATTACTGCATTTTGATTAATTCAGGTCATGCTAACAAAATTGATGCTAATTATGCTTCAATTTATGGATTACCAACTGTTTTTACAGATGAATATTTTGATCAAGCGATATTTTTGGAACGCCATAAACATTTTGCGAGCTACGTTACAAATATAGAAAGAAAACGTCCAATGGGTGTATTTAATTCTGCTTCAATTTTATCATTTGAAACAGAACAAGCTTACTACGCAATGGTACCTAAAACGCTACTTCGTTCAAATGAAATAAAGGCGGCTCCGTTTATTTGGTCTGCAATGGGAAAATGGGGGGATACGCCTCCTGCTGTGGGACCTGTTGTAGAAAGATTAACAACAAATCCAACAAAAAATTATAAAGCAGATAAAGTGGAAGATTTTCTTGAACTCAAAAAGTAATTTTTGGGGGATAAGAATATAGAAAATTATAACAAATAAACAAACATTTACTTGACTAAAAAAATTCAAAATCGTATTTTTATAGAATATGGTGAAGTATTTTTGCCATTCAAGTTGAGTATTAATTTTTAAGAGTACAGTAATGAATATAGCTATTACAGGAAAACAAATCGATATCGGAACCAGCTTGCGTTCTTATGTCGAAGAACACATCGAAGCAACTGTTAAAAAATATTTTGACAATCCATTAGATGCAAATATTTCTTTTTCAAAAGTAGGTAATTTGATTCGTGCAGACATTTCTGCTCATCCAATCAGTGGCGTTTCTATTCAAGGTAGTGCTGAAACAGGTGATGCATACGCTTCATTTGATGCAGCAAACGATCGTATTGCTAAACAATTACTTCGTTATAAAAAACGTTTAACAAACCATAAATTTGATTCTGAAACAGTTAATTTCGCTGTTATTGAACCTGAAAAAGAAGATGCTGATGCATCCTTACCATCTGATGAAGCAGCTCCAATGGTTATTGCTGAAATGCAATCTGAATTGCCATTGTGCACAGTTAGTGGTGCTGTTATGCGTATGGATTTGGCTGACGTTCCAGCTTTGATGTTTCGTAATGTTGCTCATGGCGGTTTAAATATGGTATATCGTCGTTCTGACGGTAATATTGGTTGGGTTGATCCTCAAGTCTAATCATGCATATTTCTGATTTGTTGACGATTCAACAAATTATTCCAGAATTAAAAGTTTCCAGCAAAAAACAAGCTTTAAATGAATTAGCTTGTTTTGCTGGGGCTCAGTTGGGTATAGACCAACAAATGATTATGGATCTTTTGTTAGAACGAGAAAAGTTAGGATCAACGGGGGTTGGTCACAGGATTGCTGTCCCTCATGCAAAACTTTCCAATCTTGACAAGATATACGTTGTTCTTGCTCGATTAAAAAATCCAATCGAATATCAGTCTGTTGATAAATTAACTGTCGATTTGATAGTAATGATTTTAAGTCCCGAAAATGCAGGTGGAGAATACTTGATGGCTCTTGCTTCAACAGCACGCCTTTTGCATAATGAACGTGTTGTTGCTCAAATTCGTGGAAGTGAAACGGCAGAAGGTATTTTTGCTACAATTTGTGAAGCCGAAAGTGCTTGACAAATTACTGATATAAATTCATAGTACAGCACACATATATTAAGTGGGGGTGTAGCTCAGCTGGGAGAGCGACGCGTTCGCAATGCGTAGGTCGTGAGTTCGATCCTCATCATCTCCACCAA
>JAKSVU010000130.1 GCA_024413465.1 Alphaproteobacteria bacterium
AATTATTTTCCATTTATTGGATCGTTCGGGTCGATGTATGGAAATTTGTTCAAGTCGTTAAAATCTACTAACGTTCCTGATTTAAAATTCTTATAGTAAGTTGAGGCTTTTTCGTTTGCACGCCACCAGGTAGTATCTGTAAAAATTGCAGTAATACAGGTATCTTTATATTTTCTGCCTTCATATACTTCCATGATTGTTATTTTGTATGATTTTGAAGGTGCGTCTGAAATAATGCGGTTTATGTAAATTTTATCTTCAAAGTCCACAAGCCAGCTTTTTCCGGTCGTAAGATTTTCAACTTTTAGTTTCTTTACTCTGGAATTATTTTTGAACAAACTGAGGTTATAAGAATCAACATATCCGTTTATCACGTTGAAAGCCGAAACTTCTTTTTCAAATTCAAAAGTGATGCTTTCACCAATTCCATAATCGTCTTTTCCTTCTACCCATGGAATTGAATATGGATTTACAGATTCAGAATGATCAATATATGTAATAAATTTAAAAAGATTTTTTGGTGAATATTCAACTTTATTGCCGCGAATTGTTTCGGATAAATGTGAAGTTGAAGAAGTTTTCACGTTTTTATTAAAAAAACTGTAACTATACCAATTTGATTTGCCAGAGATAGCTTCATAATACGCTTCACTTCTTTTCTGATTCTCTCCGGGATAAGTCATTTTTAAAGAATAGTATTCTCCGGGAATGGCAAGAACAGTTATTAATTTAAACTCACCTGTTGCATTATACGGGTAAGTAATTATTACATGCCCGTCTGAAGCAGAAATATATTTATCCGGAATTTTTGCGTAATTCCCATTCAGCTGATTTGCTACATAAAAGTCCTTTCCGTCATGAAAAACAAAATTTGTTTCATCACTTGAACCAAGTCCTATTGGCGCATAAACTACTTCTTCGGCAAAAACTGACATCATCAGCATTGCAAAAACAAATAAAACTCCGATTTTTTTCATTTTATTCTCCTTTTTTTACCGCGCCAGCGGCGT
>JAKSVU010000014.1 GCA_024413465.1 Alphaproteobacteria bacterium
CTTTGGTTTTAAAGGTATTGATAAATACGCCAATATCCCGACAGATTTGATTGATAATTTTGTTAAATAACGTATTGTAATCATTAGTAAATATTATTTTATTCCCCCTAGCATGTGGGAATAATAATAGCCTGTCGGCGTCCCTTGACATGGGGCAATAAAAATCATCTCCTCTTCCTACAGGGCGAGGGGAAGATATGGATGAAGATGCCCAATATGTGTTTGATATTACCCCGACAGAACTGTGGCTGATGCCTTCATTTTGTTGATTATATTAATTTACTTCTTTCCGTAAAGGGCGGTGATTTTTATCAAAGCACGGCTGACAAGTAGTTGTGTCGGAACGTTTTTTTGTTTACATTGAATTTCTGTTTTGACCAAAGTATCCAAAGCAGAAGCAATGTTTTCAGGGGACCATTTTCGTATTTGTTCTTTAAAAACAGGTGCTTTTTTGTAGAAGATGTGAAGAGCTGCAACAGCGGTGTCTGCAGGAATTCCACTTGAAATTTTAGCGAGCGTTATTTGAAATTTTTTTAAATGAGCAGCAATCATTCTTAAAATGCTGATAGCTGTTTCTCCACTGGCAAACAATTTATCTAAAGTTTCTTGAACGATTTTTTGTTGTCCACCTGTAATTGCATATTGTAATTGATCAATTGATAAAGCAGAGGCGTCAATCAAACAAGCGGTGACATCATCTGTTGTAATTTGGGATGAACTTCCAACATATGTTACCAATTTTGTTAATTCTGATTTTGATAACATTCTGTCTGCCCCTAAATTTTCAGCAATATATTGAATGACTTGATTGCTTGCTGTTTTTTTATTTTCCATTAAAAATTTTGAAATCATTTTTAGCAGAGCTTCACCTTCGTCTGCGTAGCAAGGAAATACAGCTAAGTCTGTTTCTTTTTCAAAAAAAGCCGGAAGAGAGTCTTTTGTTTTTAATTCTCCTGCGGTTACGACAATAAGTGCATCACTTTTATATTCGGAGAGAATATTTTTAAACGTATTAGTGAACGTATTATTCGCCTCTTTGATAAAAACTACGCGTCTGCCACCTAAAAATGAAATGGCATTTATTTCATCAACAACGATGGCGGGATCTTCTATGGCGCTTGCTGAAAAAGAAGCCACTCTGAAAGCGTCTTTTAAATCAGGACAAACAGCTTTTCCAACGCGTTGACGATATTCATCAATCAAACCGTTATCAGACCCATAAAACAGAACAGCTTTATATCCGGTTGCCCCATTTTTAATAAAACTTTCTAGAGAAGGTTCCTTAAATCTTGTCATTTTTCTTCGTTAACTATGCGTTTGAGATAAGCTGAAACACGAATGGAAATATCTGTTCCCAACGTTTGCATTAACCGAGCAGACATAACTTCTTGGGATTCATTAGAAGAATAGGGGGATTGCAAAACGTCATAACTTGAAAATGATGATAATTTATCTTGCAATAAAATTTGTCCTTCTGGGTATAAAAAGAGTTTAAAATCTAACTGATAAGTGACTCTATACCGAGTTGCCAATCCATCTTTGACAGTACCTAATTCCGTTATAATTACAGGATGTAAGTTTACAGATAATCTGTATTTAGGATTTTTGACTTCACCTTCAGGATTCAAAGCACTGAGAAGGTGACGACGCAAAATTTGCCCTTGACGAGTTTGAATTTCATCAATGAAAATCTTCTGCTGTTCTTTTTGCACAGAAGTTGGCTCACTTCCCGTATAATACAGAGGACGAAAACCACATCCTGTGACAAAAATTACAACAAAAAGGGCAAAAAGTTGTTTCATCATTTTTTTACACAACGATATTTACAATCTTATTTTTTACAACAATTACCTTACGAATTTCTTTTCCAGTAATTTGTGCTTGAACTGTTGGTAAAGCAAGAGCTAATTTTTTCAATTCCTCTTCATCACCATCTTTTTTGAAATCGATAGTTCCGCGCAATTTACCTTGAACTTGGACTGCTATTTTTATGCTGTCATCTTCCAATACGGACTTGTCTGCAACAGGCCATTGTGAAAGAGCTAGCAATGAATCATATTTGAAAATAGTATGCCAAATTTCTTCGCAGATGTGTGGAGTTGCTGGAGAAATAAGTTTTATTAAGTTTTCAAAAGCAAATCTGTAAGCGTATTTATTGTCATCAGACGTCAATTTTACATCAGAAATTGAATTTGTAAATTCACGCAATTTTGCTAAGGCAACGTTAAACTGTAAAGCTTCTAAACTTTCCGTAACAGAAACAATAACTTTATGAGTTAAACGAATTAAGTCCATTGCTTCTTTTCCAAGTTCAGTTGGCTTGTTCATCTGATCTGGGCAAGCAAGAGCTAAACGCCACAAACGATTGATATAACGCCATGCTCCATCAATTCCAGCAGTTGTCCATTCAAAGTCACGATCTGGAGGCGTATCTGATAAAACAAATATACGAGCAGCATCACATCCATAGTTTTTCAAAATGTCTTCTGGATCAATGACGTTGTATTTTGATTTACTCATTTTTTCAGAACGACCTACTGTGACAGGAGTTCCATCACTGATTTTAATTGCGGTACCGTCTGCTTTTTTCTCGACTTCCTTAGGGAACAACCAGTTTCCGTTTACGTCTTTGTAGGTTTCGTGTCCAACCATTCCTTGTGTAAATAATCCTTTGAATGGTTCAGACGCTGATAAATATCCACAATCGCGTAAAGCTTTTGTGAAGAAACGAGCATATAATAAGTGCATGACTGCATGTTCAATCCCACCAATGTATTGATCTACTGGTAAGAAATGGTCAACGGCATCACGCGTAAATGGTAATTTTTCATCAAATGGATAGCAGAAACGAGCAAAATACCAAGATGATTCAAAGAAAGTATCAAAAGTATCTGTTTCTCTTAATGCTGGTTTTCCACAAATTGGGCAAACTGTATATTTCCATGTTGGATGTTTTTCAAGTGGATTGCCGTTACCATCAAAAACAACGTCTTCTGGTAATTTTACAGGCAATTCTGATTCTGGAACAGGAACAATACCACAATGTTCACAATGAACAACAGGAATTGGGCATCCCCAGTAACGTTGACGAGAAATTCCCCAATCGCGTAAACGGTATTGTGTTGTTGCTTTTCCACGACCAATTTTTTCTAGTCTTGAAATCATTTCTGGAATAGCTTGTTTTGTTGATAATCCATTTAAGAAAGCTGAATTAACGGCAATTCCATCTTCAATATCTGCAAAAGCAGTATCTGTGACTGTTGGTTCACCTTCTGTTTTATGAGCAACTACGACGCGAACAGGTAAATTATATTTTCTGGCGAAATCTAAGTCACGTTGATCGTGTGCAGGACAAGCAAAAATAGCACCTGTGCCATATTCCATCAAAACAAAGTTTGCAATGTAAACTGGCAATTCTGGATTTCCACCTAATGCCTTAAATTCTTCTGGGAATGGGTGCATTACGCGTAATCCGGTATCCATACCACTTTTTTCAGCTGTTTCAATATTTGCAACAGATGTACCTAATGCTTCACATTCTTTAATAAATTTAGCAATTTCTGGATTTGTTTTTGCCAATTCAAGAGCTAATGGATGTTGTGCAGAAATAGCACAGAAAGAGGCACCAAATAGGGTATCGGCACGAGTTGTGAATACTGTTAACGTATCCGTTCTGCCAATAATTGGGAAATAAAGATAAGCCCCTTGAGATTTTCCAATCCAGTTTTCCTGCATTGTACGAACTTTTTCAGGCCACCCCGTTAACGTTTTTAAATCTTGAAGTAATTCTTCAGCATAGTCGGTAATTTTTAATGACCATTGGGATAATTTCCGTTTTTCAACTGGTACACCAGAACGCCAACCTTTTCCATCTACAACTTGTTCGTTTGCAAGAACCGTTTGTTCAACAGGATCCCAGTTTACCCATGAATCTTTTTTATAGGCTAAACCTTTTTTAAACATATCCAAAAACATTTTTTGTTCATGTTTGTAGTATTCAGGTTCACAAGTTGCAACTTCACGATCCCAATCAATAGACAAACCTAAACGCTTCATTTGATTGCGCATGTTTGCAATATTTTCATGAGTCCATTTAGAAGGATGAACTTTGTGCTTTATTGCAGCATTTTCAGCAGGAAGTCCGAATGCATCCCAACCCATTGGATGTAAAACGTTAAAACCTTGCATTCTTTTAAAACGAGAAACTAAATCGCCCATTGCATAGTTACGAACGTGTCCCATATGCAAGTTGCCTGATGGATATGGAAACATTTCTAGCGTATAGTATTTTTCTTTTTCAGAATTTTCTTCTGTTTTAAAGGCTTTCTTATCAGCCCATTCTTTTTGCCATTTTTCTTCTGTTGTACGAAAATTATATCTTTCTTCGGTCATTTTTGTTTGTCCATGTAAAATTAAAAATTACTTTAAAATATCATTTTTTATCTGATCTGCAAGTGTTTGGTCATTTTTTTGATTGATCCAACCTAAATCGGTTTCGTATGTCCGAACAAGAGTAGTTACACTCACAGTGTCTTTTGCTACAAGAACGTTATGTTTTATTTGCTTTTTAGGTTCTATATTAAACCATTCTGTGCTGATAAAACCGTCTTGTTTATTAGATTTTTCAAGTGGATATTCAACCAAAACAGACATTGCTTTTTCCCATAAATCGACTGATTTTTCATTTTTTTGATCTGAAATAATCGGTGCTGATGAAAGTTCTTGTTTTTGGTTGATTTGTTGTATTTGTTCCTTTAATTCAGAAATTTGAGTATTCAATTGATTGATTTCTTGAGTTGATACTGTTTTTTCGGATAGTACGGCGTTTTCTTGTTCGTCTGCTAAGGCAATTTCTTCGGGAGTTTCTGCCACCTTTTTTATAGTTGGACGAAATTTAAAGGTTAAAGTATCATCTCCGAATAATTTACTATTCACCACATCTCGGTCAGATCCATTTACGACAGGATAGTCATATTGAACGTCAACGTTGCTTGAACAAGCCGTTAAAAGGGTAATTATTCCAAAGGTGAATAAGTTTTTTTTCATATCAACAATCCTAAATTTTTTTGTAAAATAACATTCCTTTTTATGTCACGCAAAGAAATTTTTACTTTTTATACATAAATAGCTGTTGATTTTCAAATAAAAAGGGTATAAAAAAACGTCGTTCGGCACCCCTGGAGGCCGAATGTTTTAAATTTATTATAAGGATTAAAAAAATGGCTAAAATTAGCTCTATTAAAGTAAATGAACGTAAAACGGCAGGTAAGGGGGCAGCTCGTGCCGAACGTCGCGCAGGTTTGATCCCAGGCGTTGTCTATGGGGAAAAGAAAGAACCAGTGATGTTTTCGATTTCTGCCTTGGATTTGGATGCTCAAATGCGTCAAAAAGGTTTCTGGACCCGCCAATTTGAAATTGAAATCGGCAAAAACAAATACCATGCTATTTGTCAAGATGTTCAAACACATCCTATTACAGACCGTCCAATCCACGTAGATTTCTTGCGTGTTTCTGAAAATACTGAATTGCAAATCGAAGTTCCAGTATTGTATGAAAATGAATTGGCTTGCCCAGGTATCAAATTGGGTGGTTCATTAAACGCTATTTATCGTACAATCGTTGTTGTATGTAAACCAAAAGACATTCCAGAAAATTTGGCTGTCGATTTAACAGGTTTAAAAATCAACGATGCTATTAAAATGAGCGATATTAAATTCCCTGCAGGTGTAAAACCAGTTGAAGCTATGGAAACAACAATCGCTTCTATTACAGCTCCATCCTCTATGGAAGAAGCTATTCCTGCTGCTGCCGCTGCTGCAACAACAACCGAAGCTGCTGCTCCTGCTGCTGCAACAAAATAAGGGATGATTATTGATGTTGTTGCTTGTTGGCCTGGGAAATCCAGGAAGTGAATACAAAAACAACAGACATAATACAGGATTTATGGCGGCGGACGAAATCGTCCGTCGCTATAATTTTTCTGGGTGGAAATCTGGATTTACAGCACAATATTGTACAGGAAATATTGGAACGGAAAAGGTTATCGTTTTAAAACCAGAAACTTTTATGAATAATTCAGGTCAATCCGTTCGGGCTGTTATGGATTTTTATAAAATACAGTTGTCTGATATTTACGTTTTGCATGATGACTTAGATTTACCTGTTGGAAAAATAAAGGCTAAAGTCGGTGGTGGAGCCGGTGGTCATAACGGATTAAAAAGTATTGATGCTCATTGTGGGGTAAATTATACAAGAATTAGAATAGGAATAGATCATCCTCCAGTAAAAGATCAAGTGGTTAATTGGGTTTTAGGTAATTTTTCCCCTTCCGATAAAGAAAAATTAGAAACAGAATTTATAGCAATTGCCGAGACCTTGCCTATTCTGTTCGAAAAGGGAACAGGGGATTTTACATCTCAGTACGCATTGAAAGTGAAAGGATAAAAAAAATGGGTTTTAATTGTGGAATCGTTGGATTACCAAATGTTGGGAAGTCAACATTGTTTAATGCTTTGACTGCAACTCAAGCAGCTCAAGCGGCAAATTATCCTTTCTGTACAATTGAACCGAATGTTGGAAGAGTTGCTGTTCCAGATTCTCGTTTGGCAGTTTTGTCAGAATTATCAAGTTCAAAACAAACAATTTATACTCAATTAGAATTTGTTGATATTGCTGGCTTAGTAAAAGGTGCTAGTAAAGGTGAAGGTTTAGGAAATCAATTTTTGGCATCTATTCGTGAAGTTGATGCGATTATTCACGTTCTTCGTTGTTTTGAAGATAGTGATATTACACACGTTGAAGGGTCTATTGATCCAGTGCGTGATGCAGAAACAATTGAAATGGAATTGATGTTAGCTGATTTAGACAGTTTGGAACGTCGTATTGTTCCATTTGAAAAAAAAGCTCGTGCTGGTGAAAAAGAAGGAAAAGAAATGGTTGCCGTTATGCAACCGGTTTTAGATGCTTTGCGTGCTGGAAAACCTGCAAGAACGGTTAAATTTTCAGATGAAGAACAACAAAAAATTTATAAGTCATTGTTTTTATTAACTTCAAAGCCTGTTTTATACGTATGTAACGTGGATGAGGGATCAGCAGCAACGGGAAATGAGTTTTCTAAAAAAGTTTTTGAAATGGCAAAAGAACAGGGAAATGAGGCTGTTGTTATTTCCGCTGCTATTGAAGCAGAGGTTGCCATGTTAGAAGATCCTGCTGAACAGGCTGAATTTTTAGAGACACTAGGATTAGCTGAAACAGGTTTGAATAGAGTTATCAAAGCTGGTTATAAGTTATTAAATTTAAAAACGTTTTTTACGACAGGTCCTAAAGAATCAAAAGCTTGGACAATTCGTGATGGAATGACAGCTCCAAATGCTGCAGGCGTTATCCATTCTGATTTTGAACGAGGGTTTATTCGTGCAGAAATTATTTCATATAATGATTTTATCGAATGTAAATCAGAAGCTAGAGCTCGTGAATTAGGTAAATTGCGGGCTGAAGGTAAATCATACGTTATGCAAGATGGTGATATTTGCCATTTCTTGTTTAACGTTTAAAAACGAACTTAATTTTATTAGAGATTAATATAAATAGAACATTAGACGGCGAGGTTTAATGTTCTATTTGTTTGCGGCTTCAATGACCCATTCGATTGTTTTTTTAGGGTTTTCTTCTGTCAAAACTACTTCATAAATAATAGGAATAATGTGTGCAAGTTTTTCAGCAGAAAAATCTTTTTTATTTTCTTTTTTGTATTTTTCAATATAGCGCAAGGTTTCTGCAAGAATTTCTTCTTTTAGAAACGCTTGAGCTACATTAAAATTAAATAAATAGTTTGGTGAAATATCAAACGTTTCACAAATTTTCATGATGAATTCGCAATTTGGTTCACGCTTGTCATTAATATACAAATTCAAGCGACTTTGAGTTATACCTAACTTTTCAGCGGCTTCTGCTTGAGTTAAGTTTAATTCAGTAATGCGAGCTTGAATTTGTTCACCAATCATCGTTTTATTTTAATCCTTTGCAGAATTCTTCAATACGATCGCATGCTTTGATTAATGCTTCTGTAGAAGTTGCATAAGATAGGCGCATGTAAGGACTTAATCCAAAAGCGGCTCCTGGAACGACAGCAACAGCAAAATCTTCAAGCAAAAACGTTGCAAAATCTGTATCAGAGGTTATTTTTTTGCCAGAAGCTGTTGTTTTCCCGATACATTTTTCAATGGATGGATATAAATAAAAAGCACCTTGTGGAGTACGGCAAGAAATACCAGGAATTTTATTTAATCTATCAATGACTAAATCACGGCGTTTTTTAAACGTGTCATTGCGTTCTGCTAAGAAATCCATAGAGGACGTTAATGCTGTAATTCCTGCAGCTTGGCAGAATGTTGTTGCATGAGAAACAGATTGAGATTGAACTTTGTTTGCAGCTTTGATTACATCAACTGGACCTGCAGCAAAACCAATTCTCCAACCTGTCATTGAAAATGATTTTGCCAAACCGTTAACAGTTACGCAACGATCAAAAATTTCAGGACATACAGAAGCTATACTATAATTTTTAAAACCATCATAAACGATATTTTCGTATATTTCATCGCTCATTACCCAAACGTGAGGATGTTTCATTAAAACTTCACCTAAAGCACGCAATTCTTCTTTTGAATAAGCAGCACCAGAAGGATTTGAAGGGGAGTTAATAATGAACCATTTTGTTTTTGGTGTAATTGCTTTTTCTAAATTTTCAGCAGTTACTTTGAAACCATTTTCTTCTGGTCCTGTTACAAAAACAGGTGTACCACCATTCATACGAACCATATCAGGATAAGACACCCAATAAGGAGAAGGAATGATAACTTCATCTTCTGGATCAACAGTAGCTGTAATTAAAGCATATAAAGCACCTTTTCCACCACAAGTAACAATAACTTGATCAGGTGTATAGGTTAAATTATTTTCACGTTTGAATTTTTCACAAATTGCTTTGCGAAATTCAATTGTTCCAGGACCTGCGGTGTATTTTGTATCACCGTTATCAAGAGCTTTTTTACATGCATCTACAATGTGTTGTGGTGTTGAAAAGTCAGGTTCACCAATGCTTAAGCTGATAACGTCAACGCCAGCAGCTTTTAATTCTTTTGCTTTTGCAGTAATAGCCATAGTTGGAGAAGGTTTTACAGCACTTAATCTTTTTGCAACAATTGACATAAAATTTCCTTTCGTTGAATATAATTAATAGTGAGGAGGGGGAACTTCTTCACTGAGAGGTTTAATTGAACCACTTGTATCAAAATTTTGTGCAAGATAAAATATCATTTTTTCCATCTTGTCAATTTTGAAAGATTGTTCTGCAACAATTTGATTTAAATCTTTTAGAGTTCGATCTAAATCTGCAACAGTTCTTTCTAGTTCAATAATTCGTTCTTCGGTATTTTCATTCATTTTTTTATAAATACCTATGCATTAAATAATTTAAAAATTTCTTGGAGAAGGTTGAAACTTTTCTCCATACTGTCTTTTTCAACATATTCATTTGCACTATGCATATTGTATATGTTTCCAGCTCCCATTAATACGGGTTTAAATAAAGCTCCATTCTTATTTTTCTTGTTAGCATATAAATGGGTTTCTGCCCCAGCATGGAATGAGGTGATGTTCATTTTTATATTTAAATTTTCACCAGCTTTTTTTCCAACGTTAACAAGAGTTTTATCTGAAGATTCTTCAAAAGGAGGCATTTTTTCTGCGAACGTAACTACAATATCAGCAAGATTTGCATATTTTTGTTGATATTTAGAAACAATGTTTTTGATTTTATCTGTCAGTTCGTTTTCTTTCTTTTTATCAGAACTGCGAATAGAATAAGTCGCATAAGCATCTGTATTGATAATATTCGTCATAGCCAATCCGGATAATTCTGACATAAAGGCATTTCCTTGTTTCTTTGAGTCAGGATTTTTAATTCCACCGCCAACGATTGAACCGACGTTGATAGATGTTACGACACCAGTTTCGTTTTCATAAAAAACTCCCTGAGGAATTTCAGAAACCATTTCACATAGAACTTTAACAGCATTTAAGCGAGTTTTGTCAGAAATATCAATGCCAGAATGTCCACCCTTTGTATTGGTAACCTTTAAAGACATATCTGTAAATCCGGCACCAGCAATTTGAAAATCACCTAAACGATCTGCATCTAAAACGATTACGTATTCAGAGTTTAATTGATTAAAATTAACGTTTTTTGCTCCAGACATGCCTTGTTCTTCATCACGAGTGAATAAAAGTTCTAGTCCACCATGTTTTATCGTTGGATTTTGTTTTATCCACTTTGCAAGAGTTATTGCGCAGGCAATACCAGCCTTATCATCAGCTCCAAGAGTACGAGATTTATCTGTTTCAATAATCTCATCAGTTTCATGTAAGATAACAGGTGATTTATCTCCGACAACATCCATATGTGCGGTAAGAAGTAAAGGTTTTTTGCTAGAATCCGTTGCAGATATTTTCCCGTAAACGTTTCCGTATGAATCTGTAGATACATCTATATGATTTTGCTCCAATATGTCGCAAATTTTTTTAGCTACAGTTTCTTCTTTGAGGGAAGGAGATGGAATGAGAACAAGAGATCGAAATAAGTCTATTAAATCAGACATGTTATACTCCTAAAAAAATCTAGGAAATTATATCTTTTTTTTATGGTTATGCAAATAAAGATTTGTTATATCTTGAATAGATGAATAATTTTTTTATTAAGGACAAAAATGACATCTGCGTTATTTCCAATGTATCGACATCCAACAAATACAGATGATGCAAATTTTGATTTACAATCTGCTTATCAACCTGCTGGTGATCAACCAGAAGCAATAGCTGAATTAATTTCTGGATTAAAGCAAGGGAAAAAAGATCAAGTTTTGTTGGGTGTAACTGGTTCTGGAAAAACGTTTACAATGGCTTGTATTATTGAACAGATGCATCGTCCAGCATTAATTTTGGCACCAAATAAAATTTTAGCGGCTCAATTATATGGTGAAATGAAAAGTTTTTTTCCTAATAATGCCGTTGAATATTTTGTTTCTTATTATGATTATTACCAACCAGAAGCGTATATTCCAAGAACGGATACGTTTATTGAAAAAGATTCTGCAATTAATGAGCAAATTGATCGTATGAGACATGGGGCTACTAGAAACGTGTTAGAACGACGAGATGTGATTATTGTTGCTTCGGTTTCGTGTATATATGGTTTAGGAAGTGTAGAATCTTATTCTTCAATGGCTTTTTCTTTAAAATCTGGAACGTGTTGTGATATTCGAGATGTTGCTAAAAAGTTGGTGGAATTACAATATCAAAGAAACGAATTAGGATTTTGTCGTGGCCAATTTAGAATGAAGGGGGATACACTTGATATATTCCCATCACATTATGAAGATAGAGCTTGGCGAATTAATTTTTTTGATGATGAAATTGAAGAGATTTACGAGTTTGATCCTTTGACAGGTGAACGCAATATGAAATTAAATGAAATTGTTGTTTACCCTGCAAGTCATTATGTTACACCAAGGCCAGCATTGTCGCAAGCAATGACAACAATTCGAGAAGAACTGAAAGATAGATTAAAGTATTATACTTCTGAAAATAAACCTTTAGAAGCAGAGCGTTTAGAACAACGAACTCAATTTGATTTGGAAATGTTGGAAACGACAGGGCATTGTAAGGGAATTGAAAATTATTCAAGACATTTAACTGGAAGGTCCCCAGGGGAACCCCCTCCTACGTTATTTGAGTATCTCCCCAAAGATGCAATTTTATTTGTGGATGAAAGCCATGTCTCTGTTCCACAAATTGGTGGAATGTATAGGGGAGATAGTAATAGAAAGACAACTCTTTCTACATATGGTTTCCGATTGCCAAGTTGTTTAGATAATAGGCCTTTAAAATTTGAAGAATGGGATAAAATGCGCCCACAAACAATTTTTGTTTCTGCAACACCAGGTCCTTTTGAATTAGAGCAAACGCAAAATCATTTTGTTGAACAGATTATTCGTCCAACAGGGTTGCTTGATCCTGAATGTGAAGTTCGTCCTGTTGCAAATCAAGTTGATGATTTGTTAGAAGAATGTAGAAAGTGTGTAGAAAAGAAACAACGCGTGCTAGTAACTACTTTGACAAAGAAAATGGCTGAGCAGTTAACTGATTATTTAGCTGAGCATGGTGTTAAAGTTAGATATTTGCATTCTGATATAGATACTCTTGAACGTATTGAAATTGTACGAGATTTACGACTTGGTGTTTTTGATGTTTTAGTTGGAATTAATTTGCTAAGAGAAGGATTGGATATTCCAGAATGTGCTTTGGTGGCAATTCTCGATGCAGATAAAGAAGGCTTTTTACGATCAGATCGTTCTTTGATTCAGACAATTGGTCGAGCTGCGAGAAATGAAAATGGGAGAGTTGTTTTATATGCGGATGTTATGACAGGTTCGATGAAACGTGCTTTGTCAGAAACGGAACGACGTCGCAAAAAACAGCAAAAATTTAACGAAGAACATCATATTGTTCCCAAAACAATTCAAAGAGGAATTGCTGATATTTTATCAGATTTGTGTGATCAAGATGAAATTGAAAGTAAAGTTGCAGAAAAACAACATGATTTTATCATGTCTGAAAAACAAGTTTCAGATACAATCAAAAAATTGGAAAAACAAATGCATCAAGCTGCAAAGGATTTAGAATTTGAAACTGCGGCAAAATTAAGAGATGAAATTAAACGTATTAAAGCTTTATCTCTCGTTTATGGGGGTGATAAAATAAATGATAACTTTGAATAACGTCCTGATCAGCTTGGGAATAGTACTGTTTCTAGAAATAGTAATAATATGTAAAAAAAGAGAGAAACTTTTTAAATATCTTTTTTCAAAATTGTCCGCAGTTATGATAGCTTGGGGATTTTTGATTGTTTTTATGTATTTTTTTGACGAGTTTTCTCAAATAGTTAGCTGTAATAAGGATAGCTTTAAATGTTATTATTACTCCGCTACACTCCATAAACCGGAATTACGGTTAAAAAATGAATATGATTTTTCTGAAGTTACTCAGGCATCAATTAAAAAACATACATACTATTCAAAACATAGATCTCGAACAAAATATAAAATATTAATGTCGTCAGGAGAAAATAATTTTGAACTTCCGATTTCGTATAATTATGATTTTGATTATGAGAACGATTTAAAAAAAATAAGAAATTTTTTGATTAATCCTTCAATTAAAAAGGTTAATATTTCAAAAGTTGGTTCTGTAGAAAGTCAAATACTTATAATGAAAATAATGTGTATATTCTTTCTTGTAAGTATTATTATAACCCTTTTTGTTCTTTCAGTACGCGAAAGTCAAAAATTTACAGTTAATAGAGCTCGGAATAAAAGGGGAAGACGAAGAATAAAAAAGAGATATAATTATCCAATAGATAAAGATGATGGAATAGAACGATCAAATAAGATTGAAAGCGATCGGGATTTGTAAGGAAATTTATTCTAGCCATTCCTATAAGATAATTTTTCCCTTAGATTATTTTTGTGTTTTTTTAATTTTTCTTATATGAAAGAAGATAGTTTTATTAACTAGGTTTTAATATAAATTGACTGTTAATTTAAGAAAATGTAACATGTGAAATAAGAACGGAAGGTTTATATGAAAAAATTTAAGAAATTAATGAAAAAAATGTTTTCTAGTAATGAAAATTTTACTTTTGAAAATTTTGATAAATACATAAAAGATCAACGGACAAATGAAATAGGTATTTATGTGATAAAGAAAAAGACTAATGCGGTACTAGAAATAGTTGATGATTTAAATGTACCTGAAGGTCCAGTATCCTATATGAATAAACCTCTAGGAAAATTTAAAAATAAACTTGATACAAAAGAAGTTTTTGCAGATATAATAAGCAACAATGTAGATGATGAATTTTTATATATAGGGGTAGCTTCAGGAAAAGATACAATCAATAAAAGATTAACGTTGTATAGAAACTTTGGAAAGGCAATAGGAAAAAATACTAAAATTCGCCATAGTGGTGGGAAAAGAATTTGGTTTATTAAAAATAATAAAAATATTTTGTTAATTGATTATATTACCGAAAGTGAAATCAAAAGAAATTTTAGGCAAATATGGAATAAAGCATCTCAATTAAACAAAAATAATAAGAGTATTGTAGAAAATATAGAAGCAGGTTTGATATATTTACATAAATCTGATTATAGCACTGCTAAAAAGCCATATCCTTTTGCAAATGAGCAAAAAGAAATAAAAAAGTCGGAAGCTGATTGGGTGGAATTTTGGGAGTCATATAAATTTTAATTTCAGACAAAAAATCTATAAAAATATAATAATAAAAATCGGGAACAAATTATGTCAAAATTTTATTTTTTCCTACAGATTTTATAGAAAATTTTCATTAAAAAATCCCCTGATGAACAGGGGATTTTAGTTATTTTGGAGAAATCATCAAAGTGATTTGTTTTCCTTCAAGTTTTGCAGTTTGATCGACATTTGCATAATCTGCACAATCTTCAAGTACTCGAGCAATAATCTCTTCACCTTGTTCCATATAGCTCATTTCACGACCACGGAAACGTAATGTAAACTTCACTTTGTTTCCATCTTTGATGAAACGTTGAGCACTTTTCATTTTAACTTCATAATCATGGTCTTCAATATTTGGACTTAACTTTATTTCCTTGATTTCCACAACCTTTTGATTTTTCTTCGCTTCTGCTTTGCGTTTTTGCATTTCATAGCGATATTTTCCAAGGTCTAAAATCTTACATACTGGTGGTTCTGCATTTGGTGATATTTCAATCAAATCCAAACCAGCTTCTTCGGAAAGACGTAAAGCTTCACGAATAGCAACTATTCCAATATTTTCACCATTTACACCAATTAAACGAACTTGTTTAGCGGTGATGTCTTGATTTGCACGTGGGCCGTCTTTGGCAGGAAGTGCATGTGTTGTATCTGTAGTAATGAAAAGCCTCCATTAATTGTTAAGTTTATAAAATTTAGTCGTCGATACGAGGCAATTTTGCTTCTTCAACGAGTTTGTCAATCATTTCTTGTAAACCAAGAAATTCTTGTTTTTCAGATCCTAATCTACGTAATGCAACTGTTTCTTCAGCAGCTTCACGCTTGCCTAGAGCAATGATGACAGGAACTTTTTTCAACGAATGTTCGCGAACTTTATAGCTAATTTTTTCGTTGCGTAAATCCATTTCAACACGCAAGCCTGCTTTTTTCATTAATTTGCAAACTTTTTGCGCGTATTCAGTACTTTCTTCTGTAATTGTAGCGATAACAGCTTGAACAGGAGCTAACCAAAGTGGGAATTTACCAGCACAGTTTTCAATCATAATACCAGTGAAACGTTCCAAAGAACCAAATAAGGCACGGTGTAACATAATTGGGCGATGTTTTTCACCGTCTTCACCAATATAAGAAACGTCAAAGCGCTCTGGTAAATTCATATCAACTTGAAGTGTTCCCAATTGCCATTCACGACCGATAGCGTCCTTTACTTTGAAGTCTAATTTTGGACCATAGAAAGCCCCGTCACCAGGGTTTAATGTGTATTTATAGCCCATATCTTCTAAAGCTGTAGCTAATGCTTTTTCAGTTATATCCCATAATTCATCAGATCCAATGCGTTCACTTGGACGGGTAGATAATTTAATGGAAACGTCATTCAAATCGAATGCTTTGTATATATCAAGCATCAAATTTACAACTTTTTGGCATTCATCTTCCAATTGTTCTGGTGTACAGAAAATGTGAGCATCATCTTGTGTGAATGCTCTAACACGTAATAAACCATGTAATGCACCAGAAGCTTCATATCTATGAACACGACCAAATTCAGCAATGTATTGTGGAAGATCACGATATGATTTGATGCCTTGTTTGAAAACTAATATACCACCTGGGCAGTTCATAGGTTTTACACAATATGTTTTGTCTTCAATTGTTGTCGTAAACATATTTTCGCGATACCAATCCCAGTGTCCTGACGTTTCCCATAAGACACGATCCATAATTTGAGGTGTGTTTATTTCAACATAACCAACATCGTTTTGACGTTTGCGTAAATAATTAATCAATGTTTGGAATAAAGTCCAACCATGTGGATGCCAGAAAATATCACCAGGAGCAACATCTTCGAAATGGAACAAATCCATCTCACGACCAAGTTTTCTGTGATCGCGTTTTTCAGCTTCTTCTAATTGTGTTAAATAAGCATCTAAAGCTTTTTTATCACCCCAAGCTGTTCCGTAAATACGTTGTAATTGTTCTTTTGTTGCATCACCACGCCAATAAGCTCCAGCAACTTTCATTAATTTAAAAGCTTTTCCAACTTTTCCTGTTGATGGAACGTGAGGACCACGACATAAGTCAATAAAATCACCTTGCTGATAAAAACTAATTACAGCATCAGTAGGTAAGTCGTTTATCAATTCAACTTTGTATTTTTCACCTTTTTCTGTAAAAAATTTTACAGCCTCTTCGCGGGATTTTTCTAAGCGAACTAATTTCTCATCACGGTCAACGATTTCAGCCATTCTTTTTTCAATGGCAGCTAAATCTGCGACTGTAAAAGGTGTTTTACGTGCAAAATCATAATAGAAACCATTCTCAATTGATGGTCCAATTGTAACTTGAGTTTCTGGGAAAAGTTCTTGAACAGCTTGAGCCATAATGTGAGAACAAGTATGTCTAATTAAAGATAATCCTTCATCTGACTTTGCAGTAACAATATCAATAGTTGCATCCGTTGATATTGGGGTGGATAAATCTTGTAATTTCCCATTTACTTTTATCGCCAAAGCAGCTTTTGCCAAACCTGCTCCAATTTTTGAAGCAATATCTGCACCTGAAACATTGGTATCAAAATTCAGGGTTGTTTGATCAGGTAAAGTAATTTTTATCATTCTCTTCGTCCTATATTAAATAACATTTGCGCGCATTTTAAACGCCTTATTGAGTGTTTGCAAGTTTAATATAAAAAATATATACAATTTGTTTAAATTTCGTTATAATTTTGACCTAGAAAAATCTTTATGGTAGGTGCTTAATGAAAAAATCAGTTTTTTTTACAGTTTTGGGGATATCTACTTTACTTTTTAATCCAGTTTTTGCAGGTGAAAAAGCAGAATCTTCATTGGCAAGTGTTGCAAGTCGAGCTGTAAAAAATCATAACGATATCAAGAATCTCGAAAAGTATGATTTGCAAGATGGTGAAAGTGTTCATTTTTTGAACAATCTAAATGGGCTATCTTTGGAAGATTTTTTGTTATTGGATGAAGTTCCTGCAGGATTGGATGTTGTGGCAACAAAGTCATATCTTAATCAAGAGAAAAATTTGCAAATTCCTGTAAATTCGGCTGTAAATACCTTAAAAGCAATGAGAAAAGGTGGTACAAATTTACCGAAAGGAATCGAAAAGGATATTGAAAAAAATCCTAAAGATGTTGCAAGTATCTTAAAGAATAGTTTTGAAAAAATAGAAACGTTAAAATTTGACAAAGATAAAATTCAACAGGATGTTGAAGGCGAAAAAAAGAAAGTTCAAGATATGATTAAAACCGTTTCTGGTGATGCCAAAATGAAAATTCAGAATAGGACAGGTATTCCCTTTAAAAAAATTACAAAAAATTATAAAAATTTAATGACGGAGAAAAAATGAAACCTGTTTTTATTCTCGTACGTCCCCAGTTAGCTGAAAATGTTGGAACTGCAGCACGGGCGATGATGAATTGTGCAATTGATGAAATGAGATTAGTTGATCCAGATGAGGATCATTTATGTTCGCGAGCAATATGTGCCTCATCAGGTGCAGAAGAAATCTTAAAAAATGCAAAAGTTTTTAAAACTGTTCATGAGGCTATTGCTGATTTACAAAAAGTTTATGCAACAACTGGTCGTCCTCGGGATATGGTAAAACCTATTTTTACAGGTGTCGGTATGGCACAAGACCTGAATTTGTGTTTAAAAAAAGACATAAAATGTGGGGTGCTTTTTGGTCCAGAAAGAACAGGACTAGAAAATCAAGATATGGATGAGGCCGATGCTATCGTCAAAATACCGTTAAATCCGGAACATACTTCTTTAAATTTAGCTCAAGCGATTTTATTAGTAGGATATGAAATATTTCGTTTGTCAGATAGTACAAAAGAATATCAATTTTCTGTTAGTGAAGATAATTTTGCAGATAAAACGGAATTAAAGTACTTCTTTAATCACCTTGATAGAGTGTTGGAGGAAAGAGGATATTATCCTGATTTAGATAAAAAACCAAGAATGGTTAGAAATTTACAAAATATTTTTTTGCGTGCACAATTAACGAGTCAAGAAATCAGAACTTTACACGGTGTAATCGATCATTTATCTAAATAATCGTTTTTTTTGAGATTTTCTTTGAGGGACTTTTCTTTCTGGTTTAGGAGCAAGAGAAGCACAAATGGATTCCCCGTTACTAGTTACGATAGTTTCTTCACCGTAAGGACAAGTGAAACATTCTCCTTGTTTGTTTTTATACGGAGCATTTTTTGGACAAGCCTTGCAATGCCATGTATCCTTATAATTTTTTTCGACATACGGACATAGAAAGTCATTTTGACTTGCTATGCGTTTGCATTTTTCTACTTCATTTTGAGCTTCAGGATCATCAGGAAAATTAAGAGAACATACATTTTCAAGAGGAGCAATATTGCGAAAATCAGAAACTTTTTTTACTTCATAAATAATTTTTGGAGTTTTGTAGGAAGCATTTAAAGTTTCTTTTATTTTTTCAGCTTCGTCCTCCTTATTTTCAGCAATAATAGATCCTTCTTGAACTGGATAATTTGATAGGCACATAGGATAGCCATCTTTTTTTGTTAGGAGGGTGCCTGTTGGACAACGATAACAATAAGCTTGTTTTTTTATGTCATCAATAAGGTAAATATAGTTTTCCGGACAGGATATGCAGACACCAGATTTTGAAGTAGGTGAACTTTCTTTATTTCCTTCAGTACATTTTTCCTTTTTTGAAGAAAGTATTTTATATAACTTAGGATCTTGTGTTTTGGGTACGTAAGAAAAAGAGTAAGCAAGTACTTGATGAGTAATAAATATAAATAAAAATAGATACTTGATCATGTCTATTCCTCATCTTCCCAAGGCAAATTAATTGCACAGATTTCAGTAATTTCTGGAGTGGTACAATAATTTATATATTTTGAAATTTTAATGATAGACTGATTATATAATGATTTTTTAATAATTCTGTAGTTTTCACTTGTTGTGTAAAATGTTTTGTTACATAATTCAAAAGAGACGTATCCGGTTCCTTGTTTCTCTGCATGTGTATCCGTTATATCAAAGTTTCGGTGATATTTTTCATTAAAGATTTTTATAACATATTTATTTGTTTTTTTATAAGAAGCAAGTTTGGATGGTAAAATACATCCAAAAGTATAAAATTCGTCTCTACGTATTATTTTGTCAGATTTGTCAGAACCTTTCATTGTAAAATCATCCCAATCTGACAAAGCTTCAGACAAATTATTTTCTTGTAATATCTTGTAAGCGTCGTCTTTTTTTTGATCATAGAACTTTTGTAAAAATCTAATGAATGAATTATCGCACTGACTTAGCCAATAATTTGTATCACGCATACTAGGACGCATTCCTATCCCATAGTAAGACATTTCTGCTAATCGACATTGCGCGTCTTTTTGAGGATTTTTTTTATTATGTGCAGATTTTCGTAGCCATTTTAAAGCTTTTTCATAATTTGGATGGGTTCCTAAACCATAATAATTCATTAAGCCAAGAGAATATTCACCAATAGAATTTTTTTTAGATGCGGAGAATGTATAAAGATCTAATGCTTCAGGGTACAAACCTCGCATTAAGTATATTTTTGCGAGCTCATTTTTACATGATAAATCCTTTTCAATATCAGCGCATCGTTTATACCACAGAATTCCACTGGCTTCATTTACAGGAATGTTGTATCTGCCATTAACATAACTAAATCCTAAAAGTTTACAGGCATCTGTATTGCTATTATCACAAAGTGTTGATAGATGCCTAATTGCTTCAATAGTTTTCCCCTCATATAACATCTTTTCCGCATTTGAAAAACCCGAATCTGTATCACAAAATGCGATTTTTGGTAAAAGAGTAAATATTAAGAGAAATAAAAACACTAGGCTAATTTATTCAATAAATGGATTAATTCTTTTGCAGCACATTCACACGCTTTTGGACAATTTTTTTCAAAGTCATGTTCTGTATCAGTACGGGAATCAGAAAATGAACGAATAACAGTAACAGGAATATCGTACATCGTTGCAATTTGTGCAATTGGGGCACTTTCCATATCAATTGCAATAGCTCCACATTTTTGTTCGAGCATTACTTTTATTTCTTCATCAGCAAATTGATCAAGTGTAGCGATGATGCCTGTTAACTTGTCAGAATCTAATCTGTCCATGATATATCCTGTTGATGAAAATCCTGGTTTTCCTTGGAAAAATGGAACCGTAGAATCAACAAGAGCAACGTTTTTATATGGACCGAAATTAAAATCTCCATGAATTACTTTCGAGGCAACAAGTACGTCAAATACTTTTAAATTGTCAGCAATTGCCCCAGCAACGCCACAAACAAAAATGTGTTGAGGTTCGTATGTCATGATAATTTTTTGTGCTTTTGCAGCAGCCATTGTTTTACCAATACCACAACGAGCCAAAATAAGGTCATAACTAGGTAAATGAAAAATTTTTTCTTCTAAATTTTCGTGATCGGTATATTCTCCAAGTATTCCTAATTCTCGTTCTACACTTTCGAATTCAATAGGCATTGGGCATAAAACGGCGACAATTTTCTTCATGTTTTACTCCGTAAGTTGTTTGTTGAAAAAAAAGTTTAATCAATAGGGGGTGTTTTGTAAAGTATTTTTAAAGTAATTACGGATATGATGAAAACAATTTTGAACAAGGAGTTATTACATGAATAAGTGGGATAAACGTTTTTTTGAATTAGCAAAATTAGTATCAAGTTGGTCAAAGGATCCTTCTAGTCAAGTTGGGGCTGTCGTTGTTGATGATAAACGTCGAATTGTTTCGGTTGGTTTTAATGGTTTTCCAATGGGGGTGGAGGATTCTTCGGAAAGATTAAATGTTCGTGAAGTTAAGTACGAACTAATAGTTCACGCTGAAGCAAATGCAATTTTAACAGCTCCTCGTTCTGTTGTTGGATGTTCAATTTATGTTTATCCATATTTGCCTTGTTCTAGATGTGCTGGAGCGATTATTCAATCTGGAATAAAACGAGTTGTAGTAGAAAATAGACCAATCCCAGATAGGTGGCTCGAAAATTTTAATTTGGCTAAGACAATACTGAATGAGGCTGGTGTTCAGGTCGAAATTCTAGATATTGATTGAAATAAAAAAAGCCTTTCGAAGAGAAAGGCTTTTTTTTATTCTTGATCTTGTGTTTCTGCAGAAGTTGGAGATTTATGTCGAAAAGTAATACGTCCTTTTGTTAAGTCGTAAGGTGTCATTTCGATATCAACTTTATCACCAACCATCACGCGAATGCGGAATTTACGCATTTTTCCAGCTGTGTGTGCTAAAATTTCATGGTCATTTTCCAGTTTTACACGAAACATTGCATTTGGTAACTTTTCAATAACCGTGCCACTAAATTCCAATAATTCTTCTTTTGCCATAAGTTTTTTCCTTAAAAATCGTAATCGTCTAATTCTTGTTCAGACATGTCACCAGGTTGGTAATCAGAAAAGATTTCAGATCCTTCTTCTTCCCATTCAATTCCTCGAATAACCCAATTCGAAATTTGTTCCATCTTTTCCAAAGGAATGTTCAAAGCCATTCCAACTTTAGAGATGAATAAAATTTCAGGATCGGATAAATCTCCATCTTCGTAACCTAAGTAGAACATTTCACGAATAAGTACGAGGGCAAAACCACGATCTGTAATCGTTTTTGCTAAAGCTATAGCTTCAGCTTCAGAACGAGGACGAATAGCTTCTTTAGCTTCATCTTTACTTAAGTTATACAATTTAGCTAAATCTACAAAAAACTGCTTTTCATTCCCGTCAAAATTTCCATCGACACGAGCTAAGTGTGCAATGGTCCCTAAGAATGCAATGCGTTGTTCTAGTTCAGCATCTTCATAAAATTCCATCATTGATGTTTGCTCCAAACTTCTAATATATTGACATATATACCTGATTTTTCCAAAAATACAAGGATATTATTTCCATTCAACAATAGCATTTTTAGTTAACTTGTCCATTTTTTCCATATTTAAGCTATCAAGAATAGAAACAATAGAATTTGTATGTTCTGAAATTTTGTGGGCAAGTATTTTTGTTTTTCGGTATTCTTCTTCATTTCGAGGTTTTTCAATTTGATTTTCAAAAACAAGACCGGATAATTGAATTGGTGTTTCACTTTGTTCGTTTTTTAATAAATTGAAACCATAATCTAACAATCTGAATATATGTCTGTCTCTTTCGCGAACTGAATTTCTACCCATAATTACGCCAATTAAACGTTTGTTGTTTCTTACTGCTGATCCAACGACGTGATATCCAGAAGCATCAACGTATCCGGTCTTTAAACCATCTCCTCCTCTGTAAAAACGGGCAACTAGATTGTGATTTCCATAATATCTTTTCCCAAAGCGAAATCCACGAATGGAAAACATTTTATAGTATTGTGGAAAATGTTTTATGATAGCTGATGAGAGAATAGCCATATCTCTCGCGGTAGAAACTTGATCTTTATTGTGTAATCCAGATGCATTTTTAAAAGTCGTATCTTTCATTCCTAAATCTCGAGCAACTGTTGTCATTTTTTCTGCAAATTGAGATTCTGTTCCTCCTAAAGCTTCAGCGATGACAACTGCAGCATCATTTGCGGAACGTGAAATAAGTGAAAAAATAACATTTTCAACTGAAATTTGAGAGCCAGCTTTTAGTCCCATTCGAGATTTTGGCATTTTTGATGCTTTTAGTGAAACAGGAAGAAGTTGATCCATTGTAATTTCTTTTTTTTCCAAAGCATCAAAAGTCATGTAGAGAGTCATCATTTTTGTTAAAGATGCAGGATAGCGTGATAAAGTTGCATTTTCTGATTGCAAAACCTTTCCTGTTTCGAATTCAATTAAAAAAGAAGATTGACGACTTTGAGCAAAAGCAGTGGAGGATATAATTAAAAAAAATAAAAAAAATCGAAAAATTATCACGCGATTTTATACTCTTTTAAACATTTTATGATTTAAATTATACTTGGCTTATCATAGATGAAAGGGGTAATATGTCAAGGGTTTCAAAAAAAACAACTCAAACATTAGATCAAGAACAGGTTAATGTTAAAACAAGAGCTAAAACACCATCAATGTATAAAGTGGTGATACTAAATGATGATTTTACCCCAATGGATTTCGTTGTTTCTGTCCTGATCAGTCTGTTTAATAAGGGAGAAGTGGAAGCAAAGGAATTAATGTTGAAAATTCATCGACAGGGATCTGCTGTTGCTGGAGTTTATACTTTTGAAATAGCTGAAACAAAAGCTGCAATGTTGATGGAATTATCTAAAAGATCGCAACATCCCTTGCGTTGTCGTGTAGAAAAGGAATAAAAGAAATGTTATCTCCCAACCTGGAACAAACCTTGCAACAATCTTTGATGTATGCAAGCGAATGTCATCATGAATTTGCAACCTTGGAACATTTGTTAGTAGCAATGTTAAATGATGATGACGTGGTTGAATGTTTGAAAAAAAATAAAATAAAAGTCGCAGATTTACAACAAGAAGTTTTGATTTATATCAAAAATAACTTAACTTCTATTGTGTCAAGCTGTAGTAAAGAACCTCGACCTACAGTTGCTTTTCAACGGGTTTTGCAAAGAGCTGCTATTCAAGTTCAAGCCAGTGGAAGAGAGTTGGTTACATCATTAAATTTATTGATAGCTTTGTTTGCAGAAACAGAATCATATGCTGTTTATTACCTTCAGAAGTATAATATCGATAAGATGATGGTGATGACATATCTAAATTCCATTATGCCTGTTAGTGGTGTTGAAGGAAATTGTGAGGAAGATGGGCAGGAAGCAGATCCAATTGAAGATTATTGCTATAATTTGAATGAGCAAGTTCTTGAACACAAATTTAATCCACTTGTGGGAAGAGAAAAAGAGTTAAATAGAATTATACAAATATTATGCAGAAAAAATAAAAATAATCCACTGTTGTTGGGAGATGCTGGAGTTGGTAAAACAGCTTTGGCTATAGGCTTAGCAGAAAAAATAGTAAATGGAAAAGTTCCCGAATATTTAAAGAATATAACAATTTTGCAATTAGATTGTGGAGCGTTGGTTGCAGGAACTCGTTATCGGGGTGATTTTGAAGAACGTTTAAAACAATTAATAGACGTTTTGGAACAGAAAAAAGATATAATTTTGTTTGTTGATGAAATTCATACGTTGATGGGAACTGGTGCTGTAAGCGGTGGTGGATTAGATGCTATGAATTTAATAAAGCCAGCGCTAAGTGCTGGGAGAATCAAATGTATGGGAGCTACAACGTATAAAGAATATCGTAATTATTTGGAAAAAGATCAAGCTTTTTTAAGACGTTTCCAAAGAGTAGATTTGGAAGAACCTTCATTTGATCAAACAATGAAAATTTTGCAAGGTGTAAAAGATGGATATGAACAACATCATCATGTTGTCTATACAACAGATGCTTTAAGGTCTGCGATTGAGTTATCAAATAGATATATGAGTGGCAAAAAACTTCCAGATAAAGCCATTGATTTAATTGATGAGGCTGGTGCTGCTTTTTCAATAAAAGGTGATAAAAAGAAAAAAACAATTACTCCAAAAGATATTGAGAAAACGGTTGAAAATCTTGTTAATATTCCAGTATCGTCAGCAACATCCGATGATAAAAAAGCTCTAATGACTTTGGACCTTGATTTGAAAAAAGTAATTTTCGGACAAAATACGGCAATTGAAAATCTAGTTTCTTCCATAAAAATGTCAAGAGCTGGATTAAGAGATGAACAGAAACCTATCGGTTGCTACTTGTTTTCAGGACCAACAGGTGTTGGGAAAACAGAGACTGCGAAGCAATTGGCAAAATTGTTGAAAGTAGAGTTCTTACGTTTTGATATGTCTGAATACGCAGAAAAACACAGTATTTCAAGATTGATAGGAGCTCCTCCTGGCTACGTTGGTTTTGATCAGGGGGGATTGTTAACTGATGCGGTAGATCAACATCCATATTCTGTTTTATTACTTGATGAAGTTGAAAAGGCTCATCCGGATTTGTTCAATATTTTACTTCAAGTTATGGACTATGGTAAAATGACAGATTCAAATGGTAAAAAAATAGATTTTGCAAATGTCATTTTAATTATGACTACAAATGCAGGTGCTGCAGATTTACAAAAGCCATCCATGGGTTTTATTCAGAATTTGAAAAATGATTCTGACGTGGAAGCTATAAAAAAATTCTTTGCTCCGGAATTTAGAAATAGATTAGATGCTGTTATTGCATTTAATCCGTTAGATATAGAGTTGATGAAAAAGGTTTGTGATAAATTTTTAAATCAACTAAGTGAGCTTTTGCTTAAAAAGAAGGTTGTTTTAGAAGTAGCTCATTCTGCAAAAGATTGGTTGATTAAAAATTCTTTTGATTCTGCAAATGGGGCAAGACCATTAGCTCGGTTAATAGATCAACAAATTAAAAAAGTTTTGGCTGATGAATTGTTGTTTGGAAAACTTGAAAAAGGTGGAAAAGTAAGAATATTAGCTAAAGATAATAAAATTATGGTTGTTAGTAAAACAAAATTAAGTCCAGTTAGAAAAAATGCAGATGAAGAGGAATTAATGTTGTTCTAATGAAATGGTTATTAAAAGATTTCAAAGAAAAATAAATTATACTCCAAAAAAGGTGAAGAAAAAAAACAAGCTGAAATTTTATTTTAGATTGTTTGTGTTTTTATTCGTTCTTTTTAATTTTATGCAACCGATTTTTTTTAAAAGGTTAATTTTTCCTAGGATATATGGAACTGATTACTTATACCAAGATATTTCTGAAAAAGAATATTTCGAAGATGTTAATTCTGGCGGTTTTATACTCGAACGAAATGGAAAAAAATATCAACTTGTTCCAAAAGTAAAATATTCTGTAACTGGAAGAGTTGGTATAATGGAACATTATGATACGTGGTTCGGAAAGTTTTTTCGAGGTTACTTTCAAGGAGATTACATTAATTTAGCTCCGAGAGATGCACTTATTGTGACTGGGAATATGGCAAAAAATGATGTTTTTAAAAATTTTAATTTTAAGCATGAAGAAAGAGGTGGATATGTCTTGTGTAAAGGAGTTAAGTACAGAACACATTTTTATTCTGCTTACAAAAATGAAGAAGAAGCTCTAAAAAGTGAAGAAAATTATAAAAAGTGTCAGCCTTTCTTAAAAATTGATGAATATAATAATTATCATTTAATTCCAGTAAATGATGTAATTAACAAAGCCTTAAGTATGTTAAGACATGGTGATGTTGTTTCCCTGTATGGTTTTTTGGTTGATGTTCCAGAAATGAATTTGTCTACAGGAACTCGAAAAGGGCAAAAACATAATAATTTGATTACGAATGGGATGAATCCTGGGAAATGCTTTATTCTGTACACGGATAAAGTAGTTATAAATAACATAGTTTATGAGTAAAAAATTAATTTTAATAAAATGTTAATTTTAACTAGTATTTTTTTAGAATAGTTGTATAAGGAAATCCCGATAACTTAGTTAAAGGAGTTTCTGCTGTGCCCCAATATGATGTTACTGCTATCGGTGTTGCTTTCGTTGATGTTGTTGCAAATGTAACAGTTGATTTTTTAGAAAAATATGATTTGAGTAAAGGTCAAGGAAATGTCTTACCTGTGGCCACTTTAAGAGATATTCGCAGAGAGTTAATGGATTCTCGAGTCATTCCTGGTGGTACGGCGGCAAATTCAATGGCAAATTTAGCTTCTTTAGGTGGAAAAGCTGCTTTTATTGGAAAAGCTTGTAAGGATACAATGGGAGAGAGTTTCCAAGATGCTTTTGAAAAACTAGGCGTGAAAAATTGTGTTCCTTTGGTGGAATTTGACCGTGATGTAGATAAGGCTACGGCTCGTTGTTTGGTTCTTGTTACGCCAGACCATGATAGAACTTTTGTTTTCAATATGGGGGTTTGTGAGGAATTAGATGAAGCTGATATAGACGTTGAAACAATAAAAAATTCGAAGGTTTTATTTGTTGAAGGTCAAATGTTGGTTTCTCGTCGTGCTCGCGAGGCTGTTCGTTATGCAATTTCAGTTGCAAAAAAACATTGTGTAAAAGTTGCCTTTAATATGCATGATTTAAACTATCGTGCAGTTGCTGTTCAAGAGGTTGTTGATATCATTAGAACACAAAGTGATATTTTAATTGGAAATAAGCGTGAGATTTCTGGTGCATTTGAATTAGATCAAGACACAGTTTTGGAAGATTTTGTTCAAGTGTTAAATTCAAAACATCAAGTTTTAGCAGTTACGCGTGGATCAAAAGGGGCTTGTATTTTCCATGATGGTGGAATAGCAACAATTCCTTCTGAAAATAAATTATCAATTGTCGATTCAACAGGAGCGGGAGATGCTTTTGCTGCGGGATTTTTATTCGGATTGACTCATGATTTTAGTATAGAAGCTGCTGGTAAAATGGCTGCATTGACAGCTGCTGAAATTATCCAAATTTGGGGTGGTCGACCAGAAAAAAAATTATCAGAAGTTTTTAAAGATTATATTTCAGAAGCAACACCATAATTTTTTTTATTGACTCACTTTTTATTTATATAAATTACTGTATAATCTCTTAAGTATTTTTGTACAGGAGATTGTTGTATGCATTGGTATCAAGTTAAATTGACCAGCCGAGCTAGGACGCATAGTTGTGAAGCACAAATTTGTCGTCCAGAAAATATAGATGAGATTCCAAAAGTTTTAGAGCAAGTAGGGAAAAATGGAATTATAGCTCGAGGAATGGGAAATTCTTATGCAGATCAAACGTTAAATAATGGTGGGGCCGTAATGGTTTTTGACCACTTAGATCGAATAAGAAGTTTCGATGAAAATACAGGTGAATTAGTTTGTGAGCCAGGAATTACTATCGGTAAAATTTCGGAAATATTTTATAAGCGAGGTTTTATGTTCCCTGTTGTTGCAGGTTCTGGAAAAAGAACACTTGGAGCAGCAATTGCTGGTAATATTCTTGGAATGAATACAAAGTTTCAACATTCTTTGGTAGATTCAATCAATTGGGTAGACGTTGTTTTAGCAAATGGAAAAGTTGTCCGTGCAAGTTGGTCAGAAAATTCGGATTTGTTATCTGCAATTGTTGGTGGGCAAGGACTTGTTGGTTTTATTAGTTTGGTTTCTATTAATTTGCCAAAAATTCCTAGTAAAAATCTGCACGTTATTAAAAATAGATATAATAATTTAGATAAATTATTGTTGGCAATGAAAGATGCTCGTAAAAATGCAGATTTTACAGTTGCCTGGTTGGATTCATCTGCGAAAGGAAATCAATTAGGACGTGGTATTTTAACTACAATGAATTTTACTGAAGAAAAGGAAAATAGTTTTTATCTTCCTAAATTTAAAGGAAAATGTCCAGATTTTATGTCTTTACTAGATTCTCTTCCAGTCATCAAAACATTGCGGTATCAAGTGATGGGACAATGTGACAAAATAGTGTCTTTTGACAAGTATATTTACCCATCAGATCGTTTTGGTGTAAGCAGTTGTAAGAACGTCTGTCAATTGCGTTTGTCTGTTCCTGAAGCAGAAGGGCCTCAGGCATTAAGGCGTATTTTAACAGAAATCTCTGCAACTGAATTTCATGTAGGTCGTGCAGTGTTACAATTAGTAGAGAAAAATAATAAATCCCTTTTGGCATTCTCAACAAATGGATATTCTTTATCATTAGATTTTGTCAGGAAAAAAGGTTTAAATGAATTTTTACAACATCTAGAAATGATTGTTTTTGAATGGGGCGGAAAAATTGCTTTGTGTAATGATTCATTAATGACGTTATATCAATTAGAAAGAATGTATCCGCGTCTAAAGGAATTTATTCAAACACGTAAGAAATATGATCCGAATGAGAAATTTGTTTCAGATTTTTCAAGGCGTATTTTTCAAGGAGAATAAAAATGATTTTTGGAAAGAGAACGTGGGTCATTTTAGGAGCTTCTTCCGTTATGGGAAGAGCTTTTGCTCGTCAAGTCGCAAAACAAGGATATGATTTGATTTTGCTCGATAAAAATAAGACCGATATAGATTTAACAAAAAATGATGTTTTGATACGTTATCCCGATATTGAGGTTCAGACAATTGAAATTGAACCTACAAATGTTGACAGCTTTTCAAAGGTTGCTAATGAATGCAAACAATTGGCAAAAACATCAATTAGTGTTTTTTGTGCAATGGAAACAGTTTATTCTCAAAAAGAATGCGGTAAGGATTTGGGAAAAATAAAAAATATGTTTCAAATCAATTATTTTTCACAAATTTATTTTTTGACAGCAATTTCTGAAATTTTAATTAATCAACAATGTGGTGAAATTGTTGTGATGGGATCTTTACAAGGTGAATTTGCAAATAAAGATAATTTTGCTTATGGATCTACAAAAGCTGCTCTTCATATCTGGTTACAAGGATTTTATGAACAAATGTTGGAACATAATGTTTCTGTTTTAACAGTTATGAAAGCTGATTTTGATGAGATTAATGCCCAAAATATGTCAAAGACGTTTGTTAATCAGGTAAATGCTGAAGCATGTGCAGATTTTTGTTTAAAGTATGCAGGAAGCAAAGAAAAGGTAAAATGTTTTCCTAAAATTGCTTTTTGGCAGAATAAATTTCGACAAATTAAGAATAAGATTTTTAAGTAGAGATAATTAGATATGGAAAAACTTCCCTTTTATGATACGACAGAAATAAGTTTGAATGATACAACACCTTTGAAAATGACATTTCAAAGTGTTTCAGGGACAGAACAACATATTTTAGGATGTTATACATGTGATGAAAATATGGTGTTTGATATCCGATTTTTATTTACGAATGTTTCAGTGAAAACTTTGATTCCAAATATTAGTTCAACCTTTTTGGCAAATCGGCTAGATAATCGTAAGTTTGTGTTCTTTTTAATTGAAAATGGTTATGCTTTAAATGGAAAAAAAGAGTGGTTTCCAGAGATAAATTCGGGGAAAACAGGTAATTTATTTGCATTTAAGCATTGCATTGAAAAAAAATGTCAATTGTCTATGCTTCATGGAGAATTTGTTTGGAAAAATGAACAAGGAATTGTTGTAGAACAAGCAAAAAAAATAACTCCAAAAGATGAAGAATTTTTTTTAGTTTGGCAATCAGCAAATGGTCAAATTTATCCTATTCAAGGAAACATATTACAATCAATTCCTTGTAATCAAGAACAGAAGGTAGCTTTTTTCCCAGAAGAAGAAACATATTCATTAAAGTTGTCATTTGCTAAAAGTAATGCTGAAATCTTTTCTCAACCAATGACTGTTTTTAAATTACAGATAGGTATGAAAAATTTTGAATTATTAATGAAAAATAGAATAGTTCAACATATTCAGACATTATCAGAAAGAGATAAAGAAATTTTAAGTTGTCGCATTGAAATACCAGCTGACTTTGAAGATACCTTATATGTCAAGGGTATCGATAAAAAGGCGAATGTTTTAGGATCTTTGTTTAATATTGATTGTAAAGAGAATATAGTTACTATTTCTAACCAAGCTCCGCTATGGAAATATGAATACCTATTATCGTTAATTTTTGTAAAAACAGATTCATCTACAGTCGCTAAATGTCCTGTACATATTAGTTTTAAAACGTTAGATGGAGAAAAATTAATAGATAGTGAGATTTCAATGGTTAATGTTGTCGAAGAAGAATCAATACCAAAAGTTTTTCAGACACCGACATTTATTAAAACAGATTTGCCGACTTTTTCATTAAATAAAGATAGTATTTTTGATGATTATAAAAGTAAAGAAAGTGTTCCAAGTTTTTTAACGCAAAATCAATCTGTAAAAATATTGAAAAAAACGGCAGTTTTAATAGAAGTTGAAAAATATAAACAGTTCGCTGATTACCTTGCAAGTAAGGGATGGACACTGATATTACATTGTTCCGTAATGAATGGTGAAGTTCCTAAGTTGTGTGATGAATTGATGAAAAAATATGGAATAAAAGCTGGATATATTCAGTCTAATTTATCAATGGAATTAGAAGAATTTTGTACATCAATTGTTGATACTTATGGAGAGATTGATGCTATTGTCGATATTGCTAAGTATATTGATGAAAAATCAATTTTGACGAAAACAACAGAAGAATTATTGAGATTTTCTGCTTTATTGAGTCAAATGTCTGCTAAAAATAATCAGAAAAATATTTCTGTTTTAGAATTATTGACAGAGAGTTCGTCACTTGGAGCAGAAATGCTTCAATCATACATTAAACATGTTGCTATAAAAAATATGAGAGTAAATGCAGTCTTTACTGAACATATGCAAGATGCTGTAGTTATTGATTTTATGGAACGAATTTTAGAAAACGAGTCTATATCTAATCAGTATCTATATCTATCGTAAATCTGAGGATTAATGTAAAATATTTTTGGTTAACTGTTTTTTTTGTTGAAGGTGTTTTACATAAAAAATCAAGATAAAAAATAAGATAATGAAAAAAATAACTCTTGATAAATAAAAAATAAATAAAATCAATAAGATAGTATATTGTATAACTAAGGTTACATTTTATAAAAACATTGAAATAATGCGTTGTTGAGTAAACAAAACATGATAATTAAGATAAGTTATCCACAGGCTTGTGGAAAAGTTTAATAAAGTGTTAATTTTTAAAAAAAGATATATAAAACAATAGGATAATTTAAAAATGGAAGATTCTGAAAAGTTACTTGTTGAAGAAAAAGTATTCGAATCTGCAAAAAAATTGACGGGAGCTAATTATGTAAAAAGTAAACTTCCCTTCTTCCCAACATCACCAGGTGTATATCGTATGATTTCAGAAACGGGGAAAGTATTATATGTTGGTAAGGCTAAAAATTTAAGAAATAGATTAGATTCATATGCACATCCTGAGCGAAAACCTGTTCGCATTCAACGCATGATTTTTCAAATAGATCATATTGAATTAATTGAAACAGCAACTGAAGCAGAGGCTTTTTTATTAGAAAATGACTTAATTAAGAAACTAAAACCATATTATAATATTTTACTGAAAGATGATAAAACGTTTCCACATTTGTTATTAACGACAAAAGATGAATGGCCTCAACTTATTAAACACAGAGGGGGACAAAATATAAAAGGAGAATATTTTGGTCCATACGCTTCTGCAACGGCAGTTAATGAAACTTTGGCAATTTTACAAAAGGCTTTTTTACTTAGATCTTGTGCAGATCACGTTTTTCAAAATAGATCTAGACCATGTTTGCTTCATCAAATTAAAAGATGTTGTGCTCCTTGTGCAAATAAAATTTCAAAAGAAGATTATCAAAAATTAGTTGATGACGTTTTGGATTTTATGCATGGAAAAAGTTCAAAAATTCAAGAAAATTTGATGATAGAAATGAATGAAGCAAGTGAACAACTTAATTATGAAAAAGCAGCTGTTCTAAGAGATCGTATTCGAGCTTTAAATCAAATTCAATCTCAAAGTATGGATTTGGGAGGTATAGAAAATGGGGATGTTGTTGCCGTATATCAAGATGCTGGACAATGTTCGGTAGTTGTTTTCTTCTATAGAAATGGTCGAGGTTGTGGTAGTTATGCGAGTTTTCCTGAGCAAACAGAAGATCAAACAGATGGAGAAATTTTAAAAGCTTTTTTGGGTCAATTTTATATTCACCATCAAGTGCCTAAAGAAATTTTAGTAAATACAGAGTTTGATGAATTAGAATTGGTAGGACAAGCTTTTCGTACAAAAATTTCAGCACATGGACGTGGTGCTAAAAAAAGGTTGGTTGATAGGGCTGTTTTAAATGCAAAAGAAGCATTGCTTCAAAAAAGAATGCAAGGAATGGTGAGAGCGGATCTGTTAGAACAATTGCGTCAATTAGTTGGGGCTTCTAATCCATTAAAAAGAATAGAAACGTACGATAATAGCCATATTCAAGGTACAAATGCTGTAGGTGCAATGATTGTAGCAACACCATCAGGATTTGATAAAAAATCTTATCGTAAATACAATATTGTAGGAATTGGATATACTCCGGGTGATGATTTCCAAATGATGGATGAAGTTCTTACACGAAGATTGAAAAGAGGTTTAGTCGAAGGAAATTTACCAGATTTGATTTTGATTGATGGTGGGATGATCCAGCTTCAAATGGCTTTAAACGTGTTAGAGCGTTTACAAATTAAAAATATTATTGCTGTTGGTGTGGCTAAAGGTGAAGATAGAAATGCAGGTAAAGAAACGTTATATTTTAAGGATAAACTCCCTTTAAATTTGGAATTTGATAATCCAGTTTTGCATTATATTCAAAGATTAAGAGACGAGGCTCACCGTTTCGTTATTACGACTCACCGTGCTAAAAGAAATAAATCGACGTTGGTTTCTGCTTTGGATGAAATAAAGGGAATAGGTGGAAAACGCAAAAAAGCCTTATTGACTCATTTTGGATCAGTTCAAGCAATTAAATCTGTCAGTTGGGAAGAGATCTCGAAAGTTGCAGGAATAAGTGAAGTTCTTGCAAAGCAAATTGAAACAGCTTTGAAATCTTAGTTATATTTGCATAAAATCGTGGCGTATTTGATCAGATAAATCTGCTGTAAATCCAATAAAATCAGTCAAAAATTTATGAAGTGTTCTTGTTTTTAAAACTTCTTCAAGGTTAGATGTTTCTAAGAAAGTTTGTTCTTGATATGCTAAATTTAAAGAAGTGGATTGTTTCTTTAATTCAGTTAAACTTGTGATAATTTCATTATAAGCAGATATCATGGATCGAGGAAATATAGGATTGAAGATTAACATTTCAGCTATTTTATCAGGGCGAATATCTTGCTTATACAACATTTTGTATGCGTGTAATCCGCCAACGGATCGTAAAACTTCTCCCCATTGATAATAATCAATCAATTCTCTGTTAGCCCCCTTTGATTGAAGATGGTATTTTACGTCTAGTAGTCGAGCTGTAAAATCAGCACGCTCAATGTAAGTTCCTAATCTGGCAAATTGAAAAGCTGCATCATAAACCATCATTGATACTGTTAAACCGCGGAATAATTCAGTTCTGTCTTTAACCCAATCAAAAAATTCTGTAAATCCAGATTTGAGAATGCCATCATAATACATGGATTGACTTTCAATCCACGTTGTATTGATACTTTCAAACATTTCTTCAGGTAAGATACTTCTTTCAGTTCGAGTATTTTCACGAGCTGATTTTAAACAAGAAAAAATACTTGAAGGATTTTCATGATCAAAAATCATAAATTTTAAAACATTTTGGGAAGAAAGTTCGTCATATTTTTTATAATAACTTTCTTTTTGACCTGAAATAAATAAAATTGGCTCCCAAATGTTTTCAGATTCAGGGAGTTGTTCCATACGGTAAGCTGCTTCTAATAATCGAACGGTTCCCTGTGATCGTTCAACCTGCCTTGCCATCCAAAAAATATTATCAGCAGTTCTACTAAGCATGGGTGTTCTCCTGATTTCCAACAATCCAAGTATCTTTTGTTCCACCACCTTGGGAAGAGTTTACAACAAGAGATCCTTGTTTCAAAGCAACCCTAGTTAAAGATCCTGGAACAACGGTAACTTTGTCTGGAGATTGCATAAGAGCATAGGGACGTAAATCAACGTGCCGAGGAGCTAATCCTTCTTCTTGTAGAGTTGGAGATGTTGATAATGATAAGGTTGGTTGTGCTATGTAGTTTGAAGGTTTCGCTTTGATTTTTGTGCGGAATTCTTCTAACTCAGCTTTTGTTGCTTTTGGTCCAATTAACATTCCGTAACCACCAGAGCCATGTGTTTCCTTGACAACTAATTCAGATAAATGTTCTAGAACGTAAGTACAATCATCCTTTTTTGATAACGTGTAGGTTTTTACGTTTTCCAAAATTGGCTTTTCTTCTAAATAAAACTCAATCATTTTTGGAACGTAAGGATATACAGCTTTGTCATCAGCAACACCATTTCCAATGGCATTACAAATTGTTACTTTTCCTTGCATTGCACTTCGATATAATCCTGGACATCCTAAAACAGAATTTGGATTAAAAGCTTCCGGATCTAAAAAATTATCATCAATTCTGCGATAGATAACGTCAACACGTTCAGCACCGTCAATCGTTTGCATATAAACACAATTATCTTTTCCAACAAATAAATCAGCGCCAGTAACTAGATCTACGCCCATTTGAGCAGCAAGAAAAGCATGTTCGAAGTAGGCACTGTTATAGATGCCAGGCGTTAAAACAACAATTCGAGGATTATCCAGTTCATTTGGGGCAGAGGCCTTTAAAGTTTTCTTTAATTCATGTGGGTAATGATTAATTGGAAGTATATTGTATTTTTTAAACAATTCAGGAAATAAACGAGACATCACTTCTCTGTTTTCTAGCATGTATGAAACGCCAGAAGGACAACGCAGATTATCTTCTAATACATAAAAAGTGTCAGGGGATGTTCGAATAATATCAATACCGGAAATGTGGGTATGTACGTTATTGGGAGGAATAAAATTTTCAACAGCTCGTGTGTATTCTGAATTTTGTAAAATAAGATCAGAAGGAATGATATTTTCTTTCAAGATTTTTTTTGATGTATAAATATCATTTAGAAAAGCATTAAGAGCCTTGACACGTTGGCAAACGCCAGCATTTATCTTTTCCCATTCACTGCTCGATAAAATCCTAGGAATCGGATCAAAAGGGATAAGTCGTTCTACACCAGATTGTTCACCATATACGGCAAAAGTGATACCAATTCTACGAAAAATTAAATCAGCTAGTTTGTTTTTAGCATCAAAACTAGTTTGTTTGGATAGCCAGGCGTCGTATATCTTGTAAACTTCAGTAAGACATCCGTCACCTGTTCTTGTTTCATCATAAGAATAAGGTTTGTAGTTAGTTAAACTATATTTATATTCAGATTCCATAGATAATATCCAATCAAAATTCATCTGTAAAAATGATATATGTTAACCAAAATTTAATCAATTTTTTTCGCAAAAATTTATATTTAAGTGGAAATTTATTCAAGTTTTGAAAGGTTATATTTAGATAAATTTTAAAAAGCAAAATAGGATTATTTTTCTCGTCAATCTACTAATAAATGAATCAGTTTGGAAGAAATGTAGAAAATTTATTTGTATAATCTTTTTGTGTGATATAACTTGTTACATAAGATGTATGTTAGGGTTTTTATGCAATGAAAAAATATTTTTTGGGTTTTCTGTTAATATTTGCTTTTTGTGGATGTACACGTGTGATTGTTCCTAGAGATACAAGAGACGTGATTATGCAACATCCGATTACGCGTGAAATTATTTATTGCGAATCGGGAAGTGGAGTTCCTGTAGATATTTGTGCTGCAGAGCTTGAACAAGAAGGATTTGTTCGCTTAACAGATAAGCCATCTTTTTCAGCTAGAGATGATGTTCCTCAGCGAGGATCATATCCAACTCGTAGGTATCGTGATAATCAAGATATTCCTCGTTGGTAAATATAATGCTGACGAAAGTTGAAACAGTAGCTTTTCAAGGAATAGACGTTGTTCCTGTGACTGCTGAAGTCCATATTGCTTCAGGTGGATTGCCGAATTTTTCTATAGTAGGATTGGCTGATAAATCAGTTGCAGAGAGTAAAGATCGTTTACGGGCTGCTTTTAATTCCATTGGATTAGCTTTGCCAGCAAAAAGAATTACGGTCAATTTAGCTCCAGCAGATGTCTTAAAAGAAGGGACTCATTATGATTTACCGTTAGCTCTTGGTTTGTTATCTTCTATGGGTATTTTTCCAGGACAAATGTTAGAAAAAACGATTGTAATGGGGGAACTTGGTCTTGATGGAAAAATTGCACCTGTGGCAGGAATTTTGCCAGCAGCTGTTTATGCTAATCAAAAAGATTGTGCTTTTATTTGTCCTGCAATTCAGGGAGGAGAAGCAGCTTGGTCTGGGAATAAAAATATTTTTGCAGCAAATTCATTAATTGAATTGATCCAGATGTTTAAGGGTGAATTTACTTTACCTGTTCCACATCCTGAAAAAATAGAAAATAGTTCAAATATGCCGGATATGAAAGATATCAAAGGGCAGGAAGGTGCAAAAAGAGCTGCAGAAGTTTGTGCTGCTGGCGGGCATAATATGCTAATGGTAGGTCCTCCTGGTGCTGGAAAATCAATGATGGCAGCAAGAATTCCATCATTATTACCTCCATTGACAGCAAAGGAAATTTTAGAAATTAGTATGATTCATTCTGTTGCAGGATTGATTAAGGAGGGGAAATTGTTGGCGGAACGTCCTTTCCGAAGTCCGCATCATTCTGCTTCAATGCCAGCATTAGTTGGTGGAGGGCAAAAAGCAAAGCCTGGCGAAATTTCTCTAGCCCATAAAGGTGTTTTATTCTTGGATGAATTACCTGAGTTTTCGCGTACTACTTTGGAGGCTTTACGGCAACCTATGGAAACGGGGACAGTTAGTGTTGCGAGAGTAAATTTACATGTGACATATCCTGCTCAGTTCCAATTGATTGCGGCAATGAATCCGTGTCGTTGTGGATATTTAGGACAGCAAGGTCATGAATGTTCAAGAGCTCCAAGATGTGGAGAAGATTATCAAGCTCGAATATCAGGTCCATTATTAGACAGAATAGATATGCATATTTCTGTTTCTGCTGTAGCTCCATGGGATTTAGCAAATACTTCGGAGGGAGAATGTTCCGCTGTGATAGCAGAACGCGTGGCAGAAGCCTTAGATATTCAAAGAAAAAGATACATTGAATATGGTATTGATAATAATGCAAAAGCTTCAGGAGCTATTCTTGAAAAAACGGTAAAACTATCTGATAAAGCTCAGCAAATTCTTATTCAAGCTGCAGAAAAGATGAATTTATCAGCAAGGGGGTATCACCGTATACTGCGTGTGGCTAGAACTATTGCGGATTTGGCTCATAGTAATCAAGTGGAATTTGGACATATTGCTGAGGCTTTGTCATATCGTCAAATGTCTTATAAACGATAATTTTTTTGATTTTATAAAAAGTTATAATATAATTTCCTCAATAAAACAGGAAAAGTTCTATGGTAAATCAAAGTGTTAGTTTTTTTGATGATATTTATCAACCAATATTGTTAGTTGTTGATGATGATGCAAGATTGCGTAATTTATTAAAAAAATTTTTATCTCAAAATCAATTTCAAGTTTATACCGCAGCGGATACGATTCAGGCTGATGAATTAAAAAAAATGTTTCATTTTGATTTGATGATTTGTGATGTGATGATGCCAGGTGAGAACGGTTTTGAATATGTTCAGAGATTAAGAAAAAATCAAGATAAAATACCTGTTATTATGCTGACGGCAATGGGACAAGTTGATGATCGTATCATGGGATTAGAGATAGGAGCAGATGATTATTTGCCTAAGCCATTTGAGCCTAGAGAATTATTGTTGAGAATAGGCAGTATTTTGCGGAGAATGCAGGAAGTTCCCGTTCAGAAAAAACAAAATATTGAAATAAAATTTGGAGCATTTTCATATAATTTAGAAAATCATTGCTTGATAAAAGATGATGAAAAATTTAAACTTTCACAAAGTGAAGAAAATTTGTTAGAATGCCTGTTGAAAAATATGGGGTGTGATATAAGTCGGGATGAATTAGCTAAGATTTGTAATTGCATAGAAAATCCGAGAACGGTTGATGTGCTGATTACAAGATTGCGTCGTAGAATAGAAAATGATCCTGCTAAACCTCAATATATTTTAACAGTTCGTGGGTGTGGATATACTTTTGTATCGGAATAAAAAATGAGAATATTATTACCAAATTGGGTTAAAAATTTGCGTCATAAAGTTTTGCCTCGTAGATTATGGGCAAGATCGTTAATGATTATGATAGTTCCAGTTATTTTGGTACAAACAATTGGTTGTTGGGTGTTTTTTGATACCCATTGGGATAATATTTCAAAAAGATTATCACAAGGAATTGTTTCTGAAATAAAAGTTGCTTTGTCTATGTACGAGACAATGAATACTCCTGCTCAAAAAAAGGAATATCAAGGAATTATATCTAAAAATTTACGGTTTGAGATTAAATTTTTGCCCCCAGCTTCTGTTCCTGAATATGCAAAAATAAAGAAAAAAACAAAAACTGCAGATTTAATTCCAGCATTGCATGATGTTGGGTTACCTTTTGTTATTTCCTATATGCAGGAAGAAAAACTTTTACAGGTAAAATTTTATCATCCTAAATATGTGGCTGAAGTTTTTCTGCCATACAAGTACTTTTTTTCGACAACGACGTATGTTGTTGCTGCTTGGGTGATTGGTTTAGGAATTCTCTTGATATTTGTGGCAATGTTATTTTTACGTAATCAAATTAAACCAATTTTAAAATTATCAGAAGCTGCTGAAAATTTTGGTTTGGGGCGTGAAGTTGAAAATTTTAAACCAGAAGGTGCTGTAGAAGTTCGTCAAGCAGCTTTTTCATTTATAAAAATGCGAGACAGAATTACTCGGTATATTGAAGAACGCACAAGAATGTTAGCTGGTGTTTCACACGACTTAAGAACTCCTTTGACGAGGATGCGTTTGCAATTAAGTATGATGAAAAATTGTGAAGATGCTACGGAATTATTAAGTGATGTCGATGAATTAGAACGGATGGTAAATGCTTATTTGGATTTTGCACGAGGGCAAGGTCAGGAAGATGCTGTTGAAACTGATATTCCATTATTGATTTCAGAAACGTTAGATTCTATGCATAAAGATGGAGTGTCTGTTCGTTTTATTTCAAATGCTCAATTGAAAATGACCGTACGCAAAAATGATTTTAAACGGTGTATTTGGAATTTAGTTTCTAATGCTCAAAATTATGGAACGATTGTAAACGTTGGATTAAACGTAAAAGAACGCTTTTATGAAATTACGGTAGAAGATAATGGACCTGGGATACCTGTTGAAAAAAGAAATGACGTATTTAAAGCTTTTTATCGTATGGATGAATCTCGTAATACAAAAACGGGCGGAGTTGGTTTGGGATTAGCTATCACAAAAGATATTGTTTTATCACATGGTGGAAAGATTTATATGACTGACAGTTCATTAAGTGGATTGAAGGTTGTTATGGTTTTTCCTATTTAAAAAAGTTGAAAAAAAACTACCCGTCTTTGAAAAAAAAAGGTAGAATACCTCCGAATAATGAATCAGATTCGATTCTGTTTATTTGAAAGAGGATAATTCATGCAGACAAATTTTACAGCTGAAAAAACAAAAAATGCCAAGTTGATTGCTTGGGTTGAAAAAATGGCCAATATGTGTCAACCAGAAGCTATTCATTGGTGTGATGGTTCAAAGGAAGAAAATGCTGCTTTGTGCGACTTGCTCGTTAAAAAAGGCACATTTATCAAATTAAATGAAAAGAAAAAACCAAATTCATTTTTGGCTAGATCAAATCCAAAAGACGTAGCTCGTGTTGAAGCTAGAACATTTATTTGTTCAGAACGCGAAATTGATGCTGGTCCAACGAATAATTGGGCAAATCCAAAAGAAATGAAAGAAAAATTGACATCATTGTTTACAGGTTCAATGCGTGGTAGAACGATGTATGTTATTCCTTTTTCAATGGGACCTTTAGGTTCTCCAATTGCTAAAATTGGTGTGGAAATTACAGACTCTCCATACGTTGTCGTTAACATGGCAATTATGGCAAGAACAGGCCAAAAAGTTTTGGATATCATGGGCGAAAATGGTGATTTCGTTCCATGTATGCACTCTGTTGGTCAACCTTTGGTTGATGGTAAACAAGATGTTGCATGGCCTTGTGATCCAGAAAATACATATATTACACATTTCCCAGAAACACGTGAAATTTGGTCATTCGGATCTGGTTATGGTGGCAATGCATTGTTGGGTAAAAAATGTTTGGCTTTGCGTATTGCAACAGTTCAAGCTCGCGATGAAGGATGGTTAGCAGAACACATGTTGATTGCCGGAATTGAAAATCCACAAGGTGAAAAGACATACGTTGCTGCAGCATTCCCAAGTGCCTGTGGCAAAACAAACTTAGCAATGTTAATTCCACCTGCACACTTTAAAGGTTGGAAAGTTTGGACGGTCGGTGATGATATTGCTTGGATTAAACCAGCATCTGATGGTCGTTTACATGCTATCAATCCAGAAGCAGGTTTCTTTGGTGTTGCTCCAGGAACAAGTGAAAAAACAAACTACAATGCTATTCAAGCTTGCCGTGCTAATACTATCTTTACAAACGTTGCATTGACAGATGATGGTGACGTGTGGTGGGAAGGTTTGACAGATGAAAAACCAGCTCATTTGATCGATTGGCAAGGAAACGATTGGACACCAGATTGTGATCGTCCTGCAGCTCATCCAAATTCACGCTTTACAGCTCCAGCAGGTCAATGCCCAACGATAGATCCAGATTGGGAAAATCCTGCAGGTGTTCCAATTTCAGCTTTCATTTTCGGTGGTCGTTTGGCACACAATACACCATTGGTATATCAATCATTCAGTTGGAGTCATGGTGTCTATTTAGCAGCAACAATGGGTTCCGAAAAAACAGCAGCTGCTGAAGGTGCTGGTGGTATTCGTCGTGATCCATTTGCTATGTTGCCATTCTGTGGGTATAATATGGCAGATTATTGGTCACATTGGTTAGAAATGAAACGTTTGGTACCAAATGAACCAAAAATTTTCCGTGTAAACTGGTTCCGTAAAGATGATGAAGGTCATTTCATGTGGCCTGGATACGGTGATAATATGCGTGTTTTGAAGTGGATTATTGATCGTGTTCATAATCGCGCAAATGCAGTTGAAGGTCCAGTTGGTTTAATGCCAAAATATGAAGATTTAGACTTAGAAGGTTTGGACATGTCCAAAGAACATTTTGATGCTTTGATGTCTATCGATAAAGCAGAAGGTTTGAAGGATTGCACAAGTATTCAACAACATTTCCGTCCATTTGCAGAACAACAACGTTTACCAAAAGAATTTGTAAATGAATTGGATTTGTTATCTTTGCGTTTTGAACGCTCAGATGATGAATGGAAACCTGTCTAGTAGGTTATTAAATTAAGCATAAAAATGGGGTTGAATATTTTAACCCCATTTTTTTATTTGTTTTTACTTATTTTTGTAAGGTGAACAACCGGAATAATCGCAGATTTCTGTGGGATAGAAGGTGAAATAATCGCGGGATGAACTGGAAATATTGTAATTGCTAAAATGATGCCTGCTGGTAGATCCATAATTATTCCGAATATTGAAAAAAAATATGTTTTATCCTCAGATGCCGTAAAATTTGTTCCTAATGAGCATTTTGGTGTAAAATATTTTAAATATGGCAATTAATAGCACTTGTTTTAAAAAACAAGTATATTAAGATGTTACTGGTGTAACAAGGGTTAGAACAAGTCTTGAAAAATTGAAAACATATTTGTTGCCACTTCCCCCACTAGCAGAACAAGAACGGATTGTTGCTAAAATTGAAGAATTAAATAAATATATTGAAAAGTTATAATCTTTTGGTCTCACTGAACTTTATGTGCAAGATTAAGTGTCTCTAAAAGTTTATGGTTTATCCATTTAGCAACACAGCTTTCAATGTCTTCGTCACACACATCTTTGGGTATCCTTGAACCAACTGTAATTGTAGATAAATCATCATCTTTTAATTCAATGATTTCAGTATCTTTTGTTTCTTCGATAGTATTTTTTTTCTGTTTTTCCCAAGGTGGTTCTCCTATGAAGATGTTCCTTATATTAAGAGTAACGGATGAAATGAAAAATGGTTACGAGAAAAATGAAAAAAGATTCCCGATATATGCTTGATATTACCCTGACAGAACTGTGGCTGATGCCACCACTTTATGTCTATAAAGTGGGAATTATTTAGTGAATTCAATAGGATATTTTCTCTCCCTACAGGGTGAGGTGAAAAATGAGGTGATTTTGTAAAGATTGCTTTATAAAAAACTTATATCTTTTTCTATAAAGCTATTGCACAGATGAATCATGTAATATATCCTGTTACCAGATTGATATCGAGGAATTTTTTTAGGAATATTTTAGATGTAAAGTAAAAATAAAAACAAAATTTTTTAAGTAGTTATTATTAATTTTCTTACTTTTAATATTTTGTTATTTTTTTAGTAGGATAATTGACTAAATATAATTTAGGAGTTTTATATCTATGGCTGAAGAATTAGACCAATCTGTTGTCCCACCTTCAATGAATAATTCAGAATATGAATACGTAGAGGTTCCTGAGACAGACGCTATTCAGTATGAGTATGTTGATGAAAATGGCAATCCAATTCCTCCAGAAATGGTAAATGGTGATAATATTCAATATGAATACGTTGATGAAAATGGTAATCCCATAGATGCCGAAAATGTTCAATATGAATATGTTGAACAGGAAGAAAATACTCCATCTCTTGAAACTCCTGTTGCAGATGAAGATGCTTTAGAAGGATATAACGTTTCTCAACAAGCAGAAATGACAAATCAACAGGAAGAATTAACAGTTGATATGCTTGGCGATATAGAAAATTCTATACCAGAAGAAAGTAATGCAGAACAAGAGACAGCAGAAGTTTATGAATACGTTGATGAAAATGGTAATCCTGTCGATCCAAAGACCTTAGAAAATGTTGAATATACGTATGAGGAAGTAGAAGTTCCTTCTGCTGAAGTTGGTAATATGGAAGAAAGTTCGGAAATAGTGGGTGTTTCAGATTTGGAAACGCCAGTTGAAGAAGTTCCTGTTCCAGAAGTTGCCACAGAACCTGGAATTGCTTCAGAAGGTGCTAGTATTTCAGATTTAGAAACGCCTGTTGAAGAAGTTCCTGTTCCGGAAGTTGTCGCAGAACCTGAGATTGCTTCAGAAGGTGCAAGTATTTCAGATTTAGAAACGCCGGTTGAAGAAGTTCCTGTTCCAGAAGTTGCTGCAGAACCTGAAGTTGCTTCAGAAAGTACAAATATATCAGATTTGGAAACACCAGTTGAAGAAGTTCCTGTTCCGGAAGTTGTCGCAGAACCTGAGATTGCTTCAGAAG
>JAKSVU010000015.1 GCA_024413465.1 Alphaproteobacteria bacterium
TGATACGTTTTGATTTAATAATTCGATGATTTCTGATTGATACTCGTTTAATAAAAATGGTCTGAACTTTCTCTGTCTGTTCCATCCCCATTTTTTTACTAACTTGCATACCCACGTATCATCACACTTTAATTCTTTGGCTATTGCCTGATATGATAATCCTTCATCATACAAACGTTTCATCTGGTCTTTTAAATCAACCATCTTTGATTGACGACGTCTATGAACGTCACCAACAATCTTTCTTGATCTTTGTAAACCTAGTTGCTGAATATGTTTTGCTACCGTTCTTGCATGGCATCCAAAATGCTTTGCCATTTTTGATATCGATAAACCTGATTGATACAGTTCAACAAACTTATCATCATCAAACTGAACAATGACACTTTCTCTGTTTGTCTCTACGCCCATTTGATGTAATTTTTTAAACAACGTTGCTATTGTTACTTTGAACTTTTTAGCAATAGCCGTTTTTGTTTGCCCATTGGCTAACATATTTCTGATTTGATTATCGGCATCTGCCAAAACACCTCTATGTGCATTTTTTATACTGCCTAATTCTGGATGAGTTTTTAGATAATTATTTAAAGTGATTGGAGAAACGTTTAATTGTTCTGCTATTTTTAAACATGACATTCCGTCATCTATATTTTCTTTGATAACTTCTGCATATTTATCCAACTTATACTTTTTATTGACGGAACCTGTTCTTCTGCCCAAAACCATTCCTTGTTCAGAACGTTCTGATAATGCTTTTTTGGTTGAAACAGATGCAACACTGTTTCTGATACATAATGCAAAACCTATTCCTTGAATTATTTTTTCTGTTTCTGTGGAAGCTGGCAAAGTAAAACCTTCTTGAACAAAGACTGAATTAAATTTAGCTTTGTATAAATCTTTCATATTAATTTGAATTTTTTCTAAGGTATTTCCCAAAGAATAAGCATTTGCGAACAAGACTGTTTTTTGTTCTGACAAAACGTCGGATTTTAGTTCTGATAAAGATTTATCGTAAAACATATCAATTGACAGATGATTCGCTTTAGCATAATGCAACATTGATTGTCGTTGTAATTCAACGACTTCTGCATCTTCTTGCGAATTTATATAACCAATAATCATCCGTCTTATTCTGTCTTTTTTAATCAGTTTTTTATTTATTCAACCCGTTGAAATTCCTTTATCAGAAGTCAATTTGAGAAAAATAAATTAAACCATCGTTAAAAATATCATAAAAATAATCAATTTATTGTCAACTAATAATTTGATTTTTAACACAAAAATTTTTCAAGCCATCGATGAATTAATCGATCGTTAAATTTATTTTTTCCTTTTAAATCAATGTATTTTTTTACCTCTACCTGCAGGGAGAGGACATCTTTTGTTGACGAATTTTTCTATAAAAATGAATTCTACAAAAGATTGGTGAGGGGGCTAAATATTAAACAAATTCCAATCTTGCCCCCTCATCGCGCTTTTTATAGATGATTGTTTGTTTTTTTTAATTTTGACTACCCCTTTAAAATTTCTAAATTCACCTACAGTTCATTAAGAAATTCTGTTCCCCCTAGCATGTGGGAATAATAATAACCTATCGGCGTCATAAACTGCGTTTATCCCCTTCAAAGTGGCAGTATTGTTCTCCCTAAATGGAGAAGTAATATATTGTATTTTTGATATTACCTCGTCTGAGTTCGAATTTACGTTCTCACACGGACATCCTTTTCCATCTAAAAAGTGTAAAAATATTAACTATTTTCCATCCTAAAAGTGTATAAATCTATTTGAAATTCCATCCTAAAAGTGTTATTTTAACATAAAACATTACTTGGAGAAATCTATGAAAAGATATGCTTTACAACAACTTATTACTTGGAAAAACAATTCTGACAGAAAGCCATTACTTATATACGGTGCTCGACAAGTTGGAAAAACTTGGTTAATGGAGGAATTTGGCAAAACAAATTTTTCGAATTACGTTTTAATCAACATAGAAAAAAATGAGCGAATTGCCAACGTTTTTAACAAAACACTAGATCCCAAAGAAATAGTTCTGGCTATCGAGATGGAAACTCATCAAAAAATAACAAATGATACCTTAATTATATTAGATGAAATACAAGCTTGTCCTAGAGCCATAACAGCTTTAAAATATTTTTGTGAAGATTTACCCTCATTACCCGTCATAGCTGCTGGAAGTTTATTAGGCGTTGCTATACACAAAGGTGTTTCATTTCCTGTTGGAAAAGTAGAATCTATATATATGTATCCAATGTCTTTTTGCGAATTTTTGAATGCTCTCGGTGAAGAAAAAATTTGTGAATTAATCAGAGAATGTAATTTCCCAATGCTCGAAATCTTTAAAGATAAAATCATTGATTATCTAAAAATATATTTTTATGTCGGGGGAATGCCTGAAGTTGTTCGAAATTACATCGAAAAAAAAGATTTTCAACTAGTCAGAAAAATTCAAAAAAGAATTTTAAACAACTATCGAGAAGATTTTTCTAACCATATCCCTTCAGAAATACGAGATCAAGTTACAAGATTGTGGGATTCTGTTCCGATTCAGTTAGCTAAAGAAAATAAAAAATTCGTTTATAAAGATATTGAAAATGCAAAAGCTAGATCGAAAGATTATAATTCTGCAATAGAATGGTTAAAAGATAGTGGTTTGATATATCAAATTATGCGTTTAACGAAGCCCTTTTTACCAATAAAAGCATATCAAGAATACAACATATTTAAACTATTTTTATCTGATATTGGTTTATTATCAGCCCAATCTGATTTAGATATCAGAACCTTATTAGAAGGCGATAAAATTTTTACAGAATTTAAAGGGGCAATTACTGAACAATTTGTTTTACAAGAATTAATCGCTAAACAAGATATTGATACTGCGTATTGGTCAAATGATAATGGAAGAGCTGAAGTTGATTTCGTCTGTCAAATAAAGTCAAAAGTCATTCCTGTCGAAGTAAAAGCCGGAATAAACTTAAAAGCAAAAAGTTTATTCGTTTACAAAGAAAAATTTGAACCAGAAATAATGATTAGAACGTCTCTTGCAGACTTTAAAAAATCTGAAAATTTATACGATATTCCACTTTATATGATTGAACAATTAGATAAATTATGTGGGATATCATAGCTCAATCCATAAAGTATTGTTTTTTTTGCCTCGCCTTGTAGGGAGAGGACATCTTTTGTTGGTGAATTTTTCCTAAAAAATGAACCTTACAAAAGATTGGTGAGGGGGCATTAAATTTTTTTCATGGGAATAGTCCCTTTATATAAGTAAAAGAAAGGGATGTTTTTGTAAAACATCCCTTCCCTTTTTCATATCAAATTGACAACTTATTCAGCGTCTTTTTTCTCTTCTTTTTTTTCTTCTTTGTGTTCAGCTTTTTCAGGCTTTTTTACTTCAATTTCAGCGCCTGTTTCTTGGTCAACACATTTCATTGACAACTTAACTTTACCACGATTGTCAATACCAACACATTTAACCTTTACTTTATCGCCTTCATTAACAACGTCTGTCACTTTAGCAACACGATGTTGAGCCAATTCAGAAATATGAACTAAACCATCTTTAGAACCTAAGAAGTTTACGAAAGCACCGAATTCAACAACTTTTACAACTTTACCATCATAAATTTTGCCAACTTCAGCTTCGCTAACAATACCTTCAATCCACTTATAAGCAGCTTCACCAGCCGCTTGAGAGAATGAAGCAATTTTAATGACACCATCTTCAGAAATGTCAATCTTACATCCTGTTTGTTCTGTTATTTCACGAATAACCTTACCACCTGTACCAATTACGTCGCGAATCTTGTCTTTGTTAATTTGCATTGTTGTAATACGAGGTGCATTTTCAGATACAGCATCACGTGGAGCTTCAATAGCTTCAGCCATTTTACCTAAAATGTGTAAACGACCTTCTTTAGCTTGTTTTAAAGCAATTTCCATAATTTCTTTTGTAATGGACGTAATCTTGATATCCATTTGCAAAGATGTTACACCGTCTTTTGTTCCAGCAACTTTGAAATCCATATCACCCAAGTGATCTTCATCACCCAAGATATCTGTCAAAACTGCAAAACGACCATCCGGTTCTTTAATTAATCCCATTGCAATCCCTGCGACTGGATGTTTCATAGGAACACCTGCATCCATCAAAGATAAGCATGAACCACAAACTGTTGCCATAGAACTTGAACCATTTGATTCCATAATTTCTGATACAACACGAATTGAATATGGGAATTCTTCTTTGCTTGGTAACATTGGGTGAATTGCACGCCATGCTAATTTACCATGGCCAATTTCACGACGACCTGGAGAACCAATTTTTCCTGTTTCACCAACAGAATATGGAGGGAAGTTATAATGTAACATGAATGATTGATGATATTCACCTGTCAAAGCATCAACGATTTGTTCATCTTGATCTGTACCAAGTGTAGCAACAACCAACGCTTGTGTTTCACCACGTGTAAACAATGCTGAACCATGAGCTCGAGGTAACACACCAACTTCTGCTGTAATTGGACGAACTGTTTTTGTGTCACGACCATCGATACGAACACCTGTTTCCAAAATAGCATCACGAACTGTATGATATTCCATTTCATGAAACACGCGTGTTGCAACTGCTAATTCAGCTTCATTGTCGCCCAAGCTAATTTTTGCAGCTTCACGAATATCTGCAATTGTATTTTGGCGTTCCAATTTATCTGTAATTTTATAAGCTTCACGTAATTGTTCACCATAGTTTTCCATAAATTTATCGTAAACAATTTTGTATTCAGGAGCTTCTTCTGGCATAGGCCAAGCTTCCTTACCACATTCAGCTTTCATTTCATTGATCATGTTAATAACTGGTTGCATATTTTCATGACCAAACATCACAGCATTCAACATTGTTGCTTCTGTTAATTCTTGAGCTTCTGATTCAACCATCAAAACGCCTTGATCTGTACCAGCAACAACCAAGTCCAATTCAGAATTACCACGTTCAGCTAACGTTGGATTTAAAATGTATTCCCCATTTCTGTAACCAATGCGTGCAGCACCGATAGGACCTAAAAATGGTAAACCAGAAAATGCTAATGCTGCAGAAGCAGAAATCATAGCAACGATATCTGGATCATTTTCCATATCATGGCTTAAAACGGTACAAGTAACTTGTGTATCGTTATGGTATCCCTTCGCAAACAATGGACGAATAGGACGATCAATTAATCTTGATGATAAAATTTCATGTTCATCAGGACGACCTTCACGTTTGAAAAAACCACCTGGAATACGACCAGCTGCATAAGCTTTTTCTTGATAATTAACGGTCAAAGGTAAAAAGTCTTCTTCCATTCCTTCTGGAGCTGTTTTAGCAGCACAGACGGCACAGTGAACAACTGTTTCACCATAAGTTACAATAACAGATGCATCAGCTTGACGGCCAATTTTACCTGTTTCAATTTTTAAAGGGCGTCCGCCCCATTCGATTTCCTTGCGGAATACATTAAACATACTTTTTTCTCTCTTCAAAACCTAGCTTTATTCACCCATTGAATAAAGTTCCGACATAAATCGGTAAAAAACACAAAAAAGGGACAATCTTCTTGCCCCCTTTTCGTAAAAGTGCCTTAACGGCGTAAGCCTAAACGGCTAATTAAGCTTTCGTAACGAGCTTCATCATTTGCCTTTACATAGTCCAACAAACGACGACGATGACCGACCATAATCAACAAACCACGACGTGAATGGAAATCTTTTGCGTGATCTTTCAAATGTTCTGTCAAATTTTTAATGCGTTCAGACAAGATAGCGACTTGTACTTCTGGTGAACCAGTGTCGCCTTCTTTAATAGCATATTCTTTAATCAATTGAGCTTTACGTTCAGCTGTAATCGACATCTTTTTATCTCCTAAAATAAATTATAAAATTACGCGTACAGGACGAATTTCTCCACCTTTTACGCAAACTATTGCTTTCAAATGATTGTCTAACTTCGCTTGATAAGTTTGATTTTCGACCAAACCATCTCGCATAGGCAAGAACCCACCATTTGCCAAAAATGCAGCTTCTCGTTCATCAACCGCCAGTGCAGGGATGTCGTCTAGCACGGTTTCGACAGGTAAAAGTAGCATTCGGGCGTCATTATATCCCATTTCTTTTATCTTTTCTAGCATAAAAGCATCTTTTATATAAAATTTTGAACATTTCAATCTTCTTAATGCAGTAACATGCCCGACTGTTCCCAATTTTTCAGCCATATCTCGTCCAATTGACCGCACATACGTTCCTTTATGACATTTTACTTCGAAAGAAAAAGAATCCTCCGCTTCTTGCTTCACAAGTTTTAATTCATCTATCGTTATTCTTTTGATAGGCATATCAATTTCAACCTCTTTTCTTGCTAAATCATACGCCCGTTGTCCATTAATATGAATTGCTGAAAACTTAGGTGGTCTTTGATCGATTTCCCCAATAAAAGATGGAATTACCTGTTCTATTTCTGCTCTTGTTGGAATTTTATCAGAAGTTGCAATAACAGTGCCATCGGCATCATCAGTCGTTGTTGCTTGTCCAAATTTAACGGTAAATCCATACTCTTTATTCCCATCAACGACATAAGGAATAGTTTTTGTAGCTTCCCCCAAAGCAACAGGCAACACCCCAGAAGCCCCTGGATCTAGCGTTCCTGCATGTCCAGCTTTTTGAGCATTAAAAACTCGACGAATAATATTCACCACACTTGTTGAACCTATTCCTACAGGTTTATCAACAATAATCCAACCCGAAATGGGATCACCTTTACGCATACTATTAACTTAATTCTTAGTTAGAAACTTTAATTTTAAAAAGAGGAATAAAACCAAATAATTTTCCATAAATATGAGATTCTTTTTCTTTGATTTTCAAAAATGGAATACAAGAAAATAACCGAATATCTATATTAGTTCGTTTATATTCAAATTGAGGGAATTTTTGTAAAGCCAAATAACGAATCATTTTCGTTCTATCTTTAAACCTTTCATTCAATGAATTAGAAGTATTTGTCATACTATCTCTATATTCAATTAAAGGCTCCTTAATATTGTGAAAAATAGCCTTGTCTAACAAATCAATCCACATTTTATAATCTTCACAAGGAGAAAAAGTTTCATCATAAGAAACGTTATTCTTTATCAAAAATGAACGCCTAATAACACATGATGGATGAATCATGCAACATTCTGTCATCATTTTTCTTTTAATTTCTTCATTTGTTTCTGGATAATTTGTATTAAAATCAGCATTCATAAAATGAGCATTTGATCCTAAAATATCTACATCTTTACGATTTTTCATAAATTCCATATGAAGTTCAAATCTGTTGTTCTTTGAAATATCATCATGGTCAAATATTTCAATAAATTCGCCTTTTGCTAAGCTCATCAACTTATTTCTACTTCCAGATATGCCTAAATTTTCTTGATTTTCCAAATATACTATTCTGTCATCATGATAAGATTCTACAATCTTTTTCAAATCTTGATTATTCGGAGAATCATTTAAAATCAAAAATTCAAAATCTGTAAATGTTTGATTCAATATTGATTCAATTGCCTCTTTCAAAACAGTAGGCTCTGTATTGTAAATTGGCATTAAAACAGAAATTTTCGGCATTTTTTTATCCTATCATTTTATCAATAATTACTTTTGCTGTTTTTTCCCATGAAAATAATTTGGATTGTTCTAATCCTTTTGATTTATAACTTTCACGATTTTTTTCATCAAAATAAAATTTTTTATACGCTTGGATATGTTGTTCATCACTATCCCAATCTATCATAATAGCAGCATCTCCTACGACTTCAGGCAAGCTTGTATTATTTGCTGTAATCACAGGACATCCACACTGCATAGCTTCCAAAGCAGGCAAACCGAAACCTTCATATTGAGTTGTATAAACCGTCCATACTGCTCCAGAATAAAGTAGTGCAAGATCAGAACTATCAACGTATCCAGCACAAATTATTTTATCTTTAAATTGTTCTGCTTCAGGGAAATGAGCAATTAAATTCTCAACAACTTTTTTAGCAGAGCCACCACCTAATACAAAGTACAAATCATTTATTTTATTTTCATCAATAAATTTAATAAACGTTGTCAAAATTCTCATTAAGTTTTTGCGAGGTTCCAACGTACATAACGAAAATATATACTTTTTATCCGTTGGAATATTATATTTTTTCAATGCTATTTTTATTTTTTCAGCATCTTTTTCGTAATAAAAATCTTTATTTGCAGCAAGCAAGGCTACAGATATTTGTTTTTCATTTACAACCTTTGAATATTTTAAAAAATCATTCTTTGTGTATTGAGAATTTGCAATATAGATATCTTTATCATTTAAAGATTCAACCAAATCTCCAAACCATTCTCCCTTTGCTAGCCCAGCAGCATATTCTGGTAAAACAAATGGAATAACGTCGTGTAAAAAAATTATTTTTTTTGAAGCCGATATAGATTTGTCAAAAGCATTTGCTGGAGAAAAAGCAACATCATAAGTTTCACTGATTTTTTTACTTTCACTTTTTTCCAATAACAAACACATCTTGAAAAATTTAACAAGCAATCCCCGTACAAAAAAAACAAACTTAGATTTCTTTTTTTCTTTTTTTCTCTTAACCAGTAAATTTCCTAATTTTTTTTCAACAAAAGAAATCTTTTTTCCATCAAATGGAAATTCCACACCAAGAACGTTTTTCAAATGGAGTTGAATAGGATATTTTTTTTCAGATGAAGCCCATAACGTAATATCAAAACATCCTGATAAGTGAAATTGATTTAACAAATTCAATGCTACGTTATAAATTCCTGTTCCCTGTCCTAGACAACCTAAATACAATGCACTTGCATCAAATAATAACTTTTTTTTATTCATTTTTCCAAATCCTTTGAAAAAAAATACTATCACACATTTTATTTATGTCTAGAAATAGTTTCTTGTATAAAAGACGTCAAAACACAAAGAAACTAATACTTCACTTTCACAAAATACAACCCCTCTGCCGGAGCAGTTGGACCACCCGCTTTTCTATCTCTTGCTTCCAAGGCAGCAACAACACGATCTTTATCCCAAACGCCCTCTCCAACTAACTTCAACGTTCCAACTAAATTTCGCACTTGATGATGTAAAAAAGAACGTGCAGACAGAGTACATATAATGTAATCACCCTGTTTTTTAATATCGAATTGATCTAGTGTTTTTATAGGAGATTTTGCCTGACATTGACTTGCTCTAAAGGTTGTAAAATCATGTTCCCCCAGAAAAATCTGAGCTGCATCATTCATTTTTTCGGCATCCAAAGGAACAGGAACGTGCCAAACACGATTGACCTCTAATGCTGGTCTTGCTCGACGATTTAAGATGCGATATTCATAAAATCTTTTTTTAGCGGAAAAACGAGCATGAAAGTCTTGATTAACAATTTCACACCCGACAACAGCTATTGGCAATGGGCGTAACCAAGCATTAAAAGCTTGACATACCTGATACGGCGTCATTTCCTTTTCCGTGTCAAAATGAGCCACTTGTCCCCAAGCGTGAACACCAGCATCCGTCCGTCCTGCCCCAAACATCGTTACTTTTTCTGGTAAAAAATGAGAAGCAGCCTCCTGTAAAGATCCTTGAATTGATGGTTTTACTTCATCCTGCTCTTGCCACCCACAAAAAGGTGTTCCATCATATTCAATTATAATTTTATAGCGAATCATAAAATTGTTCCGACAGGCAAAGAAAATCCACGCAAAAAATCATCTGCAGAAACAGCTTTTTTCCCATCACGACGTAAAACTTTTAACCTTAACCCACCTGTTTTACACGCAATGACTAAACCTTCACAAACAGTCCCAACAGGAACGTTTTCTGATAATTCAACTGGTTCTGCATCTAACACTGCAATTCTTTCATTTTGATAAAAGAACCAAGATCCTGGCCAAGGAAATAACCCTCGACGAATACAATCAATTTGCCAAGCATCTTGATTCCAATCAATTAAACCCTCTTCTTTTTTTATTTTATCAGCGTGTGTAACACCTTCCTCAGGTTGTTTTATCGGACGTAATTTTCCTTGAACAAGTAAATCTAGTCCTTCAATGACTAAATCAGCCCCCAACTTTGACATATCTGCATACAATGATTCTGACGTTGTTGTGGCCGTAATATCAATTTCTTTAGTCATCAGCATATCACCAGTATCCATCCCAACATCCATTTGCATTAATGTCACACCCGTTTTTTTATCACCTGCCATAATAGACCTTTGAATAGGAGCAGCTCCTCTCCAACGAGGTAACAAAGAACCGTGAATATTTAAACAACCAAATGGAAATGCATTTAAACATACTTTTGGCAATAATAAACCGTACGCTGCCACAACGGCGACGTCAGCTTTTAAATCTGCAAATTTTTGTTTTTCCTCTTCTGGTTTTAAAGAAACAGGGCAATAAACTGGAATTCCTTTTTGTTCAGCAAATTGATGAACCGGAGATTTTGTTTCATGATGTCCTCGACCTGATGGACGAGGAGGTTGAGTATAAACAGCAATCACTTCATGTTTTTCACACAAAGCTGCTAATGGAGCAACTGCAAAATCGGGAGTACCCATAAAAACAATTTTCATCAAAACTCTCCTTATTTACGTTGCATTTTTTTTACACGACGAATAATCATATCGCGTTTTACTTGAGACAAATAATCTATAAATACTTTCCCATCCAAATGATCTAATTCATGCTGAATACAAATAGCAAACAACCCTTTTGCATGTTCGGTTTGTTGTTTTCCATTTTCATCAGTATATTGAACTGTTACTTCTTTTGCACGTTCAATTGAAGCATACTGATCTGGAACTGACAAACATCCTTCATCATAAAAATCTGTTTCTGTTGATTTTTCAATAATAACAGGATTTATCATCTTGTATGGGCGTTTTTCTTCCCCATCTTTTGAAACGTCAATAACAACCATTCTTTTTAAAAGACCTACTTGAGGAGCAGCCAACCCAATTCCTGGCGCGTCATACATTGTTTCCAACATATCATCTAGTTGTTTTTTGACTTCATCATCAATTTTTTCAACTTTGCTACATTTCTTTTTTAAATCGAGATTTGGCACTGTTAATATATTTAAAATAGTCATCACATATCCTTATCAAAAAAATTTTTTTGATAATATAAAATCAAAACCTATTGTTATCAAGTATTCAATTTAAAAACAGCGTTCTTTACGTTTCTTTTTACACTGATCAGCCAATCCACATTGGTAGCATACTTCATTTTCAGTAATATAATTTCCAGCTAGATACGTTTTCAAATTATTCGTTGTCGTTTGAGCTATATTTCCCAAAGCTTCATTTGTTAAAAAAGCTTGGTGAGATGTTACAAGAACGTTTGGCATTGATAACAATCTTGCTAATACGTCATCATCTAAAATATGATTAGAATAATCTCGGAAGAATAAATCCCCCTCTTCCTCATATACGTCCAAACAAGCAACACCGACTTTACGAGATTTTAAAGCCTCTACTAAATCTACTGCATTGATCAAAGCACCTCTTGATGTATTGACCAAAACAACGTGATCTTTCATCTTTTTTAAAGTGTCTTTATTAATTAGATGTTTTGTTTCTGGAGTTAATGGACAATGTAATGAAATAATATCACTTTTGGCATACAATTCATCTAACTCAACGTATTTAATATCTGAATTTGGAACTGGGAATTTATCATACGCAAGAACGTTCATTCCAAATCCTTTACAAATATCAATAAAAATACGACCTATTTTACCTGTTCCAACAACACCAACTGTTTTCCCATGTAAATCAAAACCAACTAAGCCTGATAAAGAAAAATTGAAATCTCTTGTTCTATTAAATGCTTTATGAATTCTGCGAATAGAGGTTAATATCATTGCCATCGCATGCTCTGCCACGGCATATGGTGAATATGCTGGCACACGAACTATATGGATTTTTTTATACGCATGCTGAACATCAACGTTATTGAATCCTGCACAACGCAAAGCAATGACTTTACATCCATATTCGACTAATTTATCTATCACTGCAGCATTAACGGTGTCATTAACAAACACACAAATAGCATCAAATCCTTTTGCCAATTCAACGGTATTTTCATTCAATTTCGTTTCAAAGAATTGAAATGTTAAAGATCCTTTATCTTCAACTTGATTAAATGAAGAAACGTCATATTCTTTTGCATCAAAAAAGGCTACTTTCATCATAAATTCATCCCCCTAAAAAACTTCACAATTCATTTTCATCTATTTTTTTACACTTTTCAATTTTATTTTTTTTAAGACAATAAAAAAAGCACCTTTTTTATCAAAAGATGCTTTTTATTGGGAATTAAATTATAAATTATTTGAAATAACGTTTCAACAAAGCTTCTAAAGCTTTACCATGTCGTGCTTCATCACGAGCCATTTCATGAACAGAATCGTGAATTGCATCATAATCTAGTTTTTTAGCTTTAGTTGCTATTGCCATCTTACTATGGCAAGCCCCATTTTCCCCAGCCAACATTTTTTCAATATTAGCTTTTGTTGAATCTGAAACTAATTCTCCTAACATTTCACAGAAACGTGCAGCATGATCTGCTTCTTCATGAGCAATTTTTTCTAAAGTCATTGCGATTTCAGGATATCCCTCGCGCAAAGCTTGACGAGACATTGCTAAGTACATACCAACTTCTGAACATTCTCCATTAAAATGGTCTTTCAATCCCTGTAAAATTTCAGCATCAACACCTTTTGCAACACCAACAACGTGTTCTGCAGGCCACGTTTTTTCATTTTCTTCATATGGAACTATTTTTGTAGATTTACAGACAGGACAAACTAGTGGTTGACCTTCTGGAATATCAAAAATTTGACCACATACTAAACATTTATATTTCATATCTTTTTCCTTTTTGTTAAACATCTATAAAAACATAGATTATATTTGATTATTATAAATTTTTTTCATTTTATCAATTTAATTTTTCCAAGATAAAATTAATTTTTTTGTACAATTGATCCTTTTCGTTCATAATAGCTATATCTGTATATACAAAAATAATTTTTTTTGAATTTTTAATTTTTTCCATATCTTCAATCGATAGTGGTTCATTTTTATAATGATTAATCGACGAAAATAAACCCGTATTTACAAGTTCAATTTTAAATTCTTTTGAAAATGAATTTCCGATAATAGTCACATTTTCCAATAAAGTCTTATTTAATTTGTAAATAGGTCTATAAAATCTTTGTTTAGGTTTATATTTTTTCAGCAAATTTAATACATTAGCGATATCTTTTTCTGTTGTATAAGGACTTTTACTCTCTTCTACATCATTAATTTCAACATCACCCCAATTAAATCTTTTTGCCAAATATTGAACAGTTCTACCAGCTCCATAATGATTCCAATGCGTTCCTGTTATAGAAAAAGGTTGATAACGATCATTTACTCTTATTTTAGATACTAAAGGTTGCGCATTTAAAACATTAATACCTAAATTATTTAATTCTTGCTCTATTATTCTGTAATATAAACAATCTTTTCCTAAATAATATTTATATCTTTGTGGAATATAATCAAAATACGTTACTGCTTTATTTGGTGCTAAAACAAAGTATAACTCTATATTTTTTTCCTTTAAAGAGTCATTTAACCTTTTTATTTTTGCAAAATTTTTTGGTAATATTTTACAATGTTTATCAAAAGATGAAAAATAGCCTTTTTCAAATAAATAATTATATTTTCCTTCTATAACCTGATTATTGTATCCTGAATGAATCTTACCAAAATTAGCTAAATCATAAAATTGATTTTTTAATTTCAACATTTTTTTTCTTAAATAAAAATGAGAATTCCACCACTTTTCAAATTGTATTTGAAAATCTTTTTCTTTAAAAGATCTTTCATGTATACTTGGCAATGCAATTATATTTTCAGAACCGTGTAAAACAGAAGAATTACTTGCTCCAAAAATATACAATAACGGCAAACATAAACACATTATGACAATAATTACAAAAATTTTTTTATATCTATTTGTCATTAAAAAACATTCCTAAAATCTAAAATATATAAATGGAGAAAATGTAGAAGTCATTGCAAAAACATACGCAGTAACAAACAAGATTAGTATAAAAATACTTTCAATTTTTGAACAACGAAACTTTCCATATTTGCCATTAAATATTGGATAAGAACAAAAAATAGCCATAAGCAAAATCCATAAATTACTATAAGTCAAAAAATCTGTTGCAATATAGAAACTATTTATAGGTACATCTTTATTTCCATCAAACATTACCTTCAAAAATTTCCAAGCATATGTTAAATCACTGGCCCTAAAAAATACCCAACCAATCATAACAATAAACCAAGTGTAAATATTTAATATAACTGAACCTACATGAAATCTTTTGATATAGATATTTTGAACCTTATCAAGAAAATTTCCCCAAAATCCTCTCTCCAAAACTAACCAAGTACCATGATACAGCCCCCAAACAACAAAATTCCACGTTGCACCATGCCATAAACCACATACCCCAAATACAATATATAAATTTACGTATGTACGAAAAACCCCCTTTTTATTTCCACCTAGTGGAATATACAGGTAATCTCTGAACCAAGATGACAAAGAAATATGCCAACGTCTCCAAAAATCTCTAATATTTAAAGCTCCATATGGATAATTGAAATTTTCTAAAAATCTGAAATTAAACACACGACCTAAACCAATGGCCATATCTGAATACCCACTAAAATCATAATAAATTTGCAACGTATACGTTAAAATTCCACACCACGCATATATGCAAGGAACTGCTTCAATTGAACTATTAAAAATACTATCTGCAATAAATGCCATTTGATCTGCAATCAAGACCTTTTTTGCTAAACCAATAACAAATCGTCTCAAACCGACAAAAATATTTTCAAAATTTGTTTTACTATTATGTAAGTCTTCTTCAATCGTTTTATATCTGACAATAGGTCCCGCAATAAGTTGTGGAAAAAGCGAAATATATGTTGCCAAATATCCTATTTTCTTTTGCGCAGGAACAGCCTGCCGATAAACATCTATCAGATATGATAAAATTTGAAATAGATAGAAAGATATACCTATTGGTAAAGGTATTATGGGAACTTCTAGCTTTTCAAAATGAAAAATTTTAGAAAAGTAATTCAAATTATTAAGAAAAAACATCCAATATTTGTAATACAACAAAGCTGATAGATTAATTACTATTCCTAAAACTAACCAACTTTTAGGAGAATTCCATACAGAAATTACAAATTTACATTTTGATATACTGTCGGGAGTATTATTCTGTTTAATTAGACTTTCAATTTTTAAACCTATTCCCCAAGAACATATAATTAAGATCATCATTATTCTAATGGCACAAGGTTCCCCCCATGCATAAAAAAATAATGAAACTACCAACAAAACATATATACGCAATTTTTCTTGTGCCAAAAAGTACACCCCTAAAACTATTGGTAGAAAAAAAGATAAAAATAAAGCTGATGAAAATACCATTTTCGTCCTCTCAAATAAATTTGGGTAATACAATTTGCTTTATAGACATGAAAAATCTATTTTTTCGGCTAAAACGACATAACAGAACGTTTAAATAAAATCAAGTGGTATATTTTTATAAAATAAACAATCTTATCAAAACTATTTTTACTTTTTTTTCTGCAACAACAAAGCATAATCCCAATTCAATTGATATACCTGAAAATGCAAAAAAATTATAAATTTTTGTTACTATCCTTTTTACACCTTTTCTATAACCACCCAAACCCTACAATCTCTTCTTGATTCACGCAGGAAAAATTCTTTTTATCTGTTGGACAAGGCTTTCCACCATTTATCATTGTTGCTTGTCCTCCTTGATTTGAAATTTCATATAAAAAAGGACCATCTGTTGAATAGCTATTGCCAAATCCATATAACGCCTTTCCATTATATTTTTTCTCGAACTCCTTCATTATTGCAACTTTACCTTCACCAAACGGAACTGGTTCAATCACTTCATCTGTCATTATATCATCTTTTGTTTTTACTTTTATTCCCACAATATGATCAACAGGTATTCCTAATGATTTTGCAGCTCCCACAACAAAAGCCTCTAATGAAGCGGAAATAACAAAATTTTCAACACCCTTTTCTGCAAGTTTTTTCATATTGTTGATAGAATCTAAAAAGTAAAAGGCTCGTATTTTCTTATTAAAATAATTTTCAGAAAATTGTTCTAGCTTTTCTTGATTAGTTCCTACAAATACGTTTGAAACATATGTATATGCTGTTTTTTTATCACCCGTTTTTAAAATAGCGTCATATTCATCGAAAAAGCGTTTTACCCCTTCCTCACCTTTGTACTGTTCTGATAAACCAGCCCGAATAGATGCTTCTATCAACCCCTTATAGGACAATCCATCTTGAACGTTTAACCCTTCTGAACAATCACCCTTAACAATCGTGCCATCAAAATCCCAAATAGCCAATTCTTTCACTTTTCGTCCTTTCATTTGTAAACATCCAATAACAACAACAATCAACAAAATTACAGGTAAGATTTTTTTCATCTATCTATATCTCCTCGCGTCCTAACAAAAAATTTTCTATTTCTATATCTAAAGTAAATTTATTACAAAAAAAATTCAATAAATTAGTCAATGAGATATCTAAAAAAAACGGAAAAACGTCTATAATTTTATTTGTATAATGATAATTATAATTGACAAAAAATATAATTTTTGTTAATTTTGTCCAATTATTTAAATGGGATCACTATATCTAGGTGGTTTTCAAAAAAAGGTTCGGGAGACTATAAAATTTTATAGATATCTAAAATGGAAAAAGTAGCACTATCTATGATAATTGTTATATTGGTTCTGTGGGGAATCATGATATGTAGTCGAATTAAGACTTTAGTTCAACGACAACTTCCGTTTGTTCGTTGGTGGTATTTTAGTCACTCTATAAAATACGGCAGAGACTCTGATTTCTTTTTTTAGAACTCTCCTGCTAAAATCAAGATTAGATGAATTTCTTTCAAATTCTTTCTGATAATTCACTCTCTCGATACTTTACTATTTGTCTGCAACGATCAATGTCATCTATAACAAGATTCTCGCCTTTTTCATCAAGTACGAGTATATTCATTGATTCCTTTTCCCAAAAATCATTAAGTTGTTGTGTATTGTCGAATACAAATGCAAATACTCCGAAAAGTTGCTGAACATCTCCCGTCGCTGGAACAACATCCCCAACACGCAATCTTTCCTCATAAGAAACAAAATTTTTGTTAGCAAAAAGTTGTTCTAGCCCTGATATTTTACAAATTTTTCCTGGCTTTAGTATAATATACCAGACAATCACTATCTTATGGTTAAACTCATAAAAACGCTTACTTGTATCAAAATCCATTTTTCCAGTTAATGAAAACTTCACCAATATATTTGCAGTAGAAATATTGTACTCATTTTCAATTACAGTAGCGGCCAAACAACCAGCTCGTCGCAATTCCGCATCATAGAATTTAAATTTTTTCTCTATTTCTCTTACCTTGAACAATAAAAATACTATTTTTAATTCCAACGAACTTTATCATTTTTTCTATTTGGGGTTTTATCTCTTTAAAATAGAAATCAATACTTCGATCCGAAACAGTTATTAGCTTAAATACTCGGCCAACCCCCATTTCACTTGAACCATAATAGAAATCTGTGATCAAACTTTCATAAAGTTGACCATCTTTAATCAAACATTCAATCATTATTTCTTTTTGAGTAGGTAAAAATTCTTCAATGATAACACGTTTTCGCCGAGATTTTTCCTTTCCAAATGCTATTGCTTTTTTTGCTTCAATAAAGTTGTGACAAACACTCTGTCCTTTAGAACCACTTCCATCAACAGGTTTAACAATGATAGGATAGGCTGTAAAATCTTCCGTAATCTCATTTTCTTGATAATTTTGTGGTGTATCTATCCCACACTTTCGACACGTCGCTTCAAAATTGTCTTTCAGACTAAACAATTCATACTGCTGTTCTGTAGCCAAACAAGGATACCCCATCTGCTTACAAACTTGAATGTACGGTTCATACGGCGCATGATACCCCCCAACAATCACGCCATCAATTTCTTCTTTTTTACATAATTTTACGATTGCCTCTACGTCATTAACGTCAATATTATAATACTTGTCGGCAACAAGCTTGGCTGGAGAATGAACAACATCATCAATATCTGTAACATAAGTCACAATTCCCATAGCCTTTGCCACTTCTACCAGTTGCTTATTTAAAAAAGCTCCCCCCATTATCAATATTTTTTTTCCGGTAAAATTTTCTGTAGGCAACATATATTTTCGCTCTGGAAATTCCATGCTACGTTCCTTATCATATTTCATTATGAAATAACTTATATATTAAAATGATAAAAACAAGGTAAAAAAAAAGATCTTCAAAACGAAGACCTTACATTCTAATTGGAGCGGGCGAAGGGATTTGAACCCTCGACATCGACCTTGGCAAGGTCGCGCTCTACCCCTGAGCTACACCCGCATTGCCTAACGACAGGAATATATATATACACTTTTTTTTATAATGCAAGTATTTTTTTTAAATTTTTACAAAAAAAATGTCCCTCTTTTTTTACTACCCTAATTTTTAAGGGATAGTCTTTTGAGGGACATTTTCTATCGTTTACATAAAGAAAATTATCTGGACATTTTCTTTTTGTTCAAAGCAGCTTGGACTAAACCACCACTTGGTTGACCATAACCAGCAGCCATCAAATTTTTGACTTCATCCATATAAGATGATTTCTTTTCTTCTTTTGCTGGTTTTACAGTTTTTACTTCTTCCTGAACAAATGGTTTTTGGACTAAACCACCACTTGGTTGACCATATCCCATAGCAAAAATTTTTGAAACCATCTCTTTCCATGATGACTTCTTTTCTTCTTTTGCCGGTTCTGCAACTTTAGCATCTTCTGTTTTAACGTCTTTGTGAACCAAACCACCGCTCGGATTACCATATGCACCCATTAATTCCCAACCTTCTTTCAAAGATTCTATAAATGATGAGCGTTTTTTTGGTTCTTCTTTTGCAGGTTCAGTTGCTTTTGCTTCTTCAGCTTTTACGTCCTTATGAACCAAACCACCACTTGGATTACCGTATGCACCCATTAATTCCCAACCTTCTTTCAAAGATTCCATAAATGAGGAACGTTTCTTTGGTTCTTCGGCTTTAACTTCTAATTTGACCTCTTCAGTTGGTTTTTGGACTAAACCACCACTTGGTTGACCATAACCAGCAGCCATCAATTTTGCAACTTCATCCATATAAGATGATTTCTTTTCAGAAACTGGTGTCATTAAATTGTCTGCAGCTTCTTTTCTAGCATCAAAATGCGTCATTCCACCTGAAGGATTACCATAGTTTGCCATAATTTTTTCAACGTCAGCAACGTAGTCAGCACGATCCGCAGCTTTAATTGCACGTTTGATTTGTTTCAAAGCTAACAAAGTATGCTTAGCTTCAACGAATTTTTCCATTGATGCTTTTTCTTCTTCATTATCAGCAGAAAGTTTTGCTTTTACAGCAACTTTACCAAAATTATAAGCTGCAATTGCTCCTACAGCCAAACCAGCAGCACATCCCATTTCAGCATCACCTGAAGCAGCACCGATACCTGCAGCTGTAACAGAAATCAATGAACACAATGCTGTATTCAATATATTCATTTCTGCTTTCATTGGATCTGCCATATATGCAGACGAATCGGTAGCATAATCAATTTTATCACGCAAAGGAGCTGCTTTAATAGTGGCTTTTGCTTTTTTCTCTGCAGCTTTTACAGCAGCTTTGGCTTCAGCTCTATTTTCAACAAAAGCAGACATATCTGTTTCTTTGCCGTATTCTTCCGCTTTATTTTTAGCTTCTTCTTTTTCAACGTTTCCAATAAATGCCAAAGAACCTGATAAGTATTCTTTCAATTTTTCATCAACGTTTACTTGTTTTGTTTCTGTTTCAAGTGATAACATAATACACTACTCCTCATGATATATTTAGTTTCATTAAAACATATATTCATTTTTTGTCAACTATTTTTTGTCTAAAATTTCCAAAAAAAACTTATTTTTTCACAAAAAATAAAGTATATTATGTTTCATAATAAAATTCAGTTATTCAAAGGATAAAATTACATGAATGATGACGTTCAAAATTTCATTAACACCATTCCTAAAAACACCTCTCTACTAGGGCTTGATTTAGGAGATAAAACAATAGGTGTTGCTATTTCTGATACCCTTTGGATGACAGCCTCACCGATTAAGACAATTTTTAGAAAATCATTTGAATATGACATGACAGAATTAAAGAAAATAATCGGAACCAGAACAATTGGAGCAATCATATCTGGGCTTCCTCTCCAAATGAATGGAAAAGAAGGAGAGCGGGCAAAAATTACGACTGAATTAGCAACAAAAATAGCTTCGACTTTAAATCTGCCTTTGTTTTTTCAAGATGAACGCCTATCTTCCCGCGCTGTTGAACAGGTCTTGGTAAAAGATTATAATTTCAGCCGTAAGAAAAGAAAGCAAACCATTGATTGTGGAGCTGCTTCTTTTATTTTACAGGGATTTTTAGACAAAATTTCCTTAATCTAAAGAATTTGTTGTTTCTGGAACATCAACGGAAGTTGCTTTTTCATAATATTTTTGCAGGCGCAAGAATATTTGTGGATTTTCGTTATTTTCTTTTGCCAACAACAAAGCTGTTGCCCCCTCACTACTGATTGCATAAATATCAGCACCAGATTCAATCAATTTATCCAAAACAACTGGATTAGGATTACTGTTCGCAGCATACATCAAAACAGTTTCACCTCGTTCATCCTTGGCATTTACATCAGCCCCTAAACAAATTATCTTATCAATAATTTGCACATTTGGATTTGAAGTTGCCGCATGCATCAACGCTGTACAACCTTCATTATCAACAATATTGATATTCGCACCTAATTTAGCCAATCGATCAATGATTTTAGGATTTGGATTTGATCCTGCCGCATACATCATTGCTGTTTGTCCATTTTCGTTAACTTCCGTAATTTCAACACCCAATTCAACTAACTTGGACACCATTTTGGGATTGTTATTAAAACTAGCAGCATACATCAACATTGTACAGCCACTCTTATTTTTTTCATGAACGTCAACACCTAATTCGACTAATCGATTAATTATTCGAGGATTGTTATTATAACAAACTGCAAAAGTTAAAGCAGAAAAGCCATTTTTATTCACAGAATGAATATCAGCACCCAATTCTACTAACTTTGAAATAACATCAGGATTACTATTATAACCAGCAGCACGCATCAAAGCTGTTCTTCCGTTTTTATCAACAGAGTTAATTTTAGCTCCCAATTTTACTAATTTTTCAATAATCAAAGGATTATCATTATACGATGCTGCTTCCATTAAAGCCGTACAACCACTTTCATCAGCATCATTTACGTCGGCTCCCAATGAAACTAACTTTTCAATTATTTCTGGATTTTTATTTGATCCGGATGCGTATATTAAAGAAGTGCAACCATATCTATCTCTAGAACGAACGTCTATTCCCAAAGAAACAAGTTTATCTATCATTTTTGGATTATTATTATCTTTAGCTGCACCCATCAAAGTCGTTTGCTGCAACTGATTTCTCTGGCGAACGTCTGCTCCTAACTCAACGAAACGATCTATCATTTCAGGATTTTGATTATAATGAGCAGCAAAAGTTAAAGCTGTCCACCCATTTGCATCAGTTGCCTCTAAATCAGCTCCCAACTTAACTAACTTACTAATAACCTTTGGATTATCATTATATCGAGCAGCCTGCATCAATGCTGTACAACCATTATCATCTGTTTCATCGACATCAGCTCCCAAACGAACAAGTTCATCAATAACGTTCGGATTTGGATTATGACGAACAGCATGCATTAAACTTGAACAACCATACTGATCTGTTTCATTAAAATTAGCCCCCAATTTAACTAACTTATCAATCATTTGTGGATTTGGATTATATGATGCAGCATGCATTAAAATTGAACATCCATATCGGTCTGTTTCATTAAAATCTGCCCCTAAATCTACAAGTTTATCGATAATTTTAGGATTTGAGTTATATCTTGCTGCATACATCAAAGCAGTACAACCATACTCATCCATTTCTTCTAAATCAGCACCAAGTTCAACGAATTTATCCAACATAACAGGTTTTTCACTATAACTCACTGCGTACATTAAGGCTGTCCAACCATATTTATCAGTAGCATAAACGTCAGCACCTAACTCTATACACTTATCAATCAATTCAGGATTTGAATTATATGAAGCTGCATACATTAACGGCGTACAACCATCTTTATCTTGAGCATTTATATTTGCTCCCAAATGCACCAAATGTTCTAACACTTCTGGATTTTCATTATATTTGGCCGCATAGATTAAAGCTGTTGAATTTCTTTGATCTGTATCTTCTATATCTGCACCAAGTTTAACCAACATATCTACGATTTCTGGATTTTCATTATATTGAGCTGCATACATCAAAGCAGTCATTCCCTTATCATCACATTCATCAATATCTGCATTTAATTGAACTAATGCTTTAACAATCTCGGGATTATAGTTGTATTGAGCTGCATACATTAAAACAGAGCTACCATCATTATCAACTTCATCGATATCAGCTCCAGCAGAAACCATTTTTTCAACAATTAACGGATCAACAACTTGTTGAACAGCATGCATCAAAGGTGTACAGCCATTCATATCTTTCTTTCTTAACATAACAATATCTTTTGTTAATTGTTCAACTTCTTCCAAAGACAACTTTGAATAATCGACGTTAAAAAAAGAAATCATAAGGATAACCTTTATAAAAAACACTTTTCCAGAATATAATTATTTTACGCATGAAAAATTAAAATTTTTTTAAAATCAACTTGTTACTTCTCATTCCTCTAAAAAATCAAGAACATGAAAAAGGGCAGTAAAAACTGCCCTTACTCACAAAAATATATCTGTAAAATTCTATTTTACAACGTCGATTTCAACACGACGATCTGCAGCTAAACATTTATTCAATTCAGCTTTTTCTTTTATTGAATCACAAGAATTTCCAACAAGAGAATTTGTTTCCCCACGACCTTCTACTTTTTTAACTTGATCAGCAAAGCCGTTTGAACGAAGGATATCTGCTATAGCATCAGCACGTTTTTGTGAAAGAACTTTATTTGATTCCTCAGAACCAATACGATCTGTGTATCCATATACATTGAAGTTAACGTCTTTTTCACCTTTAAAATCAGCCAACGCATTCATCAATTGTTTCTTATTTTCCTGATTTAATTTAGAGCTAGCTGAACCAAACATACTTGGAATCAATTTCATATTTTTAGCTTTAGCAGCTGCTACAGGTGTTGATCCAACAACGACTTTACGAACAACATGTTCTTCAGATGATTTATTTTCTCCAAATCTAAATACTAAACCTAAATAAACGTCATTCATTTTAATATGGGTTTTTGTATAAGCTCCTTCAATATGAGTTTTAGCACGACCAAAATCCATATATCTGTAACCTAAATCTAATGATAAGGCATCTGTTAATTCATATTGAACACCAACTCCTGCATGAAGTCCTAATTTAGAAAAATCCTTTGAATATTTTTCATATCCTAAATGAATTTTGCCCAAAGAAACACCTGCACCAATATATGGTGTAAAATCTGTATCATTTTTGAAACTATAGAACTGTGACAATCCAACGGATTTTAATTTTAATTCACCTTCTAAACCTTTATAAATATCTTTAAATTCATCTGTCTGAAAATATTCAAGTTCTGTGCTAAAATTTGAATAATCAACACCTGCAGAAAGGCTAAATCCAAAAGCTTTATCATCAAAATTGGATCTGGTTTTACGTTCACTATATTGAGCATCTGTTCTATGTCCATAAACGCCAACATATGGTGTCATTTCAGCTTTTGCAGAAGTTGCTACGATTGTTGACAAAACTGCAAGACCTAACATACTTTTTTTAAACATTATTTTCTCCATTAAAGATTGTTTAAAATTACATTTTTTAAATAATAATTCCATTCAAATGATCAATTTCATGTTGAATAATTTGAGCGGGAAAATTGCAAAAATTATCTACCTTTTCTTGAAATTTTTCATCAAAAAATTTTACTCTTATATTTTTATACCGAATTGTTGATCTTTGTCCCTGTAAGGATAAACACCCTTCGGAAGCCTGATATGGATTTCTGTATTTTATAATTTCAGGATTAAACATAACCTGTTGTTTTCCATTATTATCAAAAATAATAACACGCTTTAAAAAACCTATCATATTTCCAGCCATTCCCACACATTCATCGGCATGAGCTGTCAGCGTATCCTTTAAATCTGTTGCCACAGCTAAATCCATTACTGTTGCATCTTCGGATTTTTTAGCTAAAAAAGCTTCATCTTTAACAATTGGACGAATCATAAAATTACATACCAGCCAATATTTTCTTTAATTCAGCCATTTCATCTTCGGTCATTGTAACACCCTTCCCCATTTTTTCATGGTTTGGATCCCACTCACGAATATCATATTTTGGAACACCACCATTCCAAGATATTTTATTTAACTCTTTACGCCAACCTTTAGCATTTTCAGATAAAACACCTATTTCTTCAACAATATCATATTGGATATCAGCCATTATATAACTCCTCATTATAAACTTCGCTTAATAAGATATATAAAACAAAGGAAAAATTCCACTATAATTTTATCTACGTCTCAATTCGGCAGCAAAAAATCCATCTGTTCCGTATACTGCGGGATGAATATGTATCATTTTTTCCGTTGTACAATTTTTACCAACAATCTGGTTAAAACGATTTGATAAATCTACCAATTCAAAATCGGTATGATTATTTAAGAAGGCCTGAATTTGATTATCATTTTCATCTTTATCTAAAGAACAGGTAATATAAAACAACCGTCCATTTTTTTTGACAGCTCTACAAGATTTTTCCAAAATCTCAGTTTGCACTTTAATAATTTCTTTCGATTGTTTTTCCGTTATTCTCCAACGAGCATCTGGGGAACGACGCCACGTTCCTATTCCCGTACAAGGAGCATCAACAACAACCAAATCATATTCTGCCTTTATTCCCTTGTAATCATTTAACAAAATAATATTTTGAGATCCGGCACGCATAGCTCTGTCAGGTAAATCTTTCAGCCTTTTTTTATTCATATCAATTGCATAGACCATTCCTGAATTTTTCATCAAAGCTGACAAAACAAGTGTTTTTCCACCTGCACCAGCACACCAATCAATTACTTTTTCACCAGGTTTTGCTCCTGTCAACAAAGCAACTAATTGAGAGCCCTCATCTTGAACCTCTATCAAACCATCTCTAAACAAATCAGTTTGATCCAATTGAACTCGTTGTTTTAATTCAATTCCCATGGGGCTATAGATTGTTTTTTCTCCGCACCCTAATTTTTCCAAGACTTCATCGCGTGTCGTTTTTAAAGGATTTATTCTGACATTTGTCAAAGCAGGTTTTGTCATAGCAATCAAATCATCAGTATCAATTTTATTTTTTAACCAATCTGGACATTCTGCAACTTCATCAATACCTTTAAAATTCACGATTTCATCATCTAACAAAGGTTCTGGAGCATAATGTTCACCTGTAAAATAAATTGATGGATCTTCATTATTTTCTTGTAAATACAAGCTAACTGCAACCCTAGGTGTCAAAGGATTTTTTAAAGATTGATAACGACCATAATGACGCAAAATAAACCAAACGACGTCAGCAATATAGCGTCTATCTTTTGAACCGATATATCTATGGTTTCTAAAATACAAATTTAAAGTATTGTCCGCAGGATCTTCAAACTTAAATAATTCCGTCAATATCTCGACAACAGCCCCTATGCGTCCCGTGGATTTCATTGATTTACCCCTTTAAATCCTGTAGCCACCACGTAAAATTCAGAAGATTCTTTTCGACTTGCTGGTGGTTTAGCATGTTTAACGACAGCAAAACTCTTTTTCATTTCATTTAACAAATTCTGTTCTGTACCACCTTGGAAAATTTTGGCAACAAAAACACCGTTATGATTTAAAATTTCCAAAGCAAAGGCATATGCTGTTTCCAACAATCCCATAATTCGCAAATGATCAATTTCACTCATTCCTGTAGTATTTGGAGCCATATCACTCAAAACGACGTCAGCTTTATTCCCTCCTAACATTTCTTTCAAAACGTCCGGAGCAGAATCATCCAAAAAATCAAGTTGAGTTGTTTTAGCACCAGCAATTGGAGCCATTTCTAACAAATCTAATCCAACGACCTTTGGATCTTCTGGGGTTGATTTTACCAAATCAACGGCAACTTGCGTCCACCCACCAGGAGCAGCACCTAAATCAACAACCATCAAACCAGGCTTCAAAAAATGAAATTTCTCATTCAATTCAATCAACTTAAAAGCTGATCGAGCCCTATATCCTTGTTGTTTTGCCATCGCAACGTATGGATCATTTAATTGACGATTTAACCATTTTGTTGATGAAGCCGTTCTATTAGCATTCTTCTTTACGTGCTTTGCTAGCATATGAACTGAATTTTTTGTCATTTTTTATTGTGTTGTCGAATTAAACTTAACAACACCCCTTCTCGTAATCCACGATCTGCGATTGTAATTTCACCGATTGACCATTGTTCACAAATCCCCTGTAAAATTGCACAACCTGGCAACGTCAAATCAGCCCGTTGTGGTCCAATACAAGGATGTTCCATTTTTTGTTGAAATGGCAATTTTTCCAATTTTCTTTTAGCTGCAATTAAATCATCGATCGACAAAGACAAACCATCTACAGCAGCTCTATTGTAAACAGGTAAATTTAAATGAAAAGCACCAATCGTTGTGACAGTTCCTGACATTGCAATCATTTGCACATCACCTTTTTCAATCAGAGCTGATATCCCCCACTTTTCATCAAATTCTGATAAATATTTTTTGATTTTATCAACGACTGCTCGGTAAGCTGTATGTGATAATCCTTTACCAGTAAATCCCTCTGAAACTGTAATTACACCCAATGGAACAGACAGTGCAGCTTCTAAAACTACCTGATTATCATCATCAAATTTCGCCCAAGAAAATTCCGTTGATCCTCCACCAATATCAAAAACAATAACGTGGCGAATATCTCTGTTAATTAAAGGCATACATCCCGTTACACCTAATCGACATTCTTCTTCAAAAGAAATGATTTCAAGGTCCAATCCTGTTTCTTTTTTGACACGACTAATAAAATCTTCGGCATTACTAGCACGACGGCATGCTTCTGTTGCAACAAAACGAGTTTGAACAATTTGATGTTGTTTTATTTTTTTTGCACAAATTTTCAAAGCAGAAATTGTTCTAGCCATTGACTGTTCAGATAAAACGCCATTAGAAATCAAGCCTTCTCCCAAACGTGTAATTTTAGAAAAAGCCTCTCGCACGACAAAACCTGTAGGGGACGGACGGGCAATCAACAATCTGCAATTTGTTGTCCCTAAATCAATCGCAGCAAACAGATTATTCCGTATCCGATGTCGATGATGATGATATATGTTTTTTTTCACTGACTGATCCTTTTTTTCTTAATATACAGAAAAAAAACTAAAAATCACGACTTTATTTCAATTGTTAAAAGAAACTGTATGGATCAATATCTATTCGCACATCAACGTCTTTTGGAATCTCAACTTTTGAAATCCATTGTTGAACGGCATCCTGGATTTTTATATTCTTCGTCGTCTGCATTAACAAACGATATCTATATCTACCTCGTAACAAACTGAACAAAGCCGGTGCAGGTCCTAACACACGAACACCATTTCCTTGTGGAGCACTTTGTCCAAGAGCACATGCAACTTTTTCAACGCGTTCATTTTTTTCACCAGAAACAACAAGTGCAGCCAATCTTCCAAACGGAGGATATTTTGTATTTTTTCTGACTTCTTTTTCTAATTCAATAAACTTATCTCTATTTCCCTGAATCAAGGCCTGTATAATCAAATTATCTGGCTCATAACTTTGCAGATAGACACACCCTTTTTTTTCAGCACGACCAGCACGACCGGCAACCTGTTCAAGCATTTGGTAAGTTCTTTCACCAGCTCTTAAATCCCCACCATTTAATCCCAAATCAGCATCAATAATGCCAACTAAAGTTAAATTTGGGAAATTATGTCCTTTTGTCAAAATCTGCGTTCCGATAACGATATCAATTTCATTATCATGAATTTGTTTCATCAATTCATTCATTTTTGTCGCAGTCACATCTAAATCCGTAGAAACGACAAGTGTCCTTGCCGTTGGAAAACGCATTTTTACTTCTTCCGCGATGCGTTCAACACCAGGCCCACAGGCTGCAAAACAATCTTCTTCGCCACAAACAGGACAGGTTTTTGGCTTTGGAATTTGATATCCACAATGATGACAAAGCAAACTTCGACCATTTTTTGTTACATGTTCGACCAACCAAGCAGAACAATGAGGACAAGCAAAGCGATTTCCACACTTACGACATAAAACCAGTGGAGCATATCCCCGTCTATTTAAAAACAGCAATGATTGTTCGTTTTTTTGCAAATTTTCGGAAATCGCATTAACCAAAACAGGGGACAAAAATCCCTGTAAGTTTTCAGCAGGAGGTTCTGGAGGGTTCAAACGCATATTAATTAATTTTTTTTCTGGCAGAACAGCAATTCCATAACGATTTTTCAAACAAACTTCATCATATTTTTTTTGATCAACGTTTGCCAAAGTTTCCAATGAAGGTGTTGCTGATGACAAAATGATTGGAATATTAGAAATTTTAGCACGAACAACTGCCATATCTCTGGCTTGATATAAAACACCATCTTCCTGTTTGTAAGAGGAATCGTGTTCTTCATCAACGATAATAAGTCCCAAATTTGAATAAGGAAGAAATAAAGCAGATCTTGCCCCCGCTACAACTTGAATTTTTTGATTCAAAACAGCTTTCCAAGTTTCTCTTTTTATGCGATTTGTTACATCAGAATGCCATTGTGCAGGTAAAACGCCAAAGCGTTTTTTAAACCGTTCCAACCATTGTCCTGTCAATCCAATTTCTGGTAACATCACCAAAACTTGTTTTCCCTGTTTCAAAGCTTTTGCAACAGCTTCAAAATAAACTTCCGTTTTCCCAGAACCTGTAATTCCATTCAAAACGGTTACATTAAAACCATTACCAATTTTGTCTGACAAAAATTTTGCTGCATTATTTTGCTCAGCTGACAGAGAAACGGTTTCATAATCTGGATTCGGAATTTCAAACAAGGTTGGTTCAATTTTTTTCTCAATCAAAGCGCCCTGATCAACTAAACCTCGAACCACTCCATCTGAAACACCTGCTTTTCGAGCTAATTCAGACATTAGAAACGGAACTTGACCGGCTACTTCATAAACTTTTTTTCGAGCATCTGTCCATTTTATCCCACTTGGACAATCAGGATTAACAACATACCCCCATTGTTCTCCAACGCCTTCAAATACGTCATCAACACTCATCGCCATTTTCATGACAGATCCCGGTGACGACAGCGTATAACTAGCCACCCAATTAATTAATTCCAAATTTTCATTTGTTAGTGGAAGAAAAGGATAAACCGAATCGATAGCCTTAATTTTCGAATCGGGACATAAAGAATCATTTTTTCCGACAGACCATACGATTCCCGTCATTTTTCGCGGTCCAAAGGGTACACGTACAAACGATCCTACAGGAGGAATATCTTGTCCTGCAGGAATTGCATAATCAAAGGCCTGCCTTAACGGCAACGGCAATAATACTTGTATTCTATTTTGTTGTTGATTCTTTTTGTCCATTTGATTAAACTCTTTCTTACAGTTTCAATTTAAACATTATGGTGAGATACTCAAATGAAATTTTTTATTGATACAGCTGATTTGAATGAAATCAAAGATTTAGCTAACACAGGAATGGTTGATGGTGTTACAACAAACCCATCACTCGCTTCTAAACAAGGAATGAACTTCAAAGAATTGATCTCTGAAGTTTGTAAAGTTGTTTCTGGTCCAGTTTCTGCTGAAGTAACTGCATTAGATTATGAAACAATGATGAAAGAAGCTGAAGTTTTGCGTAAAATTGCACGCAACGTTACAATCAAAGTTCCATTAACACAAGACGGCTTAAAAGTATGTAAAGCATTGTCAAGCGAAGGAACAATGGTAAACGTAACATTGTGCTTCACAGTTGGTCAAGCTATCTTGGCTGCTAAAGCTGGTGCAACTTTCGTTTCTCCATTCGTTGGCCGTTTGGATGACTTAGGCGTTAACGGTATGCAATTGATCCAAGACATTGTTCAAGTTTATGGAAACTATGACAACTTCAAAACACAAGTTTTGGTTGCTTCTGTTCGTTCTCCAGAACACATCATCAATGCTGGTTTGATTGGTGCTGACGTTATTACAGCTCCTCCAAAGGTAATTCGTCAATTATATCATCACCCATTAACAGATTCTGGCTTAAAGACATTTGCTGAAGACTGGGCAAAGACAGGTCAATCAATCTTATAATGGAATTGATTCTTGTAAAAGAGGAGGTTTCATCCTCCTCTTTTTTTATGGAGATAAAAAATGACTGAACGCGTATTACCAACAACCCCAGAACAATTATTACAAAAACTCACTGATCTCGGTATCAAGTATAAAAATACCCCTCATCCACCAGCTTTCACTGTAGAAGAAGGTGAAAAAGTTTGGAACAACATTCCTGGAATGCATTGTAAAAATCTGTTTTGTAAAGATGCAAAAGGTGTTTTTTGGTTAATCATTGCCCCAGCTTTAAAAAAGGTGGATTTAAAAAAACTACCTGCAAAAATTGGTTCAAAAAGACTAACTTTCGCAAATGAAGATTTATTATTTGAAAAATTGGGAATTACTCCTGGTTCTGTTACTCCATTTTCTGTCATCAATGACAAAGAAAACGTAGTTCACGTTATTTTAGATTCAGAAATGATGTCTCAACAATTCGTAAACTATCACCCTTTAAAGAACACAGCAACAACAACAATTACACCTGATGATTTGATGAAATTTATGTCTGCTTGTCATCACACTCCACAAATTGTTCCCGTTTGCATGGACGAATAAACAATGAATATCCTTATCCTTTTTCATTCAGTAACTGCCAATACTTATTTTTTAGCACAAGAATTCAAAAAAAATTTTGATAAACTTGGATTAAATGCTGAACTTAAAAGAGTTAAAGATGAGGACTTGTTTGATTTATCAAAAACCTTTCCAGAGATTGCTGAAAATTTCGATAAAATAAATTCTGTTCCTGTGGCTTCTATAAATGATTTAATTCAGGCAGACTTAATTTTATTTGGCAGTCCAACCTACTATGGAAATATGTCTGCAGAAATGAAAGCTTTTATGGATAATTCTGTTCAATTTTTTTCCCAAGAACCCTTAAAAACTAAAAAATGTGCTTTTTTCACATCCTCCGGTTCTGCACAAGGTGGAGGTGTTTATTGTTTGGAATCAATGATTCGTTTTTCTCAACATAATGGCATGATTCCAATTTCAGTACCAAACAGCATTCAAACACTTTCCTCTGAAATATCTGCTTATGGTATTTGTCATACAATGGGAAAAATTTCTGACGATTTAAAAACAGGCATTTCAGAATTTTCTAAATATATGCTGACGCTTTAAACAAAATTTTTTTGTTTCTAATTTTTTACCTCGCCCTGCAGGAAGAGGACATCTTTTGTTAACGAACTTTTTTTAAAAGTGAGCCTACAAAAGATTGGTGCGGGGGCTACGCAATAACTTCCCAAAGATTTTGCTCATCATTGTTATTTTGACAACAATTTATATTTCTTGGGATAATTCCATTGATTTTTTACACTACGAAATAATTTGAAACATTTTATCAAAAGATTAACAATTCGTTAAAAAAATCTTGATAAATTTATCAAAAATAAATAAAATAACCTTGTTGTTTAACTTTAAGTAAGGATATTCAAACAATGAAAAAATTATTAACATTAGCTGTTGTATTGTCAACATTAGCTTTGACAGCTTGCTCAGGTGTTCGTGGCCACGATGGTTCAGGAAAAGTATGTGAAAATGACGTATTCTTAGGATTCTCATTGACAGAAATCATTTCCCCATGTGGAAACGGCAGTTTCTTCGCAAAATAATTGATAGTTAGGAGATTTTACTAATGAAAAAATTATTAACATTAGCTCTTTTAGCATCCACATTGGCTTTGACAGCTTGCACAGGCGTTCGTGGCCACGATGGTAAAGGCAAAGTTTGCGAAAACGGTGTATTCTTAGGTTTCTCATTAACAGAAATCATTTCACCTTGCGGAAACGGCAGCTTCTTCGCAAAATAATTATTTTGCAAAGAATGATTTTTAAGCCCCGATTTATTTCGGGGCTTTTTTATTCTGATCTTTTGTTGGTGAGTTTTTAATAAAACTTTATTCCCACATGCTAGGGGGAACAGAATTTCTTAATGAACTGCAGGTGAATTTAGAAATTTTTTAGGGGTAGTGAACAATAAATTATTTTTAATAAAACGAATCTTACAAAAATTCTCTCATTTTACCTCGCCCTGTAGGGAGAGGACATCTTTTGTTTAGTGAGTTTTTTATAAAACGAACCTTACAAAAATTCTCTCATTTTACCTCGCCCTGTAGGGAGAGGACATCTTTTGTTTGGTGAGTTTTTATAAAACGAACCTTACAAAAGATTGGTAAGGGGGCTTTTCTAAACATCTCAATAAATTTCAAAACATCTTGCCCCTCATGAAATATGTTTGTATTTTATAAAATCAATTTATTTCTTGGAATACTTCCCAAGTATTTTAATCTTCAGTTTTAAATAAAGAGAAACAATATGAAATCAAAAATTATTTTCTTAATTTCCATTTTACTTTCAGGATGTTCTTCAATCAATTCTTTTTACGAAGACAGAACTGATTACTCTGCAGGAACAACCTTATCTCTCTACTGGAATCAAGAACAATGTTATAAAAACAAAACCCCTATTTATTTATCTGAACACGAAGATCGTATTCCAAGATATCCAAATACGTATTTTAAAAATTCTGTTGGAGGAAACAAACAATTTGACGAATTTATGCACAAAAATTGCCCTTATGGATTTTTTACGGAAAAAACGGTAGCTGGAATTCCTGAATATTTTTTAAATATCTTAATGCTTCCTGTAAAAATACTTGATCAAACAGGTGCCGTTTTACTAGGTCATAGCTCCTTTGATACCAGAGAAAAAACGCAGTATTATCTGCCTGGTTTTTTCGCACTTCCATTTGCAATTTTATTTGATCCATTCACCACCCTTCGTGGCAGACCAAATTATGAATTTTTAGAAGAAAAATAACTTTGCTATAAAAAAGCCCTTTTTCAAGGGCTTTTTTTTATTATTTATAAGTAATAATCGAAACTGATTGGAACATACCAAATACATATGAATTATATTCGTAATCAGAATAATTATTTACTGGATCATTTTGATCATTTCCTGTCACAGAAACTGATGGCACAGCCAATGGAATCCAAAGAAAATTTGTTAAATACGTTTCTTTTTTTGGCTCCCCAAGTGGTTTTTTAGGCGCATCCAATGTCAAAGGTGCTTTGACCGATGTAAAAAACAAACCTACTGGAGGTTGAAATTCCGTTGTAAACAAGCCCATCGGAGGAAGTTCTTTTCTGATAGCACATGCAGAACAACAGAAAATCCCAATAAGAACAAAGAATAACTTTAGCTTATTCACCATACACGTTTACCGTTGTTTTCTGGAAAAGTCCCAAAACGTTCAAATAATCATAATCAGAATATTTAATAACTGAAATTCTCCCGTTTCTAGCAGCTGTTTCGTATGATACATCACCTACAGAAATCAATCCTAAAATAGTCACTGCAGATGCAGAACCTTTTTTATCAGAAATATTTGTATTATCAGCATCTAAATCCAATGGAGCTTGAACAGAAGAAATAGCGCCCAATGGTGGAACGAACGGAGCTTGAACACAAGCACTCAATGATATTGCTAAACCAAGCATTAAAAACAATTTTTTCATTTTATCGTAAATCCTTATCAAATACAAAAAACACTCTTCTAAAAATATATTCTACGAAAATATTTTTTGCAAATACAAAAAAATACTTTTGTTTTAATTCTGTTCTATAAAAATGTATTTTCTATGACTCTTTTTGTCAATTTTATAAAGTAAAAGTTTTAATTGATGGAGTTTTGAATGAAAAATATTAATCAAACAAAAATAAAAAAGGCTGACGCGCAGTCAGCCCTCTATTTTTTGCGTTCAAAACACTTGTTATTGGAAAGAACACAAAATTATCATCTGCTAAATGATAGTAATAATTTGCCAGATTTTTTATTTTGTGTCAAGATGTTTAAAAATTTTAATAAGGAGTAATTTCTATGGAATACACACTTGGTTTAGATATGGGTGAAACTTCTCTCGGTTGGTGTATTGTTAAAACGGAAAAAGGGAAACCTATTGGCATTGAAAAAATGGGTGTCCGTATTTTTTCAGATGGAAGAGATGCAAAAACAAAAGAACCTCTCGATGTTTCCAGAAGAAAAGCTCGTGGAGCGCGTCGCCGTCGTGACCGTTTTGTTATGCGTCGAACAACGTTGATGAACAAATTAATCAAGTACGATTTGATGCCAACAGACGAAACAGAACGTAAAGAATTACAAAAATTAAATCCTTATGAATTACGAGCAAAAGCCCTCGATGAACAACTAACTTCTTATGAACTTGGACGTGTTTTATTTCATATTAATCAAAGACGCGGATTTAAAAGCAATCGAAAAGCTGACAGAAAAAATACTGAAGTAGGTGCAATGAAAACGGCAATTAATGCGTTAAATCAAAAAATGGCTGAAGCAAATGCACGAACGTTAGGAGAATACCTTTACAATTTAAACAAAGACAAAAACTCCACTCAAGAATATGTTACTGTTCTTGCAAAATCACACGTTGAAAAAAGCAAGGCATGTTATGATATGTATCCTGAACGATCAATGTATGAACATGAACTTCGTTTGATTTTTGAAAAACAAAAAATTGCAAAAGAAATTGCAGAAGATTTGTTTGATACGATTATGTCACAACGCCCTTTAAAAACACCTGAAAAAGGACATTGTACACTCGAAGAATCTGAATATCGTTGTTATGTTGCCTACCCTTGTTTTCAAAAATTCAGAGCATTACAACAAATCAATCAATTAAAAATCAAAGATGATTTTAGAGAATATGATTTAACAACTGAACAAAAAAATCAGTTAAAACATTATCTTTTAGAAGATTTTTCAAAACTTGATAAAGACTTTCATTTAACTTTTGCACAAGCCAAAAAAATTTTAGGACTAGATAAAAAATTTAAATTTAATCTTGAATCTGAACGCAGAAAAGGTCTTGATGCTGATAAAACAACTGCTTTATTACAACCATATTTCCCAGATATTTGGAACGAAAGAGCAAATGAAATTGTTGATTTATTACTAGATACCGAACAAGAAAAGGATTTAAGAAAAAAACTTTCTTTTTATAAACTGACCGAATCTCAAATTGATGAAATTATCAAAATTTCTTTACCAGATGGAACGGGTTCTTTAAGTGTTAAAGCAATCAATAAATTACTTCCTTATTTAGAACAAGGATTGATGTATGACAAAGCTGTTGAAGCTGCTGGTTATGATTTTTCATTGAAAACAAAAGGTGTTCTACCGGAACGCTATACCCAATTTATCAATCCTGAAACAGGAGAATGTTACGACGAATTGCCCTATTATGGACAAGCATTAAAGCGTCAAGTAATCGGTGGTTCTTTTAATGAAGCAGATAAAAACGACGTCGAAAAATATTTTGGGAAAATAAACAATCCAACCGTTCATATCGGCTTGAACCAATTAAGAAAATTAATCAATGCGATTGTAAAAAAATACGGGCATCCCAATAAGATTGTCGTTGAATTGGCTAGAGAATTAAAAATGTCCAAAGAACAACGCAAGGAACTTGAGAAACAACAAACAGCAAATGAAAAAGAAAATGTACGCATTGGTAATGAACTTGAACGACTTGGTATTACAAACAACTACGATAATCGTATGAAATATAAATTGTGGGAAGATTCTGCAAAAGAACCACAAAATAGATGTTGTCCATTCTGTGGTAAAAAAATTTCAGGGGCAGAATTGGCTATGTCTGCAGAATTTGAAATTGAACATTTATTACCATTTTCTCGTTCATATTTAGATTCTCGGTCAAATAAAGTTTTATCTTGTCGTCAGTGTAACAGAGAAAAGAAAAATAATTCACCTTGGGAAGCATTTCATAATGATGCAACGCGTTGGAATGAAATTTTAGCACGTGTTGAACGGTTACCTGCTGACAAACGTTGGAAATTTGAAGAAAATGCATTTAAGCGTTTATCTGATGATAAAGGTGATGTGCTATCAAGAATGTTGTCCGATACACAATACTTGTCAAAAATCGCTCGACAATATCTTTGCCTTGTTACTCATCCGACAAAAGTTCAAGGTATTCCCGGCCAATTGACGGCAAAGTTGCGTCATCATTGGGGATTAAATGCTGTTTTAAGTGATGAAAATAAAAAAGATCGTGGCGACCACAGACATCATGCGATTGATGCTTTTGTCGTCGCTTGCACTTCTCGAGATACTCTACAACAATATTCAACAGAGCGTCGTGATTTTATGGGCATAATGCCACAAGAACAGACACCACATTTACCTTATCCAACATACAGACAAGCAGACATCCAAAACTTGTATGATAACCTGATTATTTCACATAAACTAGATCAGGGAAATGCCTCGAAAGCCATTCAAACTGGGAAAACTGTCGCACAACTGCATGAAGAAACATATTACGGTTGTGCTGGTGAGGGCAGTAAAAAAGGGACTTTGAAACTGACTCGACGTATTTCTGTTGAAGAAATTAAAACCCTGGCTGATTTGGATAAGTTAGTCGATCAACAAGGAACGGCAAATCCTATTCGTAATTTTATAAATGGATGTTTACCAAACGAAGCAGAAGCTCGCATTCAAGAATATTTCAAAAATCGCGGAATGATTAAAGTTAAAGTTTACGAAGAAAAATCAGCAGATTCCCTAATTGTGTTTAAAGATAAAAAGGGCGAACCATATCGTTATGCTGTTGGTGGCAGTAATGCCTATGCTGAAATTTATTGTCCAGATCGAGGAAAAAAAGCTGGGAAATGGGTAGCTGAAATTATTTCTGATTACAATGCGCACCAAAAAGATTTTATTCCTAAATGGAGACATACAGATGCCCACGCAAAATTAATTATGCGTCTGCATAAAAATGATATGATTGCTTATGAAAAAGATGGGGAAACCATCATTGCCCGAGTAAAAAAGATGAGAACAGATGGTCGAATTTGTTTTAGACCACATCAAATTGCAAAAGAAGATGGGGATACACTTTCTTGGGAAACGACTGCTGACAACCTTCGTATAAACAATGCTCGAAAAATTTATGTGGATATGCTCGGCAATATTCATGATCCTTTGAAAAAATAAGGAGAAAAACAATGGATAGAATTATTGAAATCAGCCAAGACAACAGACACTTGGCTGTTGAACGGGGTTTTATGGTCATTTTGGAACAAGGAACAGAAATCGGACGAGTTCCCCTTGATCAAATTGGATGTTTAATCATTAATGCACATGGCATTACCTATTCAAACAATTTGATTATTCGTTTAGCTGAATATAATGCATTAATCGTAGCTTGCGGTCAAAATCATTTACCAACCAGCATTATTTTACCAATTGAAGGACATTATATGCAGAGCAAAATTTTATTGGCTCAAGCTCAAATGAAACAATCAAAAAAAGATATACTGTGGAAAGAAATTGTCAAAGCAAAAATTATTCAACAAGCATCTATCATTGAAACTATCAGTGAACAAGCAGAACAATTATTGACATTAGCAAAACAAGTCAAAAATGGGGATCCCGAAAATATTGAAGGTCATGCTGCCTATTTATATTTTAAAATATTGTTTGGATTAGGATTCAGGCGACAAAGAAATGATACTGATTTATCAAAAATTGGCATAGAAAATTCTTTACTTAACTATGGATATACGATTATTCGTTCTGCGATGATTCGCAGTATCATTGCTTCCGGTTTACATCCCTCAATTGGGCTTCATCATTGCAACCAATTTAATTCTATGCAACTTGCTGATGATTTAATGGAACCCTTCCGCCCAATTATTGATTATACAGTTTTTCAAATGATCAAATCCGGAATTCAAGAAATTGATACGTCTGCAAAAAAAAGATTAGTTAACGTTTTGTCAGTTCCCATGAAATTACAACAAAAACAAGTAGAAATCAGTTATTTAATGAACGTATTAACAAGTTCATTATCCACAGGCATTTTAAATGAAAACATTAAACTTAAAATTCCCAAAGCACTTAAGGGAAGTGAGCTGTTGGCACTGTAATTATGTCAATATCGGGGTATAATTTAATGTGGATGATGGTCATGTTTGACTTACCTGTTATAGAACCGGAAGAACGAAAAATAGCAACAAAATTTCGAGACTTTTTAATCGACAATGGTTTTGAAATGTGCCAATTTTCTGTTTATTTACGATTTTGTGGTACGCGAGAGAAAGCAAATCCTTTGATAAAAAATATCAAAGAACACATTCCTCCACAAGGAAATATTAGCATTTTATTTTTCACAGATAAACAATTTGCTGAAATTTTAACTTTTGAAAACAGAAAAACCGTTAATTTAGCAGAACAACCAGAACAATTGACACTATTTTAAATAAAATTGAAGCAAAAAAAATGCTGTAATCATTGATTTTAAACGACTACAGCATTTTATACTTTAGCAGATAACAATTTTGTGTCAAACCAAAACGCACCGGATCTTGTTTTCCCAAACATCGCCACTTTAGCAGATAACAATTTTGTGTCAAACCAAAACTCTTCCTCATCTAATTGTTCTATTGCCTCCACTTTAGCAGATAACAATTTTGTGTCAAACCAAAACATATACTTAACGTTAGGAATAGCAGCTCCGACTTTAGCAGATAACAATTTTGTGTCAAACCAAAACTTATTTTCCATATATATTTTAATATCCTTTACTTTAGCAGATAACAATTTTGTGTCAAACCAAAACAAACTTCCACGAATTGAAGAAATGGAAGGTACTTTAGCAGATAACAATTTTGTGTCAAACCAAAACCACCTTGACTATCCTTAAACTCAAAAAAATTCTTGAAACGAAAAAATAAACAAATCGTTAAAAAAACTTTAATTATTTTCTTTTTGTGATATAAGTTTTAGAAACAGTTTTAAATAAGGTTTTTTTAATGGCTGCGA